>CAJTQO010000094.1 GCA_910578405.1 uncultured Lachnospiraceae bacterium | reverse complement strand
GAATTAAAATAATAAAAGCGGAAATTTAGAAAAAGCGTTGCGGGAATTGGAACACGCGAAAGAAATGCCTATGCTTGTCAAATAGAAATTGCAAAGCGCACAGTATGCAGATAATGAATGTGACGGTTAGCGTGAAGTTATGGAAATGATTGCAAAAGTGAGGGAACGCAAAGGTGGGTGGATTTGCCGATTGTCAGAGGAAAATGCATAAGGTAACTATCGGATAGAGCCGCTTTGCAGTCAGCCGACAATGTGGAGAGGTTTATCCCCACAAGAAAGGCCGGAGTAGAAACTTAATACCATAATGTTGTTTTAAGTTATGGAACTATTGCTTTTTGTGGCACAGCTTCGGAACTTACAGACAAGGTTGAAAAATATGATTCATATTAAAACACAGCGAGGGGACAGCGTTTTTGAAACGGACAATATTGAAGACGCTTTCCCTGCTTGGCCAGTTGAAACAAAAGGAAATTCATGTGCTAGAGCGTGTTTGAAAATTCATTCCCCCAACCTGCACGCCCCA
>CAJTQO010000093.1 GCA_910578405.1 uncultured Lachnospiraceae bacterium | reverse complement strand
GGAAGCTCCGCAGACAGGAAATCGAAATCTATTACTCTTTTGTCGGCAAGGTAGAATTGCCCGACTAAAGCCCGACCCGTCCGGCAGTCAGCCGGATAGGGAAAAGCACAATCCAGACGGTATCAGCGGCAAGATACAAGAATAAATTGTGATTACACAAGATTGGTGTTATAATAAGAGAAAAGTTCCTGCCGGGGCAGCCGCCCCGGTGGTATGGGTAGAAAGGCAGGAAAACAATATGCACATCAGCTATAAACCACTCTGGCACACACTGTTAGAGCGTAACATGAGGAAAGAGGATTTAAGGCTTGCCGCTGGCCTGACCACAAATATGATTGCCAACATGAGTAAAGAGGGAAAGCACATCAGTATGGATACATTAGCCCGTATCTGCGAAACGCTGAATTGTGAGATTACCGATGTGATTGAGTTAGTACCAGACGAGCCTGCTTCCACAGGAGGTAAGGAACATGAGCGAATTGAAACCAAGAATAACGGAAAACGGAATTGATTATATCCTTGTTGGAGATTACTATATCCCGGACTTGAAGCTGCCGGAGGAGAAC
>CAJTQO010000092.1 GCA_910578405.1 uncultured Lachnospiraceae bacterium | reverse complement strand
GAAATGGAACGTGGTTTTACTGCCGTCACTCCGAAGTGGCAGAAACCCTCCCCTGCCATGGGGTGAGGGTGAAAATGGCTGATCTGGAGCAGGCGGTCCTTGAAACAATCCGGGCGCAGATGCGTCCGGCGCTGGGGATTGACAGCAGCAAGGATAAGCTGAATTTGCAGACGGTCCAGCAGGCCGAGCACGAAGAAAAGCTGCGCTCTATCCAGGACAGCAAACGGCAGCTTTATGAACAGTATGCGCTTGGAGAGATTGACTTGGAAACCTACCAGAAGCGCAAAGCGGTATATGATGCGGAGCTGGTGCAGGCAAAGAATGTCCATGCCGCCATTACCGCACAGACCAAGCAGATACAGAGCGATTATGAAGCAAAGCTGAAACAGCGGGAAATCGCCCAGGAAGTAGGCAATGCCGACACACTGACGCAAGCCCTGATTGACCGACTTATCAGTAAGGTCTATATCTTTCCGGGAGACCGGATTGAGATTGAATACGTGACGCAGGATTTCTTAGGGATAAGCGAACCGGGAAAGGAGGCATGAGCCATGAATACCGTATTAAGCAGCTACGGGCAACTATGCGGTTGCCCGGAAATCCTCAAAAAAAGTTGTAAATTTTTTTGTCGTGGGCTTGACATAC
>CAJTQO010000091.1:105-661 GCA_910578405.1 uncultured Lachnospiraceae bacterium | reverse complement strand
TCTATTTGCAGTTTCGGGTTGATCTGCCGCTTGACCTTGTTCACCGTAGAGAGCAGCTGTTCCAGCCCTTTGGCGGGCAGATACTCCGCCTGGACGGGGATTATGATCCGGTTGGCGGCGGCCAGCGCGTTGACGGTGAGCATACCCAGGGAGGGCTGGCAGTCTATGAGGATATGGGAATACTGCCCCTTTACACTGTCCAGATATTGCCGCAGAATCGTTTCCCGGCTCATAGCGTTTACCAGCGACACCTCCATACCGGACAGCTGAATATCCGCCGGCATCAGGTCCACGCCCTCCGGGTGGCGCAGAATCCCCTCGCCGGGGCGGACCGGCTGATCGGTCAGGATACGGCCCATTGCGTCAGAGAGGGTAAAGGGCAGCTTATCCGGCTGGGGATTGCCCAGGCTGATGGTCAGGCTCCCTTGTGGGTCCCCGTCAATGAGAAGCACTTTCTTTCCGGCCTGTGCCAGTCCTATCCCTAAGTTGGCACAGGTTGTGGTCTTGCCCACACCTCCCTTTTGGTTGGCGATGGCGATGATTTGCGTGTTCAAGA
>CAJTQO010000091.1:0-98 GCA_910578405.1 uncultured Lachnospiraceae bacterium | reverse complement strand
GAAGGTTAGCTTTTGAGAGCCATCTCGCCGCAAACCCGCATGAATACTGGATTTTTGCCTGTTTGCTTTCCCTTTCCCCAATAACCTGTGTTCAATGA
>CAJTQO010000090.1 GCA_910578405.1 uncultured Lachnospiraceae bacterium | reverse complement strand
ACCTTATTGAGGATATTTCTTTGTGACCTTCAAAATATACTGGTACGCAAATTCAATCCCTTTACAAGTCAAATTTTCACACATATGTGGCGGATCATTTTCTGAAAATCCCGTAGGGCGTAGTTCAAAACATCTTAATGAACCAAATGTTTTTTCAAAAGCAGACGCAAAGTTATAACAGGCAGATACAATTTCATCTTCTGTTTTCCCCATCACATGAAGATAAATCCCTATGAACATAAGTGCGCCTTCAACTAAGCCGCATTGCGCCCTATAACCTCCAGCACCATGCAATCCAACCGCAGACCACAGTGTTTGCTGTTCAATAGCTGTTTCAAATAATTCACCCAAACAGATGATTGCTGTCCTCGCACAATTTATATCATCTCTCCAGTACAATTCATGTACCCGGTTCTTTATACATTCTTTCATAGATACATCCTCTTCCTGCTCCCTGATTCCCCCAATCTGCCGGAAAACCGGGGATGCCTGCCCGCCCTCTCTTGCCTATTTGGAATGTGAGGCTGGGGGTCCTACATACCCCAACCAACATAATAAGATATTTTATCTTTCTTATTGCCTTTTTTTATAATGTCACCTTCTCTCTTAAAACATGAAACCATCCTATTTTCAGTCTGCAAGAACACCGGGATGCCCGCCCTACCTTGTCAGGTTACTTCTGCGTTTTCTTTCTGATTAGCATGGAAATCAGCATGGTCGCTATCCCCAAGGCAAGATAAACTGCCGCATACAGGATAAATGCCGTTTCCCCCATGTCAAAGAATATCCATGTACCTATAAGGAACAGC
>CAJTQO010000089.1:640-976 GCA_910578405.1 uncultured Lachnospiraceae bacterium | reverse complement strand
GTATTTACACCGGAGCAGGAAGCGGCCAAACGCCGGGAACTGGAACAGCAGCTTTATGAGGTGTTCCGCAAGTACGCCGACAAGCGGCAGAAAGAGGAAGCCGGGGCGTAAGTTTTTCCAGCCACATTATTGATTTACGGGGCTGTTGGCGGTATAATAAGACTGTCAGCAGCTCCGTTTCTTTTTTAAGAAAAGGAGCGACAATATGAATAATCGGATAGACGCAATCTATGCAAGACAATCGGTAGACAAAAAGGACAGCATTTCCATTGAAAGCCAGATTGAGTTTTGCAAATACGAATTGAAAGGCGGTAGTTGCAGGGAATACACAGATAA
>CAJTQO010000089.1:0-550 GCA_910578405.1 uncultured Lachnospiraceae bacterium | reverse complement strand
TTGGTGCGGGATATTAAAAAGGGCCTGATAGCAAAAGTCATTGTCTACAAACTTGACCGTATCAGCCGTTCCATTCTGGATTTCGCAACCATGATGGAGCTGTTCCAGCAGTACAATGTGGAGTTTGTTTCTTCCACGGAAAAGTTTGATACTTCAACCCCGATGGGCCGGGCCATGCTGAAAATTTGTATCGTGTTCGCACAGTTGGAACGAGAAACGATACAGAAGCGGGTGACGGACGCTTACTATTCCCGCAGTCAGCGGGGCTTCAAGATGGGCGGGAAAGCCCCCTATGGCTTCCATACGGAGCCTATCAAGATGGACGGTATCAATACAAAGCGGCTGGTAGTGAACCCGGAGGAAGCGGCAAATATCCGGCTGATGTTTGAAATGTACGCCGAGCCGACAACTTCCTATGGGGACATTACCCGGCACTTTGCGGAACAGGGCATTTTATTTAATGGCCGGGAACTGATACGCCCCACGCTGGCGCAGATGTTACGCAACCCCGTCTATGTGCAGACGGACTTGGATGTGTACGAGTTTTTCA
>CAJTQO010000088.1 GCA_910578405.1 uncultured Lachnospiraceae bacterium | reverse complement strand
CTAGTGTAATGTCTGATTGATAAATATGGTAATATTCAAAACTCGTATTAACTGAGTTTTGGATAAAGTGACTTCAGTTTCTCACGGGCATCCCCTGATTTGAAATGCCAGTTTACAGTCCGGGTTTCTGCATTGCGTTCCTGTTCCCATGCTCTCAGTTCCCTGTTCAGGTCATCCAGATTTTCTATCCTGCGGGCAAGGCATTGGCGGGTCATTGCGTTCAGCTCTATTTCAGCAATGTTCAGCCAGCTCCCATGTACTGGTGTATGGTGGATTTCCAGGCGTTTTGCCAAGTGCCGTGCTTCCTCCGGTTTGTACCGCTTATATAGGGATGCTTCCGCATGGATATTCAGGTTGTCCATGACAAGGATCACTTTTTCGTACCCTGGGTAGCATTCGTCCAACAGATAGCGGATCTCTTCTGCCCAGTCGGTTGCCTGGCGCTGTTTCCGAGCTGTTGCGTGCCGCCATCCTGCCAATGGCTCCGTAAACACAAAGATGCTGCATGTCCCTTTCCGGGCGTATTCCGAATCCGTCTTTTGTGTATCGCCTGGCCGCATGGGCAGTGGCTCCTTTGTTTCCCCAAGCAGCTGGTAAGGTTTTTCATCCATGCATATGACGGGACACCGGGGGTCATAGGGCATCTCGTAAACATCCAGGATATCCTCCATGCGTGCCACAAACGCGGCGTTTTCTTTTGGGGGTATGCACCAGTAAACATTCAGGTGAGGTCTAAGTTCCGTTTTTTTAAAATATCACGGATAGCATCTTTACCTATGGGCGTATCCAGCACCACCCTTAATTTTTCTTCCAGGAGGCGCAGAGTCCAGCGGGTCCGTCCTTCAGGGGGCTGGGAACAGGCCAGCTCAATGATGCGGGCTTCGTTCCTGCCATCAGCTTTGCGTTTTGCGTTGGAATTGGGGTTGCGTTTGTAAGTGATGGAAGCATCGAGCCCCTGTTCTATGTAATCCTTCACGATATTGGAAACGGTTGCCTTGCAGACGCCAAAAGAATTGGCGATCTGCATCTGGGTCAGATGTCTTGGGTTGTTTTCATTCAACTCCAGGAGGATCTGGCACCGCCGGATAATAGATTTGGAAGCATCTTTTTTATGGATGATAGTCTGTAGTTTATGAACGTCTGTTTCGGATAAAGAGATAATATATTTTTTGGGTCTTGCCATAGTATCACACCTTTTTATTTTTAGGATACCATATATTACCATATTTATCAACCAGACATTACACTAG
>CAJTQO010000087.1:106-2401 GCA_910578405.1 uncultured Lachnospiraceae bacterium | reverse complement strand
GAGGGAACGGGGGCGGACCCAGGGGCAGGGCAACCGGAAGGCGCACTGGCAGACCCAGGCGCCGGACAGCCGGAGGGCGTCTGAAATGCCGTAACAAAAAGGGAATGGGGCCAGCCCTTTTTCCTGTCTTTTTTACGCTTGCTCCAGAAATTCCGTTTTCCAGAAGCCGTGCAGGTTGCAGTAGGCGTAGGCGGCGATTGGCTTATCCCCTTCCGAAAGGAAGAAGTGGGCAACCGGTTCGCCGGTCCGTTCCAGGTTTACCCGCTGGCAGCCAGTCTGTGTCAGCAGGTAAATCCATGTAATGCTGTGTTCTTCTGTCATTGGATGGAAGATACTGCCTACGCTGACCGTAATATGGCGGCCGTCTTTTTCCATAACCGGAAGATGCTTTTCCGCAGCGCCTTCTGCAGTATTTGGCGTCAACTCCGTAAGGGCGGGACATATGCTATGAAGGTCTGCGCCCTGTGGATGGGTGATGGTTTCCAGTATCATTCCGGTATCTTTGTGAATATAAAATTTTGGTTCAGTCTGCATATGGATTATCCTTTCTTAAATAGGTTGCAATGATGTGACAGCCAATATGGAAATTTTATTGCAATAAGCTGGCTTGCAGAGCATGGCAGCGTTTGTTTTGCATCCACTGGCTGCAAGTAATCTGGTCAGTAAGTAGTATGGGGGCTTTTGCAGAATTTATGTATGGCGCCCTTGACTTTTTCCCGGATATTTCATACAATTTTATAAAGAGATTCCAAAATAGTATACATGCAGAAGTTCCTTTTGACATAGGGGCGGTAAGCTGGACGAGAAAGGGAGAGAAACAATGTCAGAAAAAAACATACCATACAAGATATACCTGGAAGAACAGGAAATGCCGAAACAGTGGTACAATGTCCGGGCCGATATGAAGAACAAACCGGCGCCGCTGTTGAACCCAGGTACCTTGAAACCTATGACATTTGAGGAACTGCAGGGGGTATTTTGCGATGAATTGGTAAAGCAGGAGCTGAATGAGACGGACGCTTATATTGATATTCCGCAGGAAATACAGGATTTTTATAAAATGTACCGCCCCGCTCCTTTAGTGAGGGCTTATTGCCTGGAAAAGAAACTTGGCACCCCAGCGAAGATTTATTATAAATTTGAAGGGAACAATACAAGTGGAAGCCATAAGCTGAATTCAGCCATTGCGCAGGCTTATTATGCAAAACAGCAGGGGCTAAAGGGCGTGACTACCGAAACCGGAGCCGGGCAGTGGGGGACGGCGCTTTCCATGGCATGTTCCTATTTTGATTTGGACTGCCATGTGTATATGGTAAAGGTATCCTATGAGCAAAAGCCATTCCGGCGGGAAGTGATGCGCACCTATGGAGCGCAGGTAACGCCGTCGCCTTCTGATATGACCCAGGTGGGACGTAAGATTTTGGAAGAGTTTCCCGGCACCTCAGGAAGCCTTGGCTGCGCGATTTCCGAAGCGGTAGAGGCGGCTACCAGCAGGGAAGGGTACCGGTATGTGTTAGGAAGCGTCCTGTCCCAGGTGCTGCTGCATCAGACCATTATTGGGGAAGAGACAAAGGCGGCGTTGAAAAAGTACGATATCAAGCCGGATTTGATTATCGGATGCGCCGGGGGCGGTTCCAATTTGGGCGGCTTGATTTCCCCGTTTGCAGGCGAGATGTTAAGGGGGGAGGCGGATTACCGTATTATAGCGGTGGAACCGGCGTCCTGTCCCAGTCTGACAAGAGGGAAATATGTATATGATTTTTGCGACACGGGGAAAGTATGTCCGTTGGCGAAAATGTATACGCTGGGCAGCGGCTTTATCCCTGCGCCGAACCATGCGGGCGGTCTGAGGTACCATGGCATGAGTTCCATTATATCCCAGTTGTATGAAGATAAAGTAATAGAGGCAGTGAGCGTAGAGCAGACGGCAGTGTTCCGGGCGGCAGAGCAGTTCGCCAGGGTGGAGGGCATCCTTCCTGCGCCGGAAAGCGCACATGCAATTAAAGTTGCCATAGACGAAGCGATGAAATGCAAGGAAACGGGAGAAGCAAAGACCATTGTCTTTGGCCTGACTGGCACCGGATACTTTGATATGGTGGCATATGGCAGGTTCCATGACGGGGAAATGTCGGACTATATCCCTACGGATGAGGAACTGGCAAAAGGATTTGCAGGAATTCCGTCTTTTCCCGGAAACGAATAACGGGCGGAAGCGGGATTTACGGGGGAGTATCAAACCGGAAACATGCGTGCCCGGATAATGCCCGGAAGAGTTCACGGACACGAAAGAGGCCG
>CAJTQO010000087.1:0-96 GCA_910578405.1 uncultured Lachnospiraceae bacterium | reverse complement strand
CTTCCGTGTCCGTGAACTCTTCAAAGAGGAGTGGGAATAGACCGGGCAGGCATAAAATATGGAAGATGCGTGCCCGGATAATGCCCGGAAGAGTTC
>CAJTQO010000086.1 GCA_910578405.1 uncultured Lachnospiraceae bacterium | reverse complement strand
GAATCAACAAAGATATTATTTGAAAACTTCCATAAAACCAAAGGGACGCCGCTGCCAGCCACAGCTTCGCCGCCTCCCCTTTCCCTTTCCCGGCCAGGAACCAATATCCGGCAAGGCTGACTGGGAGAAACAAAAAAACAAACTGATATGAATGAAATAACATGCCACAGGCTCCTATCCAAACCGTTCTTCCAACATTTGTTTTGCCACCGGGTCGAAATAAATGGGATAGCCTTCAATGGTATCCAGCAATTCCAATCCAAATTTCTCCGGCGCCTCCGAAAGCTCCTTATTGTTTGGCATAACAAGATATGTGCAGTTCCTCTCCCGCGTCAATGACAGCAGTTCGGCCACATCAATTGTGGTGGGATGGTTCATCACCGTATGCACCGGTTCCGCATACTGCCATTTCGGCTCCACCATTTCCCTCCCATAAAGCAGTTGGATATCCGTATCATACTGCCGCACAAAATAAACCAAATCCGTGGGAAACACGGCCCATATGCGTTCTTCCCCCTCCGCTGGCGCTATGACGTCGCAAATGTCAATCACCTTCTGTGGAATATGGTACAGGTTTTCCGCTTTGGACATATACTGGCTGGCATAGACATAAGAGCCGCAAAGCATAACTGCCGCCGCCACTGCCGCCAATGCCAGCCGTTTCATCCCCTGTCCCTTCTTTTCGCTAATAAATATGGCAAACTTTACACCGCCGTAAGCAATGACCAGTCCCATGGGCGCCAGCCACAATATGCGGTAATACGTATCTCCCTCGCCCATCAGCCGTACAAACACTTTCCGTGTAAGAGGGAAGAAAAAGGCCAGCAGCAGGCTCACCGGCATATATACAAACATGGCCCGCCTCCTCCTGTCTTTCTCCATAAATACCAGGTATAAAAGCGCAAGCAGGAATAGCGCCACAATGTACCGCCCGCCTACGTAATTTTTAAATATCACTACACTTTCCATAAAAATTCCATACATCGCTGTCTCCTGTTCCGGTTCCGCAAAACCTTATCCGGCTCCTTAGCTGTTTCCATATTCTCTCTAAACCTTTACGAGCCTTGGACGTTTCCGAATTCATCCTACTCCTTGGACGCGCCTTGCTTATTTTCCGGTTCCGCCATAATCTTATCCGGCTCCCTGAATGTTTCCAAATCAACGTCTTTGCTGCCATTTTACAACATTTAGACGTGCAAAAACAAATACAAACCCATATATATCGCATTTGGTATGCAAGCCAGGCCCGCTTTTACCAAAATACTGAATTTCCGCTCTGCCACCATCATCCAAAACGCCACTGACGCCACAAGGATTGCATTTAAAAAAACTCCCATGGAAGTGCATACACCCGCCGTTAAATTCGCCAGGCACAGAAGCGCCCAAAAGCCGGCCTGTCCGCCTCTTAGGCATACGCCGGAGACTGGCGCTGTCCCATCCCTTCCCTCGCCTTTTACCAGCCGCAGTTTCTTTCGTCCCTTCCACTTCCTTCCCTTTTGCCTCCCGGCCTTTCCCGCCTTTCCATTGTCAAAAATACATAACAAAATCCATAGCGTCACCGGAATCACAAAACTGGCCGCCACTGCCTTCCCCTGCCAAGTCCTGGTCAGGAAAAAGGTTTCATTGGTATAAATGGAAACATTCCCAAATATTTGTAAAAGCGCCATAAACACTAGAAAAGCCGGAAGATATTCTTCTTTCTTTTTCAGCAGATGCTTTCCCATTTCATAATATACAATGTAAGCCAGCGGTATCAGCAAAAAAGGCAGTATACTGTGGGCCAGAATGGTGGTGTGGATTCCCGTGCGTCTACCGATAAAAGCCACCCATATAGGCAAAACCGCCAGGGAATGGCGGATGTCCAGGGAAGTGGTTCCGCCCGTATACGGCTTAATTAAATACATAGTCTCGCTTTGCTGCGTCACCAAAGACTGCGCCACATATTCCGCATCGTCCCCGTCAAAAGAGGCCAAAGTAAAGGCTTTGTAAAGCTGCCAGAAAAGCAGCAGAAAAAAAAGGCACCATTCGATTTTCACCTCTATGGACATTGTCCGGAGAGCAATCTTCGGCATCAAAGATACCCATCTCTTTTGCCGCCATGCCCATACGGTTAGCCCTATGCCCACCGCCGCTGCCAGAAGCGTCACGGCCGTAAACCAGACGGACATTGTCCGGAAGCTGTAATATTTCACCAACAAAATGCATGGCACTGTCACAAGCCAGCACAAAGGCAGCATAAACAAATACCCACTGATAAAAACCACCCCAATGTTTCTTTTCTTTTCCGGTATCCACTGTAACGGGATAAGCCCTATGCAGCATGGTATAACCGCTAACCATAAAATCAGACTGATTCCTTTTATTATTGCCATTTTCCTTACTCCGTTTTCTTATTTCCTATTTTATTTCATGCTTTCTTCTATGCTGCCACCCCTGTCCTCTATTTATAACCTAAACCGCAGGAAATAACCGCTGCCATTATTTTAAACCAATTCTCTCTATCTGTCCATGGACAATCGAACCATATCATGCTAAAATATATAACTAGCTATTTCATTATGGATTGTGACCGCCGCTCCGGAAGCGTTCAGCCATAAAACAATATCGCTGTGGATTTTCAAGCAGGCCCTCGTGTTTGAAAATTGCTTTCTGGCAGATGTATGTTACAATTTGTGGGAGACTAAGAGCATGAATGCTCTGGCATGAATGCTCTGCCAAAGGAAGGGCGCATAGCGGGCTATGTAACCTGAATTTGGCGCAAATATCACGCAAAGTGGGGCGTACAAATGTCAGGAATGAAT
>CAJTQO010000085.1 GCA_910578405.1 uncultured Lachnospiraceae bacterium | reverse complement strand
GGGGATGAGGATGTGATGGGGCCGGATGGGATAAGGTATACGCCTTGGTTGAAGCCGCACTGGTCGCCGGATACGTTCCTGTCCTTTTTTTACTTCGGGAATGTTTTTGCAGTGCGCACCGAAGCGTTGCGTGGCCTGACGCAGGAGGAATTGCAGTGGATTTGGCAGGGGGAAGGGAGTCCGGATGGTTTTGCAGCGGTGAGGATGGGGGTTTACAGGCTTTGTTATGTGCTGGCGGTAAAGTGCGGCGGGTTTTCGGTGAGGGATGTGGAAAGGGAATGCGCAGAGGATGGCGCTTCGGATAGGAGGAAGGCGGAAGGGGAAGGGTTTTGGTTTCCGGTTGGGCATATGGATGAGGCGCTGTTTCATGGAAAGGGGAACGGCGAGATGGAGTTGGTGCGGTCGCAGCCGCTGGATTTGACAGGGTGTCCGGTGGAGATGGGCGGCGAGGATGGATATGCCCGGTCTGGCGCAGGAGGGGCTTGCGCAGATGGGATGTATGGGGTGGAGAAGGGGAAGCTGTCAGTGGTGATTCCTTCCAAAGATAATGTGGAGGCGTTAAAACGGTGTATCCGGTCGGTGCAGGCGCAGTATGGGAAGAGAGAAGGGGAGCTGGCCTGTGAGGTGGTGGTTGTGGACAATGGAAGCGCGGATAAGGCGCGGGCGGATTTGGAAGCCTGGCTGGAAGGGCAAAAGGGAGCCGATGGGATTGTTTACCGTTATATTTACCGGAAAATGCCGTTTCATTTTTCAAGGATGTGCAATATAGGGGCAAAAGCGGCCGTTGGGGAGGCGCTGTTGTTCCTGAATGATGACGTGGAAATGGAAGGGGATGGAGATACGTGGAATGGCGCGGGAGATGGAACGGGAAAGGACAGCGGCGGTCACAGGAAACGGCGTTGTATATTGGAAGAGATGTACAACAGGGCGAAACGCAGGTTTACCGGAGCGGTGGGGGTGAAGCTGTTTTATCCGGGGAGCCGGAGGATGCAACATGCAGGCATTGTCAATCTTCGCCTTGGGCCGGTGCATAAGCTGCAGTTTCAGGAGGATGACACGGATTATTTTTATGGATGGAACCGAAGGGAGCGCAATGTAATTGCCGTCACAGGGGCTTGTCTTGCGGTGGAACGGAAGAAGTATGAAGAGGTTGGCGGCTTTCCGGAGGAGCTTCCGGTGGCTTTCAACGATGTGGATTTCTGTTTTTCTTTGTTTGAAAAAGGATATTACCAGGTGGTGTTGCAGGATGCAGAGCTGTATCATTATGAGTCCATGAGCCGGGGCAACGATGATAGCAGGGAAAAGCTGGAGCGGCTTTTGGGGGAAAGGGACAGGCTGTACAGGAGGCATCCGCGTATGTACGGCGTGGATCCTTTTTATCATAAATATCTGGTAGGGGATATGTTAAGTACGGGTTTTGATTTGAAGGCGGATTATGACGCACAGCCCCAGGAGGCATATGGAAAGGTGAGAGAGGCTGGCAGGCTGTTTCAACATGCCAGGGAAGACGCCTGTGTTATGGTTAGTCTGGAGTACGCCGGAACGTTGTGGAAGTATCAGGCCGGAGCGGAGGGCAGTGAGGAAAGGGCAGAGGGGGGATATCTTTTACAGGGGTATTCTTTTGTCATAGGTTCCGACAATGCCCGTTATGAGAAATATTTGATTTTCAGGCCGGAGGGCGATGGCATGAAGGAGGAGGAGTTGGCAGAAAGTGAAGGAAGCCGGCATGGAAGATTGTTGGCGGTAAAGGCAGAGCCTTTTGTGCGGCGGGATGTGGAAGGGAATCTGCCTGATCAGGTGAATGTAGGCATGACGGGGTTTAGCGTTTTGCTGGGGAAGGGGGATTTGCCGCCAGTGGACTGCCAGGTTGGCGTTATGGTGAAGGATAAATGTTCGGGGCAGAGGCTGTATCGGTGGACGCAGAGGTATTTGAAAGGCGTTTTGTGATAAATGTGTTGGGAAAGGCAGTTTTACAGCTATTGTTTAGTGAATATTCAAAAGCTATTGTTTTAGAGATGTTCTATGAAAGACGGTATGGTGACAGGATGATATTAAGGAGAAAAAAGGCGCTTATCAGATAGTTTTTTACATAGAATAATACGATCATTTGAGAGCGTTTATTTCTAAAATCCTAATATAGTTTATGGAACGAATTCGGCAAATATTTTAAAAAGTCAAAAGGAACATTGATCCTGTATGGTTGCAACAGCTTTGAGATGCTGAAAGGAAAGCTGTTGCGGCTTGAATTAAAACGCAAAATCAACTAACTTTGGAAAGACAGAAAATTTACATTTCAGGGCAAAAAATAAAGCCAGGAACCTGTTTTTAGATTCCTGGCCTACGGTTTTGTTTTATGCTGTCCGTTCTGCTTTCAATTTTTTCACTTCGTCAAGAGGAAGTCCTGCATATTCCGCAATTTTTTCAAGTGTCAACATTCCATCTGCCAACATTCTTTTAGCAACCTCTTTCAAAGATTCTTTTCTCATATCCTCCATCATTTTACACATTTCCTGAACTCCTTTCGGGTTTTCCTTCAAATATCTTGTTCGTTCTGCCATCAGTTCAAAATTCATATCAGCCGCTTGGGTACAGTTAAAATCGTGCATGAGTTTTCCTATAGCGGATTCTCCACGATATTCACCATTTACATAAAGAATATGCTCCCCATCTTCAAAAGATTTACCCGTTGCAAGGTTGATTCTCTCAATTGGATAAACAGCTTTACCCTGACCATAAAAATCTTTTTCAATGATAAAGATTGTATATGTGTCTGGCAATTCTTTAAATTCCTGACCTGAATGGAGATTCTCTATATCCATTACACTTGAATGATACCTTGCCCTGTGTGGGTCTGCTCCCTTGTCTTGCCTCTGGACTTCCAAATCGTATTTTTTCCCAACTGAATCTGTTCCATATGCGTCCAAACAGATAGAACGTGCCCCAGCCAGTCTTTTCATATCCTTCTGTGTTTCACAATCAGTAATAATTAAATCTGGTTTATCTGTGATAATGCGCAACACAAATTCAGCCAGTGGAATATTATCTTTAAAAAGACAACGCATGAAATCATCATCGATTGGTCGTAAACCTCTTAAACGCTGCAAATCTTCCTGATATTGCTGTTCCGTCACTGTCAATCTTCCCACCTGCTTTCCCTTTCGTTTTCGTATCTCCATACTACCATAAATCTCTTAATTTTACAAGCCGGGAGCCAGCGCATTCCTGATTCCCGGCCTGTTTCCGTTATCGCTTTTTTACATCTGCCGTATCTCATTTTTCAGCATACGCTTGATTTTGTCGCTCATGGTTTCCTTGCTGGTCTTGCTGAAATGAACCCGCACAATGTAAGTAGTCTGGCCAATCTTCTTCACCAGTGCGGGAGCGTCCTTAGCCGGTGCTGTGGTGGTAGTGTTCTCTGTAATTTTCTCGCTGCCCATAAATTCTCCTTTTCATGCAATCAGGTTTTGTTATTCCTTACTTACAATC
>CAJTQO010000084.1 GCA_910578405.1 uncultured Lachnospiraceae bacterium | reverse complement strand
TCAGTTAATACGAGTTTTGAATATTACCATATTTATCAATCAGACATTACACTAGCGTGTTTCCTGCAGGGAAAATGGTATTTCCGTCTGACGAAGGAATGCCCATAGCCGCAAATTTTGCAAAGATTTTGGCCGTTTGCAGGTTATAGGGGGTTGGATGCGTTTGGTGCAATCCAGCCGCCAAGCTGTTGCAGCTTGGCGGTGAATTCCGGAACCGGGCCAGGGGGGATGGTTTATGGATTCATGGTTGGCTCCTTTCGGCAGGGTTAAGAATGCAGCAAGGCTTTACGGCGGGGGCCCAAATGCCGGTCGGTTCCAGATTGCCGGTTTCGTGGTTGATTTTTAGGATGGTAATATTATCGGAATCCTGGTTGGCAATGGCCAGATAGTTGCCGATAACGGAAAAGTCGCGTGGCGCTTTTCCGCCGCTGGAGATAATCTGGGCAAGTTCCAACAGGCCGTTTTCCAGGATGCGGTAAACGGCAATGCTGTCATGGCCGCGGTTGCTGACAAAGAGGAGGTTGCGCTGCGCTTTGATGGCGGCTGTGGCATTCTCCCCATGGAAATCCTCCGGCAGAGTAGGCAAAAGCTGTGCCAATGCGTAGTCTGCGCCAGTTTCCCGGAATACGGCAACCTGGCTGCTTAGTTCGCACACAACATATAGGAGGCCGGAAACGGAGGGATGGAACTCTAAATGGCGTGGGCCGGAACCGGGAGGAAGGCAAAGGCGTTTTCCGGTGTCCGCCCATAGCTCTCGTTTCTCATCCAGTTGGTAGACAAAAACCTGATCCAGTCCCAGGTCAACAACAAAGACTTGATTGCCCAAGATTTTTGCACAGTGGATATGGGGCGCTTCCTGGCGTTTAGGGCAAAGGCCATGGCCTTTATGACGAATAAGCTGGGAAAGGGCCACAGGCATGGCGTCTTCCCCGGTTTGGAAGATGGCAAGGGAGCCGCTGGTGTAGTTGGCCGTAAACAGGGAATGGCTGAAACGGTCGGATGCAATGTGGCAAGGGTCGGCGCCTTGTGTGGAAAGGGCGCATACAGGCCAAAGGCCGTCAGGCTGAATCGCCAGTGCATGAAGGAAACCGGAGGGGACTTCTTCTTGTACGGCGTAAAGTATGGTTTTGGAAGCGTCTATGCCCAAATAGGACGGGCGGCGGATGTCACGATAGACAGCCGTCCGCTCCAGAGAGCCTTTTTCGGTATCCAGACAGAACCGGATGATTCCGTCTTCCCCTGGTTCCCCATAGGAACCGCTGTAAAATTCATATTTCATCTTGTTCTACTCCGTTTCTTGTTTTTGCAATCGTTGTTTTGTAATATTTTTTGTGTAAGGCGTTTGCTTTCCGGCGTGTTGCCACAGCGCATATTTCAGGGCAGGAAGCTTTGTCTGGCCCATGGGCTTTCGCCGTTAGGTAGGCCCTGGGCAATGCGTATCCGGATGAGATGGATGGTTTGCGCCTGTGGGCTTATGTGTGGGGGACGTATGCAGGTTTTCCCGGATGGCTGCTAAAAATTTTTCGGCCGGTTTGGAAAAGAGCTGGTATTTTTTCCAGATTATGTACAACTCTGCTTCAATGCCAGGCTCCAGGGGGCGGAAACAGAGCTTGCTGTCTCCGGAAGTGTTGATAATGCCGTCCAGACAGACGGCTAAGCCAAACCCTTCCTCTACAAGCAAAGAGGCATTAAACAGTAAGTTGTAGGTCATAACAATGTCCAGTTGTGAGAGGCTGCATTGCATCCACCGGGAAAACGGCCCGTTGTCTGGTTCCTGCTGCGAGAGAAGCAAAGGCTGTCCCAGAAGATCTTGCGGGGAAATGGCCGCTTTCTGCGCAAGGAGGGAAGTTTTTGGCATTAGGACGCCCCAGACATCGGTGCATGGGAGTTTGTATGATTCGTATCTGGTCAGGTCAGGCTCCCCGAATACAATGCCGAAATCAATCAGCCCCTTGTCCAGTTGTTCCCGTACAAAGATGGCATTGCCGCTGGAAATGTGATAATGGATGCCAGGATATTGCTTTTTCAGTTTTCCTGCCGCTTTCGCTATCAAGCGTATGCCTTCGGTTTCCCCGGCGCCAATAGAGACGTCCCCGGCAACGGTACCGGCCGAACATGAGATTTCATTTTCCGTTTTTTTTACCAGCTCCAGTATTTCCTCAGCCCGTTTGCGCAAAATCATGCCTTCTTCCGTCAGGGTGACTTTGCGGGAGCCTTTGGAGCCCCGGATTAAAAGCTGCTTGCCCAGTTCTTCCTCCATGTTTTTGATTTGGGTGGAAAGGGTGGGCTGCGTCAAATGTAGGGACTGGGCGGCGCGCACAATGTTTTGCTCCCTTGCAATGGCAAGGAAGTATTGAAGGACACGTAGTTCCATTGCATATCAGGCTCCTTTCTTTATGCTTTTGGAAAAGCCTTGCAGTAAAATTTTATCACATATAGGAATCGGTTTCAACTGACACAGGCAAAGCGGCGATGCATTTCTAGAGCGTGTTTGAAAATTGCTTTCCCCAAGATGTGCGTTACAGTTTGTGGGAGATTTGCGCCATATTTAAGAGGCGTAGTGGGCTACGTTGATTAAATTTGGCGCAAATATCACGCAAAGTGGGGCGTGCAGATTGGGGGAATGAATTTTCAAACACGCTCTAGGGCGGATGCAGTGGCGCGTCTGGAGTGGGCGGCTGAAACGGCACAGAAGGGACAGAAGGGAATGAAGGGAATGAAGGGAATGGAAAGCCGGCGACGCATCCGCGGCTGGGACAGGCGGTTGGAAAGCCGGGGACGGCCCAAGGGGATGGCCCAATGGGCCGGAAAATGAAAGGTGGACAGTGACATGGAAGATAAGAGAATAAAGGAATTATATAGGGCGTTGGAGCGGCTGGGGCAGGCCGGGGAAGTGGTGAATGCCTATGGCGGGGCCGAAGGGGATGCGCAGAATTCGGATGGGTCAGTGTTAATGGAGTTTATAGAATATATTGATGAGCATTATCCGGGTGAAAAGCCGGCATGGATGGAAGCGTTTTGCCAGGTATTTATGTGGCAGTACAATTCCATCTACGAGGGCGTGGCTGTGTATTATACGAATTTTTACGGTTTTTCGGACAGCCATAGAATTGCAGTGGCGGCGGATTTTCTGCGAAACAGCGGTTATGGGGCTATTGCGCAGCAATTTACGGCAGGGATTGCAGACTGCGGGCAGCGGGAAGCCGGTTTGTCCGAAAAGGAGGAAACGGCGGCCCAGGTCAATGCGTATAAAAGATATTTGGAGGAAAAAGGGGAAATCGCCAAACAGATTGATGCATGGATTAACTGGAATACGGAGCCTGTGTGGGAATTTTATTTTGATATCCTGGAGGAGCATAAAAGAGAGATGTTGAAGTAAGGCAAAAGGAGGGGAAACGATAGGAGGAGCGGAAAAATAAATTCTAAAAAAAGACAAATTTCCTCTTGCCAAATAGGCGAAAGTATGGTAACATACATTTTGTTGGAATTGCTTTGCCAGATATTTGATAAGGCTCCGTGGTCAAGCGGTTAAGACATCGCCCTTTCACGGCGGTAACACGGGTTCGATTCCCGTCGGAGTCATTTT
>CAJTQO010000083.1 GCA_910578405.1 uncultured Lachnospiraceae bacterium | reverse complement strand
ATATATACGTTTTCGTACGGACTTAGCAGTAAATGCTAAGTCCTGTGTGAACAGTAACGCGTCCCTTCAATGCTCCATGGAGAGGATGGGGAAAGGGATGGCAGGAACAGCTCCGATGTGTTACAATGGAACGGAAAAGGAAGTGGGGTGGATTATGGCAAAGCCTTTATCATTGGACTTATCGGATGTGCAGGAACTTTGTAATCTGGGAAAAGCGCTGTCCTCTCCGGTGCGGCTGGATATTTTAAAGCTCCTTTATACGGAAAGCCTGAGTATTGTGGAAATCTCGGACAAGCTTAGCATTGCGCCGTCCAGCGCGGCCCTGCATGTGAAAATGTTGGAAACGGCAGGATTGATAAATGCGGAAGTGCAGCCGGGGACGCGGGGCGCGGTGAAGCTTTGCAGCAGGAAAAGGGACACAGTCAATATTGACCTGACCGATGTGGCGCGGTATGTGCATGAAGTGATAACGGTGGATATGCCGGTGGGCGCTTATTCCGTCTGTGAGGTAAAACCGACCTGTGGCCTGGCGGATGAAAACGGGGTGATAGGCAATGAGGATTTGGCGACCTGTTTTTATCTGCCGGAGCGTTTCCGGGCGCAGTTATTGTGGAGCGCCAGCGGCTATGTGGAGTATTGTTTTCCAAACAAGCTGCCGAAACACAGAGTTTTGCAAAGCATCAGCTTTACTATGGAAATCTGTTCGGAAGCGGCCAATTACCGGGAGGACTGGAAGTCGGAAATTACGCTGTGGATTAACGGCATAGAATGTGGGACATTCCTTTCTCCCGGGGATTTTGGGGCGCGGCGCGGCCGTTATACCCCGGCGGTATGGGAATCCGGCAGCACGCAATACGGGCTGCTGACCAGTTGGAGCGTGCGGAGGGACGGATGTTATATTAATGAGGAGCGCGCAGGCAATGTGACCGTGGAGCAGTTGGGCGTCCTGCCGGATAAAGCCATTGTGCTTCGGATTGGAAATAAGGAGGACGCCAGGTATGTAGGCGGGTTCAACCTGTTTGGGGAAAAATATGGGGATTACCCGCAGAATATTGTGATGAGCCTGGAATATTAACTATGATGTTGTGTCAGGCGCCTGACAAACCAGAGCGTGTTTTCACATTGCTTTCTGGCAGATGTATGTCACAATTTATGGGAGACTAAGAGCATGAATGCTCTGCCAAAGGAAGGGCGTATAACCTGAATTTGACGCAAATATTACGCAAAGTGGGGTGTGCATTGTCAGGAATGAATGTTTGAAGATGCGCTGGGCCGGGCGGCGTTTGGCGGATGGACAAAGGCGGGCAAAGGAAGGGGAAGCAAAGGAGGGCATTCGAAGGAGAGGCATTTGAAGGAAAAGAAGGGAACGAAAGAAGAGGGAAGAAAAGGATGGGTGCGGATAAATCCGGCAACAGCCCATCCTTTTTGCTATGTATGGGCGCTAAAAGGAGGAGGGGAAGGAAAAGCTGGTTTTGCGGCGCTGCCGGGCGGATGGCGGGCAAATAGAAATTGATTTCAGGAAACAGATATGGTATGATGGTTTGGCAATAAGCAATCGGCAGACGGGAGTGCGTCGTTTTTGCAAAAGAAGGGCGGAAACAGCATTTTCTGAAAAGGATAAACGCAGGGGAATAACCTATGGGAGAATTTTATGTCTAAGAATCAATAAAAAGATAAAGGAGCGGTTATGGCACAGTCAAGAACACATACATGCAATGATTTGAGGTTGGAGCATACAGGCCAGAAAGTCACTATTGTAGGCTGGTATGACAACATGCGTAAAGTCAGCAAGAACCTTGGTTTTCTGATTTTGAGGGATTTTTATGGAGTGACGCAGGTGGTAGTGGAGACGGAAGAGATGATGGCCCGGCTTTCCGGCGTCCATAATGAGTCCACGCTTTCCATTACCGGAACCGTAAGGGAGCGTTCCAGCAAAAATGCACAGCTTGCCACCGGGGAAGTGGAAATCGTCCCGGAGGACATTACCGTATTGGGGAAATGCATTTACAATGAACTTCCCTTTGAGATTAACCGTTCCAAAGAGGCGGACGAGTCTGTGCGGCTCAAATACCGCTATCTGGATTTGCGCAATCCTGCCGTAAAGGAGAAAATCGTGCTGCGCAGCAAAATTGTGGCGGAGCTTAGGAAGAAGATGAACGACCTTGACTTCCTGGAAATTACTACGCCGATTCTGACCTGTTCTTCCCCGGAAGGCGCCAGAGACTATTTAGTGCCTGCCAGGAATCATCCGGGCAAGTTTTATGCGCTTCCCCAGGCGCCCCAGCAGTTTAAGCAGCTTCTGATGGCATCGGGCTTTGACCGTTATTTCCAGATTGCGCCCTGCTTCCGGGATGAGGATGCGCGGGCAGACCGTTCGCCCGGTGAATTTTATCAGTTGGATATGGAAATGGCATTTGCGTCCCAGGAGGATGTATTTGAGGTGATAGAAGAGGCCCTGCCTCCGGTTTTTGAAAAGTATGGAAAGTATAAAACCGCCTCGAAACCGCCCTTTACCCGGATTTCTTATAAGGACGCCATGGAGAAATATGGCTCTGACAAACCGGATTTGCGCATTGACCTGTTGGTTCAGGATGCGACGCAGTGTATGGATGGCTGCGGCTTTGGCCCTTTTGAGGGACAGACGGTGAAAGCGGTTGTGGTGGACGGTTTTACGGGCACAAGAAAAGCGATTGATAAAATTTGCGCCGATGTGGAGGTGCAGAGCGGACAAAAGGCATATTGGTTCCGGGTGGATGAAAACGGGGAGTTTGTGGGCGGCGTTTCTAAGTTCCTGCAGGAGAGAAAGCAGCAGGTGACGGATGCGCTTGGTCTGAAAAACGGCGACTTTGTGGGACTGACGGCAGGAAAGAAGTCAGACGCCCAAAAGACAGCCGGGGTTTTAAGGAAATTCCTCGGAATGGCATGTGAGAAGCATATGAAGAAAGAGAGCTATGAATTTTGCTGGATTGTGGATTTTCCGATGTATGAGATTGGAGAGGAATCCGGGAAACTGGAATTTTGCCATAATCCTTTCTCCATGCCGCAGGGAGGGATGGAAGCGCTGGAAAAGAAAGACCCGCTGGATATTTACGCTTATCAGTATGATTTGGTTTGCAACGGCGTGGAGCTTTCTTCCGGGGCAGTGAGGAATCATGACCCTGAAATTATGGTAAAGGCATTCCAAATCGTAGGGCTGGAAGAAAAGGACGTGAAAGCAAAGTTCCCGGCTATGTATCATGCGTTTTGCTACGGGGCTCCTCCCCATGCAGGAATCGCCCCAGGCGTAGACCGGATGGTAATGTTAATTGCGGGAGAAGAGAGCATCCGGGAGATTATCCCGTTCCCGATGAATAAGACGGCGCAGGATGTAATGATGGGCGCGCCTTCTGAGGTGGATGAAAAACAGCTAAGGGACGTGCATATTAAGCTGAATCTGCCTGATGACGCCGCCAGTGTGGAAGAATAAGCCCGGACGGCATGGATTTGATATTCCCATAGCTAGAGCGTGTTTGAACATTGCTTTCCCCAAGATGTGCGTTACAGTTTGTAGGAGATTTGTGCTAAATTTAAGAGGCGTAGTGGGCTACGTTGATTAAATTTGGCGCAAATATCACGCA
>CAJTQO010000082.1:2692-4001 GCA_910578405.1 uncultured Lachnospiraceae bacterium | reverse complement strand
CCACAAACTGTAACGCACATCTTGGGGAAAGCAATTTTCAAACACGCTCTAGAAAGCAATTTTCAAACACGCTCCAAGCCAGCATATCACGTTAATTGCATAAAATCAATATTTATGCATATATTTTTTAAATTTTTATAAAATCTGTTATATTTATGCAAATGTTACCAACTTTAACGGCATTTCCTTATCTATCCAGACCGCCTCCCTGCGCTCTCCGGCCAGGATAATCAGCTCCTGGCCTTTATGGCGTGAAGCGAACATACTGCCAGGCCGCAGCGCAAACTGGCCGGTGGACGACTGCTCAATCATCATATCCGGCAGCCTTACCGCAAACCCGTTATCCGTTTTCTTCATCAGGCAACTTCCGGCATAATGGGACGTCCCCTCCCCATCCAGATGATATACTTTTATACTTCTGAAAAGCATGTATAAAAAGTACAAAAACCCTGCTGCCACCGCCACACCGCCCATAGTGAAAGTAATGGCCTTTACTACAGGAGTCACAACCGCCCCCGTTTGCATCATCCCTTTCTTTCCTTGCGAAACCTGCACTGCATTTACTTCTTTTGGCTTTACCGTTACCTCTTCCTTTTCCATCTTCCCTTCCGGTTTTGCCCCATCCTCCCCTTCTTCCGCATCCGGTATTGCTTCTATTTCCATCCTGTCCGCATGGTCTCCAGGCAGCGCCTGCTGACCAGTTTCCTTATCCTCTCCTTCCTCTTTGGTTTTCCTCCGTCTTTTTTCAGGCTGGTTCCACAAAGTAAGCAACTTATTTTGCTCTGTTTTTTCCAACTTATCGAACGGTTCTTTTTTATCCCTTTCCATAAAGCCACTTTCCATGTCTGGGCTGCTATTTTCCCCTCCGCTTTCCTTGTCACTTTCCTTCGCGTCCTCTCCCCTATCCTTATCCCCCTGACTTATCTTATCATTTCCGTTCCCCCGGTCTGTGCCATCTTCCCTTTCACCGCTCTCCTTTTCCTTATCCGTGCCGCCATCCCCTTCTTCTTTACCGGCGCTTCCCCAGCCCTCTTCTTCCCTGTCTTTGTCTTTATCCGCGCCCTCTTCTTCTTTGCCTATGCCGTCTCCACTCCCTTCTGCCTTGTCCTCCCCTTCCGCCTCTTCCCTGTCCCCACTCTCTCCTTCCCCTGCTTCCTTATCTATATCCTCTTCTTTCCCCTCTTCCTCTCCTTCCCCTTCTCCTTCATCCGTTCCATTTCCTTCCCCCTCTTCCTTATCTTTATTTTCTTCCTTATCTGCACCTTCTCCTTCCCCCTCTTCTTTTACATTTTCTTCCCCTTTTTCATTA
>CAJTQO010000082.1:0-2509 GCA_910578405.1 uncultured Lachnospiraceae bacterium | reverse complement strand
TTCCTTATCCTCCCCTTCCTCTTTATCCGCATCCTCTCCCCCTTCTTCCTTATCTTCTCCTTCCCCTGTCTCCCCTAAGCCGCCTTCCTCCTTAAGATTCCCAATTTCCAAGCTTATCCCGGCCACATTGCCGCACATATCGCGCACTGCAATTTCAACCAAACCATTTTCCCTCACTTGATGCAGATTGCTTTCCGACCACGTCCGCCCGCCGTCAAACGAGTAGGCTTGCGCCGCCAATCCGCTCCCCGGGCTTGCGTCCGGCTGCACATCCTCCGCCTCCAGCCTAAGCTCCGTCTCTGCAATCCCTTCCTCCTTATCGTAAACAATATCCAGAATACGCGGTGGCGTTGTGTCAATATTTTTTACTGTAACGGATAAAGCCGGCGTCCGGTCGTCAACATCCTCATTTTCCGTCTGCAGCCGCACTGTATAAACGCCATTTTCCTTCACAGAGTAAACACTGGCCAAACCATCCGGGCCATTTTCCCCAATTCCGCCCCCGGAAACGCTCCCTGCGCCTTCTCCCATCGGATTCTCCTGCCAAACAAACGGTTCTTTGGAAAAGCGTAAAAATCCATCCTTGTTTTCACACTCCGCCCTTAAAACAACCGGCTGGCTGCTCCATCCGAAACTGTCCTTTGAAAGGGAAAATACAGCATAAGGAACCCCTTCCTCCCTGCCGCACCCCAACTCATACCCCTCTACGGACTCTTCCGTTTTTCCACAGGAAAGGGCATAGGCATCCACATCCTCCACCCCTTTCCCACAATTCCGGCTATAAGCATCCACTGTTTCTTCCGTTTTTTTACAGCTTAGCCTGTAGGATTCCACCGTTTCTTCCGTCTTTTCGCAGCTTACCTCATAAAGCTCCACCGTCTGCTGCGTCTTGCCGCAATTGATTTCGTAAGACTCCGCAGCAAGCGTATCTTTCCCGCAGTTAATTTCATATTCCACAAATGCGCCCTCTTCCTGACCGCACCCCTTCTCCCAATAATCCACTGCAGTCCCCGGCTCTTTCCCGCAAATCAGCGTATATTCTTCAATAGCATCCTCCATCCCGCAAACCGCTTTCGGATACTCATGGGAATATCCCATGTCACGGCATGTCCAGCAAACCGTCCGGGTTTCCGTCACTTTTTCCTCCTTACAATTCCGGTGGTTGAATGTCCCCTCAAAAGTCACATGCTGCACCAAGCCATGCTGCGGGCAATTGGCATCCTGTTTATCCACAATATGCAGCCCTCCTTCAAAAGAAACCGTACACTCCCCAAAACCGTAACAACCGTCCGTATGGGTATGGTAAACCGCGCCATAACAGTTGCCGCCTGATGCGCTGTCCCCAATATGGGTATGATAGACCGGAACCGTATAACATCCGCCGCCTGCCCCATCGTTTCCTGTATGGCTATGGTAAACAGGTTTGCCATAACAGCCACCGCCTGTTGCCGCACTTCCTGCATGGCTATGGTTTACCGGCTTCCCAAAACAGCCTCCTCCCGCCAAAGCGTCGCCCGTATGCTTATGATATGCTTCCTTCCCATAACAACCGCCTCCTGCCTGTGGGCTTCCCGCATGGCTATGATACACCGGCTCCTCATAGCAGACGCCTCCTGCCGTTTCGTCCCCCTTATGAACATGGTAATCCGCCTCCCCATAACAGCCTCCCCCTTCCTTTTCATTTCCGGTATGTTCATGATACACGGGCGCCTGATAACAAGCGCCTTCCTTACCCGGACTGCCTTCGTGTACATGCAAAACCTCCCTTTTATAACATCCTGTCCCCTCTTGCGCCGTCCCTATATGCACATGATAGAGCTTCCGCTCTGCCCTTCCCCCATTTTCTTCCATTTCATCCTCCCCAAAAACGCCAAACTCCCTGGCCTTAACCAAAACCTGGCCTACCGCCTTTTCCTTTCTGTTTGTCCGGGGATTCCTGTATGCAAATGCCGGCGTCTGATTTTGCCCCAGCGCCATTACTTTCCAAGAAACCTCCTGATTTGCCACAGATTCTCCCTCTTTCCAGACTGGCGCCTGGCATTCTTTGCCAGCCATCACATGCATGGGCCATGCAAGGACGCCTGCCAAAAACACAACCCCTGCCCATTTCCAAAACCGCCCCTGCGGCTCCCTTGCAGCCACCCTATATTCCAATCTGCCTTTTCCTTTGCACCGCGCCACGCTTTTGACGCTAGAACCGTCTCTTTTCCCCGTTATATCCAAATTCCTTCTTTTCACCATATTTTTCTATGCCTCCTATCCGGTTCCACCGGAGCGAATTTCCACATTTTCTACACAAAAAAACCTGTCCCATGGGATGCTATGCATACATTCCAAAAGACAGGTTCCACACCTTTTCCTATCCGCCTGAAACCTCGCAGCATGTCATTGCAAACGATAGTAAATCCAGACAAACCAGAACCGGGAAAACTCATTCACGTTGTATTCATCTTTTCATTCACGAATATTGTAATATAACAATATCATACCACCCTCCCCCTGTCAACCC
>CAJTQO010000081.1 GCA_910578405.1 uncultured Lachnospiraceae bacterium | reverse complement strand
ACATACCTAAATGCAAAAAATCTCGTAATATTATTTCAGACAGAACACAAAAAATGCTCTGTCTGAAATATTTAACTTATTTCTTTCAAGTAAGTTTCTGCAGTTTCTTCTGTCAGGCCAAACTTTTCACAGATCTGCTTCAGAATAACGTCACTCGATATTTGTAACTCTTTCAGGGTTAAAATCATAGCTGTTATTCCTTTATCAATCCCTTTCTGAATTCCCTCCTGAATTCCTTTCTGAATTCCTTTCTCCTCCACACCCTTACTTAAATTGCACATAAGCGACACCTCACTTTCCAAGGCTAAAGTCATTCTGATATGAAAATCTTCCTCCAATATCTGGCACTTATCCTGTGAACCTGTCTCCGTGGACAGAAGCACATTCAACAGTTTCAATAAGTCTGTATCCGAATCTCCCTCTTTCCCAAGACAAATCATAACAGCCGCCATCAAATCATAATCCGCTTTTCGTTCCTTTACACTGCCCGCCAGATTCTCTTCCGCAATGTAATAACGGGTAATGCTGTTTTCACGGCTCTTTGGCGGATTCATACAAATCCATATGCTGTATACTTTTTTGATATTCTCATAGTGGGAATTTGTAAACTCTGTTCCATATTGGGAGGAAATCATCCGGCTGCAGTAATAGATTCCCCTTTTTATCAATGGATAACCCGGATAAAAATCATTTTGGGCTTCTATATTGATAATCAAACGAATCAATTCACCGGATACAGGAGCTGTTGCAAGAAAGCGGATATCATAGGTAACAGTTCCCTCCGTCAGAGAAGTGTCCTCGTTTCCAACTCCCTGTATCATAGAAACACGGTTGGTTTTATCCGCTGCTACTGCCACTTCGCCCACCTGCGGCGTACCTTCAATATTATTTTTCCGCAATCTCTTCCACATCACAGTCACGGTATTCTTCCAGGCAGTTCTTCATAATCCATGCCAGAATAATCTTCTCCGAAAGCAGCCGCTTGCAGGCCGCATCATAACTGGCTTTCTCATCAGCCACACGGATGTTTTTCGCTATGGTAGTATCTGTATTCATGGCCTCACCTCCTGCTTTTACTGGTATTTTATCATATTCCAGGCTAACAAACCACCCATATTTTTCAGAAGTTCAAAATAACCAGCTTGTTTTGACAGCAATCCGTTTCAGACTTGCAGTCAACCTCGCCCCCGCTGTCTGACCATTATATTCTCAAACATGCATCAATTCCAACTTGTACTTCTATATAATTGAAAGATAATCTGCGGTTTTGAGGATGTGCCGCCATTTAAACTCCATTTACAGTTTTATCATGCCAAAATATCCATCATCTCCCGCCAGTCATGAATAAGCAGACATTCGAAATCAGGAGTATCCCTATGGCTTTGAGCATATAGAAAATGTGTTTCACCCTCTGTTCTTCCTTCATATAAAACAGGAAACATTCCAACACCATTTGCTCCGTAAATGTCATTTTCCATACTGTCGCCGCAGTACCACACTTTATCTGCCGTTAGTCCCGATTTCTGCAGTGCTATCTCGTACATCATGCTGTGTGGCTTTCTGAATATGTAATCACTCGATACTAGCACAAATTCAAATCTGTTTCCCGGGAGCAGACGGTCAAACCGCTCCTTTAAGGCAGCACCGGAAAAACAATTGTTGCTTATCACTCCTGTCCTTATTCCTTTTGCATTAAGGCAATCAAGCATAATATCCGCATAGGGCATAACTGCACCTTGAGATATTCCATTCATAATTATTATCTCAGCTTCTTCCAGCGAAACAGACAGAGAAATATCCATATACTCCAAAAACAGCCTTAAAAAATTATGCTCATGGATTTCAAGATACTTTCCTCTTTCTTTTTTGATTTTCTCAAACAGTTCTATATTGCTCCTGTCATATTCTTCAAAAGAAATATTGCGTGGATTCCTGTCTATATATGGATAAATTGCTTTATTTCCATTGGAAGCATTATAATTCGGTTGGTAAATTAATGTACGCCCATAATCAAAGATAATCATTTCCGGCTTTTCCATACAAAATCTTCCTTTCAAAATTCCCTTTTATATCAAAATTTTAGCTTTCAGGCACTTCCTGAACCTCTGCAAAATTTCGCCCTCACTTGTGATATGGTTCTCCATTCAGTATGCGATAAGCGCGGTATATTTGTTCCGCCAGTATTACCCGCATCAACTGGTGTGGGAAAGTCAATTCCGAAAAACTAATGCGCCTGTCCGCACGGGCGGAAACACTCGTATGCAGCCCAAGTGAACCACCTATAATAAACTGTATATGACTCGTCCCATAAGTTGCCAGCTTTCCAATTGCCTCTGCAAAAGCTGGCGAATCCATTTTCTGCCCTTTAATTTCAAGAGTGACGACATATGCTTCTGGTCTTACGCATTTTAAAATCCGTCCTGCTTCCTTTTCCCTAATCTGCCCTTCCAAAACAAGGGACGCCTTGTCAGGCGTCCTTTCGTCTTCCACTTCCACAATCTCGAAACGGCAGTATTTAGCCAGCCTCTTCCCATACTCCGCTATGGCATCCCGGTAAAACCGCTCCTTTATTTTTCCAACCGCTATTATGGTTATTTTCATATACTCTGCTCCTGCCAGCCTTCCCTTGCGCCGCTATGCCTGCTCTTCCAGCCTATCCTACTTTGCAGCCGAAATCAAACCGCTGACGCCATTGTTCTTATTTTCCGCCACTTTCATCCATTGGTAATTGTCCGGGTTGGTCAATTCTACAATCACTGCATATTTCCCCTGACCATCCGTATCTCCCAAAGGCTGCCATACACCGTTTACTGCCGTCCCGCTCCATTCCTTTACATTCCCGTCCTTATGGTAATTGGTAATATACATTTCCCCATCGTAAAGGCCATTCTTAAAATTGCCGATAAAATTGCGGTTATAAGTCATATCGCTATCCAGGTTTTCATCTATAAAATCATAATGCTCCGCCCCGTCCCCATTCGGCAAATCATTGGCCCAGGAACCGGAATAACTATGCTGCAGATAAATACTGTCCTTTGCCTTTGCATTTTTGTCATAGACGTAAAATTTAATCCACATGCCATTGCCGCTTCTTACGCCATTTTTCCATTCCCCAAAGTAATACTGATTATCCGTATACATAGCAAGCCCTTTGCCGTTTGGCCGATTGTCGCTGTCGGTATCTCCAAAATAATAATATTTTGTTGTGCCGGAAAGTTTTTCCGAAGCTGCACGGTATCTGGGCAAATATGCCAAATCCTCCACTGCCGCCATATTTCCCGCTTCCCAATAGCCTTTCATTTCGGACATCTGCCTTGGAAGGTCTATCGCCACGGCTGCCAAGTTTTCATTGGCTTCCTTCTGCCATTTCGCAGTTGTCTTTTGATTGGCTTTGTCAGCTTCCTCTTCCATAATGGTTTTACCGGACTGGTTGGGGGACTGTTCCACAACCATAGCCGATTCACCGGAACCTGCCTGACCACCCTGGCTTGTGGCGCTGTTTGTTTGACTTCCAGCGCTTCCTTGCTGACTAGCCTGGTTTCCCTGACTTCCATTGTCTGCTGTCTGGCCATTCTGCCCTGTTGCCGCCGGCTTCTCCTGTCCTGCTGTCCCAGCCTGGTTCCCCGTATTTGCAGTTGCCGGATTACCGTTTCCTTCCGGCTGCTTATCCTGGTCTGTCATTGCATCCGCCTTAACCCCTTGTCCATCGCTATCCGGCTTGCTCTCCTGTTCCGCTCCATCTGGCGCGCCGTCTGTTAAAACGTCCTGCCCTTCCGTTTCCTTATCCTTTTCCTGTGTAAGTATCCCCTGCTCCTGGTCGCCATTGGCGTAATCCATAATATCTTCCTGCAGTTTACTGCCCGTTTCTTGGCTGTCCCTTCTATGTATGGCGTGGATAATTACACTGATACCGCATATGATTAAAATTAAAACCACTGCAATCCCTATGGTCATCAGCTTTGCTTTCCTATTGTCGTCTTTCATCATAACCTCCTGCGCTCCCTTCGGCATTCCTCTTTCTATTTAAGCATCATATCACCCTGCCTTTGCAAATGTGATATACGCCAACGGGCAAACATTTAAAAATAACCCTTAAACAATTATACCACAGGAAAAAAGAAAGAAAAGATACAAATTTTATTAATTATCCCTTAATTTTTCAAAAAAGCGCAGAAGGCATCATCACAACGTTTCCGGCATATGAGTGTCACTGGCGCGTCACTAGTGCGGTACATCCCCCGCCAGTTTGCTCATGTGAGATAAAGAAGTAAAAAAAGTGTAAAAAATTTTGCCGTTCCCTGTCCGGCTGACTGCCAGACGGGTCGGGCTTTAGTCGGGCAACTCTACCTTGCCGACAAAAGAGTAATAGAT
>CAJTQO010000080.1 GCA_910578405.1 uncultured Lachnospiraceae bacterium | reverse complement strand
AAGTGGGGCGTGCAGATTGGGGGAATGAATGTTCAAACACGCTCTAGAGAGGAAGAAACAGCTTTGGAAAAGAAAAGGGCAAAGCAATCAAAACCTATTGTGAGGGGAAATGATACAATGGGAAAGCAGTAGAAAAGCAATGGGAAAACGATAGAAAAGAAGCGGGAAAACGGTAGCGAAGCAATGGGAAGGCAATAGCAAAACAATAACAAAGCAGTGGGAAAGAAATAGCAAAACAATGGGAAAACGATAGCAAAGCAATGAGAAGGCAATAGCGAAACGATGGGAAAGCGATGGCAAAGTTATGAGAAGGCAGTAGCGAAACAATGGAAAAGCGATAGCAAAGCAATGGAAAAGCGATAGCGAAGCAATGGGAAGGCAATAGCAAAACAATAACAAAGCAGTGGGAAAGAAATAGTGAAACAATGGGAAAACGATAACAAAGCAGTGGGAAAGAAATAGCGAAACAATGGAAAAGCGATAGTAAAGCAATAGGTGGAAAAGATATATGAGAAGGAAGGAAAAGTATGGTTGTTCAGAAGATGAAGTGGGAAGAGAATGTGCGCAGGGTAGCGCCTTATGTGCCGGGGGAACAGCCCAAAAGCAAGAATGTAATTAAGCTGAATACCAACGAATGCCCATATCCCCCTGCGCCGGGGATACAGAGGCTGGCAGAGCAGCTTGACTGCGACAGCCTGCGCCTGTATCCGGATACGGAGGCGGGGAAATTGGCGGATGCCCTTTGCGGGTATTATGGGGTTTCCCGGGAACAGCTTTTTATCGGAGTGGGGAGCGATGATGTGCTGGCGATGGCTTTCCAGGCTTTTTTCAATTCGGACAAACCGGTTCTGTTTCCGGACGTCACATATTCTTTTTATGACGTGTGGGCGGAACTGTTCCGCATTCCTTATGAGAGGAAAGCGCTAGATGCGGATTTACGCATAAGAAAAGAAGACTACATGGAGGAGAACGGAGGCATTGTTATCCCAAACCCCAACGCTCCTACGGGACTGTTTGAACCGGTGGAAACAATGGAGGAAATCATTGCGGCCAATCCGGGCAGCGTGGTAATCGTGGATGAGGCGTATGTGGATTTCGGAGGGGAGAGCTGCCTTAAACTGGTAGAAAAGCACGATAACCTTTTGGTCGTCCAAACTTTTTCAAAATCCAGGGCCATGGCTGGGATGCGCATTGGGTTCGCCATGGGGAATCCGAAGCTGATTGCATATTTGAAGGATGTGAAATTCTCTTTTAATTCTTATACGATGAATATGCCGTCCATTGAATGCGGGGCGGAAGCGGTAAGGGATACGGAATATTTTAAGGACACGGTAAATAAAATTATCCATACAAGGGAGCGGATAAAACGGGAACTGGTTCAAATGGGTTTCCGGTTTCCCGATTCAAAGGCGAATTTCATCTTCGCAGCCCATGAAAAGGCGGCGGCAAAGACTTTGTTTGAGGAGCTGAAAAAAAGAGGGATTTTTGTCCGGTTCTGGGATAAACCGCGGATAAGCAATTATCTGCGCATTACAATAGGAACGGATAAGCAAATGGATATCCTGCTGCAAAACCTGAAGGAAATTTTGGCGGAGCGGAAATTCCTCTAAGGTTTGGGACGGCTGGAAGGGAAGGGGGAACTGGGATGAAAGAAAGGAGCGATAGCGTTAAATGGTTAAAAATATATTAAAAGGAGTAGTGATTGGGTTGGCCAATGTCATTCCGGGAGTCAGCGGGGGGACAATGATGGTATCTATGGGGATTTATGATAAATTGATTCATTGCATTACCCATCTGTTTTCTGAATTCAAAAAGAGCGTACTGTTTTTGCTGCCGATTTTCATTGGCATTGGCATTGCGGTGGTAGTGGTTCCGTTTGGAATTGAATTTCTGTTTGCAGAGTATCCTTTTGAGACAAACTTGTTGTTTGTTGGGCTGATTGTAGGCGGCCTTCCCGCAGTATGGAAAAATGTGAAAGGGAAGTCCATAAAAATCGGACACCTTTTAGCCTGCATTGCTTTCTTTGCCGTAGTGGCAGGGTTGGCGTTAATGGGAGAAAAAGAAGGGAATGCGGCAGATTTAAGCTTTAGTTTTTTGTCTGTCATTAAACTGTTTGGCGTTGGGATTGTAGCATCCGCAACAATGGTTATTCCAGGGGTGAGCGGGTCGATGATGCTTTTGCTGATGGGGTATTACCATCCCATCCTGGAGAGCATTACGGATTTTATTTCCGCAGTGTTTGCTTTTGATATGGCAGGGATAATGCATGGTATGGGAATTTTGATTCCGTTTGGGATTGGCGTGGTGGCTGGCATATTTGCTATTGCGAAACTGGTGGAAATTATTTTTGAAAAATTCCCCATGTATGCATATTGGGCCATTATCGGCTTAATCCTGTCTTCTCCGGTGGCGATTTTCCTTATGGGGGGAGTTGGCAGCATTACCGTTCTTTCTGTGGCAGTTGGCGCAGCGGCGTTGGCAGTTGGTTTTGTTGTGGCTTTGAAATTAGGGGAATAAGCGGCGAAAGGAAGAGGCGCGAACAGAGGAAGAAACAACAAAGCGGGGGAAGGATAGAAAGCGGAAACGATGGGGAAGAGGCCAGGTCACGGAGGTTTAGGTTGGAAGCGTATACGGATTTTGCAGGCGTGTATGATACTTTTATGGACGATACGCCATATGAGGAATGGGCGGAGTATATTATCGGATTGTTGGAACAATATGGGGCGGGCAGGGGGCCCGCCGTACATGGAGAAGAGCGTAATATCGTTGTGGATTTGGGCTGCGGAACGGGGACGCTGACGGAGCTTTTGGCGGATGCGGGATATGATATGATTGGCATTGACAATTCCCAGGATATGCTCCGTCTTGCTATGGAAAAGAAAGAAAAGTCAGGCAGGGAGATTTTGTATTTGCTGCAGGATATGAGAGAATTGGAACTGTATGGGGTTGCAGGCGCTGTGGTCAGTGTCTGCGACTCTTTGAATTATCTTCTGGAAGAAGAGGAAATAGAGAAGACGTTCCGGCTAGTCAATAATTACCTTTATCCGGGAGGCGTGTTTATCTTTGATTTTAACACGGTGTATAAGTACGAAACGGTTATTGGAGATGCCACTATTGCGGAGAATAGGGAAGAGTGCAGTTTTATTTGGGAAAATTATTACGATGCCGGAGGGCAGATTAATGAATATGACCTTACGGTCTTTGTGAAGGAAACAGAGGATGGCTTATTCCGGCGTTTTACGGAAACGCATTTGCAAAGGGGTTATACGCTGGAACAGATGCGCGGTCTGGTGGAACGGGCAGGGATGGAATTTGTTGCTGCCATGGACGCGGATACTCATGGGGAAGCGCAAGAGGAAAGCGAGAGGGTTTATGTAGTGGCGCGGGAGCGTGGGAAAGCTTTGGCGGGAAAAGAATAAGATTTTGCTGTATTTTCTTACAGGATGAGCGGTCTGTCAGGTTATGGGGCTTGATGGGCGGCGTTGACTAATCTGGACGAAAATGGGGAAAATGAGGCTGTAACTTGTGGAAATGATTTTTATCGACATTTTTAGAAAGATAAGATTGGAAAAAGAGAGGATAGATAGAAACAAGAGGAAGGGAAAAGGATAGACAGAAATAAGAGGAAGGGCAAGAGGATGGAAAGGGAGACGGACAGAAGGATTGGAAAGCAGGAGGAAGGGAAAATGACCGGGCCGGATTATATGGTCAGGGCAACGGCAGCAGGGGCGCAGATACGGGCTTTTGCGGCAACCACGCGGGGGGTGGCGGAAAAGGCCAGGCAGGTGCATGGCACAAGCCCTGTGATTACGGCGGCGTTAGGAAGGTTGTTGACCGGGGGAACAATGATGGGGGCAATGCTGAAAGGGGAAAATGATTTGTTGACTATACAGGTCAAAGGAGATGGGCCTGTGGGCGGGCTGACGGTAACGGCGGATGCGAAAGGGAATGTAAAAGGCTATGCAAAGGAGCCTCAGGTGATTTTGCCTGCCAATGCGAAAGGGAAGCTGGATGTGGGAGGCGCTGTAGGGAAAGGGGTTTTAAGCGTAGTGAAGGATATGGGGTTAAAGGAACCCTATGTTGGGCAGACTGTATTGCAGACAGGAGAGATTGCGGAAGATTTGACGTACTATTTTGCAGTGTCGGAGCAGACGCCGTCTTCGGTGGGGCTGGGCGTTTTAATGAATGGGGACAATACGGTCAAACAGGCCGGAGGATTTATTTTACAGTTAATGCCTTTTGCGGAAGAAACAGTGATAGCGGCTTTGGAAAAAAACCTGGCAGCATTTTCTTCTGTGACGGAAGTTTTAGATGCCGGAGGAACGCCGGAACAGATGCTGGAATCCCTGCTGGCCGGGCTGGATATGGAAATTATGGACAGGATGGAAACCCAATATTACTGCGGTTGTTCGAAAGAACGGGTGGAGCGCGCCATTTTGAGCATTGGCAAAACGGAAATTGAGGAAATGATAGCGGATGGGAAGGAAATAGAAGTCGGATGCCAGTTCTGTGACAGGAAGTACGTGTTTTCAGTAGAGGAGCTGAAAGAAATGTCAGAGGCAGCGTCGCCCAGGGCGTAGGTCGCTATTTGCAGGAGATTTGTGCCAAAGGAAGGGTGCATAGCGGGCTATGAAAACTGAATTTGGCGCAAATATCACGCAAAGTGGGGCGTACAAATGTCAGGAATGAAT
>CAJTQO010000079.1 GCA_910578405.1 uncultured Lachnospiraceae bacterium | reverse complement strand
ACGCAATGGTGCGAAACAGGCGGTTCACGATTCTAATTTCTGACCGGATGGAACAATAGTCGTGAAGGGAAGAAATAGGAGCTAAAAAACTATTTTCCTATTATATCATAAAGTAGGGAAGATGTAACTAGTTATTTAAAAAGTATCATAGTGGCCATATAACAGCGTTTTGGCGCAGTGAAAAGAATTGGATTTACAATACGGCGGAAAAAGGATATACTAAGGGAGTCAGGGAAGGCGGCGGAGAGGGGCGCTGCAGCAACCAGGCGAAGCTTTTGTAAGGGGCAGGATAGTTTGTATGGATGATATGAAAAAGAGCAATGGGGAAGTGCATGGAAATGAGGTGCAGAAGGCCGATTCGGATTTCATTACTGAGCGGATCAAGCAGCGTCCGGTAAATAAGGTGAAGTTATTGCGTAAGACGTTAATTACGGCGGCTATGGCAGTAATTTTTTCCCTGGTAGCCTGCCTGACGTTTCTGATTCTGGAACCAATGATTAATAATTGGCTGTATCCGAAAGAAGAGCCGGCGCCCATTGAATTTCCGGAAGAGACAGAGGAAATGCTGCCAGAGGACATGATTGCGGATGATTCTGAGATGGAAGAGCCAGCGCCGCCAGTGGAGATTAAGCTGGAGGATGAACAGATTGCACAGCTTTTAGAGAACATTACTCTGGATATTGAGGATTATTCTTCGATGTACGGATTGATGGCGGAGGTGGCGGGGAATGCGGGGAAATCCTTGGTTACGGTAACGGGTTCTGTGTCTGATATAAACTGGTTCAATGATACATATGAGAAAGAGAATCAGACAGCAGGGGTTATTGTTGCGAAAACAGAGCAGGAAATTTTAGTCCTTGTGAATTATGAAAAAATCATCAACGCGGAAAGCATTGTTGTGACTTTTTGTGAGGGGAGCCAGATAGAAGCACAGATGAAAAAGAAAGATGTGAATACGAAACTGGCGATTTTATCTGTAGAATTGGGGAGTATGAAGGGGGAAACGGCAGAGATGGCGGAAGCGGCGGATTTGACGGCCAGTTCCAGCAGCCGTTCCATTATTGGAAATCCGGTGATTGCCATTGGGAGTCCGTTAGGAAACGGCGATTCCGTTTGTTATGGCATACTTACCTCAAACAACAGCTTACTTGACACCGTGGATTCTTATTATAAAATACTGACTACGGACATTTATGGAAGCCAGTTTGCATCCGGGGTATTGATTAATGTAAGGGGACAGGTGCTTGGCATTATTGATAATTCCCATAATAGCGAGGATATGAAAAACCTGGTGTCTGCGTTGGGAATTACGGAGCTGCGGCGGGTCATTGAGCGGATGAGCAACGAAAGGGATCAGGCATATCTTGGAATCCATGGCATGGATGTGACTCCAGAAGCAAATGACAGTTTAGGAGTGCCTTTTGGGGCGTATATCATAGAAATAGAGATGGATTCTCCGGCAATGGCCGCAGGCATCCAAAGTGGGGATGTTATAGTGGAAATAAACGGGAAACAGATTGCAACATACCGGGATTTCATGAAAGTGATGACGGAATTGGAGCCAGAAGATTTGGTTTCCATCCTGTTGATGCGCCAGGGCCAGGAGGAATATGTGCAGATGGAAGTAGAGGTTACGCTTGGAATGTTAGAGTAGATTAAAAAATCAGCTCAATTGCTGCTTTTATCAATTGGCAATTTGAGCCAGAATCTCAAATATACCCTGATTGCAGTCGGAAATTTGAGATTTCTAACGTGTCATTGCAGTAAACGGCTCTGGCATGGGGATTCGTGTGGAGAGGGGATTCACAGTGTGTTCGGAACTGGAAACAAAAATCATATTGCTAAATGCCTGTAAGGATTTCCAGGCGCATAGCGGTTGGAAAGGCTTTGAGAGAGAGGATTTGCAGTTTGGTTTGGGAAGCGGAATAAGAAGTAGGAGGCAGTTATGAAATATATCAAAGAGTATAAAGAGGGCGACCGGGTATTTGACATTTATTTGTGCAAACATAAGCAGTCGGCGGTGACTAAAAACGGGAAAGCTTACGAAAATGTGATTTTACAGGATAAGACGGCAACCATAGACGCCAAAATATGGGATCCGAATAATCCGGGAATTGGAGACTTTGATACATTGGATTACATTGAGGTGTATGGGGAAGTTACCAGTTTCCAGAGTTCTTTGCAGGTAAATGTGAAACGGATACGGAAGTGTCAGGAAGGGGAGTATGAACCGGCGGATTACCTTCCGGTGAGCAGTAAGGATATTGGTGAGATGTTCCAGGAGCTTTTAAGAATCATTGGGAGCATTGGAAATCCCTATTATAAGAAATTGCTGGAGGCGTTTTTTGTAAAGGATGCGGAATTTGCAAAAACGTTTAAAGCCTCTTCTGCAGCCAAGCGCATACATCATGGGTTTGTTGGTGGTTTATTGGAACATACGTTAGGGGTGGTGAAGCTGTGTGAATATTTGTGCGGGGCTTATCCTATTTTAAAAAGGGATTTGCTGCTGACGGCGGCAATTTTTCATGATGTGGGAAAGGTGCGGGAGATTTCCCTTTTCCCTGAAAATGATTACACGGACGATGGACAGTTGTTAGGGCATATTGTTATAGGTTCTCAGATGGTAGCGGAGAGAGCGGCAGGAATTGATGGTTTTCCCCATAGGCTGCTGACACAGCTCCAGCATTGTATTTTGGCGCATCAGGGGAAGCTGGAATTTGGCGCGCCTAAAACGCCTGCCTTAATGGAAGCGTTAGCGCTTTACCATGCGGACGATATGGATGCAAAACTGGAAACGTTTAAGGAAATTTTGGAAAACGCCGGAGAAGGTAATGGCGACTGGTTGGGGTATAACAGGCTGTTTGAATCGAACTTAAGGGCAACGAAGATGGAATAGGGACGGAGAGATAAGGATGGAATCAGGGGTATATGGAAAAAATGACATTCTTACGGTGCAGATAGAAGATATAGGAGATGGCGGCGAGGGTATTGGGAAAGTAAACGGCTATACCCTTTTTGTAAAAGACGCTGTGATTGGGGATACTGTGCGTTGTAAAATTACCAAGGCTAAGAAAAAATATGCCTATGCAAGGCTGATGGATGTTTTGGAGCCGTCAAAGGCGCGGGTTCTTCCAGTTTGCCGATGCCACAGGCAGTGCGGAGGGTGTCAGATACAGGCTATGGATTATCAGGCGCAGCTTGCTTTTAAGCAGAATAAGGTACGTAATCATTTGATACGGATTGGAGGATTGGCGGCCAAAGAAGCAGACAGGGTGATGGAACCAATTGTCGGCGCGGACAATCAGTTCCATTACCGTAACAAAGCACAGTTCCCAATTGGTATGGATAAAAATGGAAAGTTAGTGGCTGGTTTTTATGCGGGCAGAACCCATGACATTATTCCAAATACGGATTGCGCATTGGGAGTAAAGGAAAATAAAGAGGTATTGGAATGCATTTTGGGGTATATGAAAGATAATGGGGTGACAGCTTATGATGAAAAAACAGGAAAGGGCATTGTCCGGCATGTATTGATACGTAAGGGGTTTGACAGTGGGGAACTGATGGTTTGTCTGGTGGTGAATGACTCAGGAAACGAGAAGGGGGAATGTTTGCCGGAAATGGGAAAGCTGTTAGTGGAATTAACCCAAATTAAAGGAATGGCAAGTATTTCGGTCAGCGTGAATAGAGAAAAGACAAATGTGATTATGGGGGAGGAAGTGCATACCTTATGGGGAAAGGACGCCATAATGGATACGCTTCATTTGGTGGAAACGGAGAGCTTTTGCAGGACGGGAAAAGGGTTGGCATTTTGTATTTCCCCTCTTTCTTTTTATCAGGTTAATTCTTTGCAGGCGGAAAAACTTTACAGTCTGGTGTTGGAATATGCCCAATTAAGCGGGAAAGAGATTGTATGGGATTTGTATTGTGGCATTGGGACGATTTCTCTGTTCCTGGCGGCTGCTGCAAAGCAGGTTTATGGGTTGGAGGAGGTTTCGCAGGCTATTGAGGATGCAAAAAGGAATGCGGAAAGGAACCATATAGAGAATGTGGAATTTTTCGTGGGCAAGGCGGAAGATGTGTTGGTGGAAGCGTATGAAAGGGGAGGGATAAGCGCTGATGTAATTGTAGTGGATCCTCCGCGTAAAGGATGTGGGCCAGAGGTATTGGAGACTATGGTTCGTGTAAAGCCATCGCGTATTATTTATGTCAGTTGTGATTCGGCTACTTTGGCGAGAGACTTGCGGGTATTGTGCGATGGGGGGTATCGGGTGGAAAGAGTAAGAGCTATTGACCAATTTAGTCAGACTGTGCATGTGGAGACTGTGGTGTTGATACAAAGGAAAGATACCTAGAAATCCTTGAATTTACGCACTTTGTGACATTTTTCAGTTTCAACAAAATCGGTGAAAATCATAAGGAAAAGATACTTGTGAAGAAAGTAACCGTAGTTGTGGCGTTAGACCTCGGTACGGGGAACACAAAAAATCCTGATAATGAAAGTGAATAGAGGACTATCAGATACAGTGATAGACAATAGGGATACTTGAATGAGAGTGTCCCTATTTTTTATATAGGGCATTCCATAGCGGGATGCTCTTTTCAATTCAATTTTAAAAGGAGGAACAGAAAAATGTCAAACACAGCGTTAAGAGCAGAGAAAGCGAAAGAGATTATTTTTATCAGCGATGCACATGAAAAATTCTACTATGAGAAATTGAAAGAG
>CAJTQO010000078.1 GCA_910578405.1 uncultured Lachnospiraceae bacterium | reverse complement strand
GCATAATTCAAAAAAACCGTAAATGCTCACACAAACAGCAAAAACTTGTAACGAAACAGGTATATCGGAAAACAGCGCAATCGCTAAAAGTGCAATCAAAGTTATCCCCATACAACTTGCAACTAAGATTTTGATTGTTGATGCCTTATTCATACATATACTTCCTCATAACTGTTCTTGATGCAACATCCACCAATACTTATAGCTCGCACTCCGCATGAAGTTTCTTCAAAACCTCTTTATGTATCAGACGGCAAAAGCGCAGGTCAACATATTTTAACTTAGGCAGTTTCAGCAGTAACCGGCAATCCGTAAAGTTTGTATTATAAAGAGATAATGTCCGTAAATTTTTACATTCCGTTAGGAAAGAAAAGTCCTCCACGCATATTTCACAGATCCGCAGTTCCCGTAAATTCTCCATACGCCCGATAGCAGACCAGCCCCGGAGGTCATAATAGTAAGGTTCCGGAGGAAAATGTTCCTCCGGCGCACGAAGATACGCATAGCGCCTTTTATCATCCCAACTCTGAACTGTTTTTTCGGACAGGATAAGCTGCAGCTTTTTCATTTGCTTTAACTTCCGCCCCCAGTCCCAGGCTGTGGACGGCAGTCGTCCGTCCGATTCCTGCCGGATGGCAAGGGCGATTAGCGGATGCAGCAAAATCCCATCTGCCGGAATCGTCCGGTACATGCCAAGGTCAGCCAGCGCATTTCCTGGCATCTCCAGACGGTACGGGCGGGGAAAACGGACATCTTCCGGGTTAATGCTTTCATAAAACAAATCCTTTAACACCGTGCCGGCCGCTTTGTAGACTTTGCATTCCTCATTCCGGCGGAAAGAACGCTCTAATGCTTCTTTGTCCTTATAATCGTCAACATGGATCTGCTCCAGTGCAAACGGAAATGCCTCCTGCACCTCAAGCAATGCTTCCCGTAACCGAGAGTCGTTTACACAAGGAACCGACAGCAGGGCATAATGGAGCAGCTCCAAATCCTCCCGTTCCCACAAAAAGTCCAGCCATATCTCCAGGTGTTCCTTTGCGTCCGGGAAACGCCCTAAATCACGGAGCAGTTCCCTTTTTTCCCTGCCTTCGGCTTTGTCCAGAAGAAACGCCACCTGTTCCAGTTTCACTTCACCACCCATCCTTAAAAGGGGAATGGCGATACAATAGGTTTCTGGGGAAAGCTCCGACAGCTTATCCAGAATGCGCTCCCTCCAGCTCTTCGCCAGATCTTTCCTTTCCGCAGGCGTGTGGTACAACTCATAGAATACCTGGTCAAACAACCCTGCTTCCCACCGTTTATCCAAAAACTGTCCATATAACACAGGGTCTACACGGTAAGCCAGCAGGGGCAGGCTGTCCACATTTTCCTTTGCGATCCAATCATCCAAAATCCCGCGTATGAAATCCTGGGAAGCCTCCGATAAAGCCGGGAACTTGTCCATGCTGCCGACCGCCAGCAGACGTTCCGCATCCGTATCGGCCTGAATGTAAAGCTTCCGCAGCGTTTCTTCGTCGCCATCCAGAGAAAGGCCGAACCACCCCATATCGTAACCGGCTGCCGCCTCCCGCAGCCAGCGGATATACCAGGATAAAAAGTCCGGCTCCCTGGGGAAGAATATCCAGGAGCGCTCATATTCTATATAAACGACACGGCCCCGGTCCGGCCCTGCCACCAGCAGATAAGTAAAATAAGTATCTCCCTGAGATTCAATGGGAATACAGCCCCGCCGCCAGTCGTGATCCCTGTCGCCTAAATCTTTTAATGAATCCGGATCGGTTCCCGGAGCAAGATACGGCGTTTCCCCCGGCTCCACCTGCCAGCTCAGCCAGCCCTTCACCTGCTCCAGTGAAAACAGGCCGTAAAAAGGCCCGGCTCCGCCGTTCCCCGCCTGCAGCAGAAAGTTACGGTAGCCGTCCGGAAGCGAGATCCCTGTTTCCCGCTCAAATGCTTCAATCTCTTTGAGAGACGCCGGCGGATTCCATTGATATTTATGATGTTCTGCGCCAAATTGTTTCAGATCGGCATCTGTGGCCCTTGCCTTTTCTAACAATGAACGCAATTCTTCTATCGGAAATGTGTTTGACATTGCCTTATACTCCCTTTTCTCTTATATCCACTAAAGAAGCTCTTTTTTCTTTAACCGGATTGTTTGACCCTCCGAGGACAGCATAACACCCCATACTTTATTTAATGCAATCTGTTCAATCTCTTGCATTTTATCAATAATATTTGCTTTTGTATCGTCTCTCTGTATCATTGAAAGCACTTCCTGTATCGTATCATAATTTTCCTGATCATCCACAGATACCTCTCGCCCAGATCGTTTATTCAGCTCAATACCCTTTTTTAAACCGCATAATGCCCTTTCCAATAGTAAGATGCTTTTTTCAAAGTTTCCTTTCCAAATTTCACCATACCCCAAAGATAAAAAACTCAAGGCATTATCATTTTTATGAGTGATACTATATTGAAAACCATCACAACTCCACGTTTCGGATAAATTCAAAAAGCGATCATAAGAAAAAGTTTTCAAACATGAAAATATTTCCTGATTAAATTGAGGATGAATAATCTCTGCCCAAAGCGTTTTCATTTGCTGAATATCGTAAAATTCTTTATAGCTTGTTGTATCTTCTATGGCAAGATCATAATAAACGCTATAAATATCCTCTTTTTTGTCACCATGCGGGCAAAATGTTTTTTCAGCATAAATATGGTTTTTATAAGAGCCTGCAGGGGAAACCAATACATGGATACGCGTCCTGTTATATGAAATCTCTGGCCATACAATTTGTACAAAATGTTCCGCAATTTTAACCAGATGTTTCCCTTTTCGGGGGCTAAGGACAAATCCGTCAGCCTCACACATCGCCTTTAACTGCTGATACAGAAATTTGTTCATTTCTGTGGTACTCCAAAATTTATGCAACAGCGCAAGGCACAGCTAAAAGCACAGGGATGACTGAAAAGATTTTGAAAATCAGCAGCCCATCCAACGGTTTTTGATATACCGTTTCCGTTGGCGTCTGAAAATGTAATGTTATTTTCGCTTATCTATAATTTCACTATTTATTTCTTACATTTTTCCTTGCTAGAAAGATGTGGCTTACCCGCCTCTATTATGGTTGCCTCATCCAGGTTCTTTCCAAATAACTCCTGTATCTGGAACTTAGGTACCAACTTTTTAGCCTTTGAGTAACTCTGTGAGGCATCAAAAGGACGAAAAATGAAACCTGTTCCTAACTCTGCTCGGAGCTGTGGATCTATGCTCTCCTCAAAGTAGTCCACCACTTCTTGACGCAACACTGGCGAAATGTCCTCATATACGGTTTCTGTCAACTGGAGAACTATGAAATCACCCAGTTCCTCGGTTTTCCAACAGGGCGCATTTAAAATCGTATCGCGTCCTAGCATTTTGATATAGGGTGGGCCAAAATAGGTACGCCACTTTAATGCGGGACAACGAATATCAAGTCGATCCGGAATAAATGCGCTTTTTGTATTTGTGCAGGGGATAGAACTGGTGTAGTCATAAATTTCGGCATGGACAGGGGAAAATAGACGAATCAAATCGTCACAAAAATGGACAAACTGAGCCATGTTTCGTGCGTCCTTTTTTAAGAACGGCTTGGAAATATTTACGGAAATCATATTAAACAGAACAGAATTTGCCCAATTACGCCATCCTATATAATATCCGATTTTTCCAGGAGGCCTTCCTTTCATCATGAGTTGTGCATTATAGGGACGGCTCTCTAGTTCCTCCTGAGAAAGGTCTGCGCCTTCGAACCAGGACAGAATTATTTCATCCTCTTTTTTATCATTGAATATCTGCTTCATAGGCTCACAATTACCGTACTTAAGAGGTCGATAATTGGGGCCATAGGCATCAATTAGTCGAAAAAAATCCTGTGCAGCCTTCCTGTTATGAAAGGGTTTCGTTGTTCGAAGGCAAAAATCAATTTCTTGCTTTGCCGGAGTAATCAACGCCATTAGGGCACCTCCACTATTTCTATATTCACATTAGAGTTGTTTGCGTTTCGTCTAATGAGGTAATGAAAATGTCAAACGGCTACCTTGAGGAATATAAATCACCTTCACTATCCAAAACAAGGCAGCTAAATCACTTAGTCCACCATCAAGAAGTATACAATCGCACATCACATCTCTGATAATATTTTTATAATCCAATTTGGTAATTGCCTATGTTTTGGCTATTTCACTTGATATATCATACGGCTCACTCGTCACGGGTGGGGAACCCGTATTTCAAAAGCCTTTTTGATACCCCACACAATAACGGCCACGGCCACGCATACAGCAAGCCGAAGCAGAACATCCAGCATCCAGCTTACTTTCCCATGACGGTACATATCCAGCACATAAACTGGATTCACGTCATAGTCCTCCGCCATCTGGTTCAGCATCCGGCGCTCCTCTGTGGTGGTATAACGTACATAACCAGTTGGATAATTGTCCGCTCCTGTTAATGCCAGATAATCGTCAAAATACACACAAAGCCAGGAACCATCTTCTAGCTTCAGCAAATGGTAACGGTTATAATAACCGCCCACGAAGCCCTGTACAAATCGCTGTAAAGGCGGAATAGGGTAATCGGCATAAATGTATTCCGAAACGCTTACTGACCTTTTCACACCGCTATTATGATGCATATGTACGCCTGCCTGCTCCGAATCCCGCAGACGTGCCAACGGGCAAGCTGCCAATTCTCTATTGTTCACGGTAACTGGGGTATTGCTCAAAAAGCAAGTTTCTATAT
>CAJTQO010000077.1 GCA_910578405.1 uncultured Lachnospiraceae bacterium | reverse complement strand
TCCCACAAACTGTAACGCACATCTTGGGGAAAGCAATTTTCAAACACGCTCTAGACATTAAAGTTGGCCGCGGTACACTGGGGGCGGTAGGTTCACTTCTGTTATGCCAATATGAGAAGCGCTCTCATTCTGTCTATGATTGTGATGAGTGTTTTAATGGGAGTGTTTTTGCCAGCAGAACTTTCGCTTTTTATATTCATTTCCTCCTAAAATTATAATGTTGTCAGTTTAATTCCTGTACTTTTCCAGCTTCAATATTTTTAGTATACATGCCATATTTTTATCAGGCATTTGCATAGTGTGCAGTCCCTCTTTATCAGAAAGAGCATGCTCAGGCATCATTCTGTGCAGCGTTGCTGATATGGGGAGTTTCGGGAAAGCCGCCGAAGCCATGTATATTTCTGCGCCTGCCATTATACAGCAGGTAAACTTACTGGAAGACCGGTGTGGATTTAAGTTGTTCACACGCTCGAATCATGGCGTGAAGCTGACGGCCGCCGGAAGCTCGCTTTATGAGGATGCCAAAACGATTATACGGCTGTCTGAGGATTCCCTGGTCAAAGCGCACGCATTAGCGGAGGCTTCGGAATGCACTGTCCGGATTGGGACGTCTTTGCTGTATAAATGCCGTTATCTTCCTGATATATGGGCAAAAATCAGCGAACAGTATCCTGAATTAAAGATAGAAATACTTCCTATGGCGGAATACCAAAGCAAGGGGAATGTTTTTTCCATGCTTGGAGCTAAATGTGATTTATGGGAAGGTATCTATGGGTCTGTCGGTTGGAAAGGGCTTTGCCAGTTTTTAGAGTTGGAACGGACGCCGATTTGTTGCGCCGTGGCAAAGAACCATCGGCTTGCAGGCATTAAAAAGCTGGACATGAAAGATTTGAACGGCGAATCTCTTGTTATGCCTATAGAAGGCGAATCTTTGGAGTTAGATTGTTTCCGTAATGAAGTAAAAACAGCTTATCCGTCCATACGCATCATTGATTCCGCTTATTATGGCGTGGATACTTTTACTTTGTGTGAGGTGAATCCTTATATTTTAATTACGCAGCCTGTATATTCAGATATCCATACAAACCTTATCACAATTCCTTTGAAAACAAAATATGCCCTGCCATACGGATTGATTTATGCAAACGAGCCAACAGCCGCAACCTTAAAATTTATTCAGGCGGCCCAAAAAATATTAAATTGAACATTCATTCCTGACAATGCACGCCCCACTTCGTGTGATATTTACGCCAAATTCAGGTTACATGGCTCGCTATGCGCCCTTCCTTTGGCACAAATCTCCCACAAATTGTGACGAACGTCTGCCAGGAATGAAGGTGAGCAATAAAAAAAACCTTGATAAAATCAAGGTTTCCCACACTTTTAACCAATGCGGAAGATGGGACTTGAACCCACACGGCATTGCTGCCACAAGATCCTTAGTCTTGCTCGTCTGCCAGTTCCGACACTTCCGCATCCGCTGCATTCATTATAATATCACTGAATACGGGAAAAGTCAATTAAATTTTACAAAATTTTAAAAAAACTGTTTTTGCGTTTTTCTTTATCCTATGATAAAATAAAGCAGGCCACACAGGCAGTATGTTTATATTTTAAGGAGATGATTATGGAAAAGAAAAAGTGGATGGCAGTGGCAATGGTATGGGCAATTACATTTATTGCAGCTTGCGGCAGCCCGGATGAGGTAGCGCCGGTGATGCAGGAAGTGGCAGGGATGGAGATACAGGCGATGACGCCGATGGCGGAAAGGAAACAGGCGGAAGGGATGGATGTGGCTTATGCGCAGGCCGGACATCTGGTTGTGTATTACAGCAACGGGAAAGCGGACGGGCTGGAAAAAGAGCTGGTGGAAGTGGATGCGGTGACGCCGGAGCAGGTGGTCAGCAGCCTTTCACGCCATAATATTGTTTCCATAGATACCAAAGTCCTTGGTTTTGAGATTAAAGAACCGGATGCGCAGGGGAGGAAGATTCTTGGGCTGGATCTGTCGAAAGCTTTTGGGGAATATATGAAGACAATGGGAGAGGATTGCGAAGGGGTGCTGCTGGCGGCTTTGGCAAATACATTTTTGGAAAATTACCAGGCGGATGCGCTTTTTTTGACAGTGGACGGTGAGGCGCTGGAAACCAGGCATGGGGTTTATGACAGGGAGTTTATCCATCAGGGGGATGGCCCCTGGGAGGAATAAGCGGCAAACGGAGGTAGAGGTATGGCGGAAATAACAACAAAGGAGCAGTTGATTTTTGACATCGCGCAGGCGGAATGGGACATGTTCCAACATGTGGGCAATACAGGGGGACGGGCCTCCTGCCAGGACGACCCGGACACTTTTTTCCGTATGCGGATGAGCCAGTGGATGGTATATGAGGAAGAGACGCTGGAAAGCTATGCGGAGGATATCCGCCAGGCTTATGCGCAGGGCAGGAACCTGTTGTTTGAAAAATATGCGCGGATGATGGAGGTCACTTACCCGGAGGAGTTTGAAGGCGTAAAAGGATATCTGCCGGAAGTCAGCCAGGAAAAGAAGGAGATGGCGGAGGAAATTATTAAAATACATAATGAGTGGGACAAGTATATGATGGAAAGTTATCCGGCTTTGCGCTCTCAGGGCAGGGTAATGACGACGGGAGAGGATTCTGCATGGAATGGTTCTTCCACGGAAAGTTATCTGCGCGGTGAGCTGCTAACATATTCTGACCATACTGTGGAACTGATTTTACGGCAGGTGAAAGAAGCTTATGAAAAAGGGGAGAACCTGGAAAAGCAGATGATAGAAAATGAAACAAAATTTTATGGATACGCAAGCATTGACGATGCGGAAGAGAAATGCCGCCAGGAGAAATAGGATATAAGAGTGGTTGGGCTCTTTAAGACATTAACTTTATTATATTGCAGAGCTGTCGTATTTACGACAGCTCTTTTTAGATTGCGGGGAGGTTTAGCGAGATAAAATTTGCCTTTGGATGAACTGGCGAAAGCAAAGGCGGCATATGCCTGCAACAGTTTAGAAATGCAGCCTCCGCTGCACGGCGTCCCGCAGCCTGCGTTTGGATAAGATGGTCACAAGGGCCACGACAATAATGCCGCAGGCAGTGAGTACAACAGCCGACCAGGAAAGGCGCAGCGGGCTTTTGGTAAAGCGGCGGACGAACAACTCAATCCCTACGCAGAGGATGGCGGCTTCCGCAAATATATACAGGGCGGTGGAAATAATGCATATGGGGAGCCTGCGGAGGAAAAAGGTAAAGATTTCCACTAAAATCGTTATGAGCAGGACAATGGGGATGGCCAGTTCCCAGAACCAGCGTCTGGAAGGGGTCAGATATGTGATCATATACAAATAGACCCCGATGGCAATGCCGTCAAAGAGCAGGGAAAGGTAGATGGACAATTTGGTATAAATTACAGCCGGGAAGGAAAATACAAATAATAGGATGCAGATTCCTATTATAAGCAGTGACCAGTTATTTTTGGTGAAAACCAACAGGTTGAGCAGGCCGCAGCTAAGGGCGGTGGCGGAAAGGACAACGGTAATCAGGATGCCAAGATCCTTTCTCTTAACGGCTTCTACCTGGCCTTTTTCCTTTGGATAAGGGAAATCCGGCTGGGCTTTCTTTAATTCCGCCGGGTTAATGACAGGGGTGTGGCAAAGCGGGCAGGATTTTAAGGATGCGTCCAGCTCTACACCGCAATTTACACAATAAGACATAAGTTACCTCCTAATTCCGGTTTTGCGACAGCGGATTTATATGTTCCGGTTGCTTTCGATTTTTACGTGGATGCCGTCCTGCACCAGTTTGCAGAAAAAATAGCGTTCCACATCCGCTTCCACGATGCTGCTGGCGAAATTGATGGTCAGTGTATCCTGGAAGCTGGAAATGGCGCAGTTGGTGCGGGAGGAGAAAGGCTGGCCCATGTAGATGTCAAAGCGTTTGATATAGGGAGCCATATCCTCCGGCACTTTTAAGGCGCCCATGTTCGTAAGCCCTGCCGAAGAATTCCTGTCCTGCACTTTGGTATAGAAAAGACGTACGGTAAAGTCCTTGATGAACAGTGGCACTATGCGGATGAAAGGGTTGCGCTGTGTGGCGGCATTGGTGGTGATGTCGCCGCGCAGGAATTTCTCGTTGATAAAGTAACGCATGTAGTTGCGCACATGGATGACAATTTCATCAAAGGTATAGTCGCCCAGCCGTGGGTCGATGGATGGGTAAATCATGGTGATAAAATTGCGCAGTGTTTTGGACGGAAAGAATCGCCGCAGGTTCACTGGCATGGCGATTTTTAGCGGATAAAGCTTTCGGTGCCATTCTTTTTCCTGCTTTTGCATAAGGGCGTATAAAAGCACGGAATTTAAGTATTCTGTAATGGTGGCATTGTATTTGGCCGCTACAGCCATCACTTCGCGGACGGACATAACGCCGTCAATGATATTTAGCGTATAGAAAGGCTCTTTTGTGCCGCGTACCCGGTAGGCTTTTTCGCCTGGGCGCGGCGGGCGCACTTGCGCATTGGCATACCGCATATAAGCGTCTTCCAGCTCTTCCGGGTCGGGCTTGGCGTTCACGTCCAGGACAAAACCGCCGTTGGAAACCGTATGCCCTAACAGCCGCAGATATACCGCGGTAATAGTCTGCAAAACGCACATCCCGCCTGTGCCGTCCCCCAGGCTGTGATGGGCTTCCAGGGCAATCCGGCATTCGTGGTAGTAGATGCGGATTAGATAACGGTTATTGGCTTTAAAGGGCATAGGCATACAGGGATTTCTAATATCGGGCTGAACAAAAGGGCCTGGCCGGTTGTTTGGCTCCAGGTACCGCCAGAAAAGCCCCTTGCGGATGGCCACTTTATAAGTGGGGAACCGCTGCAGGGCAATGTCTACGGCCTGCTGCAGGATATCCGGCAAAATCGGTTCCTTCAATACGACGGAAAGGCGGTAAACGGAGGAAAAATCCCTGCGCTGCAAGGTGGGGTATACGATGGCGGATAAATCCAGCTTGTACCATATTTTTCGTTCCGGACGTTTATTGATTGGCATACTAGTGTAATGTCTGGTTGATAAATATGGTAATATATGGTATCCTAAAAATAAA
>CAJTQO010000076.1 GCA_910578405.1 uncultured Lachnospiraceae bacterium | reverse complement strand
GCCTGGCGCTGGCACGAACCATGCAGCCCACAAATCTAATTTCTGTCTGGATGGAGTACTAGGCGCAAAGTCTGGCGTATAAACATATACTGCGCTTGTTAAATGATGATTAGAAATACTATTTAAAGAATGCCTTTTAAAAAAGAATCTATGTATAATATTATGCAAATTTGGGGAAAATTTCTAAAGAAAATTTAAAAATAGTGGTTCCATATTTTTACAAAATATGCTATTATCTATGAAGCGGGGATTTTACAGCATTTGTCAGTTCTGTGAAAAGGTTCGGGAATCCTTTTGATAGGACTTTTTACTATGAAAAGTGGAGAATGGGTGAAATGGAAAAAGGGATGAATGAATATCATCTGCCAGTAAGGGAAGTGGATATCCTGTATGTGATGTGGAAAGCGGGCAAACCGCTGATGGCATCAGAGATTGCTGACGCAGATGAAGAACTGAAATTGGCAACTGTACACACTACGCTGAAGAGGATGCTGAAAAAGGAATTGATTGAAGTCGTGGACTTTGCAAAAAGCGGGAATGTATTTGGCAGGTGCTACCAGCCGACCATTACGCTGGAAGAGTTCGAGATGGGCAAACTGACCATTGATTTCAGGACAAAACATAGCAAAGACATTTCAGCCTGCAATTTGGTTGCAGCCTTATTAAACGACGAAGACAGCGGTATGGTACAGGAAGAACTGGACAAGCTGGAAAAAATGATCCAAGAAAAACGCGAAAAAATATCGAAGGGGGGATGATACCAGGAGATGTAGGGCATGATAAGTTTTTCGGTGATGTTTAATCTTGTTGTATTCAGCAGTATTGCTACGATACTGCTGTGGTACATTTTTAAAGAAAATAAGGTGATTTTGCAGTTGGATACAAGGTTTCTGCTTGTTTGCATGGCAGTAATCCTGTGCCGCCTGCTGGTGCCTGTGGAATCACCGCTCACCAATAACATCGCAGTCAGCACTGTATACCCGGAGATTTACAGATTCTTAAGGCAGACGATAGCGGATGGGCGGTATGGGGAGGTTAGCATCCTAAGCATACTGAAATTTATTTGGTTTGGCGTAGCCGCCATTTTGCTGGTATGGTTGTTTTATTCTTATGTGATAATCATAAAGAATATAAAAGGCTATGCGGAAATCAAAGATCCCCAGGTGCTTGCCCTGCTGGAAAAAGTAAACAGCCAGTATAAATATCGGGCTAAAATCCATTTAGTGCGTATAGACAGTGGAAACACACCATGTGTATTTGGCATATGGAGGCCCTATATTTTGATGCCAGATATAGAAGTGACGGAAAAGGAGCTGGAGTTTATCTTTGCCCATGAATTGAAGCATTATTACCGTGGTGACTTGCTGCTAAAACTGCTCTGCGAGATTTTTAAGGCCGTTTATTGGTGGAACATACCTGGCTACTTTTTATGCAAACTAATTGCGCAGACACAGGAAATCAATGTAGATTTTAGCATTATGAGGAAATTGAGCAGCGATGATACTTTGGATTATTCTTCCTTCCTGGTTAAATTGGCGAGGCTGCGTGAGCTTCGTAGAGAAACGGAGAAATGGCTGATTGGATTCCAGAAAGAGAAGGAGATACTGCTTAAAAAACGTGTGGAGCTGATGATGGAAAACCTGGAAGTTAGTACGAAGAAGACGATTGCCAGTGTTTTATTGTCGGTGTTTATGATTGGAGTAATCGTTGTTTGCCCAAATGTGATTAGTTTTGAAACATATGGTATTCCAGAGCATGATGTGGATGATAGTGTAGGTATAAGAGAAGATAAGATTTATTATTTGCAAAATAAAGATGGTACATATGATGTATATGTTGATGGAGAATATATTTCAACTTCAGATATGATATTTGATGAGGATATACCGATTTACTATAATATTCAAGAGGTGTGCGAAGATGATTAAAAAAATATTTAAAAAGAAAATATTAGTAGGGATTTCAACATTAGCAGTATTGGTTACAATGGCTGGTACATGTAATATGGTCACTTATGCAAAAGAGAACGTTATGTTATCAGCATCTGGTGACGAGGGTATAGTGCCACATTCTGATATTATTGAATATAGGTATAAGGTTATAAATGGAGATTTATATCGTCGTTTATACAATTATACACAAGAATATTGGATTGGTGAATGGGAGTTAATTTTGGAAGGGAACCATTAATAACGTAAAACAGAATGTTTATTTACTAATAGTTAAATGAGTTCAATTAGTTACAGTTTTTCTTTGGGTTGAAGAGATAAATTTATATTGAGTTACTATTAAGTGAAAGATTTCACAAAGTTTACTAAATGGCGAAAAGCCTTTATGGAAAGGTTTTTCGCTATTTGTTTCTAATAATTTTCTGAATGTTAAAATATGTTCTTCCTATATAGGATTCCAATGTTATAAAATAAATTCTTTTTTGCAAAGGCGCTTGTTCTGCAAAGAATGCAAACATAATCTATTTGCTTGCATCTATAAGGACATCCTTATCAGCCGCATCCTTCCAATAAATAAGAATTGAAAACTGTTATAGGCAGTTATTGTCCGGTATAAGTTATCAATACATTTTTCCGAAAGCTGAAAAGAAAGAATTCGTTGCAAAGTGTTTATTCCATCCCTTTTAGGATAAATTAATTGGTTTTTGGTATGAACTGCAAGGGGATTATTATATTTTTGTCTTATATTACCAACCGAAAAAATAGCCTGCCAGCCTGCGGGGCGGCGGCGCTTGTGGCATTTCAAAGGGTATAGGCGGTTTATTTAGAGCTGCTAAATGGTTGGCAAAGTGAATATTTTCAGCCGTATTTGTAAAGATGTGAGTTATGAATAGGAAAAGAAAGCATGAAATACTCTTGGCGGTGAATATTTTTTAAACTGTTTCATTGCATATATTTTTTCTGTAGTATATGCTTGTGTGCAGGAGGTTCGTATTATGGCAAAGGAAGATAAAAAGGATTTTAATGCAATGTTGAACGATAGTAAAGATATGCCGAAGTTTCAGACGATTACGGATGAAAAAAGCATAAAAAAATATGGTGGGAACAGAATGTATTTTGCCCCGCCGATTGACTACGACAGGGTAATGCGGCTTGTGCCATGTGGAAAATTGCTTACAGTAGGGGCAATTAGGGAATATTTTGCAAAACAAAGTGGCGCTGATTTTACTGAGCCGATTACAGCCGGAATATTTGTATCTATTGCAGCATGGGCAAGCTGCCAGCGTTCCGAAGATGAAACGCCGTATTGGCGAACTTTGAAAGCAAACGGGGAGCTGAACGCCAAATATCCTGGCGGTATAGAAGCGCAGAAAGAAAAGTTGGAATCGGAAGGGCACACGGTCATTCAAAAGGGTTACAAAAACATCAAATACTATGTCAAAGATTATGAAAACGCTCTGTTTCATTTGAATTAAGCGTATCCATAGGCATGACATTGCCAGCGGTTACGCGCCGGACGATGGTTTTCTGTGCTTATTGGCTAAAAAGAATGCTATAACATCAAAGAATGTCACCATAAACCATGCGCCGCTGCCTGTAGGAGAAAGAGGGGGTTTTTATGGATAGAATGGCAGTGAGACGATTGGAGAGATAGGGGATAACTAAATACAAAGACTCCCGTCAAGTGTTTTAACCTGGCGGAAGTCTTTCTATTAAACCTGACGGGAGACGCATTGTCATATTCCAGCTACTCCATTTCATTGGCTGTCGCTTCTTCATGGTATTCTTTTTCCGTATTGACGCTCCAGACATTGCTTTTGTCTGTGATTCCGTTTTTAATGTTTTTAACAGCTTCGAAAGAGGTACACATGGAATGGTCAATATTGTTATAGCGGTGTTGGCCGTTTCTGCCGACGCAATATAAGTTATCAATGGCGTCCAGGTAATCCACCAGCTTGTCCATATATTTGTAGGTGTCAAAGTAAGCGGGGTAGGCTTTCTTTACATGTTCCGAGTGGGTGTCGATGACATCGGCAGCGCTGTCGATGAGGCCCATTTTCACCATCTCCCCCACGGCAAACCTAGTAAACGCTTTGTCTGACATGTTCCAGAGTTTGTCGCCTTCGTTGCAGAAATATTCCAGGCCGACCCATACCGTATGCTTTAAATCTTTGACCATGTAGGGCGACCAGTTGTTGTATATTTGCAGACGGCCCAGTTTTACCGTCCGGTCATGGACATAAATCCAACAGTCGGGAACGATGTTTCCAACGGTTTTCATTTTCGTTTTATTTTTCAGGTTCAGCTTGGGAACCAGAACGCCAAGGGTGCGGTAATCACGGTAAGGAAGGCCGGCGGCAATGCGTGCAATTTTCTTCGGCACCCCATTCATACCGCCTACCAGGTCTTTGATTGGCATGGAGGAAATAAAAATATCGCCTTCCATAGTAAAGGTTTCACCATCTTTTTCATAAGTGAGGGCGGTAATATGGTTGTTTTCATCCTTGAGAAACCCGGTTACTTTGCAGTTTTTCAGGATTTTCCCTCCAAGCTTTGTAATTTCATCGGCAGTGACGTCCCATAATTGGCCAGGCCCCAGCTTCGGGTATTTGAACTGCTCAATCAGGGAAGTTTCCACCTTGCGGTTTTTCTTTGCAGGGAGGAGCTTGGCAAACATATCTTTGATAATGGCAAAGACTGACAGGCCCTTGGCGCGCTGCGCCCCCCAATCCGGAGCTATTTCGCTAGGGTGCCGTCCCCATAAGTTTTCCGTGTAGTTTTCAAAAAACATAGCATATAGTTTATGCCCGAAACGGTTGACGTAGAAGTCTTCCAGGGAGTTTTCCTTCCGCTTGTGGACAAGGGCGGCAAGGTAACTGAAAAAGACATGCGCCGTAGTCCATATCCCCATGTTCCGCAGGGTTTCAAATTTCAGGGAAATGGGATAATCAAAGAACTTCTTTTTAAAATAGATACGGGATACCCGGTTACGGTTCAGCATAACCCGATCCTGCTTTTGCGGGTCAGGCCCTTTCTGCGCCAGAGGCATAGGCCGTTTCAGCAAAATGTCGTCATAGGTAGGAGCCCCCTGCTCAGGAAGCATATGGTTCCACCATTGGTTTACTTCCGGCACCTTAGAGAAGAAGCGGTGTCCGCCCATATCCATACGGTTGCCTTTATAGTTTACAGTCCTGGAGATGCCGCCCATGGCGCTGGTTTCTTCCAATACGGTAACTTCATACTCATTGTCTATGTCGGGGCTGCCCGTTTGTCTGTCTGCCAATAGTTCATAAGCAGCGGTAAGTCCTGCGGGGCCTGCGCCGATGACCAATACTTTTCTCATTCTTTTTTCCTCTCATTGGCGTGATTTTATGGGTGGTATATGTTATGCTTTGGCCCTAGTGTTCCATCCGGTCAGAAATTAGAATTGTGAACTGCCTGTTTCGCACCATTGCGTCGTTAAAATTTCTAGACGATG
>CAJTQO010000075.1 GCA_910578405.1 uncultured Lachnospiraceae bacterium | reverse complement strand
AAGCAGCAGGTAAGGGGGGAAAGGAAGCAGGGGATAGGCAAGACGGTTTGAAAGAAAAGATGAAGGCTTACGGCAGGGCGCTAGAAACGCCGGAGGTTTTAAATGCCGCGTTGTATGGGACGGGGATGGAGGGGAGGCTGTCTGCGGAGGAATTGGCGGCGGCATTGGAATATTCCATTCCAATCCATCCGTACGGTGGAAGGGATGGGGAAGTTTTCCGCGTGAGGCTGTTGGAATTATATTATGATATTACGCAGGAAGAGTACCGTATGCTGTTGACGTATATGGTTGAGCTTGTACAGGAAAAAGAAGAAGGGAAGTATTTCGTCTGTGGAGAGGTTTATGGGGAGAAAATAGGAAAAAGCGCTGGGGACGACAGGATAGAGCATATGGGCAAAGAAAAAAGCTATCAGGTGGAAAAGGTGGGAAATATAGTGAAAATGGAGCATATCCGGGACAGTGTATTTTATGGGGCGCTGGCAGCGGCGACGGCATTGGCGGCCTGGACGATTGGACGGGAAAGACGGCTGGCCAAAAGGTTTAGGCATGGCGTCCGGAAATAAAGCCGGACGTGCAGAGCCGGGCAGCCGGGCATTTTCCGGAATATAAGTTTTGTAAGTTAAAAGACGCCTCCGCCGTATCATGGCAATCACAGTAGGACATGATACGGTAGGAGGCATCTAAAAATATGTTGTTATAAATTCGCCGCTTTCAGTGTATAATATATTTTGCTAAAAAGCAAGTGTTTTGAAGAAAAAAACAGTAATGTATACTTTTTTATCATTTTATGTCAGAAAATGGAAATATTTACTGGTTTCCGGGCATTCTGCTTGTAATTTATTTGAGTTGGCGATATAATGAGAAAAATGATGCTTGAAATGGCTGAAAAGTATTTTGGGAAAAGCATTTCGTTTAGGATAAAACTTTCCAGGGAAGGATTTTCAGGAAAAATAAGGAATATGGGCTTTTGGGGGAGAATATTTGGCTTTTTCGTGAACACTATGGGACAGGGGGAACCATTGAAATATATTCTGGGAGAAAGAGTTTAAGGCAGGGACAATGAGGATAGCGATTGATTTAACTTCGCTGGCGGATAATTTTTCGGGTATTGAAAGGTATGCGATGAATATTGCCAGGGAGTTGATTGAGTTAGATTGGAGTGGGGAACATACTTATATTTTGTTATTTAAGAGGAAGATACATCCGGAGTTTATGAAGTATGAGGGGAAAAGGAATGTGGATATGAAGGTATACAAAGGGCAGAATAAGCTGTTGTTTGCGCAGATACTCCTGCCCTTTCATTTGTATGGTATCCGGGCGGATGTGTTCTTGTTTTTGGCGTTCCAAGGGCCATTGCTGTTTTGGCGCAAGGGGATTTACAATATGGTGCATGATTTAACATGCTGGGATTGTCCGGAAACGATGAAGAAGCATATGGAGTGGTATTTTAAACTGTCTATTGTAAATGCTTTGTTAGTGAGTAAGGGGATTTTTGTGAATTCCAAGTTCACAAGGGATCGGATTGTGGATAAATTTCATTACAAGAAGCGGCGGATTACGGTGGCTTATTGTGGAATCTCGCAGGTGTTTATGGATTATGTGGCGAACCAGCCGGGCGGAAGCGGTAGGGGCAGGGCGGAAAAGGAAGAGGAAATCAGAAACCGTTTTCTGGATGTGCGGCATAAATATCATCTGCCGGAGCAATATTTGCTTTGCCTTGCCACGCTGGAGCCGCGTAAGAACCTTCCTTTGCTGGTGGAAGCGTATGTGGAGCTTTTGGAAGAGGGAGGCGTGGAGGCGCCGTTGGTGCTTGCCGGGAGAAAAGGGTGGAAGATGGATGAGTTCCTGGAGCGGGTGGAGACGGGGTATCGGCAGAAAATTATTGTAACGGGGTTTATCGAGGATGTGGATTTGCCGTATGTGTACCATTTGGCGGATTGTTTTATTTTCCCTTCGATTTATGAGGGGTTTGGTATGCCGCCGTTGGAGGCGATGGCTGTGGGGACAATGACGATTTCTTCCAATGCTGCGTCTTTACCGGAGGTGCTTGGCAATGCAGCCGCTTATTTCCATCCTTATGATAAGGAGGAGCTAAAGGAGCGGATACGTCAGGGGATTCAGCAAAGGTGCAGTGAGGTGACGGTGGGGGAAATCCGTCAGCGGGTTAGGATGTTCCAGTGGAAACGGTCTGCAAAGCGGGTGGCTGGGCGGTTGGGGTTAGAGTTTCGCTCGGGTGGAAAGTAGAGTTTTGTTTTAGGTTTTTGAAGCTTTGGGCTTTGGAGTGTGTTTGGGATGGGGAAGGAAGAAGCGGGTGTTTCCAGGATGGACTGTGGATGAAATGCGTTCGGCTAAAGAGGATGGTTGGAGGTGGGGGTAGAAATGAATGAACGGTGGTATAAGGGGAAAATGACGAATTCTTTATGAATCAAAAAGAAAACAAAAATGTTCCTTGCCAAGATGGACGCTATGCATTATAATAGAGGTCGGAAGAATCATATCTGAAGTGGTGGACAGCACGGGTAAGACTAGAAAGAAGGCTGCTTCGGGTGTGGTTCTTTTTTGCGCTTTATTCCTGTTGGTTTTGAGTCAGGCGCTTTGCATACATTAGAATTTAGTGAATGCGGCATAGGTGAAATGCTTTGCAGTCTGTTCTGAGGCGCTTGACGGAAGAGACTATCAGTCGGGAGAAGGGGATTTGTGCATTTTGTATGGGGAATTTGTAGAATTAACATGCTATTATGAAAAATAAAGGGTATTTTGCTGAAATATATACATTTTTCTTGCAAAAAATGTATATTTGCATTATAATAAAATCAGAGGGTCATATTCAAAGTGGTAGACATCATGGCTATACAAAAGATAAGCTGCTTTGAATATGATTCTTTGTTTATCAGGTAAAATCGGTAAGGGAAAGAGGCTGGGACGGCAGTTTGCAGCCAGGTGGTTGGTGTAAGTAAGGGACTGGTGCGCGATGCGGTGTGGCAGTCCCTGATTGGCATAGTAATTTTACGGTTATAAGGAGGAGTGGAAGTGGATAATGTTCATATCAGGATTAAGGATTTGAGGGAGCGGTGTGGCTATACACAGGAATATGTTGGAAAAAAACTGGATATTTCCCAGCAGGCATATTCCAATTATGAGAAGAACAAGCGTGCGCTTCCTGCGCGGCATGCGTATTTGCTGGCTCAGTTATACCATGTAAGCACAGACTACATTTTAGGGCTGGAGACGGAACCGTTGGAGACAATGTTTCCGGATGCGGAGTATGTAAGAAATGTGTCGTTCCGTAAGATGGTAAACAGTTTGATGCGGTTAGATGAGAAGCAGAGGAATAGTGTTTATAGTTATTTGAATTTCCTGCATCATAAGAAGTAACGGTTCCGGGTATAGGGATGGCGGCCCGGGATATGGAATATGGCAAAAGAAGGGGGATGGTGAGGCGGGGAAAGTGGATTTATATGGGGAGAAAAGGGGGAAGGGAAGGTGGGGAAGAAAAAGAGAGGATGAATAGGAAAATAAAAACCGGACACCTTTTAACAGGTGTCCGATCTTAGGGGAATTAGTAAAATACCCTTTTACGAGAAGTGTTTCCATTGGAAACATCTATAATATAGCATGAAATGATTATTGTGTAAAGAGGTTTGATTAAATAAAATAATAATATTTGTCTAAAATAAAGATACTATGATTAGTTGTAAAATAGGTTGTTGATAATTGGTTGCAGGATATAAAAGGGGCTGTTGCAAAATGCAGCCTATATACAATATATGGAGGGGATTCTAACGTTCTGAATACCATATTTTGTATATAAAAGCTATTTTGCAACAGCCCCTAGAGTTTGTTTTGCTGAAACTGTGTACTAATGAATGGCACATATTATTGTATTAGGTTTACAATATCATGCTTGCTTTGGTTGGCCTGGGCAAGCATAGCTTCATTGGTTTGTTCCAGGATGCTGACCATAGAATATGCAACCATGCCTGTTGCCATATCCATGTCACGGATTCTGGATTCGGCGGAAGTGGTATTTTCTACCGTATTGGCTCTGCCTGCAATGTTGGCTTCCAGGCGATTTTGCTGGGAGCCAATTTTGGAGCGGGAGGTGCTAATGAATTCCATGGCGTCTTTCGTACGGTTCATGGCGTCATTGCAGCCTGCCAGTGTGGTTACGCTTAGGTTATCAATGCCAAGGATTTCGCTGTTCATGCGGTCAACTTCCAATTCAAAGTTTTCTCCGGATTCACCGCCGAACTGGATGTCTAACACATTGACGATACGGGTTTGGGAGGAACCGGTGACTTCGGCGAAATCGGTTTTGCACATGTTTTGATTTTCATACTGACTTTTTCCAAATGCAATTGCTTCTTCTTCCGTGTTAAATGAGGACTCACTACGGATAATTAGGGTATTATCATTCTCTTTGTTTAAATAGTTTGCATGGCCTACATGAACTTGAGTGTCAGTTGGGTTAGGGTAAGGAGGATTATCATGTACGAAATCAAATAAAGTATTTAATACTGCGGTTCCTGTACTTTTACCATGAATATCAATAGTGTATTCATGAATCGGGCCAGGTTGAACGTTGCGCCAACTGCTTTGGGAGCCGTTTCCATCAATAAAGGTAAATTTGAAAGTCTCGTCACAAGCAGCGGTGCAACCAAAAGAAAATGTTTTTCCATACAATTTCTTTACATTTGATGAATTGATGGCGCTAAAATCCATGGAAGCGGCAGGATAAAATTTTGTCCCAATTTGGTATGCTTCTGACATATATCCGTTTGCGGCGGAAGGTGAGCGGATTAGCTCCATGGAAAGAATCACTTCTTTTGGCGTGCCTGCCAAATCAAAAATAGGTATTTCATTGTATGTGGTTGTTTTCCCTATCCTGTTGATTTCTATGGAGAGCTGGGAAATTTCGTCCTGGATGGCTATGCGCTCCGCTGTGGACATGGTTCCGTTTGCTGCCTGGATACTGAGTTCCGTCATGCGGTTCAGCATCTGGTTTACTTCGGAAAGGGCCGAATCTGCCACTTTACAGAGTGAAACTCCTTCTTGTGAATTGGTAACCCCTTGGTCGAGGCCGCGTATCTGCCGGCGCATTTTTTCGGAAATGGATAGTCCGGCGGCATCGTCTGCAGCACGGTTAATACGGTAACCGGAAGATAATTTTTCACTGGTGTTGCTTTTGTTTTTTACATTAATATTGAGCTGTCTTTGTGCATTGTGCGCAGACATATTGTGAATTAATGAATGCATACAATTCTTCCCCCTGACATTGGTTTTTTGAACGCCTTTTTGGCATTTGTGTTTGAATAGCGTTATTTTAAATAAAAAGAGCTAAAAATTCCTGAATTTTAGCTTTTGGTAAATAATAACATATTTTTTGAGACATTTCAAGATGTTTATTTAGACAAAATAATGTTGGGAGGGGGGTTAATTGCATATTCTGCGTGTAAGTTTATTGTAGATGATTAAATAGCAATATAAACGGTGCAAGACATTTAATATTTAATGTTTTATATTGTAAATGAGTGTTGGCCATAGATTATTTTGCTTGGTGGTATATATATTTATGGATGAATAATGCTGCAGAGTTTAATAAACATTATGGCGTCAGATTGAGCGGATTGAGTGTAGACTTTTTAACGAGAGAGAGGAAATTGCACTAGTGTAATGTCTGATTGATAAATATGGTAATATTCAAAACTCGTATTAACT
>CAJTQO010000074.1 GCA_910578405.1 uncultured Lachnospiraceae bacterium | reverse complement strand
TAAATATGCTCCTCATATGATAGTTTTTGGATATTTCCATTGTCTACCATATGGGGAGCATATCATTTTCCGGGGTTTTTGAACAATTTTGATACGGTTTGAACAGCCGATTAACGCTTGCTGAACTGCGGAGCCCGACGAGCCGCTTTGAGACCGTACTTCTTTCTTTCCTTCATACGAGGATCCCTCGTCAGATAGCCTGCTTTCTTCAACACTGGCCTGTATTCAGCGTCTGCCTGGAGCAACGCTCTTGCAATGCCATGACGGATAGCGCCTGCCTGTCCTGTATAACCGCCGCCGCATACATTTACTTTTACATCAAATTTGTCTGCTGTATTTGTAGCCACCAGAGGCTGGCGCACAATAACCTTCAAAGTTTCCAGCCCAAAGTAGTCGTCAATATCCCTTTTATTTACAATAATCTTGCCGCTGCCGGGTACTAAATATACTCTCGCAATTGATTTTTTCCTTCTGCCCGTTCCGTAGCAGTTTGCTGCTTTTGCCATTTTAATTTCTCCTTTCCGTCCTCTTAATTAAAATGCTAATACTTCCGGCTTCTGCGCTGCGTGCGGATGCTCCGCGCCTGCATATACATGGAGTTTCTTATACATCTGCCTGCCTAAAGGCCCTTTCGGGAGCATACCCTTCACCGCATGTTCCACTACGTTTTCCGGCTTCTTCGCAAGCATTTCCTTTAAAGTAGTCTCTTTCATGCCGCCTACATAATCGGAATGATGGTAATAAATCTTCTGCTCCATCTTCTTGCCTGTCACTTTAACCTTTTCTGCATTTACCACGATTACGTAGTCGCCAGTATCCATATGCGGGGTGAAAATCGGTTTGTTCTTCCCCCTTAAAACCCTGGCAACTTCCGATGCCAGGCGTCCAAGTGTCATATTTGTAGCATCAACTACATACCATTTCCTGTCGATAGTAGCTGGACTCGCCATAAAAGTTTTCATTATGTTACCTCCACGCTTCCCTTCCATCAATTTACCATTTCGCTTTATCTGCCATGCTCTCCGCCCTGGTGCAGATGTCCGGCCACACCGTCTGGCTTCCTTTTGGCAAACTATACCGGAATGCACAACGCTCCATATACGCTGTCTTCCGTATCCCTGATTAACTGTCTGATATGCGGTATCCACAGTATTTTGCCGGGGCTTTGGCAGCCTACCGCAGAACATCGCCACATTGCAATATTATATTATACGCTACCGCGTGTGTCAATATTTTTTATGGCAATTTTTGCATTGGAATGGAATCCTTGCGATTTATTTACGCTTTTTGCGACGGCCGAACCATATGCACCATGCAGACACGCTTATCAGCCGCTGCCGCCTCCCTATGAAAGAAATTTATAGTCCGCCAAACATAGCCCACATGCCGGAGCGGTAGGCCCGGCCGCGCGTCTGTCTTTCGCCTCCAGTATTTCTGCCATATGGGCCGGTTCCCGCACCCCCCTCCCCACTTCCATCAGCGTCCCGGCAATAATGCGAACCATATGGTAAAGAAAGCCGTTCCCCGCCACACATATGGTAATTTCTTCCCCTTCCCTGGTCACTTCCAGGCTATGAATCCTCCTTACCGTGCTTTCCACCTGGCTTCCGGCGCTGCAAAAGCTTTTAAAATCATGCTCTCCAACAAAAAACGCCGCCGCTTCCTGCATCCGCCCTGCATCCAGCGGCACATAAGTGAAATGAGAATACAACCTTTTGGTAGGAATCGGAAACGCCGAGTTGACAATCCGGTACAGATATGTTTTCCTGCTGTCACAGCGTCTGGGATGAAACCCCTGCGCCACCTCCTGCGCCTTCCTTATACGGATATCCTCCGGCAGACGCTGGTTCATGGCATAAGACATCTTTTCCCCTGGCATCCGTGCGCATGTGTCAAACACCGCTACATTGCAAAGCGCATGTACCCCGGCGTCTGTGCGGCTTCCGCCGATTACCCTAATATCCTCTTTCAATAAATCTTTCAGACAGCGGTTCAGCTCCCCTTCTATCGTAGGCGCATTTTCCTGCATCTGATAACCGCTGTACGCCGTCCCGTCATATGCAACCGTCAGCATTACACGCTTCACCCAACCCTCCTCCTTCCTGTGCTTTCTATATCATCCTGCCAGCCCTATCTGAAACCCAGGCATTCCTAGCGCGAGTTTGAACATCCATTCCTGACATTTGTACGCCCTGCTTTGCGTGATATTTGCGCCAAATTCAGGTGATGCGCCCTTCCTTTGGCAGAGCATTCATACTCTTAGTCTCCCACAAATTGTGACATTCATCTGCCAAAAAAAATGTTCAAACACGCTCTAATGTTCCATCCAGACAGAAATTAGATTTGTGGGCTGCATGGTTCGTGCCAACGCTAAGCAAAATTTCGACGGCGATGCGGTGGCATCGTCTAGAAATTTTAACGACGCAATGGTGCGAAACAGGCGGTTCACAAATCTAATTTCTGACCGGATGGAACACTAAAGCATCATCGAAAATCCATTTCCTGATTTTGCCGTAATTATGCTGACGTCAACTGCCGCCAACGCCATTGCGGCAGACGCGGCACAGCTAAGGCTTCCGAATACGTCGCTTAAACGCCAGCGCCTTGCAATGGCTTTATCTGAGGCATATGGTTTCACTGCCCCGAAGCTTCACGCAAGGCCATGTCAATAAAACTATCTTAGAAGTTCCATATCCTCCCCAAAAATATACATGCTGCCAGATAGCCAAACACTGTCACATAGCCAACCCGGTCCCGTGCATGATAAACTAACGGCTTCATCTTCGTGCGATGCTCCCCTCCCCGATAACATCTGGCTTCCATTGCCATCGCCAAATCATTTGCACGGCGGAAAGCGGAAATAAACAACGGCACTAACAAAGGCGCCATCCCCTTTGCCCTCTTTATCAGACTGCCGCTTTCAAAATCCGCCCCTCTCGCAATCTGGGCCTTCATAATTTTATCCGTTTCTTCCAATAAAATAGGGATAAAACGCAGCGCAATGGACATCATCATCGCCACCTCATGCACTGGCGCCTTAAAAATTTTCAGCGGAGCCATCAGTTTCTCCATACCGTCTGTCAGATTATTCGGCGTTGTCGTCAATGTCATCAACGAAGAACCGATAATCAAAAATACAAGACGCACCGCCATCATCACCGCTATCCGTATCCCTTCTTTGGTAATGGTCAGTTTCCAGACTGTCGCCACCGCCTCCCCCGGCGTCAGGAAAAGATTGAAAACCACTGCAAGAACCAGTAAAAAAACAATGGATTTCATTCCCTTTACCATAAACCGGAAAGGCACCTTGGATATTTTCACCATACACGCCAAAAACACCGCCGCTATGCAGTAACCAATCCAATTGTCCACAACAAAAAGGGAAATAATAAACACAATTGTCGCCACCAGCTTTACCCGTGGATCCAGCCTGTGAATCACGGAATCTGTCTGATAATATTGTCCCAAAGTAATATCCCTAAGCATTTTTTCTCCTATTCCGGCGCCGCCTTCGGATGGCATTATGCCCTTTTATGCCTTTCTTGCACCGTGACGCTTGACTTATTCCGGCGCCGCTTTCCATTACCTTCCTACGCCTCCCGTTGGCTAAAAAGGCCAAGCGCTTTCAATATCCCGTCTCTTGCCTCTTCTATTGTAATGACGTCTGTGTCCACATCCAATCCCTGCCGTTTCAACTCCTGCATAATATATGTTACCTGCGGCGCCGCCAAACCCACCGCTTCCAGCTCCTTATAATGCCGGAATACTTCCCTTGGCTCGTCGTCATACATTACGCTGCCCTGGTTCATTACGATAATCCGGTCAACATATTTCGCCACATCCTCCATGCTGTGGGATACAAGGATTACTGTAATCCCGGTTTCCTCCCGCAGCCGCGCAATCTGGTCCAGTATCTCATCCCTGCCTTTCGGATCCAGCCCTGCCGTCGGCTCATCCAAAACAAGCGCTTCCGGCTTCATAGCCAACACCCCGGCAATGGCAACCCGGCGTTTCTGTCCGCCGGACAGGTCAAACGGCGACTGGTAAAAATATTCATCCTCCAACCCTACCTGCTTCAGCGCCGCATAAGCGCGCAACTGCACTTCTTTTTCCGACAGCCCCATGTTCTTTGGGCCAAAACATACATCCTTAAAAACATCAATTTCAAAAAGCTGATGCTCCGGATACTGGAAAACCAATCCCACCTTACTGCGCAGTTTCTTCTTGTCAAACCCGCTCTCATGAATATCCTCGCCATTATAATATACCGTTCCATAAGTAGGCTTCATCAATCCGTTTAAATGCTGCACCAGCGTGGATTTCCCGGAACCTGTATGGCCAATCAGCCCTATAAACTGCCCATCCGGTATAACCAGGCTGATATCTTTAAGCGCTGCCGCTTCCATTGTTGTGCCTTTTTCATATATATGGCTTACATGATCTAAAATGATTGCCATTTCCCTACACCTCTTAACGCCTCAATTAATTCTTTACAATCCAGTATGCCGTCCGGCAGCTCCAGCCCGCATTTTTTCAGTTCATATGCAAGCAATGTTACCTGCGGCACATCCAGACGCAGTTCTTTCAGTTTCCCTACCTGGGAAAAAATCTCCCGCGGCGTGCCGTACAGGGCTACCCTCCCCTTATCCATCACCACTGCCTTGTCCGCATGGATAATTTCCTCCATATAATGGGTAATCAGCACAATCGTTATGTTCTCCACCTGGTTCAGCGCCCGGACTGCCCGTATAACTTCTTTGCGGCCATTGGGATCCAGCATCGCGGTCGGTTCATCCAATATAATGCATTTGGGATGCATGGCAATGACCCCGGCAATGGAAACCCTCTGCTTCTGCCCCCCTGACAGTTTATTGGGAGAATGCTTCCGGTATCGGTACATCCCCACTGCTTTTAAGCTTTCTTCCACCCGCTCCCATATCTCTTTGGTTGGTATGCCCATATTTTCCGGCCCAAAGCCCACATCCTCCTCCACCACCTGCCCGATAATCTGGTTGTCCGGATTCTGGAATACCATCCCGGCGCTTTGGCGGATTTCCCATAGATATTCCTCCTTTGCAGTGTCTTTCCCATCCACCCAGACCGTTCCTTCCGTCGGATATAAAATCGCGTTCAGATGCTTTGCCAAAGTGGACTTACCGGAACCATTATGGCCCAAAATAGCCACAAAATCCCCCTGTCTGATATCCAAATCCACTTCATCTATGGCTCTGGTAATCCCCTCCACATTACCGTCCTCATCCCGCCTGATGTATTCAAATATAAGTTTTTTTGCCTCGATAATTCCCATATATTCCCTATATGCCCTTTTGTTATCCTATTTTGATTTTCAGTTTACAATTTCCATCATGGACTATTGTACTAAAAATACAAGCGGATTACAAGAGGCGCGCGGGACAAACTTTTAATCACTGTTCCTTTCGCAGCCTGCAATCCGCTTCGTTTCTTTTAACGCCCCAACCCTTGGAAAACACTTTGCGGCTGACCACCGATATGCCACTATTAACGCAGGCTGTCTGTGCCGGCGTCAGGCCAAATTTCCCCGGAATTACCGGCAATATGGCGGCATTGCCCTTTAAAACGTGTTTGAAAATTGCTTTCTTCACAATGCCGCCCCCATTCGCGCCACGCTCTCACCCATATTCAAGCGCCCTTTTGGACATTGTCCTAGTGTTCCATCCGGTCAGAAATTAGAATCGTGAACCGCCTGTTTCGCACCAT
>CAJTQO010000073.1 GCA_910578405.1 uncultured Lachnospiraceae bacterium | reverse complement strand
AATCTATGGTTCTGCTATTTAGGCGTGCCAAATCACACCCACCAAAGACGCCGTTTTTTTATTTGGCGGGCTTAAAGCAATTCTATTTTTTCACTTCTAACTGTAACTGCCTTTTGTTTCAATGGAATATTTCATCTTCCAGCTTTGCAAAGCCGCTTAAAAGGGGTACAATGGCTGCATTCACCCCCGGTATGGTTGTCATATCATTTTAATCATGAATGGCGCATAAAAAACAAAAGAATATTATCCATGAAAATTACTTTCCCTTACCGATATGGAATAAGGGAAACCGCATATCCCTGCCGGTTCCCTTTTATCGTTTGTGTTTCATTGGCAATCCTGCTTATCCAGAAAATCCCAAAACTGCTTATAATCCAGATAGCCTTTCAAATTCCCGGCATCATACTGTGTCTGCATAGCGTCCTTTAAAACGCTGATCCAGTCTTCCATCCCGAACAAATCATCATGTGTCCTATTGTCAGCGCCGTGCTGATTTGCCCCTGCCCTGATAAAAGCAGACTGTGCGCCCGGACATTTCCCGCTTGCCGATAAGTGGCTGGAATATGCAAACATATCAATATAGTCACTGTTTTTTGTATCAACTTTTGACACATCTACCATGCGTTCTGTCACATTTCCGTCTTTATCCCATGCCTTAACCTTATACACTGGATTTGCAGGGTCAAAATCGTTTGGCTGATAGACTGTAAGGGAATAATCAGTCCCACACATTGAGCCGATTGCTTTTCCGTCCTTATCGTTTGAAATATGTAACTCAAATGTTCCGCCGGACGACTGTGTTGCCGGAATCATACTGCACATCTGGTCAGCACAATTCCTCCCCGCCGCATTCCTTTCCGTTCTTCTTGTCTCATACCCTGCTGCCGGGTATCCTGCTCCTATTCCATTTACATTCATTTTCTTAATTTCCTCCATTGTTTTACTATAACGAACCGAACATTGAATCGTCGCTTACAGCAGTTTCCATCATCACATTTGATTCATAGGCACTGGATGCCGCCGCCATCTGCCTGCTGCCAGCCCACGCCTTTTCCAGTCTGCTCCTTTCCTGCTCCGCTTTTGCAGCCTTTTCATCCAACAGCTCCTGCTGCTGTCTCTTAGCCTGCGCCCGCTTTTCCAGATATTTTTCCAGAAGCTCCTCCTGTTTGTCTTTCTTTTCACTCGTCCTTTTATAGAAACTGTTCTGTGACCGCACATCAAATTCCGAATCATACCCTACTGGCCATGAATCCGCCCTGTACTCATTCAGCGTCGCACCAACAGTTATCAGCACGGAACAGTTCCTTGGCGCATAGGAATCTCCCCAATCCCTTTGGATCAGCGAAAGAACCTTTTCCCTATATTGCGGGTCTTCCTTCATCGCTTTGAATGCCGCCTCCGAAATATTGACAGCCGCATTGCTCACCGTCCTGTGGTTTGTAACTTTAGACAGGTCTTCGTAAAATTCCTTCTTAAACTGTTCCATTTCTTCCGCTTCCGATAATCCCTGCGTGCTTCCTGTCTTTTCCAGCGCAAACTTATCCGCACTGTTTACATTTTTTGTGTTCCTCTTTGTTTCCATATTGTTATGATAATAATTTTGCCCTACTCCGCTGACAGCCATTTTAAAATCCTCCTTCGATACTGCGGCTCCTCTGGCATTCAGAGCCGCCCCTGCTCTGTCTTATTCGCCTTGTGGCTTATTGGGAAAAGCATCTATAACCGTTCCAGCTTCTCCAAAAATGCCCTGTAAAATTCCCCTTCTTTGATGCGCGCCTGCTGAACCTCTATGCTTCTGGGCGTATATACCACGGGATGCTCCAAATCGTACAGTGCCTGTTTCGTTGCCTGGATCGCAGATTCCACTGTATTTCCAAGAATGTCAAAATTCTCCGTTTCACCCCTAAGCTGTTTGTTGAGCCGCTGCACCATCATCTGCGATATATGGCTCATCATCCCGTTGCCCCGGATTCCCATGCCATTTGCATTTACTTCTTTCGCCGCATCCATCCACGCATCCTTTACACCCTGCGGGGCGCCCCGGCCAACCATCTCAAAGGCTTTTTCATCCTGATCGGCTGCTTTATCCTGCGCTGCCTTTTCCGCCGCTATATCCATAAATCCCGCAGTCCCAAATTCTGCGCTCTTTTCTGCTTTTCCCGCCAGATACCTTCCTATCGGATAAGCTGCCGTCCCTATTCCGTTTATGCTCATTTTTTAAATCCTCCTAACCGCTGTTTATAACACTTTCCTAAACTGATATTTATACATATCAGAATACATATTGCCAGAAGACTGTGGGGTCAGACGGCCATCCAGTGCGCCCATATCCACCGCAAAACCGCTGTCCATCACAAAGAACGCCCCGTCCTTAAACTGGAACTGTGAAGTAAAATCGGGAATTCCCAGACCGCCGCTTATCCTGATATTCCCTATGATATCCACCAGCGCATCCTTCATCCGTTCTATCTTGGCATTGTCCTTTGTCTTATTGATAAGGCTGGCAGCTTTCTCCGGCAGCCCTCCAATCTTCCCGTCGGGCGTCAGATAAAGATTTTCTAATGGAATATCCTCTCCCGTAACCCCTTTCAGGTAACGCCGGACTTCCTGCACGTCCGTAGCATATTGATATGCATTAGAGGACAGATTCCCCACGCTGTCCGCAATCCCTATGTAATACTGGTACATCCGGTCACCGTATTTTTCATCTATCAGTTTCTGTACCTGTTCCCGGACGGCTCTATCCTCTATCCCGTCCACAGCCACATCCCCATTGCTCCCAATCCTTACACGCATACCTTCTATGTCGTCACGGGAAATGCCCATCCCCTCCAAATCCTTAACGAAATCATCTGAAAAGCTGTTTTTCAGCTCCGCTTTATTCTGCGCCTTTTCCATGTCTTTCAGGTTGGCAAAAATCTTCACATACTCCAGTTCCGCATCGTTTAAGTCCTTCCCATCTGCCATGTCCTGCAGCAGTTCATCCACGGTGCGCCCGCCCTTATACTTCTTTTCTTCCGGCAGGCTGTCAAACTGCTTCTGGTGGAGCTGCTCCAGCTCTTTTCTGTAATTCTGCTCCGTCTCCTTTAAGACGGCATTATATTTATCAAGATACTCCCGCCAGTTTCCATCCTTCCGGCTGTATGCATTATGGAGATTCCCATATGCTTCCCTGACGGCATCCGTCTTTTCATGCTCCTTATTTTCGGAAACATGGAAACCGATCTTGTAATAATCATCCGGGGAAACCGCCTCCCCGTTTCCCTTTTCCACCTTGAGACAGTATTTATTGGTGTCTATATCCCAATTCGGGATGTTCAGCTTCTTCCGGCCTTCCCCGTCCCACTCTGCCTTTCCTACCTGATTGCCGTATTCGTCATACAAGGTAAGGTCATAATCGCACCCCTCCGGCATATCCAGATAAGCCTCAACGCTAAAGTAATTCCTCTGCATACTCATAAATGGGATGGAAAAATTATAAAAATCCACATCTTTATCATCACTGAGGTTTCCTTTCAGGCTGCTCGTCTCATCCTTAATCAGGAAGTTCAAATCCAGGAACGCGCTGCCTTTGTCCCTGTCAGAAACCTCATAGACAGTATGCTGCCTGCGGTATGTATGATTGCTGCTGAGCGTGCAGGTATCCTCCCGCAGCTCCATGTTCCTGCGCATCTTCCCATTAAAAAATGCCTCTGTCTCTTTTACCGACATGAGAAATATCGGCTTGTCCCTGAAAGCCGCTCCATATGCGGAAGTCTGGTCATTGACATTAGTTATTCCCATTTCTAAAATTCCTCCATTGTTTTCAATATTACGGCTCATTAGGCCGCACTGCTCCCCGATTCCCCAATCTTCCGAAACGCCGGGGATGCCTGCCCTGTCAGTCCTCTGTGGCTTATTGCGGATATGGAACCAATAGTTTTATTTCTCATTATTTTTTAACTTTTCCATATTTTCCAGATAAATAGAAACTTCACCGCAATTAGGGCAGATTGCAACTTTGGGTTCACCTATACGCCCGCCCCACCACTTATTCTCATTATCTGTCAAAACAATCCCGTATGCTCCACCTTTTACTTTTATCCCACAGCCCTCAATCATTGAGTTGCCACAGCGAATACATTTACGCATAAAACCTCCTTGATATTCTCACCTTTTAAATTCCCAATCCAAGCAAAGAAAAAACGCCTCTTTGTCAATCAGAACCGCCCCTGCTCCCCAATTCCCCAATCTTCCATAATGACGGGATTGACTGCCCCTGCCTTGCCAAGCTGTAGCATATTATGGATATAAAGCCGTTGAAATTTATTTCTTATTCAAAGTCACCAACAATACTGCCTTTTTGAATGATATGCTTTTCTGCCTTCTTCAGAAAATTTCTTTTCATGGAATTGGCGCTTATGTTCATTTCACAGTCTAAGGAATAAACTGTAAAGCGGTAAGTATGCTTTTTCCCTTTCGGCGGCTTCGGGCCTGCATACCGATGAATACCGTATCCTATGCCCTGACAGGCATTCCCTAACGCTGGAACAATCCTGCCTGCCGGAATATCCCCCTTTATCCTGTCAGTGGCAGGAATATTCCAAATAAGCCAGTGCGTAAAGTTTTTAATCGGGTGGGATATATCCTCTAATGTAATAGCAAGCGTCTTTGCATCTGACGATAAATTTTTAATGACAAATTCCGGCGATATGTCCTGCCCCCGCCCGGTATATTCGATTGGAAATTTCCCTCCATTATCCATGCCGACACATTCAAATTCTAAAACTGTATGATTCATTATCCCTCCTATATTCCTCTGCGCCTATTTTCCTCCAGCTATCCTTAATCCATTTACACAAAGCCGCCCTTTCCTCCCGAAAATCATTTATGTGTCTGTATATACTCTGCTTTTACTTTATCAATCGTTTTGCCTCCAATGCCAAAATTTTTGTCCGGCACTTCCTTAATTGTTGTAACAAAAAATTCTTGCGGCACTTTCATAATTTCGGAAGACACTTCCGTCAACCGTTTTATCAGTTCCTCCTTTTGACCATCTGATAAAGCTCCACTTTCGACTGAAATATAAGGCATTTTATCTCTCCTTCCTATTGTCCTAAAACCCCGCAATTTCCCAATCTGCCGGAAAACCGGGGATGCCTGCCCTGCCTTGTCAGGTTGTAGCTTATAGGGGATATGAAACCGTAAAATTTATTTTCTGCTATGCTTTAGTGTCAAAACTATTCTGCGGATTTTCCACACCCACCGCTTCTTCACCCGCCAGCGGAATGCCCCTCTTTGCGTTTCCCCATGCCTCATTATAGATCATGCACATTTCCGTCTGTCTGGAAGCCTCCGCATTGGTGGTATACATCGTCCACCCATTATTGGAATAAGTCGCCACCATCTCACCATTCTTATCGTAAAACTCTATGTAATCGCTGTTTCCTGATGGCAGTTTCTGATATTTCACTTTCCCTTCCAGCAGCGTTGCCACAATGTCTATGGGCTTAGGCACATTCTTCCTGTTCTTTGAAACAGCTTTCAGACCGGAAGTGATGATTCCTTTTCTGTCCGGGGACACTTCCGATGTGTAACTTTTCATCAGCTTATTAAATCCTTCGGATTTGTTTTGGAACTGCCCTTTTTCAAAATCCTTATAAGCCTGTTCCCTGATCTGCCTCCGGTACTCCTCATCACTGACGCCGCTTTTCTTTTTTGAGAAAACATATTTATCATTAAAGTCAGGCAGATGGATACCTCCTATGCTTCCTGTCCCTGAAAAGTATCTGTTCTGCAATGAACCATTGGACGAATTAACCTGCATTATTCCACCCTCTCCTGTAAATTTCCTAATC
>CAJTQO010000072.1 GCA_910578405.1 uncultured Lachnospiraceae bacterium | reverse complement strand
GAATGAATTTTCAAACACGCTCTAGCGCTGGCACAAACCATGCAGCCCACAAATCTAATTTCTGTCTGGATGGAACACTAGTGTATTGTCTGCATTATATCTGGTGAAGCTCCGAAAAATATATTTTCACCAACAAGGCAAAGAAGGGAGGCGATGCGGCGGCATCGCTGACCGCCGGTAACGCTGTCTGATAAAATTTTAGGCAAGGAAGTTTGACTGAATAGAATGCGGATGGACCCTTTTCACGGTCTATCTGACGCTTAGTAAAGGACAGCGTAATGCCATCCATTTCGCCATCCCCATACTGAAGCATACAGATGTAGAAGGAAGCTGCGTGTTGGCGAACCGGGGTTATGACAGCCAGAATCCGATAGGCTATATCTATGAAAATGGCGGGGAGCCAACCAGCCCGTCCAGAAAAGGGGCAAAATTTGAGCGCCGCTGTGACTGGCGGCTGTATAAAGAACGCCATCTGGTAAAAAATACTTTCTCAAACTGAAAGGATTCCGCCGCATTGCCACCCGTTATGATAAGCTGGCGTTCACCTATATGGGATTTGTATGCCTTGCCCCAATCCTGATTTGGATAAACACACTCTAACCATGTCAATATCCATACCTTTTCCTATATTTTAAAAACATAGCTGCAGACAAAGCCAACGCCATCAGTTCTGCCACAGGCGTTGCCAGCCATACGCCGTTTATGCCAAGCAGCATGGGCAATATAATCATTGTAATCAGCATAAATACAAACGATCTGGAAAATGCCAGGACAGCGGATGCTATTCCATTGGACAGCGCCGTAAACATCCCGCTGGCAAAAATATTAAAGCCAATAAACAAAAGCGCAATGGCGCAAATCCGGTTCCCAGTTACAGCCAGCCCATATACCGGGTTATCCCTACGCGCAAAAACGAACGCTAAAGGTTTGCTCAAAAGAAAGGAAGCTGTTACCGTCACCACAGAAATCAATACGATTGCCTTTAGACTCAACCATACAAGCGCTTTTAGTTTCTCTTGGTTCTTCTCCCCATAATAATAGCTGAGCATAGGCGCCACCCCATAAGAATATCCTGTATAGAAAGAACTTACAAACATCAGTGCATACATAATAATCGTAACAGCCGCCACTCCGTCTTCCCCCACATAGTGGAGCATAGTCCAGTTAAACATCATAGTCACAAGCCCAGTCACAAGCGCCGTCGCCATTTCTGAACATCCGTTGGAAGCGGCATTTATCAAAACACGCAAACGAAAGACCGGTTTCTTAAAGTGAAGAAGATTCTTTTTCCTGCTAAACACAAACAATCCCACCACTGCCGTCACGCAATACCCAAGCCCGGTTGCGATGGCCGCCCCACGGATGCCCATATGAAACGCTGCAATCAATACATAATCCAAAATCATGTTTAATACTCCGCCTGTAACGGAACATACCAAGGAGAGCGCTGCCTTTTCACTTGCAATCATATAAAGAGTGAAATTATTCATCAATAAAATTGGCGTTGTAAACACTAGATAGCTGCTTAAATATTCCACACAATACCCTTCCACTTCCACAGACAAATTCATCCCCACAAAAATATGATCCAGCGCCCAATATCCCAGGACACACATTATAACCCCAACTAATGCATTGACCAAAATCAGGAAGGTAAAATCCTCTTTCGCTTCATCGGTCTTCTTCTCCCCCATTTTCTTCATAATCACTGCGCTGCCTCCGGTAGCAAGCATTGTGGAAATGGCTGTGACCGCCTGAATGACAGGCGCCGTCAAATTAATGGCTGAAAGGGCATCTGTCCCAATCAGATTCGACACAAACAAACCGTCCACCATAGTGTAAAAAGACATAAACACCGTCATGGCAATGGTCGGCACAGCAAATTTTAAAATATTTTTTAAAGTGACAGGTTTTAAATATACGTTTTCTTTTTCCATACAATTTTCTCCTTCCGTCTTGCATTTATTCCTTGTATGGTTTATCATAGACCGTACAGTAACTGTACAGTCAAGGACAAAAAATAAAATCAGATAAACAGACTCGGGAACATTAAGTATGCAACAGAATATTTTTACAGAAAGGAAAAAGGAAGATGAAGGAAGAAGACAGCATAAACGAAAAAAGTAAATTGCTTACGATCGGCCAATTTGCCGCTTTGCATGGCATTAACAAAAAAACACTGATGTGGTATGATGAAATCGGTCTGTTCCAACCCACCGTCATTAATCCGGACAATGGATACCGCTGTTACAATTACTATCAAAGCCCATTACTGGAAACCATTTTGCTTCTGCGGGAGCTGGATGTATCCATAACTGAAATACAGGATTTCATGCAAAACCGCTCCGCCGAAAAGATGAAAACTCTGCTGGAAGAAAAAATAGCGGCTTTGGATTTACAGATTATGCACTTAAAGGCAGTGCGGAAAACGCTGTGCAGCCATCAGCAGGATATGGATACCCTACTGCATATTGACCTGTCAGAAATCAGTCTTGTTGAAAAAGAAGAACGCTGTCTGGTGACTGTCGATATTGACAAAAACACTACCTTCGAAAAAGAAGTGGAACTGATTACGGCTGAAACAGCGAAATACCAGCTTGGCCGACTACATCATGCCTCCTATGGTTCCATGCTGCCCATTGACAGCCTGCAAAAGGGACATTTTGATGACTATGCCAAACTATTTATTGAGATTCCGTTCCTCCAACAGCAAAGAGGCCTTCATATCCAGCCGGGCGGAACATATATCAGGGCTTTCTACAAAGGGGGATGGGACGGCATTCCACTCCGTTACCGGGAAATCCTGGAATATGCCCATAATCATAAGCTGTCTCTTTCCGGTTTTTCCTATGAAAAAGGAATCAATGAAACCGTAATTGAACGGGTGGAAGACTATATAATACAAATTGAAATCCCCGTTCACTGTAGTGAAGAAATGGATTGATGTTCTGTTGGCGCATAATTTTATTTTGGTCAATTGCAATTTGAGATTCCCGTTTTGCAATGGAGTTTCACCTTTTGCAAGCGGCATTCAAATTTTGTACCTGAAATTCCACTTTTGTAACATGATTCCCGTTTCCGCCTGTCATTTTGCGCTATCATCTCCTTATGGCAGGCTAAAAATGCGCACGAAAACCGGACGTCACTTTTGTCTTACAGTTTTTGTAAGCCGAAATTCACGCCTCATCCACTCCTTATTTCCAGCATGCGGTCCGCGTCTGTTTTTTGCGTCCCTCTGCCCTGTTATTTACGGAGAAGTCCCGGCGTAAGGTTGATGTCGTTGGCTGCAATCTCGTGGCATCCTAACTTCTGCGCCAGTTCTTCCCCGTAATAAAAGCAAAACGCTTCATACGGGCTCCTCCCGTTCAGTTTCTTTCTCCGGTACGAACCGATATGGTTCATCATCTGGCCAATGTCTGCCTGCGTCAGCTCATCAAAGCTCTTTCCCTTCGGCGCCACCCTCCAGATGAACTCACGCCCAACCTCGGTCTCCGCCTTCTGGTATGGCGCACTGGGATTGCAGTAATAGATCCTCGTCCGCTGGAATCCTTTCCCGTCCGGCCCGTTCTCGATGCATTTCGGGTTGGAGAACTCACTCTCATTATCTGTTAAGAATACCGGGAATAGCTTCCAGAAATCCTGCCCACAAAGACGGTGATGCAATCCATCGTAAACATCTGATGGTCAGGCTCCGCTTCTCCCCCAGGAGGAAGCGTAAGAAACGCTCCCTCACGGAGACATTGCGGCAGCTCACGATCCCGCCGGGTGCCGGCTCTTTTGAAACACTAATCCTCAACGTGTGTTCCATGCCCATTTCCGAAGGGCGGCTGTTTTCATGCCCTTCACTATACGGAGATTTTGAGTGGGGGGCGGGGTATTTTCAGAAAAACTTTTTAAATCTTTTTCGGGCAGCAGATATCGTTTCTGAAACCACGCTGTGATGCACGCCTTCCATGCGCGCAATCTCGTTGACGGACATACCTCCCGCCAGCATCAGAATCCTCCTGCGCTGCACTTCCGACAGCCCGTCCAATGCCTGGGCAATACACTCTGTATCCATTTCACGCTCCACCTTCGTTTCCGGCGTTTCATTGTCTGCATATTCCGCACCCTCAAACTGCGCAGCATCCAGCGAATAGCAGTGGTACCGCTCCTTGCGAGAAAGGTTGTCCTCCAGCCGCCTGTCCTCGATGGGTGGAAGCCGGACAGACGGAGGACGGCATCCCCCTGAACCGCTACTTTTTGGAACACCCGGAAATGGCGCTGGGAACCATGACAATAGGGCGCAGTATGTACGGCAATGAAACCGAAACCGCCTGCCAGCCCATCCCCGGCGCAAACCTTTCCGAACAGCTTGCAGAAGCAGTCCGGCATTGCGGAGAGCCTTTCGAGCAGGCATAAAAACACAGAGGCGGAGGCCGCAAGGCTTCCGCTAAATTGTTCTTACACTTTTTAGCAGAAAACTTTTCGGCTTCCGCTTATATACAAGTTCATACAATAAGCAAAATCCCCGAAAGTGCCTGAAATAGCGGATTTCCGGGGATAAGTACCCAAACAGCCCTTCAAATTTAGAGGCCATTTTTCTATTAAAGTTTGTTCCTTGGTATGGAATAAACGAGCTGTATCAATGATCGGAACCAGCTTATTATCTGATACAATCACGTTCTGCATATACCGTTGACTTGCGTCATTAAAGATAGACGGAATATCATATATATTTTCAGACAATATACTAACAACGCAATCCACATTTTCCGCAGCAAACGCCAGCATTTTTCCATCAATAGTAAGAATAATGACCATTTTACTCATAGGAACCGATTCTATATTAAATAATTTATATATGTCAAATACAGACACACACCCATAGCGGCACTTCATTATTCCACATATATAAGCAGATTGCTTCTCAGGAACATTTGTTATCCCCGTGTTTGGAACTACTTCTTTTACATCATTTATTTTTATTCCATAATGCTCCCTGCCAATTTTTATAATTATAAATCGTTCTTCTTGTTCCATAATAATAATGCCTCCATACCTAACCCATTTTACCGCATTCATTTCCTCCTCTCTGCTATCATTCAAAACACAAATTTACCAAATCTGTAAAATCTGTTTGATCGGTTCTCAAAATAACAACACTATGTGGATTGATATAATGGAAATACCAAGTTGCGTCTAAACTGCCCGTTTGCGGATCAACAAAATAAATTACATCATTTTGATTCTCCGCAATAAAAAGATGTCCTTTGTTCCGCATAAGCCAATCCACTTTTACGATAGCTCTGCTTTTATTCCCATACGATTTCATCAAGGCTTCTATTTTTTTCTTTGCCAGTTCTCCCGTATCAGCCGCACAGCTTTCCAGCCTGCGGTCTTTATATACTGCAGGCCAGCCTGAAGGATTTGTCATATATGGTAACGGATCGGCACGGCTCAGAATACGCGGTTTTGCAATTACATGATATCCTCGGCGGCGTGCTTCATAGGCAACTACACACCGCTGGCAATTTTCCATGTATTCATGGGTATGGGTAGAAAATCCGGGATTCGTAGCTTTAATATCTGCAATAATTGACAAATCCTTTATTTCCAAAGCATTATAGACTGTTGTTTCAGCATCCTGTTCATCCATTTTTCAATCCATCCTTTTTAATTCAATCCATTGAAAATATTTATAATGGAATTTACACAAAGTTCCTCTCCTAATGCACCACTGTTAAGGCATAGATTATAGTTCTGTGGTATTCCCCACGGACGGTCTGTATAGTGTGAATAGTAGATTTTCCTCCGGGTATCTTTATCTGTAATTCGCTTTTGAATAGGCTTTTCACTATCTCCGTATCGTTCAAGAATACGTTTCGCCCGATCCTCCATATCTGAATAGATGAAAACATGCAGACAGTCGCTATGATCCCGGAGGATATAGTCGCTGCATCGTCCGATGATTACACAGCTTTCCTTTTCTGCAAGGCTCTTGATAATCTTTGCCTGTGCAAAGTAAATCGTATCAGCGGGAGACGGCTCCGTGCGTCCATGCAGAGAACGGTTCATAACAACATTAAACAAAAGGCTGTTCTTTGCAGTAGAATATTCTGCGGCTTCCTCAATAAACTCTTTTGAAAATCCAGTTTCCTCTGCGATTTTCTCCAATAATTCCTGATCATAAAAGCTGATCCCCAGTGTTTCAGCAACAATCTTTCCTATACTGTGTCCTCCGCTTCCAAATTCCCGGCTAATCGTGATAACTCCTTTTTTCATGGCACTGTTCCTCCATTCTACTACAATATATTTATGGTTAATACCCCTTACAGCCAGTAAGGAATTACCCATCTTGTTGCTTAAGCTGTTAGAATG
>CAJTQO010000071.1 GCA_910578405.1 uncultured Lachnospiraceae bacterium | reverse complement strand
TATATGGAATTGTCAAACGCTGCGGAGCTTTCCACTGAAATCATTTTATAGCGGATTCCGCATAAAGGCAAGGGGCTAATTTGTCGATTTGTCGAATCGCAAAATGGGGTGGGGTAAATTCCGCACAGGTGGGGTAAAAGGGGTAAATTATTTACCCCAGGGGTAAAAGTCATCAGAATCTAACAGCGGCACAGGCGGCTATCTTAAATTGATGCCATAGGGATTTGGTTGTCGCAGGGCACGGAAATTTATTCTAAAAAGGGGCAAAAACAATAAGCTGCGACATAGAAAAATAAGACCTTGCATCGCAAGATGCGGGGTCTTATTTTGTCTAACGACTATCCTTTCCTTTGCATAAATACTGGATTTGTAGGAAGGTTCTGCACAGGATTGCCATGTGATAAGAGGATGCTTGGAAAGTATGCGACGGTTTGTCATTTTCATCGAGACATAAGTTGTATTTTTACATTTCTGATACAATTTCATTGTATCCTTGATATATTTGTTTGCTACAATATCTCTATGGAAATAAAGGACAAAGGAGAATGTGTTATGTGTGGGATATGTAGGTTTCCTGGGGATACGGCAGAGAGGGAGCAGGTATTGGAGCGTATGATGCGGGTAATTTGGTATCGCGGGCCTGACGGGAGCGGTGTCAGCTTTGAAGCGGTGGGCTAAAAGAACTTTTTATCGACATATTATTACGGAGGAAAGAGCGCTATGAAAAAAATATTTATAAAAAAAGCGAAGAAAAAGGAGATTTCCATATGGATATGCGCAGTTGTTTTCACAATTAGTATTGGAACGATGACAGGCTGCTCGATGACAAAAGAAAATGCGGAGGTTGTATCTGCTCAGTCAGAGCAATCAGAAAGTGAAAATATTCTGCCTGTTGAGGATTCCACGGCTGATAATGTCATATTGGAAGATACGCCAGCGCCTGAAGCTTCAGAAGAGAAAGCAGAGAAAGAAGAAAGAGTGGAGAAAGTGGAAAAAGAGGATAAAATTGTCCTTAAGATTATGAGAGAGGGTGAGATGGACGAAATGTCCGCCACACTTTTTGCGGGAGAAGGATATGTCATTTATTTAACAGATGGAGACTGGCAGCAGCACGCATCCGATGCATGGACAGGTGTGTTTGACGGACAGATTGTGCTGAATGGTCAGGTTCAAATTTGGATAACTCACTATGAAGATAAAACTATTGCTCAAGTTAAGGGGGAATTGGAAAGTGATGGCTATACGTTGGAAAATTCTGATATGACCAGGCAGGAAGGTGGGGTGATATATAAAGTCAGGCTTAATGAATTTGAAAATGATGTATGGGGAGTTAATTATTGCTATCCTATTGAAGCGGAAGAAGGGTGGGGAGCATTATTGCCGTTAATAGCAGATACCTTTGCAGTATCAATGGGTGGGCAGTAAAGAGATTTCCCATTAAGACAGGAGAGCGTTTGTTGGAAAAACAATGAACGCTCTTTCGTATTTAATATCAATTAAATCATACAAAAGCTGTCCATGGTAACATTTCATAGTGAGTGTTTTTGTAAGCTGTTGGAGGAACGCAGGACAGGGAAAGTAATCGCAGCAAAAAAATATGGACGATGTATAGCTTTCTGCTGTGGTATCAGATATACTTTGGGAAAGGTGTTTTCAAAAATGAAATGAAAGACCTTTTGGAAAGAAGCTTTCCAAAATGAAACGGAAGACCTTTTGGAAAGAAGCTTTCAAAAATGAAATGAAAGACCTTTTGGAAAGAAGCTTTCAAAAATGAAATGAAAGACCTTTTGGAAAGGCGCTTTCAAGAATGAAATGGAAGACCCGCCAGGGCGGGCAGGAAGGTGTAAGGATGGAACGAGTGGGAGAAATAGATGCCGGTAAAACGCGGATACTCATCATAGAAGATGAAAAGCCCATTGCGGATCTTTTAAAATATGACCTGTGCCGGGAAGGATTTACCGTAAAATGCGCTTATACCGGAGCCCAGGGAATGCTGGCGATGGAAGCGTTTAAACCGCAGCTTGCGCTTTTGGACTGGATGCTTCCCGACTTTAGCGGAGTGGATTTATTAAAGCTGATGATGGATAAATATGATATTCCTGTGATTATGCTGACGGCACGGGGAGCCATTGAAGATAAGGTGTACGGGATGTCCTGTGGAGCCGATGATTATATCACCAAGCCTTTTGACTTAAGGGAGGTCAATATCCGCATCCGGGCGGTTCTAAGGCGGTTTCAGAAAACCGTTGGGTTGGAAAAGAGAGAGCGAATCAGTATTCCGGGCGGCCAGATTTATGAAAATGAGAGGACTGTTGTCCAGGACGGGGAGCAGGTGGAACTGACGCCAAAGGAATTCGATCTGTTACTGTGGATGGCCCGTCATCCAAGGCAGGTTTTTACCAGGGAAAGGCTGCTGGATGCTGTCTGGGGCTATGAATATGCGGGGGATACCAGAACGGTGGATATGCATATACAGCGTCTTCGGAAGAAGCTCCGTGCGGGAGAATCCATTGTTACAGTATTTGGAGTGGGGTATAAGTATGCACCGGAAGGAACGTAGTTTTTTTCACAGTATTTTATTTCGCAGCAGCCTTTGGATTGTGCTTCCTGGGGTTGTCGGGATGCTTTTGGTCGCTTACTTTGTGGGAATACAGATGCGGTATCAAATTGAAAAGCAAATCACGGAGGAGATGCAGCGGGTGCGTGATAACAGTCTGCTCTATGTGCAGCAGACGCTGTTGTTAAAGGACAGCAGGGTGGATGCCGTCAGTTTTCAACTGTATAAGAACGAGATCGAAGAGCAGTTAAGTAATGCCGGATATAGCGGGATTTTTCTCTGCAATCCTGAGGGAACGCTGCTGGCAGGGGATGCAAAGGCTTTTGAATTACGCAAGGAGCAGGAGGATTTTACACGGGCCAGAGAACAGGAAAGCGTCTTTTTAGTCCGCTATGGAAACGGCGGCCAATGTGAGGTGTATTTTTCCATGCCTGTGAACCTCAATGGGCAGTTTATCGGGATTATCAGCAGTTTTTTTGATTATGGGGAATTATATAGGGGACAGTCGGATGCCATGCAACGGATGGTCTGGATTACAGTGGCGGTCTTTACGCTGATTTGTCTGATTATCTGGTTTACAGTCTATCGGATACTGCTGCCCATCCGCAGACTGAGTCAGGCGGCCAGTGAGATTTCCACCCATCTGGCTGACGGCAGACAAGGAAGCATGATTTTGAATAAGCTGCAGCTTCAGGGGCGCAAGGATGAGATTGGCGAATTGTGTTCAAATTATATGGAAATGCTTCAGGTAACAGAGGAACAGTTTCAAAAGATTCGGGATGACAAAGACCGCATTCTCACGCTGTGGAGCAGCCGTCAGGAATTTTACAATAATGTAACCCATGAATTAAAGACACCCCTTACCACTATTTCCGGGTATGCGCAGTTGATGGAGAAAAATGGACCCGGAGACGAAGCGTTGTTTTATACCGCAACAGGACACATACTGAAGGAGAGTACCCGGCTTCACCGAATGGTGGTACAGCTATTGGAGCTGCAAGATAAGGCGGATGCAGAAGAGGCGAGACGGCTGAACCTGGCAGAGATTGTGGAGAATGTCACGGAAACCATGAAGATTAAAGCAAACCGTTATGATAATACGCTGACGCTGAAAGGGACAAAAGAATACCTTCCTGTGACCGGGAAGGAAGATAAGATACGGCAGGCGCTGATTAATGTGATTGACAATGCCATCAAATACGGAGAACCGGGAAAGCCGATTCATATTCGGCTCACAAGACAAGGCGGGCAGGTTCAGGTCGCGGTATCCAATCAGGGGCAGGGAATCCGGAAAGATGATTTGGAATCGATTTTTGAACCGTTTTACCGGGCGGATAAGGGGTTGTCAAGAGAGCTGGGAAGTTCCGGCCTTGGACTTTCCATTGCCGCCAGGATTATGGAGGAACATCAGGGATACATTAAGGCGGCCAGCATTCCCGGTAAAGAAACTGTATTTACCATCTGTTTTCCGGCGGTGGAGTAGAATAAGAAAGTCTAAAAGCAGGGCGAAAGGAATGGGAATATGAAGCGAAGAAAACATAAACGCTGTATTGTTTTTTGGGGAGGGATTCTGACAGCGGCAGTTTTAAGCGGCTGCGGCGTGGGAGAACAGGATAAGACCATTGTCCTTCCTCCGTTGGAGAATCAGGTAATGGATTCGGAAAAATTTCGTTTCGCTCATATCCAGCAGTACATTGGCAGCGGCAATGCAGAGAATGTACTCTGTCTGGCCTGGGGAGGTGTGGGGACAGATACGCTCTGCCTGCTGAAAAAAGAAGATGGCAGATATGTCTATCAGGCTATTGACACAAGGGAAGATACCGTCTTAAGCAGTGTTTTTGTGGACGACCGTTCTCTGGCAAATGTATCAATCGCCCCAGGTGGAGGTTATCTTTCCTATGAAGTGCAGGACGGGGAGGAGATGAATCTGATTGTCTTTTGTCCGAGTCAGGGGATCCGACAGATTCTTCACAGATGGCAGGGGCAGGAGGAGAACTTTTCCTATATCTGGAGTGATGATGGCGCTATGCTTTTTTCCTGGCAGAACGGCGATAGCGGAGACGCTTACAAGGAATGGCGGGTGACCCGCTATGAGATGGAAACTGTCCCGGAGGAGGGCTTTGGATATACAGTAGTTTCGTTTCAGATGAAGGGAAATGGACGCGCATGGAGGAGCGTCTGTCCCAATGCTGACGGCTCTGAGATATATGTGCGGGAGCAGCTCAGTGCATTTGACAGTAATATGTCTTATAATTGGCTGCTCCTGTCGGATACTGCCACCGTGGAAGCGCTGCCGGAATATTCAAAGACGCCTGCCTGTCCTATAAGGTATACGCAGGCTGGACTTTTTGTCCAGGAGGAGAGCGGGGACATTTATCTGATTGAGGATATCCGTTCGCAGCCGGTAAAAACAAAACTGGTATCGGGTAACGAGGGAACTTATGCTCCCTTCACTTATGTATGTGCAAACGGAGATCATATGTTTTTGATGGAATGGGTTAATTATTCCATGTATCAGATTAGCGGTGCGCGTATTGTGGATGGAAAAGTCGATGGACAGCCCGTTGTCCTGTATAATGATAATTATGAAAGTCTGAACGAGATAAAGATTGTAAGTGATCAGGCAGTGGTATTCTGGGGGGAAGAATTACTGGAGAATAATGGATACCGTTACAAAGTCACTGTATTGAGATATTAAAATTTCCAGAGTCCGCAAATAAGCAGTTTCAGAATAATCTTCATGCCATGCAGTGCGTCTTTGCTATATAAGAACATTGCAATATGGGATACAAATAAGGAATTTTTAAAGAGCTTATATTCCCCTTTAAAGGTTCTTTTATATGGCTGGATTTAAGGAAAAGGGCGCTGATAAGATGTCATATGCAGAAGGTGATATTTTCATAAACATTGCTCTGGATAATAGCAATGAAGAAATGATGTATCAGGCGTTTGGCGTTGATGGCAATGAAGCGATAGCGGAACAATCAAATACAAAAGGGCAGGTCCGTGGATTGAAATAATGTGAAAGTATGTCTTGAAGCATATGTAGGTGAGTTTTATGAAATCGCCGACACAAAGGATATTATATACATTTGGGAAAGGACAGCCGGATGAGTATACTGGTTCCAGATATATGCATACTCTGAAAGGCGCAAATGCGAAGGCAAAGGCAGATGCGTCACAGGGAATACCGGAGATGCTTGAGATTGCAACTGGAAAACATTTTCGAGAGAGCATGGGAGAAAAACACCGTAGTCGACGTTTGACTTGCTTTTTGATATAATGAAAGCATACGGAGCATAGGAGGAAAAATAGAGATGTTAAGACCGAAAGAAGTTGTTCAGTTATGGGTAGACGCATTCAATAGGCGTGATGTGGAAGCGATTACAGCGCTTTACCATGAAAATGCAACGAATCACCAAGTAGCGAATGAGCCGGTAGTAGGGATTGAGGCAATCCGTACCATGTTCATAGCCGAATTTTCAACAGCGGATATGACAGCTATCGTAGAAAATATTTTTGAGGATGGACAATGGGCAATCCTAGAATGGCGTGATCCCTTGGGGTTACGGGGGTGTGGTTTTTTTCAGGCAGTGAATGGGAAAATTATATTCCAACGAGGCTATTGGGATAAGCTTTCATTTTTGAAACAGCACAATCTTCCAATAGAGTAATTATGACATTTTAGGAAAAATATGGAGTGCCGGATATTGGAAAATACAGATTCTGTTCGTATATACGAAGCGTTTATACAGGCATTTTCTGATTATCAGGTTTCAGTTGATATGTCTTTTAAATCTCTAGAGCCTGTTTGAAAATTGCTTTCCCCAAGATGTGCGTTACAGTTTGTGGGAGATTTGTGC
>CAJTQO010000070.1 GCA_910578405.1 uncultured Lachnospiraceae bacterium | reverse complement strand
CCGTCAGCCTCCCCTCCCCGTCCGGCCCGCGGTGCGCCATCCGGTCCGTCATGCGCTTCACAATCCTCTCCGTCCCGTCCACGTCGCACTCTTTCCTTTGCAGACACATGATCCCTGCAATCCCGCACATAAGTCCATCCTTTCCGGCCCGTCACGAACGGTAGCTTGTCCCGATGAGCCCGCCCTCTGCGTAATCAATCTTCCAGTGATGGCACTGCGCGCAGATCCCGTCGCCATGCCGGCCGCATAAGTGCATGCGCCTCACTTCCTCGTATCCCTGCGAGTCCCACGCCTCCTGCAGCGTCATTTCGCTGACGTTTCCTATGTCCCTTCGCCCCTCCCAGTCATAGTTGCACAGCGCCAGGCGCCCGTCCCAACAGACGATCATGTCCGTGAACACCTTCCTGCAGGGCTTTCGCCCGTCCAGCCCGCCCAGCCTTTCCCGCGCCTGTCGGCTCACCAGCCGTCCCTTCTCGTCATGCTGCTCATACACGCGCACCACGTCCACATAAGGGAGCCACCTTTCAATGAATTCCTTTTGCCTTGGCATGTATTCCTCTGTGTTGATGGTGGACACCTGCAGGGTCGGCGCCGGCAGCCCTTTCTTCCTCCTTTCTCTGCATTTCAGCCCCATGGACTCCACGTTCCCCGCGCTGACGCCCAGGTCCCCGGACAGCCTGGAGCGCCGGTACGCCTCCGGGTCCACCGTGTCCAGGCTGAAGGACAGGTAATCGACCCCCGCCTCAATCAGCCCGTCCTGCGCCCTCTCATCCAGCAGGAGCCCGTTGGACGCCATCTGGATTGGCCCTATCCCCCTCTCCTTGGCGTATTTGACGAATTCAATGGCCTGCGGGTGCATCAGCGGCTCCCCTCTGAAGAAGGGGACCAGCTTTATGGGAAGGTGCCCCGCCATTTCATCCATTATCCTGTAAAACAGCTTTTCATCCATGTAGCCAATGTCCATCGCCGTCTTTCGCCTGTTGCAAAACGTGCATGAGACATTGCAGTCATTCGTAAGCTCCACCGTCACCCTATTGGGGAAAACCAACTTCTCCATATTTCACGCGCCTCACATTCCCTCTTCATATTGTTTTTTCATCCCGCGTTCGTCCACCCACCCAATCTGCCTGGCCGGGACGCCCGCCATCAGGGCGCAGTCCGGCACGTCCTTCGTCACCACCGCCCCCGCGGCGATCATCGCGTGCCTGCCAATCGTGTTCCCGCACACGATGGTCGCGTTGGCGCCAATGCTGGCGCCTTCCTTGACCAGCGTCCTTTTATATCCCGCCGCCCCTTTGGGGTGCCTCGCCCTCGGCGTCAAATCGTTGGTGAACACCATGGACGGCCCGCAGAAGACGTCGTCCTCCAGCTCCACGCCCTCATAAATGGAAACGTTGTTCTGAATCTTCACGCCGTTTCCAATCCGCACGTTGTTCGACACGTTCACGTTCTGCCCCAGCGAGCAGCGCTCCCCAATCCGCGCCCCTTTCTGGATATGGCAGAAATGCCATATTTTCGTGCCGCGCCCTATTTCCGCGCCGTCGTCCACATAACTGCTCTCATGCACAAAATAATCCTCCATGCGCCATTCCCTATCCTTTCAAATATCCCCTCACCGCGTCGGCGACCAATGCGATCTCCCCTTCCTCCATATACGGATGGAAGGGAAGGGACAGCACGGTCCGCGTAAGGCTGTTCGTGACAGGGTAGTCCCTGTCATCGTATCCATTCCCCAAAAACGCCTCCTGCTGGTGCATGGGCTTTTGGTAATACACCGCGCTCGGTATCCCCAGCCCTTTCAAATGCGCCTGCAGCCCGTCCCTTTCCTCTTTGCAGGACAGCCGTATGGTGTACTGCGCCCAGCTTGAGTGGAACCCCTCCCTCACGAATGGGGGCGTGGCCGCGCCCCCAAGCCGCTCCGTGTATTTCCCGGCGGCGGCCTGCGCCCATCCCAATTCCTTTTCGCAGAAGACGGGCAGCTTCGCCAGCAGCACCGCGGCCTGCAACGTGTCCAGCCTGGAATTCATCCCTATCCTCACGTTGTCGTACTTGGACGCCCCCCGGCCATGGACGCAGTAGGAGCGGATCAGCTCCGCCCATTCCCCATTGTCCGTGAAGACCGCGCCGCCGTCCCCATAGCACCCAAGGGGCTTGGCGGGGAAGAAGCTGGTGGCCGAAATGTCCCCAAAGGAGCCGGCCCTCCTCTCCCCTATCCTCCCGCCGAACCCCTGCGCCGCGTCCTCAAGCACTAGCATCCCGTGTCTTTTCGCTATTTCCCTTATCCTCCCGTGATCCGCCGGCTGCCCGAACAAATCGACCGCCACGACCGCCTTCGGCCTCAGCCGGCCCTCCCGGGCGACCCGCCGCGCCATGGCTTCCAGCGCGGCGCAGTCCATGTTGTAGGTGTCCGGCTCCACGTCCACGAACACCGGCTCCGCCTTCACCGCGGACGCCACCTCACCGCTGGAGAAGAACGTGAAGTCCGGCACGAACACCGCGTCCCCCTCCCCAACGCCCCACGCCATCAGGGCGAGCTGCAGGGCGTCCGTCCCGTTCGCGCACGCCACGCAGTGCTTCGTCCCCACGTAGGCCGCCAGCCGCCTCTCCAGCTCCGCCACCTGCTCCCCTTGGATGAAGTCCGCCCGCCCGATCACTTCCCGCATCCTTAAGTCCATATCCTTCTTCACGTATTCGTACTGCCTTTTCAAATCCCGGAATTCCATATACGGCCCCCCCCTCTCTCAACGCGTGGATAGCCTTCAGCCAAACCTGCCGGCAAAGTCCGTCGTGGCGCAGTCCTCCAACGGAAGCTTCACGCCCCTTCCCTCCGCCGCCGACTTATAAATCGCCAGCACCATCGCCGTGACGTACGGCTGCCTGTCGTTCTTCACCGCGTGGACGAAGTCCGCGTACAGCGGCGTGTGCCCATACCCATACACGTTCGGCGGGTTTTCATGGAACCGCGCCTTCACTTCCTCCGGGTCGTCCAATAAGTCCGAAAAGCTCCACTCCTCTATGACGTTCACTGACTGCCCGCCCGCCTTCACCGTCCCCTTTTCCCCAAATATGTACAGAGTCTCTTCCAGGTTCCTTGGGTAGACGTCCGTGGTCCCCTCCACAATCCCGTAGCTCCCGTTTTTAAACCGCACCAGCGCGATCCCTAAGTCCTCCGCCTCAATGTAGCCGTGGCTTAGCCTGTCCGTCATCCCGACCACCTCCTCTATCTCCCCCCCCATCATCCACCGGAGCAGGTCGATGTTGTGGATGCATTGGTTCATAAGGGCCCCGCCGTCCTGCGCCCACGTCCCCCTCCAGGCCGCCCGGTCATAATACTCATGGTTCCGGCGCCACCTTATGTGCGCCGTCCCGTAAAAGAGCCTCCCGAAGCGGTTCATCTCAACCGCCTCCCGGATGATCTGCACCGATTTGTTGAAGCGGTTCTGGTGGCAGGCGCTGACCTTCACGTGCCGCTTGATGGACGCGGCGATGATGGCGTCCGCGTCTTTTATGGATAAGGCTATGGGCTTCTCAATGATGCAGTGAACGCCCCTCTCGATGCAGTCCAGCGCGATCCGCGCGTGCTTTCCGCTTTCCGTGCAGATCGCCGCCAGCTCCGGCTTCTCCCTTTCCACCATTTCGATGTAGTCCGTGTACCGCTTCACCTCATCCCCCAGTTTGAATTTGAGCGCTTTGTCCGCCATGCACACCTCGTCAACGTCACAGATTGCGACAATCTCCAGACCGTTGTTTTTCGCCGCCGCTAGATGGTTTGGCGATATCCTTCCACAGCCAATCAATGCATACCGCATTATTATAATCCACCTTCCTAATCACTTTACCTATTTCACAAGTTCTTGCTTTATCCCAACCAAAACAGCAATACAGCCGTTTTATCTTAATTATTCATATTTTCCGTTTCTCTTTTCCACAACAATAATATACATTCCACTTTTCCATCATTTAAAATCCCTTCTCCATCTCACGGATGGCGATAACCTGGCCATCCATATCCTGCTGCCCCGGCAGCATATGGATATAACCATATACTTTCCAATACAATATACCCTTGTTTTTATATGTACATAAAAGTATATATTTTTAGAAAAATGCTTTTTTCTCAAAATTTACTCCATTATATTACGATATGTTCAAAAATGCAAGAAAAATTATAGCGTTTTTTTGCTATTTTGACGAACTCTTTCCACAAAAAGGATATTTTATAAAAGTATACTTTTATAGACAAATGTTTTTTCCATATGAACCATAAGTCTCTATAAACCGTCATATAACAATTTTTGAACAATGCTGGATTATCCATAAGGCATTTCCAAATGAAAATTTTAGCCTCAAAAAAGAAGCGTATCCACTACGCTTCCCATTCCTTTTTTCGCCCAGCTATATTCCCGTTCCCTTCTATTACAACTTCCAGCCTTATCAGTCCGTAATATGGCGCTTCCGGCACAATTCCTTCCTACAACAATCTGCCATCCGCTTGCCCCTGTGAAAACTCCTTTTGTCCTGCCGCCAGTCCCCATACTTTCCCAAAATCAATACTGTCTACGCAAAATACGCATATTTCTTATGTTTCCTCTTGGTAATACATAAAATACATGTTATTATATAATCCAAACACAAACATAGAAAAAAATTATCCATTAACCAAAAGCAGGAGGCCCTTATGACAACCCTATACTTCATCCGCCATGCGCAGCCAAACTTCAATAACCATGATGACCGTTCCCGTGAACTAACCCCAAAAGGATTGGAAGACCGGAAGCTTGTCACAGATTTTTTATCCGGAAAGAACATAGACGCCGTTCTATCCAGCCCCTTCCAAAGAGCCATCGAAACCGTCAGACACTTTGCAGACAAAAAAAGAATGACGGTCACGACAATAGAGTCCTTCCGCGAACGCCGGATTGACTCTGGATGGATTGACAATTTTCATGAATTCAGCAAAAAACAATGGGAAAATTTCGATTACAAATTGCCAGGCGGGGAATCCCTGCGCGAAACCCAAGAACGGAATATTGCTGCGCTGCGTCAGACATTGTCTGATTATGAAGGAAAAAATGTCGCCATTGGCAGCCATGGCACTGCCTTAAGCGCCATAATAAACTATTTTGACCCATCCTTTGGCTACGAAGATTTTAGCCGCATCAAAAATCTTATGCCCTGGGTCGTGGAATTTATCTTTGAAGGGCAGGAATGCATTTCCATCCGACCGATTAATTTATTTGAAAACAAATAAATTCACCAAAGGAAAACAATGGCGGGACAGGCTATGCCTGTCCCGCCGCGTTTGTCCGTCACATCCTTCTTCCGTCACATCCTTCTTCCGTTTTATCACAGTCCTTTCCAATTTTTTCCAGCTCCTCCAGCCATATCCTTCCGCAGGCATCCGAAGGCATTCTCAAATCCCCCCTGGGCGACACGGCCACACTTCCTACTTTAGGCCCGTCCGGCAGGCAGGAGCGTTTAAATTGCTGCGCAAAAAACCTGCGGTAAAACACTTTCATCCATTTTAAAATTTCCCCTTCTCCATATTGTCCCGCAAAGGCAAGGCAGGCAATCCGGTATAATTTTCCCGGTTCAAAACCACACCGCAACATATAATACAGGAAAAAGTCATGCAGTTCATATGGCCCAACCAAATCCTCCGTCTTTTGTGAAATCACCCCATCCACCGGGGGAAGCAGCTCCGGGCTTACCGGTGTGTCCAGCACATCCAGCAATACCCTCTCCAACTGGGCATCCCCACAGGTATCCACATAATACTGCACCAGATGCCGCACCAACGTTTTTGGCACTCCCACATTCACCCCATACATGGACATATGGTCACCGTTATAAGTGGCCCAGCCCAAAGCCAACTCAGACATATCCCCGGTGCCAATCACCAACGCATTTTCCTTATTGGCAATATCCATCAGCACCTGCGTCCGCTCCCTGGCCTGGCCATTCTCATAGGTTACATCATGGTTATTGATATCCTGTCCAATCTGGGCAAAATGCAGCGATACCGATTCCTTAATGTCCACCTGGCGCAAATCCGTCCCCAAAGTCTGCGCCAATTTGCAGGCATTGTCATAAGTGCGGTCGGTAGTGCCAAAGCAAGGCATCGTTACCGAAACGATATTCTTCCGCTCCAGCCCAAGCAAATCAAAAGCGCGCACCGTCACCAGCAAAGCCAGTGTAGAATCCAACCCACCGGAAATCCCTGCCACCGCTTTCCTGCACCCGGTATGCTCATACCTTTTTTTCAACCCGTATGACTGGATGGACAGGATTTCATCGCATCTTTTTTCCCATGCAGTCCTGTCCCCCGGCACAAAAGGCAGGCAGCCAAACGTCCGGGTTAGCTTTGTTTCCTCTTTCTTCATCGGAACGGAAACTATCTGATACCCTTGCGCCCGCTCCTGCTGGTAAGTAGTCATGCGCCGCCTTTCATGCAATAACCGATGGATATCCACATCTCCATAGATAATCTCATTTTTAAAACGTTTGGCCTGTGCCAACACTGTTCCGTTTTCCGCAATGATATTATGCCCGCCAAACACCAAATCCTGCGAAGACTCCCCTTCTCCTGCGCTGGCATAGACATATCCCGCAATCATCCTCGCGCTGGCGGATTTTACCAGCATTTCCCTGTATGCATCCTTTCCCACCGTCTCATTAGAAGCCGACAGGTTCACCAAAAGCGTGGCGCCTGCTAAGGCATGGGCATTCCCCGGCGCATCCGGCACCCATAAGTCCTCACAGATTTCACACCCAACCTTCAGCCCCCGGATAGCTTCCACCTCAAACAATATCTTTGTTCCAAACGGAACCTTCTGCCTCCCTTTTCCATCCTGCAGCTCCACCTCTTCCGGCACACCATTCCCTGGCGTAAAATGCCGCCCTTCATAAAATTCCGCATATGAAGGAATGTTGGCTTTCGGCGCTATCCCCAGGACACGCCCGTCATACAACGCAGCCGCCACATTGAACAGTTTCCCCCCCTTTACCATTGGCAGGCCCACAAAAACCAACGCCTCTTTCCCTGCCGTATGCGCCGCCACCTGGAAAAGCCCTTCCTTAGCTTTTTCCAAAAGCAGTTCCTGCAGAAACAAATCTTCGCAAGTATACCCTGTAATGCACAGTTCCGGAAAAACAACCACCTTCGCCCCTTCCTCCACCGTTTCATCCAGACACCCGCAAATCTGCCCAACATTGTAAACCGTATCCGCCACCTTTATTTTGGGCGTCACTGCCGCCACCTTTATAAAACCATGCTCCATATCCTGGCCTCTCCCTCCACAGATTTTTCCGCTTATGCTAACCTATGTCCATAATCCCGCCGCTCTTTTGTCCTTGCGCATATCTTCTTTTGGCCACAGTCCTGTCTATCCCCCGGCAGCCCAAGCGATGCCTCTATGCCTCTGCTCCTATTGCCGCTATTTTTCCGGCATTCCAAACACAAGCCACATCCTTTGTTCATACCCCGCCACTTTTCCCGCGCCTTAGAGCGTGTTTGAAAATTCATTCCTGACATTTGTACGCCCCACTTT
>CAJTQO010000069.1 GCA_910578405.1 uncultured Lachnospiraceae bacterium | reverse complement strand
GGCAAGGCAGATGATGATTGGACAGAATAGAGCGATAGGACGGAAAGATTATTCAGAGAATCAGATAGAATATGCAACTATTTAAAAATAATTTTAAATAGTTCTTGACCGCTCCATACAAATTTTGTATAATCTATTTAAAGATTTATTGAAATAGGAGGTGGCATATTGGCGGTAAATGAGATACTTGCAGCATTGGCAGATGAAAACCGAAGAAGAATTTTGCATAAATTAAAGGAGGGAAAAATAAATTCCGGCGATTTAGCAAATGCCCTAAGCATGACACCGCAAGCCCTGTCATATCACTTATCAAAATTAAAAAAGGCAGATTTGATTTATGAAACAAAATATAAAAATTATATTTATTATGAACTGAATTTGTCTGTACTTGATGAAACTATCATGTGGATTAACGAATTAAGAGGAGGTCAGAAATGAATAAAAAGAAAACAGTATGTTATATTTTGATGTATCTTCCATTAGTAGTTGTCTTGATTGTATTGCCGCATCTTCCCGAAAAAATCCCTGCACATTATGGGTTTGATAATCAGGTTGACCGTTGGGGGAGTAAATATGAGGCTTTGTTATTTCCGGTAGTAAGTATTTTAATGGGATATTTTCTGCTTGGAATGGCAAAGCTGGCGGCGAAAAAGGAAGAACATGGGGAAAATAATAAAAAAGTTACAATTATTGTGGGTATTTTAGCGCTGATATTGCTTAATGCTTTGAATGTCTATTTTCTATACACAAGCTATAACAAAGTAGAAAATTTATCACTTGTTTCATTGGATATTGGTCAGCTTGTTTTTGGCATCATTGGTATGTTAATGATTGTTACAGGAAATCTCATGCCTAAGTTGCGGATGAATTCTATGATAGGATTGAGGACGCATTGGAGCATGAAAAATGAAGCAACATGGAAAAAAAGCCAACATATAGGAGGAATTTCCTTTATCATTGGGGGAATCATAATAATAGGCATTTGTATCGTTATGAAAGGCGCTCCTTGCTTATTATCTGTTTTAGGAGTATGGGCAATGCTGATAGTTATGGATATTTTCTTAACATATCGGGTTGCTGAAAAGAACTGATTAAATTGTAGATTTTAATTTTTCGGTATTATCAGTGGCGGAGATATAAAAATTTAATATTGTTTACCTTTAGGTAGCGATTATCTTAACAGACAATCCGCTACCTTTTTTATTTTCAGAAACTATCAATACATTGCAGAAAGAATGAGGTATCAAGATGATTGAAAGCAAGAATGACGCAGGCAGGAACTTAGAAAAAGCATTGCAGGCATTGGAACAGGCTAAACAGCGTGTAGCCAACGAAAAGAAAAAGCATTTTTATGTTTCTGAACTAATGCTTCCTGTTCATCATAGCGCAACTTGAACAGGGCAGCGCCTTCAAAATCAAAAAGGACGGATTCATATGCCCCTTTTCAATGTTGGCAATCTGCTTTACAGATACATGGCTCAAATCTGAAAGTTCCTGCTGCGTCAAGTCTTTTTTCTTTCTGGATTCCCGCATTTTTGCCCCCAAATGGTTAAAGCATCAATCGGCATAATCATTCACCTCAAGTATGTTTTATCGTGCTGATTTAGACAAAGGAATAACTTTATTATGCTGGTGTATAGGTATGACTATGCTTATTTTTGTGAGAAACCTCTTGGCACACTTACACTTGCATTGTTCGAGTAAGAGAACTATAATGTGCTTTATGGAGGTGTGAAATGAATTATATGACATTAAAAGAGGCCGCTGAGCAATGGGCGTATTGCCTCGTAGGGTAAATTATGATTGCGTTGCTGACCCTATCCCCGGCGCTGTGAAGATGGCTACTGTCTGGCTGATGCCAAAAGAGGCAGAAAAGCCGGTTGACCGGCAATATAAGAAATGAGGTGACATTTTTGATACACATAGCAATATGTGACGATGAAAAAGATTTTGTCGCATACCTGACAGGTCTGCTGAATCAATATATCGCTGAAACCGGAGAAGAAATAAAGATAACTGCTTATTACGATGGCATGGAACTCATTGAAAAGTATGATACCACCATTGACCTGATTTTCCTGGACATTCAAATGCGGCTGGTAGACGGTCTGCGAGCTGCCGGGCGTGTCCGACAGATGAATGAGAAAGTCGGCATTATCTTTTTGACTACCCTCACCCAATATGGCTTAGAGGGATATAAATATCAGGCCGCTAACTATATTGTCAAGCCGATAAAATATGTCCGCCTGAAAGCGGAAATGGATTCGTGGTTAAAGAAACATAGGAAAGATGATAGCCCCGCTATGGTAATTTCCAACGATACAGGGAGATATAAGGTATTTCTAAAATCGCTCCGCTATGTAGAAACTTTTAACCGCAATCTGCTTCTACATACAGAGCAGGAAAATATTATCTGTTACAAGAGCATGAAAGAGATGGAACAAGCGCTACAAGGCAAAGGTTTTATTCGCTGCCACACCAGCTACATGGTAAATTTATTTTATGTAAAGGGTGTGAATAAGCTGGAACTTGAATTGATTACTGGTGAGATTATCCCTATCAGCCAGCCGAAGCGCAAAGAGTTTATGGAACGTTTGGCTGATTATTGGGGGGATATGCTGTAATGTGGCTTTATAACTTGTTAGACATCTTGGCAACAATAACGGAAGCGGCTATTTTTTATGTAATGACTTTGTGTTTCTGTAAGCCTTGCCGATTTCAAAAAGCAATCATCAGAATTATTCCACCGGTTGTTTATGCAATGGCGGTTATTGTTATGACCTTTTTTGTGGATATAGGAGCATACCGTCTTTTTGTGTTATTGGCTTTGCTTATAGGATTAACGCTTCTGTGTTATGAAACGTCATTCCACCAGGCGCTGATTGTTATGGAGCTGTCTTACTTATTGATAATACCATTTACGGAGTCAGTTGGGCTTTCCATTATGGATTTTGTTTATCACGGCGATATAATGACGCAAGTGGATGGAACGGCTATAATTAAATGGCAGATATATGTCTTTATCATGCTGCTAAGGTTATTGTTTTTGATGGTTGCCTACCGCTTATTAAAGAATTTCAAATATGATATTCTGGCAAAAGATGCCGCTATTGTATCCATCAGTTTTCTTTTGGTTTTCGGTGTATCGTTTGCAAGCGCTTATGGGTATTTGAATTTGAGAACGTCCGATACATCATTCTTGGATTTAATTGCTTCTGTACTCTGTATAGTTTTTATTGTGCAATTTTTGTATTCCAGAAATGTGTCCTATCTCCGGGAGCAGGGACAGCGGGACAAAATGCAGATTGCCCAGCTACAACAGCAGTTTGCTTACTATCAAGAAAAAATGAAAGACGAAGAACGGGTTCGCTCCATCTACCATGACCTGAAAAACCATTTGCTTGTAATGGAAAACAGTCAGAACACAAAAGAAACACGCCGGATGGCGGAAACGCTACGCTCCCAAATTGCGGACTACGAGGACTATGTGCATACGGGAAATGAATTTCTGGACATTATTCTGAAAGATAAAGCGGCAAAGGCTCATGAAAAACAGATTGATTTTTCCGCTATGGTTGATTTTCATGGGATTGGCTTTATGGAGCCGCTGGACATCAGCGCCATTTTCGGCAACGCCATTGACAACGCGATAGAGGCCAGCGAACATCTGCCGGAGTACAAGCGTCTGATTACTGTTAAGGCCGAGCGTGTCCGGGATATGCTGCTTATCATCATAGAAAACAATGTGTCGCCGGGAAACCATCTCACAGAGGGAACCACAAAGAAAGACCGCTTTGTGCATGGCTTTGGTATTCCCAACATCAAAAAAGCCGTAGAGAAATATGGCGGCCAGTGCAGCTTCCAACAGGGAGAAAGAACCTATCGGTTGAACATCCTGCTCCCATGCCCTTAATTGAACGACGCTGTTTCTTCATGAAACGGCGTTTTTTTCCGTCCTTATTTTCGGGAGAACTTTAGTTTTTTCATTGTAGATATTAGATTACGCATTTTCCATTGTGCCTTTCTTTTGCCCGGATATAATGAAAGCGAATCCAGAAAAACAAAGTGAGGTCATGGTATATGAGTATTTTAAGCACGAAACAACTGACGAAACAATACGGCGACAAGCAGAACATTGTCAAGGCTCTGGACGGCGTAAGCATTTCCATTGAGCCGGGCGAATTTGTTGCCATCATCGGCACATCCGGCAGCGGTAAATCCACCCTGCTGCATATGCTGGGCGGTTTAGACCGCCCCACTTCCGGGACGGTCAAGGTAGATAACTATGAGCTGGGCAAGCTGAAAGACGAGGATTTGACTGTATTTCGCCGCCAGCGTATCGGTTTCATTTTTCAGAACTATAATCTTGTTCCTATCCTGAACGTGTATGAAAACATCGTCATGCCTATTCAACTTGATGGAAAGAAGCCCGACCAGAAGTTTATTCAGGAGATAGTTACCCTGCTGGGCCTGGAAAAGAAGCTTTTGCATATGCCCAACACCCTTTCCGGCGGACAGCAGCAGCGCGTGGCGATTGCCAGAGCGTTAGCCAGCAAACCAGCCATTATCCTGGCCGATGAACCGACCGGAAATCTGGACAGCAAGACCAGCGATGAGGTAATCGGGCTTTTGAAAGTCACCGGCAAGAAATTCCATCAGACTATCGTAATGATAACCCACAATCCGGAAATTGCAGCACAGGCTGACAGACGCCTGCGTATTGAAGATGGAAAAATCACAGAGTTAAGGCGGTGATGCCATGAAAAAGCAAAAATCTATCATTCGCACTCTGACCAGCCGCAGCTTTCAGTCGAACAAGGCCAGGAATCTTGTTGCCATTCTCGCTATTGTACTGACAACGTTGATGCTTACGTCTTTGTTTGTCCTTTCGCAGAGCATGGTCAAAAATTTGCAGGATATGAATTTCCAACAGGCCGGGTATAACAGCCATTTAAGCGCCGGCGCTCTGACTGAGGAAGAAATGGAGAAGATTTCCACCCATGAAGCGGTTCGGGATTTTGGAAAAAGCATTGTAATCGGCATTGCCGAAAATGAGGAATTGACTGGCAGGCAGGTTGAAATCCGCTATGCGGATGAAAATTATGCCGTTTCTGCTTTCTCCATGCCGACAGAGGGAACATTGCCGGTTAGTGAAAATGAAATTGCGTTGGACACGATTACCCTTGATAAATTGGGCCTGCCCCATGAATTAGGACAGGAAATTACCTTAAAATGGAGAAAAGACTTAAACAGCGGGGCATATACCATAAGCAATTTTATCTTGTCTGGCTATTGGGATGGAAATTCCGTTGCTATGGCAAGTATGGCCTGGGTATCCGAAGCCTTTGTTAAAAGGGAATGTGCAGGCGTCAATCAGGCGGCGCAGTTGGAAAATAAGCAGGTTTTTGGTACGGGGATGCTTCACCTGAACCTTTACAGTGACAAAAATCTGGAACAGGCAGCGGAGCAAATTTTAATGGATACCGGCCTATTCCATGTATCTCTTTCCCCCAACATAGCTTATGACGCCACCATGAACCAAAACATCATCCGTGAAATTATCCCTATGGCAATCTGCATGGTATTGGTCTTTGTCAGCGGTTATCTGATTATTTATAATATTTTCCAGATTTCTGTCGCCAGTGACATTCGTTTTTATGGCAGGCTGAAAACTTTGGGAACAACGAAAAAGCAGCTAAAGAAAATGATTTACGCTCAGGTTAACCGCCTGTCGCTAATCGGTATTCCTATCGGGCTTGTGATTGGGTATCTGCTGGGGGCTGTGTTAGCTCCGGTAATGATAACCGGCGTGACGGGAGAAGCGAAAACGGCGGTCAATCCTTATATTTTCGTTGGCGCTGCGCTGTTCGCCTATGTGACCGTATGGATTTCCTGCATGAAGCCCGCTAAAATCGCTGGCAAGGTTTCTCCGATGGAGGCTCTGCGCTACACGGATACGGGGAGGAACAGCAGACGGAAAATTAAGGAAAGTACGATTGGCGCAAGCATTCCGAAAATGGCGCTGGCAAACTTAGGGCGGAACAAGAAGCGCACCGTTACTGTGATTTGCTCCCTGACGTTGGGGTTGACGCTGCTTTCCTGCATTTATGCAAAAAGCGCCAGCTTTGATATTGATAAATACATGAGCCAGACGGTAATCAGTGATTTTGAGGTAGAGGACAGTTCCATTTCTTCCACCTTTGGGACTTATAACCCTTACGGTACGACCATTTCCCGCTCACTGGCACAAAACATTGAGGGCCTTTCCGGGTTGGAAGCAACAGGGCGCTTATATTCGCAGGTGTTTACCCATGAAATCGGCGCGTCCGCCCTTGCAAATATTCAGAGCTATTATAATGCGGATGACAGACTGGCCTACATCGAAGCAACGGACGCCGGACTGGCGGCATCCTATCACGATATGATGAACAGCGGAGAATGTGTTTCCATTTTGTACGGCATGGATGGTCTAATACTGGACGCCTTTGCACAGGATGGCCGGATATTGGATGGCGTCTTTGATAAAGAGAAATTTTTGTCTGGTGACTATGTAATTATGGAAGCGGCTGCCGGCGCGGAAGATGCAGGGAAAGAAACACAGCCGACGTATTCTGTTGGGGACATGGTGGAACTGAACGGACAGCAATATGAGGTTATGGCGATTGTGATGGATATAGCCACCATTACTGAGGGGGTAAACAGCAGTGTACAGGATTTTCTTTCGTTTTATCTTCCGGCAGACGCTTTCCGAATGATGTACCCGGACAATACCCTGCGAAAACTGTTCTTTGATGTGTCCGGGGAATGCCAACCGCAGGCGGAAACGATGCTGATTGAATATCGGAACAATGTGGATAAAAGCCTGAACTTCACTTCAAAATCCACTCTTATTGAACATTATGAAGAACAGACACGGGCAAATACCGTGATGGGATTTGCAATTAGCCTTATCATTGCATTTGTAGGTATTTTGAATTTTGTCAACTCTATGGTAACGGCGATTGTTTCCCGCCAGAAGGAGTTTGCCATGATACAGAGCGTGGGCATGACAAAGCGGCAGCTTCGCAGTATGCTGATTGACGAGGGCCTTTATTATGCGGTTAGTGCGCTCTTTGTATCTTATATCCTAAGCGCTTTCGGCGTCCTTGTCGGAGTGCGGATGATGGTAGCCGGTGACTGGACAGCGACTTTCCATTTCACGCTCCTGCCCCTTATAATCTGTACACCGATTTTGATTGTCTTTGCAGTCCTGATTCCGTATCTCTGTTTTAAGAATTTGGAGAAGCAAAGCGTTGTAGAACGGCTTCGGCTTGAATAACAGGGGATTTTAGCAAGAGTGACAGCCTGACGGACGACGGCAAAAGAAAAAAGCCATCGTATAGCAAACATATTTTCATACGCTTATGAAGGGGCGGCCTTTTTATTTCCGGAAGTAACCACAACGAATCAGAAATGAGGTGCTTATCTTGAACACGCAAATCATCGGCAAGATTACAACCAGCGGTGCAGAAAATGGCCTTTTTCGCGTAGAATGCACACTTGCCTGAAAATTTTCCAAAAAGGTCTTGCTTGCGACGTTGCGTAATGATTTATAATATGTTTCAGGAGGTAAAGGGCTATGGCAAAATACAGAGCAATTCCGGATGGATATATGACAGTTGGAGAAGTTGCGAAGAAAATGGGAACAACGGTCCGCACTTTGCAGTATTACGACAAAGAGGGATTACTCTGTCCATCAGCGGAAAGTGAGGGTGGACGCAGGCTTTATACGGATAAAGATTTAGTTATGCTTCATCAGATTGTGTGCTTGAAATCGTTGGGCTTTACTTTGGATGATATAAAGCAACGCTTAATTTCCTTAGAGACGCCCACGGATGTTGCAAATGCGCTTACTGAACAGGCTGATGACATACGGGGGAAAATAGAGCAGTTGACAACTTCTTTGACAGCAATAGAACAGTTAAAAGTAGAAGTGTTACAAATGCAGACAGTCAATTTTAAGAAGTATGCGGATATTATTGTCAATCTGCAAATGAAAAATGACTCTTACTATCTTATTAAGCGTTTCGATGATGATACGCTTGACCATATCCGTAATCACTTTGACAGGGAAAGTGGATTAGACTTTATGGACAGATTTAATCGTTTGAGCGATGAAATCGTACAACTGCAAAAAGAAAATGCGCTCCCCGAAAGTGAAAAGTGTCAACGGGTTGTAAAAGAATATTGGGGCCTGATTATGGAATTTACGGACGGCGATATGAGTATGTTGCCGAAATTGATGGAAATAGGCAATATTGATACTGCTGCAAATGCTTGGGAAGAGAGGCAAAAAATCGTAAACGATTATTTAGAGCCAGCGTTGCAAGCCTACTTTTCAAAACTCGGAATAAATCCGTTCGAGGAGGTGGAAGGATGAATTGTGCAATGCAAGTTTGCGGGTTAAGGAAAAGCTATGGCAGCCATATTGTTCTTAAGGGGCTTGATTTTCAAATCGAAAAAGGAGAAGTTTTTTCCCTGCTCGGCGTAAACGGAGCGGGGAAAACGACGGCTCTGGAATGTATGGAGGGCTTGAAGAAATATGACAGCGGTACAATTATCGTAAATGGGAAAATGGGGATTCAGTTACAATCATCATCTCTGCCTGCCCACATCAAACCTATGGAA
>CAJTQO010000068.1 GCA_910578405.1 uncultured Lachnospiraceae bacterium | reverse complement strand
CCGCAAGTCAGCTTATTGCAACAAACGCAGACATGCTCCGCAAGCCAGCTTATTGCAACAAACGCAGACATGCTCCGCAAGTCAGCTTATTGTATACAAAACAGGCAAACACCCATTCGGATGTCTGCCTGCCTTATTTTTCTTCCCATCGTTTAGAAAAAATCTTTTATAAAAATCCCGTCTTATCTCAACCTTTTGTCTTACCCGAATCATTTCGTCTTATTTCAACGACGCTTCCTTCTTTGCGAAATTCTTCTTTCTCAAATTCTTTTTTATGAAATTCTTCTTTGGAAAATTTATCTTTGGAAAATTTTCCTTTTAGAAAGTTCTCCTCCGAAAAATCCTCCTTTAGGAAGCCTTCTTTTAGAAAATTCTCCTTACCGAAAGCGGCGTCCTGTAATTTGCGTTGGAAACGATAATGCCAGTCCTGGAGGTGGAAGCATGGACAATCTGTCCATTCCCTATGTACAGCCCTACATGGCCAGAATAGCATACTAAGTCGCCCGGCTGCGCATTGGCTAAGCCGTTCACCGCAGCGCCTACGCTTCTATCCGCTGATGAAGAATGCGGCAGGCTCACGCCAAAGTTAGCATATACGCTCATAACAAACCCGGAGCAGTCTGCGCCGTTGGTAAGGCTCGTGCCGCCGTATACATATGGATTCCCCACAAACTGCAGCGCATAGTTGGCAACCGCACGGCCCATCTCACTGCCGCCGCCGGAAGCGTACATCACCTGACCGGAAGAACCGCCGGAAGATGAAGAACGGCCCGCTTTTTTCCTGGCTGCAGCCTGTGCGGCTTTCCTTTCCGCCTCTTCCTTTGCCAGCCTTGCTTTCTCTTCTTCCCTGGATTCCGCCTGAACGAATTCTGTTGTCAAAGACACATAATCCGTAGAAACATAGCCATCGCCTTCTTCAATATTCACCCTTACCCAGCCGTCCAGCTCTTCGGTGACAATCAGTTGGTCTTCAATCGGCACCATGCCAAGCACGGTCTTGTCTAACCCCGGCTCCTGACGCACCTTCAAAGTCGTGGTCGTTACCGTTGCAATCCTTGTGCCGACAGCCTTGGCCAATTCCACAGCGTCATCGCCCGTTACGCAATACTCGCCTTTTACGTACCCGGTCACGGAGCCGGACTTAATTTTGTACCAGCCGTTCTCTTCCGAAAGAAAAGTCCCCACCGATTTGTCATACAGTTTACCGATGATTTCCCCTTCCTCGCTGGGCATATCCCTTACATTTACATAATCGTTTACTTTTGCAATAACAAGGCTTTTAAAGCCTTCTTCTTCGTCCTTCCTGTCCAGCTTTTTCTGCACATCCTTTAAAATCTTCTCATCCAGCAAAGAAACGTCCACTGTTTTCGTTTCCGCAATCACCAAATCTTCCGCCGGCTCAATACGCGCCTGCAGCTCCGCCTGCGTTTCCCCTTCCGCGCCGTTTTCCGTTCCGCCAAGCCCTCCTGCATTTACCACATGATTCAGCACGCCTGCCGCCGTACTGCTGTCCACTTCCCCGTTCATGGCTGCCACCTGCTGCCCTGCATCGACCCCTTCCTGGATATTCTTTAAGGAAGTCCCATCCGGCGCCAATGTGTAATCCACGCCCGCTGACGGCAAAACAGACGTTACGTCCGCCGCCGCATGAGCCGTTATATTAAAATTTGAAAATGCAAGAACTGCCGTTACCGTACACAATACAACTTTCACTTTCCTGTCTTTCTGATTCATAGGTGTGCCTCCGCATTCTTATATAAAACATATGAAATGTTACTGTTATGTTGAATTTGTTACAATTTTATTACATCTGTTTAGTAATATAACACCGGATGCGCAATTTGTCAACCTATGAATTTATCTGTCGCGGCATTGTTTTGCCGCGGACGCCCCCTGCCTTCCCTTTCCTTGTATTTCATTTTCTTAAATATTCCGATTTCTCAAACCGGAAGCAATCCCTTTGCAAACCTGCTTATCTTCCCCTCACCCATCAGGCTTAGCCTGTGCAACGCCCTTGTACACTCCACATATAGCAAGTTCCTGTCATCCATGTCACAGTAATTCCTGTCATCCGCATCACAAATTATAACAGCGTCAAATTCCAGCCCTTTCGCCATATACACCGGCATCAGGAACACGCCCTGCAGGCTCTCCACCTCTCTGCCCTGGACTAACTGCAGCGTCATTTCCTCCTTCAGTTCTTCATATAGCCGCACCGCATTTCTATGCGTCTTGCAAAGCAGGCATACGGTTTTCAGCCCCTTTTCCAGGCAAAGGTTGGCTTCCGCTTTCACCGCCCGCAACAGTTCCTTATGAGAATCCGCCACAAATACCTGCGGACAGTCGCCGCTGCGGTTAAAGCTTTCCACCTCCAATTCCCGTCCCAGGAATTGCTGGCTGAATTTCAGGATTTCATTGGTGCAACGGAAACTCTTATTCAAAGTAATCGAAAGGGATTTCTTCCTATTTAATGTCTTCCGAATCCGTTCGTACATGGACATGCTTTCCATTTTCCCCACCGCCTGATGAATGTCCGCCAGAACGGTAAACTTTGCGCTTGGAAAAAGCATACGGAAAATTTCGTATTGCAAAGGGTAATAATCCTGCGCCTCGTCAATGACCACCTGCCGTATATTCCGGTATTCTCCCGACCCGTAAAGTTTCAAATACAAGTAGGCCACCGCTATGGCATCGTCATAGCCCAGCCGTCCGGACTGCAGGTTCCGCCTTGTATATTCCCATATTTTTGTTGTGCAGCCTTTCCATCCCTTCCACTCTGCCCCGTCTAAAAACAGCCTGCTGTACAAATCCACCACCCGCAAGTTACAGGACTGCCGAATCTGCTCCTGGATACTGAGTATTTCTTCCTCATCCGCGCGCTTTCCACTTGTCCCGTATATTTTTTCCATCACAAATTCTTCCACCTGCTCCAGCCGCATCCCCAAAGCGACCTCCGGCCTGCGCAGCACCCATTCCTGCAGCTCCTTCCCTGTCACCACACACTCCCCATGGTGGGAAATCCCGGAAAATTCCATCCAGCGCACCGGGATTTCCGCAAGAAAGCAATCCAAAACATCCTGAAACTCTTTGGATGTTTTAAACTCCATGCTGCTTTTTACCGTCTCTTTCTGCCGCCCGTTTGTAACGGCTTCCTCCAAAAATTCATAAACAGGCTGTGACTTCCTTCCCCGCAGCGTCTTTTTTAATATGTCGTCAAACACAACCGAATTTACATTTTCTTCCCCCAACTCCGGGAGAACATCGGAAATATACTGCTCAAAAGCCGGATTGGGCGATATAATCAAAATATTTTCCGCTGACAGCTTTTCCTTCTGCAATCCTTCATACATCAGGTAAGCCGCACGGTGGAGCGCGATAGACGTCTTCCCGCTCCCTGCAATGCCCTGCACCATCAACAGGTCACTGCCCATATCCCGGATAACCATATCCTGCTCCTTTTGGATGGTTTCCACCACTGCCTTCATTTTAGGCGATGCATTTTTTGACAAAAGCTGCCGTAAAAATTCATCACTGATGTTCCTGTCAGCATCAAAATAATACTGCAGCACACTGTCTTTTATCTCATATTGGCGTTTTAATGTGACTTCCCCGTTAATCCTCCCATTGGGCGCGTCATAATACGACATACCTGTCATAAATCGGTAAAACACACTGGCAATAGGGGAACGCCAGTCATACACATAGATTTCCCCCGCTCTTTTTTTACTTAAAGGCGAACGGCCAATATAGATTTTCTCTGGCAGCGCGTCCCCCTCAAACAGAAAATCAATTCTGGCAAAATAAGGGGTTTTCACAATGTTTTCCAGCCGCTGGATATTCTTTATCTCTTTCTCATAATCGGCAATCTCATCCGTTACATGGCTGTGGAGCTGGTTTAATTCCACAAGCGCCTCAAAATCATCCGAGCTGTACAGGTTCGTAAAACTGTGAGACGAATTTTCATATACATCCCTCTTTGCTTTCGTAATCCCATCCTTTTTCTCTTCCGCAGCCTCCCTGGACTGTTTTAACTGTTCTTTGGCGACCGCTATCGTTTCCGCCAGCCATTTTTCCTCGAAGAGCTTTTCCTCCTGATTTTGTCCCAAATGATTTTCCTCCTATTTCCAGTCCCGTATCAGCTCCCTTCACGCCCCTTCCTTGGAAGATATTTCGACTGCATTCCTCACTCTAAATTTCTTCCGGCGCTCCTGTCGCTGATTCTGTTTCCAGTCCCGTGTCAGCTCCTTTCACGCCCTTTCCTTGGAGGTGATTTTGACGGTATTTCACTCTCATTTCTTCCGACGCTCCTGTCGCTGACATTGTTTTCAGTTCCGTATCAGTTCCCTATGCACCCTTCCTTTGGAAGAAATTTTGACTGCATTTCTCACTCTAAATTTCTTCCGTCACTCCTGTCGCTGACATTGTTTTCAGTTCTGTTCCTATTATCTGACAGAATGCTGAAAATATGTTAAGCTTCCTTCGCACTTGCCCGTTACGGTGGTTTACTGTTGGAAGAAATCCTATTCCGGTATGGACGGCAACCAGTGTATTGTCTGTATCATATCTGGCGAAACTTGGAAGAATGCATTTTCATCAGCAAGGCGGCGAAGGGAGGCGCTACGGTGGCGTCGTTGACCGCCGACAACACAGTCTGATGGAAATTTAGGCAAGGAAGTTTGCCTGAATATCATGCAGGCAGTACACTGGTTACTGTTCACATCATGGCTGTCACTTTGCTGGTTAGCCATGGGCCTGTACAGTTATGGAGCTAAAATATTCACAGGGGCCTTTGAACAGTAACTAATGTAGCATAGAAAAGAAATCAATACCAGACTTGTTATTCCCCCTTTCCTATGGTATGATAAAAATGGAAGAAACCTATACGATTATTACGGCTCACAAAGATAAAGGGAGAAAGTTATGGCTGCATTGAACATAGCAGTGTTATCGGATATTCATGGCAATTATATTTCTTTACAAAAATGTCTGGAGCATGCAATAACCCGCGGAGCAGATACATTTATCTTTCTTGGAGATTATCTGGGGGAGTTGGCCTATCCCCAAAAGACAATGAGCGCCTTGTATTCGTTAAAGGAAAAGTACAAATGCTTTTTCATCAGGGGAAATAAAGAAGACTATTGGATTAACTATGATTCGGAACAAAAGGGCTGGAGCGAATACGACTCAACCACAGGCAGTCTTTATTATACATATAATAATCTGACGCAAAAAGACCTGCGCTTTTTCAAAGCTTTACCCATAAAGAAGGAGCTTATATTTGAAGATTTGCCACCGATTACAATCTGTCATGGTTCACCCCGAAAAGTAAATGAAAAATTATTGCCGGACAATGAAAACACCTTTGGGATTATGGAAAGAGAGCCCAATGATTATATTTTATGCGGTCATACTCACATACAAAGGAGAATAGAGCATAATGAAAAAGCAGCGCTTGGCGTGGGTTCCGTTGGAATTCCCATCCATAGCAAGGGAAAAGCGCAATTTATGATATTAAGAGGAAAGCAAGGTGCGTGGGACTATGAATTTGTCAGTCTGGGGTATAATACAGAGGAAGTCATTGCGGATTTATATGCTTCCGGTTTAAACGAAAAAGCGCCATATTGGTGCAAGGTATCGGAACATCTGCTTAGAACAGGTGAAATATCACATGGTAATGTTTTAGGAAGAGCAATGGAGATATGTAAAGAGATACATGGAGAATGCATTTGGCCTGATGTGCCGGAAGAATGCTGGAAACAGGCAGTGAAAGAGCTGATTCTTTCCGATTAAATAAAAACGGAAGTTCATATGACGGTGGCATAGGAGTTGCTGTCACAAAATGGCGGTTCTTTCCGTGAGACACAGAAAGAGCAGACGCGCAAAGGAATACAGAAATGGCCGTGCAGGAAAGATTTTTCTATCCTTGTCCGGCCATTTTCATAGTCTGCCTATAGTTTAGGAAACCTTTGCCAAACACGCTTTACGGCGTATCTGTGGATGCATTGAAATAATCCTGCACGCTTGCCACTGCATTGGCTCCATCCGCCACCGCGGTAATTATCTGCCGCAGAGCCTTTGTCCGCACATCGCCTGCGGCGTAAATCCCTGGCGTGGAAGTGGCGCAGTCTTCCCCCGCCACAAAATATCCCTTGCCGTCACACTCTGCAATTTCCCGGAACGCTTCCGAGTCGGGCCGTATGCCTACCGCTATAAATACACCGTCCACCGCCAGTTCCTGCGTTTCTCCTGAAGCCACATTCCGAATCCGGACGCCGGATACTTGGTCTTCCCCCACTATTTCCGTCACTACGGTATTCCATAAAATCTCCACCTGCGGCTGATTTTTCACTCTTTCCTGCAGCGTCGCCGCTGCCCGCAATTCATCTCTTCGATGGAGCAAATATACTTTCCGGCAAATTCTGCCAAGGAAAATAGCGTCTTCTGCCGCTACGTCACCTCCGCCCACCACTGCTACGGTGCGGTTGCGGAAAAAGGCCCCGTCACAAGTTGCACAATAGGACACTCCCATACCTGCCAGTTCCTCTTCCCCTGGCGCCCCCAATTTGGCATGTTGCGCCCCTGTTGCAAGAAGCACCGCCTTTGCCTGGAAATCTCCCTGGTCTGTTTTTACAGTATGAATCCGTCCGCCCGGAGCGTCTGCGCCAGCCTCTATCCCTGTAATTATGCCTTTTGCCTCTGTCTCTATAAATTCCACTTCCATCTTATCCGCATGTTCCCGGAATTTCATGCCAAGGTCAAACCCGTTTATCCCAGGCAGCCCCAGGTAATTGTCCACCTCATACGTATTGAGCGCCTGCCCGCCGCTCATAGGGCTTTTTTCCAACACAAGGGTATGAAACCCTGCCCGTTTGGCATATACCGCCGCCGACAAGCCGGCAGGCCCCGAACCTATAATAATCAAATCATACATATTAATAACCATGCCTTTCTCTTAACCTGCAGCCCTTAAACCGCAGGCGCAAATTTTTATCCCTCGCTCCCTTTCCATCCAAGGCTGCGCCTCGTTCCCTTCCTGACTTCCCCTTCCCGATATTCTCACTCTCTCTGTCCAAAGCTACGCCCCATACTTAAAAACACATATAATGTTTTACCCTTTGCCCTCTTTCGTTTTCCTCGTTTTAGAACGTGTTTGAAAGTTGTTTTTTGACAGATATCCATCACAATTTATGGGCGATTTGCGCCAAAGGAACGGCGCATAGCGGGTTATGTCACCCGGATTTGCCGCAAATATCACGCAAAGTGGGGCGTGCAGGTTGGGGGAATGAATGTTCAAACACGCTCTATGGCTTTGCGCTTAGCTCCAGCCTCCATCCAGGGAAATTATCTGTCCGGTCATATATTCCGGCGCTTCTATCACCTTAACTGTCAGTTCTGCCACTTCTTCCGGTCTGCCAAACCGGTCTGCAGGAATTTCCTCCTGCAACGCCTGTCTTTCTTCTTTGTCAAAGCGTTCGTTCATTTGTGTGTCAATCACCCCGCAGGCTATTGCATTGACGCTGATATGGCTGGGCGCCAACTCTTTCGCCAAAGCTTTTGTAAAACTGTCCACCCCTCCCTTGGATGCGGAATAAGCCACCTCCATAGACGCTCCTACCCTCCCCCAAACAGAAGAAATATTTACAATCCGGCCATATTGCCGCTTTAACATAAGGGGAACCGCAAACTTACAAGCGTAAAACACACTGTTTAAGTTAGAATTCATCACTTCCTGCCACTGCCGCGGCTCCATTTCCTGCAGCAGGCCAATATAGGAAATTCCGGCATTATTTACCAGCGCATCCAGCCGTCCCGTTTCCCTGACGCCATCAAACAGGCGGCGCACGGACTGGTAGTCCCCCATATCGCAAACCACTGCCCGGCAGACAATGCCATACTGTGCCTGCAGTTCCTTCTGCGCCTGGAAAAGTTCCTGCTGGGAATTCCTGCAAGTCAGCCATAAATTATATCCGGCTTGCGCCAATTTTTGCGCAATTGCCCGGCCAATCCCCCGGGAGGCCCCGGTTACTAACGCTTCTTTCGCCATAATTTTATCCTAATTCCGTATCTATCCCTAACGCTTGCCCTACCGATAGCCCAAGACCCTTGTGACGGCCTTTCCCTACTTACCCTGTCTCTTTTGAATCCCTCTTTACATTTACCAAATTCCGAATCCCTTCACAAATCCTTCCGGCCACTACCGGATTGTTCATGGTAAAAATATGGATTCCGTCCACGCCTTGGGCAATCAGTTCCACAATCTGGTTGACGGCATACGCCATCCCGGCGTCAAACAGCGCCTCTTTATGGTCGCCGTACTTTTCCAATATCTTCTCAAATTTCTTTGGCAACACTGCGCCGCACATATCCACCATCCGCTTTATTTGCGCCCGGTTGGTCACTGGCATAATTCCGGCTTCCACTGGCACGTCAATCCCGGCAATCTTTAGTTTTACCAGAAAATCGTAAAAATTATCATTGTCAAAAAACAATTGGGACACCAAATGCCCAACTCCGGCGTCCACCTTCCTTTTCAGATTACGGATATCCGTAATGCCGTCCGGCGCTTCCGTATGCACTTCCGGGTAACAGGCGCCGCTCACATGGAAGTCTCCCTGCTCTTTAATAAACGCCACCAATTCATCCGCATAACGGAAATCATCCTTGGGCGGGATATCCGGGTTCCTGTCCCCCCGCAAAGCAAGCACATTCCAAAGCTCCGCTTTCTGCAGCTCTTCCAAAATCCCCTTGATTTCCTCCCGGCTGTAGCTGATGCAGGTCAGATGCACCAAAGGTTCAATGCCATATTCTTTTTTAATCTTCTTTGCCAGCTCCACCGTCCGGTTATTGGCGCTGCTTCCGCCCGCGCCAAAGGTAACGCTGATGAAATCCGGCTCCAGTTTCGCCAAAGTGCTTAACGTAGCATCTATATTCTTCAGTTCCGCTTCCTTTTTCGGCGGAAATATCTCAAAAGAAAGCGCCGGCTTCTTTTGCTGAAATAAATTTTCAATAATCATATTCCATTCCATCCTTTTTCTATATGTAGCGTCTGTCAGTATGCCGCAGCCTAGTGTTCCATCCGGTCAGAAATTAGAATCGTGAACCGCCTGTTTCGCACCAT
>CAJTQO010000067.1 GCA_910578405.1 uncultured Lachnospiraceae bacterium | reverse complement strand
TCCGGTTCCTTCAGGAATTTCAGGGTTGCATTGCTGTTTAGTTGTCAAGGTGCTTATCATAATTTTTACTTAATTTCTCTTTGTTGCTTTGTGCTTGTTCCTCACTGCCTCAGCAACGAAATTGAGTATAACACCCTTCCCCCACATTGTCAATAAGTTTTTCAAATTTTTTTTAATTTTTTTCAAGTTTTTTCCTGCATACAATATATAGTGTTTTAAGTCTTCATACCCCACAATTTATCACGCTCTAACTTAAGTGAAACGTGTAAGATTTTATCCTTTTAAGCCCAACAGCCAATGCAAAATATAATTTTTATTATATATATAAGAGAGAAAAGGGCTCTCCCTCGTCCATGCCATAACCTGTTCCCCAAAGCTCCCAGTAGGAAAACCGTCCATAACGGCATACATAATCCAAAAAAAAATGATTACCTCAAACATGCCTGCCGCCGCTCCAAACAGTCCGTTTACCGTCCGTATCAGAGGCAGTTTGGCCAATGTCTCCACAGATTTTATTACTACAGCGGTAATACGGCAGAAAATGCTGACGATAAGCAACAACGCAACAGAGACAAACGTCATTTTCATATTCTTTTCCACAATGCACGCTATAAGCAAAAATACAACCGACAACACAACCAATGCCAGAAACAGAGAGATAACCCTGTTGATTTCTTTTGCAAATCCGTTTTTTAACCCTCTCCATATTTTCCAGAGCATTAATATGATTAAAATGATAACTAGTATATTCAACTGCATTACTCCTATTAAGGTTCCGCCACTTCCAGTCTTTCCTCCTGCAAAAGGCGGTTTACTTCATTTCCATTACTTTCATAGCATCCTGTGTCATCACAACAAAACGGTTGCGTTTTTTAGTAGTTGTCAGCAAATATACATTTTCCTCAAATTTACCTGTAAAACGCTCCACTCCACGCATATTGTTAATGCTAAACTCTGTACTGCTATAAATAATGTATTCATCCTCATCAAAAATGATATCGGTATATTCCATGTCAAAGCTTTTCCGGTTTACCAGACTGCCTTTCCCATCATAAATATCCAGACGGTACTTTCCATTCCCTTCTGTATTAAGAAAAACCAGCCCTACATATTGCTCCGTATAAAAAATACTCTGTATTTCTTCTGCCAAAAGGTTTTCTACCGCACTTAAAGGCTTTTCACTCCCTGAAAAAAACATAATCCGGTCATCCGACACTGCAAACGCTGTACTGCTGTTCATAAACCGGAGAAAAGGCGCCACATGCCCTTGATAATCATATCCACTGACAAACCGGTCAGAAGAAAGGTTCTGGCCAACCTCTCCGAAATTGTGGAATGCTATGGATGTTTTCATCATACCGCTATCCACATATAAGTAAGAAATGCCAAGCAACTCCCCGTTTGGCGAAATACTGATATCCACTGGATATCCTGACTTGTCCATAGTCGTTTCGCTTTCCACAAGCGCATTTCCGGCTGTGTCATATAAATTTATTCTCGTTACCCTGGAATCATCCAGGATAACCGCCACTACCCCGTTAGCTGCCACCCGGAACTTCCGTATGGGAAGGTTCGTTGTAATTTCCCCTTTGCTCCCCACAGTATCCATCACGTAAATAGTCCGTCCGTTATAATCTCCAATCGCAACCACCGACCCATTGATATCCACCATGGGATTTTGCATTTCATAAGTCTGGTTCCACAGCACAACGCCTTTGCTGTCCATACAGTTGGCGCCGTCCTTGCTATATGTAAGAATATTGCTGCCCAGCGCCAGATAAGTGGAGCCATCCACCCTCGCTACGGGCATAGAACTGATTACGGCGCTTTCCTCATATTCCCTGTTCTGCCAGCTTATCACCACCATAACAACTATCGCCGCCGCTAACGCAACCGCCAGGACTCCCCTGTAAAAAACCGTCAGTTTATGCCCCCTGATTCTCTCTTTATAATTAATACTGCGCTCCTTTTTTTCCTTTTTCCCTTTGGAGCGCAGATATTCCCTGACATTCGTCATGCTTTCTCCATTCCTGTATGGCCTTTATCAAGTATTGCCTAAATGCACTTCATTCCGTCTCTTTGTTATTTTAACATAATTGCGGAATGGCTTCAATTCCTTTCCTCCCCATCCATTATTTCTTCTGTCATCACTGCCGTCTGGACAAAATCATAAAGTTTATCAAAACTGTTCACTGTCATTACTGCAATTGCGCAAAATATAATAAAAATACCGACTACCGCTATCCGCACCCACAAAAAAGGCGATCCGCCCTTTTTTTCCTCTGCCCGGCTTAATGCCACCAATTCCGAAGCATGGCTTGCCTTCATTGTTTTTCCCCTATCCTGTACAGACTCTTGGCTGCTTTGACTGTCAGGAGCATATGTTCTCTCTTTTCCGGACTTTCTCCCATAATATTCCCCCAGGCATTCCTTCATTTTTTCCTCTGCGTCATAGAAAACATAATATCCCTGCACTGTTTGTCCTGGCCCCCATCCATCCAACATAATCCCACCTGTTTCCGGATGGATATACCCCAGCCTTCTGTATTTTTTCTCCATTGGCAAAACATGGTTTTGCCGCTCCTCTTTCCCCTCCTGCGCTTTTACAGATGCGCTTTCTTCCTTCTGTTTATACAAACCATAAATGAGATAAATGTCCGTATCGCCATCCCGTTCCTTTTTTCCATACAGAACCGTCCTTGTCCCTTGTTCTTCCTCCTCTTGCGCACAAACTGTCAAATATTGAAGAACATAATCTTCCAGATAAACAATCCTCTTTTTTTCCATAGCGCCAACCGCTCTGACCGCTTTGGGCAATATCATGTCCATCCCCCCTTCCGGTGGAACCATTATATCACCTCTCGATAAAATTTTTTTATCGCAATGTGTCGAGCTGCCATAGCTTTTTTTCGACGCTATCGTCAGCTTTGCAGACAATCTTTTGGGGACGCCTGTATGCAAAAAAGGGAGAAAGCCCGTCCTTACGCACGTCTTTCCTCCCCTATCGTTTGCGCTATTCATTTTATCATCGAAGATAGAAAATCCAATCCGGAAAGCATACCATCCGGTTGTCTGCACCGTCAGGCTTCAAACTGGTAAACGGTAGTGGTATCGTATTCCCTCTCTGGCCCAAATACTGCGGAAGGAAACTGCGGCTTATTCGGTGTGTCTGGATAATACTGTGTCTCCAGACACAACCCGGTTCGTTTATGATACACTGCGCCGTCTTTCCCGGTTTCCTCTGTCTGAAAATTGCCTGCATAAAACTGAACGCCCGGCAAATCCGTAAAAACTTTCATAATCCGCCCGCTTACCGGCTCCTCCACCGTTGCAATATGGCGCATCCTGCCTTCTTCCCCATCCAACACCCAGTTGTGGTCATAACCGCCGCACAATTTCAGTTGTTCAAAATCATTGTCTATCCTGTCCCCAATCCTTTTCGGGCTGGTGAAGTCCATAGGAGTCCCTGCCACTGGCGCAACCTCCCCGGTAGGAATGGCTCCCGCCCGCACTGGCGTATAATGGGAAGCATAAAGCGTTACCACATGGTCGGCTATGCTGCCTGCGCCGTGTCCCGCCAGATTGAAATAGGTATGGTTCGTCATATTAATAATGGTTGGTTTATCACTTGTCGCGTGATAATGAATCTTAAGTTCATTTTCCTCCGTCAAGGCATATGTCACCCACACCTTTTTATTCCCGGGAAAACCCATCTCCCCATCCGGGCATTCCAACCTGAAGGTTATGCCATCCTCCTCTTCCACAGCATTCCAAACCTTCTTGTGAAATCCAAGGTCTGCATGACTATGTAAGTTATTTTCCCCATCGTTTACATCCAGATGATATGTTATGCCATCCAGGGAAAAAGCGGCACAGGCTATTCGGTTCGCATTCGGCCCAATAGTCGCCCCAAAATTGGCGCCATTTACATAATAGCTATCCAAACGGTCATAGCCAAGGGCCACATCCTCTGTTTTGCCGTTTTTATCCGGCACATAAAGACGCACGAGAATTGCCCCATAATTTATTACCTGCGCTTTCATCCCTTTGCTGTTCTCTATGCTGTATAAAAATATTTGCGTCCCATCCTCCATAACGCCAAATATTGTTTTGCTAATTTTCATCCCTTACCTCCGTTATAACTCCGTCCTGCCTTCCAAAGCACGCAGCAAAGTCACTTCATCTATATATTCCAAATCGCCACCTACCGGAACGCCGCTGGCAATCCTGGTCACTTTAATTCCGGTAGGCTTCACAAGTTTTCCAATATACATAGCCGTCGTTTCCCCTTCCAGACTGGAATTGGTTGCCAGTATCACTTCGCCAATCTCCCCGGCCAGACGTCCCATCAGTTCTTTCAGACGGATATCATTTGGCCCAATCCCCAGCATCGGCGATATGGCGCCATGCAATACATGGTATACGCCTGTATACTTTCCCGTTTTTTCATAAGCTGCCAGGTCACGGGTATTCTCCACTACCATAATCGTGCCGTGGTCCCTTTTTTCATTGGCGCAGACCGGGCAAAGTTCCTGGTCGGTAAGAGTAAAGCATTCTTTGCAATACCTGACGTTTTCCTTTGCTTCCACAATAATCTTCGCCAGACGTTCCACCCGCTCTTTTGGCATGTTAATCAAATGGAACGCCAGCCTCTGCGCTGACTTATTTCCAATCCCCGGCAATCCTGCCAGTTCGTCAATGAGTTTATTGATATGTCCGCTGTATAAGTCCATTAGAAGGGAAGTCCTCCCCCAAGCCCGAGTCCGCCGGTCATCTTACCCATGACTTCTGCGTTGGCCTCATCCACTTTGCGCAACGCTTCATTGGCTGCCGCCACCACCAGATCTTCCAGCATTTCAATATCTTCCGGATCCACTACCTCCTCCGAAAGTTTTACTTTCACAAGCTCTTTTTTACCGGATACCGTCACTTCCACGGCTCCTCCGCCTGCCGCTGCGCTGAATTCCTTCGCTTCCAGCTCCTTCTGGCTTTCTTCCATCTGACGCTGCATACGCTGTGCCTGTTTCATCAGATTATTCATATTTCCGGGCATACCGCCCGGGAATCCACCTCTCTTTGCCATTTCCCGTCTCCTATTCCAGTACCGTATCCATGCGAAAAATGCCTCTTTCCCCGGAACAATATCCGCTGCTTTGCTGCCGGATATCCTTCCGCGCTTTTTTCTCATAGACACTGTTTTTTGTTCCAGTACCGTATCCATGCGAAAATGCCTCTTTCCCCGGAACAATATCCGTCCGCTTTGCTGCCGGATATCCTTCCGCGCTTTTTTCTCATAGATACTGTTTTTTCGCCTTTCCTACTCTTCTTCTTCGATTTCCATGTTTATGATTTGGGTTAGGTCTATATATGCATCCTCCTTGTCTTGTCCGCTGTTCACGCTTTGTATTTCTATCTCTATTTCTTTTTGCACGGATGCCGCTATCATTTGTTGCAGATGCGCCTTATTTTCCGGATTTTTCAAATAGTCTGAGGCAATGCCGTCTTCCACTACAACCAGCAGGCGGTTTTCGCCGCCAAGGCTTAAGCGCGCTCCCTTCAGGTAGGTTTTCATGGGCTGTTCCATGTCTGTAACAATGGAATTCCATCGCTCCACCACCCTTTTTACGTCCTCCGGAATAGCCTTTGGCAACGCTTCCTTCACTGACTCGGACGCTTTGCCTGCATCTGCCGCAGATACGGGGCCACCCTGCGCAGCCACGGTAAAGATTCCGCTTTCCAGCCTCCTTTCCAACTCCCGGACACGGCCAAGGAGCCCCTCTTGGCTGGTTTCCATACGCGGTCTGCACAGTTTAATCAATGCCACTTCAATTAAAATCCGCTTTTGTGATGCATAGCGGATACGGTTTGACAGTTCCGAAAATATGTGGATATAACGGACAATCGCTTCCATGTCCGCCAGATTAGCCTCTTCCTTTAGCTTTTCCAGATTTTCTGAGGATACATCAATCACATCCTCAATATCTTCCGAACTTTGCACTAGAAGAAGATTGCGCAAATACCACGTAAAATCACTGACAAACTGGGACAGTTCCCTTCCCTGTACGACAATCTCCTCCAACAAACCAATGCACCCGGTTACGTCTGCGTCCTGCACCAGCCGAAACAGCCTGCCAAACACTGCCGTATCCACTGCCCCAAGAACTTCCAAAGCCTTATTATAAGTCAGCTCTTCCCCAAAATGGAACGCAATGCACTGATCCAAAAGGCTGAGGGCGTCCCGCATGGAACCGTCCGCCGTCTTTGCTATATAACGCAGCGCCCTTTCCTGCGCCAAAACTCCCTCCGCCTCTGTCAGTTCCCGCATCCGGCCTGCAATCGTCTCTATAGAAATCCGTTTAAAATCATACCGCTGACACCGTGACAGAATGGTAATGGGTATCTTATGAACCTCTGTCGTCGCCAGAATAAAGATTACATAGGACGGCGGCTCTTCCAATGTTTTTAACAATGCATTAAAAGCTCCCATGGAAAGCATATGAACTTCATCTATAATATAAACCTTATATTTCCCTTCCGCTGGGGAATAGGATACCTCATCCACAATTTCACGTATATTATCTACGCCATTATTGGACGCTGCGTCTATCTCAATTACATTCATACTGGCCCCTGACGCAATGGCCCGGCAAAGGGCGCATTCCCCACAGGGACTTGCATCCGATGGATTCTCGCAATTTACGGCTTTTGCAAAAATTTTTGCTATCGTCGTCTTGCCTGTCCCACGGGTTCCGCAAAAAAGGTATGCATGACCGATACGCCCTGCCCTGATTTGATTCTTTAATGTAGCTACAATAGGATCCTGCCCTTTCACATCTGCGAAATCCTGGGGGCGGAATTTACGGTACAACGCTGTATAAGTCATACATAACCTCTCTTCTTACGTTTCCGCTGCCTTCGGCCTGCCGCAACGGAAAGTTTTTATGGACAAATCCTTTAATCACCGAAACAAATCCCAAGCAATTTGGCCTCTTTCACAATCCTTGCATCCGGCGCAACCATCTTCAGTTTGCCTGCCACTTCCTCCAACGGCACCTTCACAATTTCACGATTTTTATAGCCTACCATAAAGCCATATTCCCCATTCAAAATCATCTTGCCCGCTTCAGAGCCAAGCCTGCTGGCAAATACCCGGTCGTAAGGGCAGGGACTCCCGCCGCGCTGTGTATGGCCTGGCACCGTCACTCTCACTTCATGGCCGCTCTTTTCCTGAATCTGCTGCGCAATTTCATAGGAAACGGAAGGGAATTTGTAATTTTTCATCTTCTCTTTATATTCCTTCTTGGACAGTTTAGCGTCCTCTTTTGAAATAGCTCCCTCTGCCACCGCCAAAATCGTAAACATGCTTCCGTTCCGGTTTCTTTCCTCTATCTTGTCAATCACCTTTTTGATATCATACGGGATTTCTGGAATCAGGATAATATCCGCACCGCCTGCAATTCCTGCATTCAGGGTAAGATAGCCTACCTTATGCCCCATAACCTCTACGATAAACACCCTGCCATGGGAAGCTGCCGTGGTATGGATGCAGTCAATGGCGTCTGTCGCAATATTAACCGCGCTCTGGAACCCAAAAGTCATATCAGTGCCCCATAGGTCATTGTCAATAGTTTTTGGCAAAGTCACCACATTCAGCCCTTCGCTGCGCAAAAGGTTGGCCGTCTTATGCGTTCCGTTCCCTCCCAATATTACCAGACAGTCCAGACGGAGCTTATAATAGTTTTGTTTCATTGCCTCTACTTTATCCAACCCATTTTCATCGGGATCTTTTATCGTCTTAAAAGGTGTTCTGGAACTCCCCAGTATGGTGCCGCCTTTGGTCAACACCCCTGAAAAATCACGTCCGGTCAGCATACGGAAATTTCCGTAAATCAATCCCCGGTACCCTTCCAGGAAACCATACATCTCTACATTTTCCCCACTGTTAAAAAGACATTTTGCCACCCCACGCATTGCTGCATTCAGCGCCTGGCAATCCCCACCGCTGGTCAACATTCCTATTCTTTTCATTTGATACCCTCCTAAAACTGTTTTCTGCTTTTGCGGAAAGCCTTTCTTCCCGTTCCATTCTTATTATATAATAATTTACTTTTCACCACAACTAAGTTTTTCCACATTATAAAAAAGGATTTCAACTGGATTTTTCTAAAATTTTCATGAATTTTTACGAATATCTTGCTAAATGTAAAAATATGAGTTAGAATATAAGGCAGTGTTATGTCATATATTTTTTTAAGATTTACAACTTAGCATTTTTCTGAGTCCTCTCTTCGTCCTCTCATTTTGGAGTGACTTTGGGTTGGACATATTGGGAGTGGTATCGAAGCGGTCATAACGGGGCGCACTCGAAATGCGTTTGGCGGTAACGCCACGTGGGTTCGAATCCCACCCACTCCGTCACTTGAAAATCCTGCAAACCAGCATGGCTGCAGGGTTTTCTTTTTTACAGCGAAATACACTGTCTTATGTTTAAATCCTAACATAAAGGCTTCTCCTTCCCCCTTAACTAAGAACAATCGGCATGGAATATTAATCCATATGCCAATTATTCAAACAGTTTATCCACTGCCATATCTAAAAGAGCTATAGGAAAGGAGAGATAACCCAAAATTATCTCTCCCTTTCTTAAACTTATAAATTGCCGTAATCCCTACTGCCTTTATCTACAGCATATTATCCATGCCTCTTTTTACCAATCTTTTCCAGGAGCCAAACGGCGTCGCGTTCTTTCTCCCTTATTTCCTTCCTTTCACACGGAACATTCCCGTCAGGTTCTTTAACACATTCGCCTGCGCGCTTAACTCCTCACTTGTTGCAGCGCTCTCCTGCGCTGTAGCGGAGTTCGTCTGCACCACGCAAGAAATCTGGCTGATGCTTTCCTGAATATCGGAAATAGCCTGCGCCTGCATCCGGGATGTCTCAGCAATTTCATTTGTCGTCTCCACCACTTCGCTTGCACCGGCCACTACCGCCGCCAACTGGGATGCCGTTTCATTCACAATCATAGCCCCATGGTTCACCCGTTCGATGGAACGTTCAATCAGGTTCGCCGTTGATTTGGATGCTTCCGCACTCTTACTTGCCAGCGCACGCACTTCCTCCGCCACCACGGCAAATCCTTTGCCGGTTTCTCCTGCCCGCGCCGCTTCCACTGCCGCATTCAATGCCAGGATATTGGTTTGGGAGGCTATGCTTTCAATAGTCTTGATAATCTTGCTAATCTCATTGGAACTGTCGCTGATTTCCTGCATCGCCTCTATCATTTCCTGCATTTTTTCATTGCTTTCCATAATCTGGGCGCCGACCATTTCCACATTCCTGCTGGCCTGCTCCGCATTTTCCGCCGACTGCGTCACTTTCCTGGAAACCTCGCGCATATTCATTTCTAACGCTTCCACCGTGCTGGCCTGCTCCACTGCGCCCTGGCTCAATGCCTGGGCTCCTACAGACACTTGTTCCGCCCCGCTTGAAACATATTCTGTGCTTTCCACAATCTGCGACATGGTAAGGTTCAGCTTATCCAGTATGCCATCCAAAGAGCCTTTAATAGAAGCAAAATCCCCTACATAATCCTGTTGTGTGCCAGTCGTTAAGTTTCCTTCTGAAATGGCTGCCAAAATCGCGGATATTTCCCCTATGTAATCCCTCATACGCTGTATCGTATTCTCAAAAATAGTAGCCAGATAACCAATTTCATCTTTAGAGCGTATTTTCATCTCCACTGGCTGGCCGGAGCCAAGCCCCAACTCCCCATGCTCCATATTCCTTGGTGCGACGTGAAGTCGCTTAATTTAACTGTTTGGCGGACTATCCGACCAAACCA
>CAJTQO010000066.1 GCA_910578405.1 uncultured Lachnospiraceae bacterium | reverse complement strand
GTTGCAAAGAAAGCCTTTAACATGATTGTGAAAAAGTCAACAAAGAAAAATGTTATTCCTGCCGTTTCCACCTATAAATTGCGGAATAGCGAAATCTATTATAAGGGTATTCGGGTAATGCCGTCATATATAATGACAGGAGGGAACATCTTAATAGAAAAGTCAAAAGTAACAATGGCAACTGAGGATATTGCAACTATGTTAGAAATAATCAAGTAAACCCCATTTTTACCGTCTGTTTCATCAAGACAAAAGAAGTGTGAGTTTTTTAGTTTTGAATCAGACAAATGGAAGTTATTTGGATAAAAAATTTTTACAGAGTTCTGTATTTCTTCCTCAGCCTCTTGGTTTTGCAAAATCCCATTTCATATTTTTTCATATTTATCAGAGTTCCCACCAGCATTTTTATCCTGTTTATCATCCATACGGTATGCAATGATGGCCTTCGGGTAACAGAGGCAATCATGTTCTACATAATGAACAATAGCGCCTGGCATACCGAAATCGCCCGTCATTTCCTCCGCTATATTCCATATTTTCGCTGTTCGCAAGATTCTGAAAAAAGATGATTAAGTGGCAGATTCCTTTTATGAAAAGGACTGTCACTTTTTAGTAAGATAATGCACTTGTGTAAAATCTAGGGGGATGGCTGCTACAGGAGAGCTTGATGCGCCCTGTCAACGGCGAGGACAGGAAGTGGGCAAACTTTGATATGCTGGAGCTGCTGGAAAGCCGGTTCACGCAGGAACAGGCACAAAAACTGCCGGATGCCTATCAGGACAACTGGATGACGCAGGAGAACCGGAAACATATTGCCAATTTGGGTTGCTATGTTGTGAGGGAGCCATTCTGGCATCGCAATTTCATAAAAGATGGGCAGGGAACATGGATTATGGAGGAGCTTGATGAGAATCCGGCAATCCAATATTGTGGCTCACAGCGAGCAGCGTTGCGGCGCAAACGCATTTGTCATAACTTTTTCCTGATTGCAAACCACAGTTCAAGATAACCCATGTCGGCATCTCCACCGTACACTTCGATACACAGACCATTTTCCTGCTCATATTCGGAGGTGGGCAGCCATTCCGAATAAAAACGCTTATTGAGTGTAGTGCAGACCTCTACAACCTGATTCCACTTGAATCGCTCCGCCGGAAATATAACCCATGTGCAAGCCGGCATATCGACTACTGTATACCCTTCTGTCCTGCTGTTCTCGCTCTTGAAGGCACACTGCATGTATGCAAACGTGCCAGGCCGGGTTTGTCTATAGTCGCAGACGCCATGTACCTTACACAAATCCTGAGCGACAAAGTTCGGCAGTTTCCCAGCGTCCGAAGCAAGTTTTTCGTATGCCCCGTTAGCCTGATTTTGCTCCCAGAACTCGTGCGGTGTACTCGGAAATATACCGTCCCCATCCACCCTGAAGATCCCTTCATAACCAAAAACCTGGAACGACTCTTTTTTCTCAATTCGATATTCCATTTCTTTCTCTCCTTTGACTGAAATTTGAAAAGAGATCCTCGGGCAGGCTTTGAGCGTTACCCCGTCAGCGCGCGCCTTTGTCGGTGTAACCTTGTGCAGCGCCTGGAACGCGCGGGAAAAGGAAACCGGAGAATCGTAGCCATACTTTAAGGCTAAATCAATCACTTTGATATCGCTGTTTCGCAAATCAATAGCAGCCAGCGTCATTTTTCTTCTGCGGATGTATTCCGTCAGCGACATATCCGTAATAAAGGAAAACATCCGATAGTAATTGTACGCTGAACAACCTGCGATTCGGGCAAGCTTCTCCGGATTGATTTCTCCAGTAAGATTCTCTTCCACATATGCGAGTCCCAAACTCATACGAGTCATTAAATCCAAGAATATCCCTCCTCTCAAAGAAAAGTATAGGCAAAATACGCGTTCCTGTCGCAACTTTTTATGCCGGATTTTGTTGGTTAGGTGCTGTACAGCAATAACATCTACATATCGCATGGGATATTTCTTCGAGAGCGTCTGTGAAAAAACGCAGGCGCAGTGGGCTACGGCGAGGCTGTTTGACATGTGCAGTCAGAGAAAATTTTCCTTGTCATGAATTATAACATGAAATGAAAAGGGTAGCAAGAACTGATTGGATTCCGATTTACCGACAGCCTTAAGCATTTTTCCGCCAATTCATCGGTTGACATCAGCTCTTTGCCACATTGTCAAGTGAATGCTTCCTTCTTTTTGGCTTTTCGTGTACAGAATCTTGTAGACATCTTATAAATGTGCTAAACTAAACGCAGCAACAATCAAAACTGGAGGAAAAGAAATGAACATCATTGAGAATATAAACAAAAAACTGTTTTTTGATAAAGATGAAATTTGCGCTGGTGGTGAAAGCGATATTGAAGAAATCATTCGTGTTTCACCAGTCCCTTTGCCCAAAGATTATATTGAATTTTTGAAACAAGTTTCCGGGGAAGATAGTTATGGTCCTGAATTTGAAGTGGAAGACGAAGGGGCGTCTATTTGGATTTGGAGTGCAAAAATGGCATTAGAAAAATGGGAGGAGTTTAATCAGCCTTTTAATCAAAAGTTTATCAGTAATGCGTGGTTATTTGGTAATGACTTAGGGGATTTGCTCTACTTCTTTGGAACTGGAAAGAACGGCTTTGGCTTGTATCGCGCTTCTGCGGGTTGTTTAGGCTTTGAAAATGCAGAAAAAATTTCTGATACTCTTACGGATTTTCTTGTTAATGGTGTTGGAATTGATATTGCTACGAGTTTATAACTTCAAGTTTGTGGAAATGGCTTATGAAGTGGGTAAAAAGATTTGGGATTGTGATGTTATCTTTACCAATTGCGCTGCCAGTAGTATGGGCGCTATATGAAATCTTTGGTATGTACATAAACCATATTACAACCAAAGAACAAACGAATACACTGCGGACGAATTTAGAAAGTGAAATTTCTGATATTGAGATTATTAGTGTTTATTCGGAAACAGGGAATACATCAGGAACGGGAAACCATGTTGAATGTCTGTCCTCTATCACATTTTCAACAGAAATGCGGGAAACTGAAATAGAGGAATGTCTGTCCGAATACTATGTTTTTGATGGATGGAATTATTATTTGAATAAAACAGACGATGGGTATTACATAATTTATATCAATACATCGGCTCCGTTTGCAGATAATATAGAGGGACACTGACTTTCTTTTTATCAGAACAGAACAAAGCATAAAATCGTCCTTTCTTCTTGCGTTTTGGAGAAATTTGTGAAAGCATTCCAATCAATCCTTCCTGTCCTGTTCCTTTCATGTTATAATTTGTTACAGGTTTTTGTTTCCCTTATTTTTGCCCTTATGAGGGTTCGTAAAAGATGACATAGAATGGGTAAAATTTACCTCGTGTTTCATCCAGACAGAAATTAGATTTGTGGGCTGCATGGTTCGTGCCAGCGCTAGAGCGTGTTTGAAAATTCATTCCCCCAACCTGCACGCCCCACTTTGCGTGATATTTGCATCAAATTCAGGTGGTGCGTTCTTCCTTTGGCACAAATCTCCCACAAATTGTGACATATATCTGCAGAAAGCAATTTTTAAACACTTTCTTGCGTCTAAAAGATACCGGAATGCTTCTTCGGGGGATTAAACGTTACTCTAATTTGCAGTGTCAGGGAGACGATGCCATGGAGGAGCGGATGGAGATGCTGATACGGCACAGAAAATCCATATTGGAAGCGTCCTTTCCTGATTTATATGCGCACGGGAAGGATTGAAATGGCTTTCCAGTCAATATCCTTAGATGGTTGAAGGAAGAAGGAAGGCTACAGTATGGCAGAGGCGCTTTTGAATATGGAGATTGGGCGGTTTGGCAGTAAGTATGTTGATAGTTTAGAGCATAAGGAGGGAAATTTTGAAAGATTTTAGAAGATTGGATTTATTATTTTCCTTGTGCGGGTTAAATTGTGGATTATGTCCTATGCATTTGGGTGGACATTGTCCAGGATGCGGCGGCGGTGAGGGAAACCAGTCCTGTAAAATAGCCAGATGCAGCCTGCAGCATGGAAAACTGGAATATTGCCGCCAGTGTCGGGAATTTCCTTGTGAAAAATATGAAAACATGGATGCGTTTGATTCGTTTGTTACGCATCAGAACCAGAAAAGAGATTTGGAGAAGCAGCAGGAAATTGGCGTGGAGGCGTACAGAGCGGAACAGGAAGAGAAAATCCGTATTTTAGAATGGCTGCTGCAAAACTGCAACGATGGGCGGAAAAAGACTTTTTTCTGTTTAGCTGTAAATCTGTTGGAATTGGAAGATGTGAAAAACGTGATGGGACAGATAAAGCCGGTTGAAAAATTTGAAGAACTGCCATTAAAAGAAAAAGCCGCCTATATAACCGGGCAGTTTCAGAAAGTGGCGGATGAGCAGGGGGTTTTGTTAAAATTGAGGAAAAAAAGGTGATATTGCCAAGGCTGTGTTATTTCTGGTGTTGCGATGGCACAGGAAAACGTCATAGGAACCGGGAGCATTCGCAAGAATGAGATTTGCAGATTGTTTATTTTGCCTGAAGATCAAGGAAAAAGATATGGAAGCAGATGGATGGATTTACTGGAAGCAAGGATTTTGAAAAATTATCCAAAGATTCATGTGGACGCTTCTTTTCCGGCGGAAAGTATGTATCTGAAACGATGGTGTCAAATTGTTTCGTATGAAAAAATCGAAACGGGAAATGGAGATTTCCTCTGCTGTCATACGATGGAAAAAGGAGAGGGCAGGAATTTGCCCGTATAGAAAAGCGATTGGGTTGTAAGGCATACTGCCTGAATAAATGGAAAGCCGATGAGGATTATCGGATGGCGTTGGAATTGAGGTGAAAAATGGGATATAGTTTTTTAGATTTGGCAAAGGACGCGTTGAATTATGCCAGTGTTCCTGTTTCCGTTGAGGAAATGTGGGAAATAGCCGGAAAGCAGGGCCTTTTGGAAAAGTTGGCTTCTTCGGGAAAAACGCCAATCCGCACATTGTCAGCGCGCGTTTATGTGGATATTAAGAACAATAAAGATTCGTGCTTTGTGCAGACAAGTAAACGGCCAGCTAAGTTTTTCCTGAAAGGTAAGGATGTAGGATTGGAAAAGTTTGTAAAACGGCAGGAAGAGCCAGTGAAAGAAAAGCATACGTTTAAAGAGCGTGATTTGCATATTTTATTGTCTAGTTTTGTAAGATCGGATGAACATTTTAAATGTCTGACAAAGACGATATATCATGAAGTCTCCAGACGGGGAAAATGTGGTAAAAATAAATGGCTCCATCCGGATATGGTCGGTGTACACTTTCCGTTTGAATCTTATACAGAAAATACTTTGAAATTATTTGACATCTTGAAAGTGAACCCGTATAAACTGTATTCTTTTGAGATGAAGATTTCACTGTGTCTTGGAAATTTAAGGGAGTGTTATTTTCAGGCAGTGTCCAATTCCAGTTGGGCGCATGAGGGATATCTTGTGGCTTTACATATTTCAGAGGATCCGGAAATGGTGGATGAACTCAGACGTTTAAATAATGCATTTGGCATTGGCGTTATTCGGCTGAATGCAGAACATTTTATGCAAAGTGAGCTATTGTTTTCTGCAAAAGAAAAAGAATCTTTGGATTGGGAAACGATTAACAGGCTGGTGGATGAAAACCGGGATTTTGAAAATTTCCTTAATGACATTATGGAAGATATTAAGGTTGGAAAGGTAAAGAGCCGATATGATGAAGTCTATGAGGATGAAGATTTGGCAAGGTTAAAATTCAAGGAAACCGGTATTCTTTTATAGGAGTGTTTGGAGGCAGCGCTCTTTCAAAAAGAAACATCCCAAAGTGGCGCAGCCGGTTCTGGATATGGTTCCCCTGCACCTGTCAGAAGGGGAGGGTGAGGATGCGAACATGGTGCGACGCCACGCAGCAGGTGCAGGGAAAGTGGATGACCAAGATAAAGACAGTGGCGGAAATGGTCAAAAGGATGGTGGCAAAGAAGTTTTATATTTTCAGTTTCTCATGCGGGACTTTTGCGAGAAAATCCGCCTCCTCAAGATTGGAAAAGTACTCATGCACGGCTGTTTTAAGCTGTTCCAGCGAAAGAATATCCAGCTTTCTCGGAGTATATTGGCCAAATGGCGTAACAAGGTTTACGCGCTCGGCATTAGCGCAGTCAGGATTTATCAGTGCGTACGCCCTGCGTCCACCCAGATTGAACCAGGCTTCGCAGATGAATTGATTTCCGATTCCGTAAAACTGGAAAAATCCATCGTGAGATTTGAAAATAACAAAATCCTCTTTTCCCTCTGCAACAAGGGATATGTAGTAATCTGATTCTTTAAAAATAATTCTCTTGGTCTTCTTACCGCTTGCCGTTTCAACATCGGGAACGCGCAGCGCTTCTGTTTTTGGCAACTCACCATTTATGGCGGAGAACACTACGTCAACAAAACTTTTCATGCTGTCCTCTGCGCCGTTAAGAATCCGCTTGTGGGCTTTGGTAATGGGGGAAACGGCAGTTTGTTTGCCGGGAATGCTGAGTATAGGAAGCCCATCGTCCTCAATCCAGACAAACCCTTTTTCGGCCAGTCCAGAGCGTAACAACATCTCTCCGATATATGTTCCGAACAAGACGGCAACATTCCATAAGGTTTTTGCGCCTTCATCGCCGTCATAGTTGTCAAGGCTATTATGACAAGCGCCAAGAAAAGCATCCACGCCTTGGGCGCTTTCTCTTGTATAATCAAGCTCTATTCCGCTTTGCATGGCATATCGTACCGCATCTTCCGCGATACTGTTGGCGTTTTCATTGAAATTTTTCATATGGGACCTCCTTTGTTTATCCACATAACCAATATAATTTTTGCATTGTCATTCAAAAGATTTGGAAAAATATGCGGTGGCATCTTTGAGTGAGGATATCAGTGTCTCCACAGCAAGTAAATGACAGTGGAGACGCCTGAATTTTTATAAAGCGGCAAAAAGCGGTTGAAATTCTTCTTTACGTTCTTTTTTACAGACAAGATAATAGGTGACGGATGCTTCTTTGTCTGAAATTGGCACATTGATGCGTCCGCCAGCCGTTTCAGTATATTTTTGGGAAAGGTTGGAGACGAAAGAAGGCAGAGAGGACGCTTGTACAAGTTCGTTGAAGGTGAAGCGGTCATTTTGTAGCAGAAACCGGGAATCCGGCATTTTTTCTGTGCGTACGAAGTCCCAGAGGCCGATATTGGACATTAAAAGCATGTTTTCCCCGTTCATTTCTGCAAAGGACAGACTTTTTCTTTTGGCATACCGATGTCCTTTTGGCAAGGCGAATAAAAGATTTTCATGACAGCATTCTTTAAAATAGAAGGATGATTCTTGCGGTTTTTGGTGTACTGCTACAAGCTGATAGACATCGCTGCTAAGGTCTGAAAGCAAACGGTTGCTATCATCCATTTCCGTCTGCAATGCCATATGGGGATAAAGATTGGATATGAAAGGAACCAGGCGCCAGACAGGGGCAGGAGCGCAGACCCCAAGGATAATCGTGTGGTTTTTTCGGTCAAAATCCCGTAGCTTAGCCTTAAGGGAATCGGCATCGGTTAATAACATTTTGGACAGCTCCAGAAAATATTTTCCGTTTTCGTTCAGTTCCAGCCTGTTTTTCTGACGGATAAAGAGCGTGACGCCCAGATCATTTTCCAGCTTTTTCATATTTCGGCTTAAGGCAGGCTGTGAAAGGTGCAGGAAATTTGCTGCTTCAGACAGTGTTCCGGCATCTGCAAAGGCGGCGAACTGCCGCAATTCATATAACTCCATTCTGTTTTTCCTTTCCCTCTAAATTTTGTTTAAATCGCGCTGAAAATAATGGCAAAGCCCGGTTGGTGAGCGGTTAAAATTAATCATAGCAGACGAATGCGCATTTTTCAATTCTAAAAAGTATATGACAGGTATAAATAAAATTTATAGCTGTATTCCAGAATGGCATTGTACTTTTGAAAACGGATAATATATAATTCAGTCAGATAAAAGAATGTTCTATCATTAAGGAGGAAAAAGCAATGGAATATCTCACATTAAATAATGGAGTAAAAATGCCGATGGCAGGTATCGGGACATTCCAGATGAGTCCACAGGAAGCGCAAGAAGCCACATCTCATGCACTAAAGGCTGGGTATTCGTTGATTGACACAGCCAATGGATACAGTAATGAGCGTGGCGTTGGGAGGGGAATCATAGGAAGCGGCGTTAGGCGTGAAAATGTTTTTCTTGTTACGAAGCTTTGGCCATCGGTATATGAAGAGGAGAATGCAATTAATGATACGCTGGCGCGCCTTGGCACAGATTATATAGACCTTCTTTTTCTGCATCAGCCGGTAGGGGCTTATATTGCTGGCTATAAACAAATTGAGCGGGCCTATAAAGAAGGCAGGATTAGGGCGATTGGTTTATCCAATTTTCCGGATGAGCGTTTCCGGCGCGTTATGGATGAATGTGAGATTGCGCCGCAGGTGGTTCAGGTTGAGGCGCATCCTTATTATCCGCAGACGGAGTTGAAGGAGAAATTTTTAAAGCCGGAGGATATTGTCCTTATGGCTTGGTTCCCATTGGGGCATGGTGATCAGAGCCTTGTAAATGAGCCTGTTTTTGCCAGGCTTGCTGCAAAGTATGGTAAGTCCAAGGCACAGATTATTTTGCGGTGGCATATTCAGATGGGGCATGTGGTTATTCCCGGTTCCAGGAATCCGGAACATATTAAAGCTAATATCGCCATTTTTGATTTTACATTGACACAGGATGAAATGGAAGAGATTTCAAAGATGAATAAGAATACCCGGTATTATAATATGTCGATAGAAGAAGCGGAAGAAAAATATACCGCTATCCGGCCTGATTTTAATGCACAGGAATAAAAAGCGCAGCTAAGAAACGGAAGGGGTATTTTTGCCCTATGTGAGGACTGAGAGTTACAAGCAATGCAAACCGACGGTTGTTTTTGATAATAAAGAAAATAGGTGGATAGAAAAGGAGATAAATTAAAATGAAATTTATTGCTTTAAATAATGGTAAAAATATGCCCATGGAGGGGTTCGGCGTTTTTCAAGTGAGGGATAAGGAGGAATGTAGGAGGTCAGCGCTGGACGCGATTCGGGCTGGATACCGACTGATTGACACTGCTGCCTCCTATACCAATGAGGATGCGGTAGGGGCGGCTATCCGTGAAGCGGTTGCTCAGGGGCTGTGCGCCAGGGAAGAACTGTTTATTACATCTAAAATGTGGGTGCAGGACATGGAAAACTATGACATGGCCAGAGCGGCTATTGACCGCTCCCTGAAAAACCTTGGCCTTGAATATCTGGATTTGTATCTGCTGCATCAGGCTATGGGAGACTATTTCAGCGCATGGAGAGCTATGGAAGACGCCTATGAGGAAGGAAAACTCAGAGCCATTGGAGTATCGAATTTCTATCCTAATATTTTGACTAATTTCTGTGAAACGGTACGTATCCTTCCGGCTGTCAATCAGGTGGAATTACATCCCTATTTTGCACAGCCCGATGCGTTGGAAACGATGGCATATTATGGGGTCGTTCCGGAGGCATGGGCGCCGTTAGGAGGGGGAAGGTACAATCCTTTTGAAAATGAAATGTTACAGGAGATCGCCGCTGCTCACAAAAAGAGTGTCGGGCAGGTTATTTTGCGTTGGAATGTACAGCGTGGTGTAGTGGTTATCCCAAAATCCACTCATATGGGAACATACAAAGAAAAACAAAGGCGAGATATGTGGAAGTGCTTAAATTTTGGCACTTTGTAGAGATTGGATCGATAAATGGAAATGACCATTTTGACCGTCACAAGACCGTTTATAATAAAATTCCTGTTTCAGTAGTGCTTGACCTCGGTGTTGGAAAAACAAACAAGAACAAGTACACAACAACATAATACAAGAGTATCGGTAAGGACATTTCAGTGAAAGAAAATGTCTTTTTTTTGTGTTTTATAATAAGGCATTTTCAAAACCTAAAGAATGGAGGAAGTCAAAATGGGTAACACAGCGTTAAGAGCAGAGGCGCAGAGCGCCAACAACACACACATGGTTTTTGCAAACGAGGAACATGAGAAGTTTTATTATGAGAAATTGAAACAGGCGAGGTATCAGGACTGTTATCACAAGGCTTTGATCTACATTCTCGGCATTTCAGAGGACACAAGAAATCATTTCAGCCAGATTTATGATATTAAGTCCGGGTACATCAAGCCGGAATGCCTGCATCAAGGATGGCAGACA
>CAJTQO010000065.1:8065-10685 GCA_910578405.1 uncultured Lachnospiraceae bacterium | reverse complement strand
ATATTAAACAGATTCAAGGGAGAGTTTTTGAGCGGCTTTTGCAGACATGTGGCGTGGATGAATTTAATGGAGCGCAAGGGCATATTCTTTATGTGTTATGGAAAAGCGAAGGCATTCCTATTGTGGAACTTGCCCAAAAGACGGGATTGGCCAAAAATACACTTACTGCAATGCTTTGCAGAATGGAGGAAAATGGCTTAATCTGCCGAGAAATTTCAGCTTCTGACCGGCGTCAAAGCATAATTAGCCTGACGCCCAAAGCCCGTGCATTGGAGAAACGTTACAATCAAGTCTCTCAGCAAATGAATAGCTTGTTTTTTAAGGATTTTGAACAGGTAGAAATTAAGGAATTAGAACAGTATCTTGACCGCATTGTTTCCAACTTGGAGCAAGCGGAACAAGCATTAAAAAAGGGAAAGGATGTACATGATGGCAAAGGTAAAAACTAGGATTGATAATGATTTCTGTCCGCAAGCGTTGTTTCTTTATGGCACAAAACAGGAAGATGGGCAGCCCCATTTTGGTCTTTTCTGTTGGTTTGGATATTATCATTCTTCAGAGGGACTCGGGGTAATGGCTTGTATCGGTGAGGAAAAACAGACCAAGGATTTGATACGCAAAAATGGTGTATTTTCAGCTAATCTCGTATCTGAACAGCTACTGCCTTTGGCGGATTATTATGGTTGCACCTGTGGCAGAACCGCGCCTGATAAGATGAAGCGCCTGCCTACTGTAGAGTGGGGACAAGTGTTGGATGTGCCAACCATTGCAGAAAGCCCTGTCAGCTTTGAACTGGAAGTGAAAAAGGAAATCCCTATGGGAGACGGTTCAGATATCTTTCTCTGTTTAATCCGTAATGTAACCCAGGATGAACAACTGCTGGATACAACGATTCCCTTTACGGAAAGATTGATGCAGGCTGCTCCGGTATTAGCCCCGGGCGAGGAAACCTATTTTTCCATTGATGGAAGGTGTCTCGGAAAATGGGGAGAACCTATGAAAAATATGGCTAATGCCAACGAATAGCTGTATAATGCTAGAGCGCATTTTGGAAGAACAGACTGCCAAGGTCTTGGAATGATTTAAATGACCGCTTACAGATTGAAGCCAAGAATGTTGCGAAAGGAGAAATATATGAATTTGTTAAAACATGGCGATGCCATTGGGATAATATCGCCAAGTTGGGCAGCAAATTAGGGAGTGATTCAATGTAAACGTTGCAATGGATGCGTTCTTCTGTTTACGGAAATAACTTGTGGCAAAGGATATGCAGCCGTCAGAGAGGCCAGGGTAAATGTGGAGGACATACAAAATCGGATGTCCTCCATCATAGCAGTCCCATGGAGGAAGGTGCGCAGTTCCAGATGAAAAGCATTTCTGAAATTATGCACGAGCCAGGGTATAACTAAGGCCCGCCGCTTTATTCTGGAAGCACGCTCCTCTTCAAGCTGGTATAGGCCAGCAGGATATAAATTGCGTAAATCAGGAAAAACAGCGCCAACGAAAGCGCCACAATGACTACAGGGCTGTGCATTCCTTCCATAACGCCTGGCTCCGGAAGCTGGGCCATATGGAAGATGAACGGAGCTGCAATCAGAACTGGCGGGACAGCAGGCATCGTGTAGTAGAGGGCAAACTGACGATTCAAAACGTGCGCCATCTCTTGTCGGGCCATGCCTAATTTTCGAAGCAGTATGAATTGCCGTCTGTAGCGGTCTGTTTCGTTAAGCTGTTGAATGGTCAAAATAGTGGCGGCAGTCATGCTAAGAGCCAGGGCCAGATAAAACATGGGGAATGCAAAGAGGGCAGTCTGAGCCGCTGCCTGCATGGCCTCATTTGCCTTTGTGGAAACAAAATCATATCTTAAAGGGTTTATCTGCTTATCATATTTCATGGCGGCTATATCGGTCAGTGCGTCATACTGCCGCTCAGATACCGGCTGGAGCGTTTTTGCGGCATAGGCTGCATGATGGACTGCCAGCGAAACCGCCGCTTCATCCGGGACTACCAGAATATAGCTATGTCCATTGCCCACACCGAAGTTTTGGGAGAGATGCTCTGTGTAGACGCTCCCAGGGGTCAGAGTGACATCCCCCAAGGCAATGGGCCGGTCGTAGTCCCGCAGCGGTTCTTCCAGATATTTGATACAGTGGATGAGATACCGCCCAGGCTCCATCGCCACGGGAGGATAACCCGCGATAGAGCGCAGCGCGGCATAGTCGCTCCAGCGCAGGATGGGATCCTGGTCGTAGTTGTAGTAATAATAAACGATACGGCTGCTGACGTAATCCCGTATTTGGGGACTTTCATGCAAATAGACTTGATACAAAACCGACTGCGCCACCGGAATATTTTCGTTAATGTATTCCAGATAAGGGCTGGCGTCCTGGTTTTCCCCCTCAATTCCCAAATAGAGATCAAAGCAGGCGTTTTCCGCCGCCCTGCCCCGAAAAATGCCGTTGAACACTAGCCCGCTTCCTTCGGTGAGCAGTGTAGCGGTGAAAAGGATGGAAATCACTGCCATAACAATTCCCATGGTGGAAAGTTTTGAGGCGAGCGTACGGAAAACCAGCAAGGTTTGCCCCTCATATTTCCGGGCGGGGCGTTTCTCAAAAAAAGC
>CAJTQO010000065.1:0-8055 GCA_910578405.1 uncultured Lachnospiraceae bacterium | reverse complement strand
GAGGAAAAGCTGAGAAAAAAGCCAAACAAAGCGGCAATCAGACACCCGGCCCCGATGACGCCAAGAATCAAATCCTGAGCCATCAGCAAAACAGTCCCTGCCGCGCCCAACAGAATGGAAACGCCAAACATCCGGCGGCGGAGTTTTCCGCTCCGGATAGCCACGCATTCATTCTGCCGCTCAAAATAGATGAGGTCGTAAATCTTCATTTTGCGGATGCGCTTTCGGCTTTTCCGAAGGGCGTGGAGGTAAATCAGGACGAAATAGAGCAAGGTCAGCCCCGCCGCTGGGAGGGAGAGCACCAGTGTGAAATGATAAGGCAGGCGGAACATGGCAAACAGAATCGCCCGCAGAATCTGGTAGAGCAATCCGCCAAGCGTCAGTCCCAGTGCAAGAGCCGCGCCGCCCACCGTCAGATTTTCCAGGAAGAACAGCCGCGCTACCTGCCTGTTTGTCAACCCAATCAGTATATAGGTTCCCAATTCCCGGCTCCGGCGGGAAAGCATGAACTCAGTGGCATAGCTTACCAGCCAGCCGAAAATGCACACAACAACGATGCTGGCCAGGACGATTATGGGAGGCAGCGTAGCCATTTCTTTTGAAAGCTGTTGGATTTCCTTGGAAAATGCCAATCCGTTGAAGGAATACAGCAGCGCTGCGGCCATTACGATAGTGGCAAAGTACACCAGGTAATCTCTCGCCTGCCGCCTGGCGTTTCGTAGGGATAGTTCAGATAACGTCACTGACATCACCTCCTAACGCGGCAAGGACATTCAGAATTTCGTGGTAGAATACCGGCCTTCCCCGTTCCCCCCGCAGAAGTTCGTTGAATACCCGGCCATCCTTTAGGAAAAGAGCCCGCTTGGCGTAGCTGGCGCTGTAAGCGTCGTGAGTGACCATAAGAATGGTGGCTCCCATATCACGATTCATGGCGGTCATAATCTCCAGCAGATTTTTGGACGCTTTAGAGTCCAATGCCCCGGTGGGTTCGTCCGCCAGCAGCAGCGACTGCCCTGCGACTATCGCCCGTGCGCAGGCAGTCCGCTGTTTCTGGCCGCCGGAAATCTGGTAGGGGAATTTGAGTAGGATATCGGTGATTGCCAGCTTTTGCGCCACGTTCCGTACCCGGTCTTGCACCGTTTTAGGGTCGATATGATTCAGTGAGAGCGCCAGGCCGATGTTTTCCTCAACCGTCAGGGTATCCAGCAGGTTAAAATCCTGAAACACAAAACCCAGCCGCTCCCGGCGGAATTTCGCCAGTTCTTCCTCGCCGAGATTAGCTATGCTCCCCCATCCAACAGGATTTTGCCGGCGCTGACGGCGTCGATGGTGGAGATGCAGTTGAGCAGGGTGGTTTTCCCGCTGCCCGACGCGCCCATAATGGCCAGGAATTCTCCAGCCTCCACGTCAAAACTTACCCGGTCCAGGGCCTTGGTGACATTGTTTTTACTTCCGTAATATTTTTCGATATTTTGCACTTGAAGCATAAGAAAACCTCCTTTGCGTCTTAGGATACACCGGATGCAAAGGAGGCGGTATCGGATTGCTATTGATTTTCCTTACAATTTTGTAAGATTCTCCTTTGCGGGAAAGGTTAGCGTAACCGCCGTTCCTTCTCCCTCCCGCGAAACAATACGCAGCCCCATATCCAAAAAAGAAGCCAGTTTTTTGCACAGGTACAATCCCATACCGGTAGAGCCTCCCCGGCTTCGCCCGTTGCTGCCGGTGAATCCCCGGTCAAACACACGGGCCAGCTCATGAGACGGGATGCCGATGCCGTTGTCCTGAACGATAAGCTGAATTTGTTTTCCATGCGGTTTTGCGCAGAGAGTGATAACGGGTTCGGCTCCCCGATAGCGGGCCGCATTTTGAAGTAACTGGCCTAAAATAAAGGCTGCCCACTTTTCATCGGTATAGACGGTGTGATTCAAATTTTCCGTTTCTACCCGGACGTGGCTCTGAATCAGTAGGGAACGGTGGTTTTCAATTGCTTGGGAGGCAATTTCTCCCAGATTCACCTGCCGGAACAGACAGTCCTGTTCCGGGTTTTCTGCCCGTGCGTAGAACAAGGCCCGCTCTATATTGGCTTCTATCTGCGCCAGCTCTACAATCAATTTCCGGCGGGTATCGCCGTCCAGGTTCCGGCAGATTAAACGGGCGGCGGTAATGGGGGCCTTGATTTCATGCACCCAGCGTTCCACATATTCCCGGTACTCCCGTTTGGAGGCTTCCGCGTCAGATACCGTTCCGGTCATAGCTTGCCCGGCCCGGCGGATTAAGTCAAAGAGCCTACGCTCATAAAGACCTTTGGGCGGCGGGACACACTCCGCAAACAGATATTTTTGCTCCAGGCCATCCCAAATAGCCACCAGCTCCCGAAGATAGGCACACTGATGAAAGAAATCGTAAATTTGCTTCGCCGAAAAGACCAACAGAAGAACGAGCAATAAAATGGCCAGAATACCCGGCTGCGTCCCTGTAGCAAAAAGGAATAGCGCCGCCAGTCCGGCGCAGATTAACTGGAGGACGATGCGTCCCATCCGCTCGGATAAAAATTCTCGCAGTGTCATAACTGATACCCCATTCCCCGGCGGGTTTTGATAGCGTCAGGCAGACCAAGCGCCGCCAGCTTTCCGCGAAGCCTGGTCATATTGACGCTGAGGGTGTTGTCGTCAATGTAAATCTGATTGTCCCATAGCGTATCAATCAAATCCCCCCTGGAAACGATGTTCCCCGCGTGAACCATTAGGCAAGCTAATATCTGCAGTTCATTTCGCGTCAACTCCGCAGTTTTTCCGTGAGCCGACACAACTCCTTTTGTCAAACTCAGGCGCAACCCGCCCGCTTCCAGAATATCGGCCGGTTCCGGCCCGCCTCCGGTCCGGCGCAGGACAACTTTAATCCGGGCCAGCAGGACGGGGACGCTATATGGTTTTGTGATGTAATCATCCCCACCCAAGCTCAACGCCCGCACTTCGTCCATGCCCGCATCCCGGCTGGTGACAAAAATCACTGGCGCAGGAATGGATTTTTGCAGCGCCGCGCACAGGGCAAAGCCGTCTTTGCCCGGAAGGCCAATATCCAAAAGGAGCAAATCCGGATGTTCCCGCATTGCCTGCCCCGGTACATCTGTAAACTCTGTAATTGCCAGAGGCGTATATCCTTCATTTTTCAGGAGCAGCGTCAACTCCTCCCGAATAGCCGGGTCATCTTCGATTATCATGATTTTTGGCATATTACTATTACCGTCCTGTCGTTTTCCCTATCCTAACACGAAGAAAGCGCACTTGTCCAGAAGCATTTGTCTAGAAGCGCACTTGTCCAGAAGCATTTGTCTAGAAGCGCTTGTGCAGAAGCATTTGTCCAGAAGCGCTTGTGCAGAAGCATTTGTCCAGAAGTGCTTGTCCAGAAGCGTTTGTCTAGAAGCGCTTGTGCAGAAGAGTTTGTGCAGAAGAGCTTGTCCCAAAGCGTTTGAGCAGAAGCATTTGTGTAGAAGCGTTTGTCCAGAAGCGTTTGAGCAGAAGCGCTTGTCCAGAAGCATTTGTGTAGAAGCGCTTGTTCAGAAGCATTTGTGTAGAAGCGCTTGTTCAGAAGCATTTGTCTAGAAGCGTTTGAGCAGAAGCGTTTGTCGAGAAGCGCATGTGCAGAAGCGTTTGTCCCAAAGCGTTTGTGCAGAAGAGTTTGTCTAGAAGCGCATGTGCAGAAGAGTTTGTCGAGAAGCGCTTGTCCCAAAGCATTTGTCCAGACAATGTTTTGTGCAGACAATGATTTGTCTGGGCAATGATTTGTCCGGGCAACGGAGCCTAATAGGCCAAACAGCAGGGCAAATGAAATGCATAGCCACCATAGAGATTTCTCCATTTATTGGCTCTACGCTCCGTAGAGTTGATTTTATGCCGAATATCAAATCAAAGCATAACATGCAAAAGCAAGCGCAGGAACGCCTTGAAAAAATTTTGTGGTTTTTACTAAGAGATATGGAGTGGATTTGTTTGGTTGCCACAATTTGTTTGAACGAGTATAATGGGTATGTCTAAAAGTTTAAATAGGAATGAGTATGGAAAGCATATTGAGAGAGGAGGAAGATAATGATTACGGATTCATTTGATAATAAAACAATGCCTATATTTACGCTGAAGGATTTTTATGGGGAAAGGAAAAGGATGCTCGATACTTGTCTCATCCTTTTCTCCAAAGAAATTTATGAGGCAATTCTGGATGCGTATCCCTGTACGAAAATCGTGGAAATCAATGCGGCGAACGGATTGGTTCCCATTTATAAATTCACCCAGGAAGGAAAAGACATTGCCTTTTATTTGTCTGCAATCGGCTCTGCGGGCGCATCCGAGTATTGCATAGAGACAAATTGGCTGACTGGCGCTGAGAAGTTTATTATGTTTGGCTCTGCGGGGAGTCTCAATAAGGAAAAAACGCAGGGAAGATTTGTAATCCCTACCCAAGCCTACAGAGATGAAGGGATGTCTTATCATTATGCGCCGCCAAGTGATTACATAACAATTAAGAATAGCAAAAAGATGGCCGCCATTTTTGAGGAGCTGCGTCTTCCCTATGTGGAAGGCAGAGTATGGACTACGGACGCGTTTTTGCGTGAAACGGCAGGACAGGTTGCTTTGCGGCAGAAAGAAGGCTGCATTGCGGTGGAAATGGAATTGGCGGGCGTGCAGTCCGTTTGCGATTTCCATGGTTTTGAATTATATGATTTTCTTGTAACGGGAGATGTGTTGTCGGAAGCTGCGTATGAGAAGGAAGGTCTGAAGGACGCTAACCACAATATGGATAAGTTTTATATTGCATTGGAGATTGTAAAACGGATTTAAAATTTCTGCCAGGCGCGAGGAGATAAATTATGGATAGAAAAGCAATGGCGAAAGAAACATTAAAAATTTTGAACCAGGGATACTATGAGCCGACCGTTCCAATGGAAGCGGGACGAAAAGCAGCGAATCCAAAGAGGATAATAAAGGACGCCATCGAGCAGTCCATCGAACGCAGCATATTGATTTCCCCGGCAGAGGGAGAGAAGATTCTTGAAAAATACCATGTATGCGCAAGATGCGATAGACCAGAGACAAGGGTTGAAAATATTTCTACGGTAGAGGCTGTCCGTATATTGGCGGAGGAAGGAAAAGCAGAGATTGGCGTATTGAATTTTGCAAGCGCAAAGAATCCGGGAGGCGGCTTTTTAAACGGAGCCAAAGCGCAGGAGGAGAGTCTGGCAGTGTCCAGTTCCCTTTACCCGACATTGACGGCGCATGAAGAGTATTACAAAGAAAACCGGGCTTACAAATCAATGATGTATCTGGACTATGCAATATATTCGCCGGAAGTGGTGTTTTTCCGTGACGGGAGATTTCGGTTAGTGGAAACGCCTGTAAAAGCTTCTGTGCTGACCCTGCCGGCAGTCAATATGGGACAAGTGATTTTGAAGGGAGAAGATGTGGAGGAGGCCAAAAGGACTATGCGCCGGAGAATGAAGCTGGCTTTGGGGATTTTCGCGGAGCAAAAGGCAAAGCATCTGGCGCTTGGAGCCTATGGATGCGGCGTATTCCGAAATGACCCTCAGGAAGTGGCGGTTTGGTGGAGAGAGCTTCTGGAAGAAGGAATGGGGCAGTATTTTGCTTCTGTTTTCCATGCTGTTTTAGACAACTCAAAAGAAAAAAGCTGTATCAGGGCATTTTTGGAGTGAGCGGCATAAGGTTATAAGGGAACGCCGCAAATACAAAAAGATATTGAACTTTCCAACTATGTGTGCTATCTTCTAAAGGACATTGGACATATGAATGTAAACTAGAGCGTGTTTGGACATTCCTTCCTGACAATGCACGCCCCACTTCGTGTGATATTTGCGTCAAATTCAGGGGATACGCCCTTCCTTTGGCGCAAATCTTCCACAAATTGTGACGTACATCTGCCGGAAAGCAATTTTCAAACACGCTCTAGTGGAAAAATTGGAAGAAAACCGAAACAGGAGGCAGGATGGAATTTTATTTTGCGCCGATGGAGGGGATAACGGGATATATTTACCGCAACGCCCATCAAAAATTTTTTCCGGGAATGGATAAATATTTTACGCCGTTTCTGTCGCCAAACGAGAACCGGGCGCTGAATCCAAAGGAAAAGAAGGATATTTTGCGGGAACACAACATAGACTTGTATGTAACGCCGCAGATATTGACGAACCGGGCGGATTTCTTTTTGCGCGCAGCCAGGGAATTAAAAGAGGAGTATGGGTACGAGGAAGTCAACCTGAATCTGGGCTGTCCTTCTGGTACGGTAGTGTCAAAGGGGAAGGGGGCAGGTTTTCTTGGGGATTTGGAGGGGCTGGATGCCTTTTTTGCTCAGGTGTTTGCAAAAGCGGAGGTGAAAGTATCGGTGAAAACCAGGGTAGGGATATCTTCGCCGGAAGAATTTTACCGTATTTTGGAGGTTTATAACCGTTATCCGCTGCAAGAGCTGATTGTCCATCCAAGGGTGCGGAAGGATTTTTACAAAAATAAGCCGGACTGGGGGATTTTTGCAGAGGCGGTGCGTAGGAGCGGAAATCCTCTGTGCTATAATGGGGATATTTTTACTTTGGCGGATTATGTAAAATTCCGGAAGGAATTTCCCACAGTAGGGAAAGTGATGCTTGGCAGAGGGCTGTTAGTAAACCCGGCCCTGGCGCAGCAGGCCAGGGAATGGGAAAGGCAAGCGGAGGCAAAGGCAAAGGGGGCCGTGTACGTTCCGGCTTTTTATCCGCCGGACAAAGAAAAAGCGCGTTCTTTCCATGACTGCCTGTTTGAAGCTTACCGGGAGGAACTGTCGGGGGATACGAATCTTTTATTTAAAATGAAAGAATTATGGTCTTATATGGCCTGTCTTTTTACTAATTATGAAAAGTATTGGAAAAAGATAAAAAAGGCGTCCAGACTGTGCGAGTATGGGGAAGCGGTAAACAGGCTTTTTGCGGAACAGGAGCTACGGAAGTGGGAGCTTCCTGCTTTGCGGGAAGGGGAGGAGTAGGGTATGCATAATCAGTTGACGGAAAATGATATTAAACGGATGGAGGAAGAGATTGAATACAGAAAGTTGGTCGTACGCAAAGAGGCGCTGGAGGCAGTCAAAGAAGCGCGGGCCCAGGGGGATTTGAGCGAAAATTTTGAATACTATGCGGCTAAGCGGGAAAAGAATCGAAATGAAAGCCGGATTCGTTTCCTGGAGCGGATGATAAAAACGGCAGAGATTATTTCCGATGAGTCAGGGGCAGATGAAATCGGGGTAAATAATACAGTGCAGGTACAGTTTGAAGAAGACGGCGCAATGGAAACCTATAAGATTGTAACAACGATGCGCGGCAATTCCCTGGAAGGGCTGGTCAGCACAGAGTCGCCCATTGGAAAGGCTTTGCTTGGGCATAAAGAAGGGGATCGCGTCTGCGTGCAGGTGAATGACAGTTATAATTATTATATTATCGTAAAGAAAATAGATAAAACAATAGATGACGGTAGCGACAAAATCAGAAGCTTCTGATGCTGCGCACACTGGATGATAGTCATGTTGAGGCGGAACGGGAAAGAAAGCGGAATAGCGGGATGTGCCGGAGAAAAAGCAGCCAGGCATGAAGGGCAGATATTCTCCGAAGGGAATGCGCATCGGGCTATGTTACAGTGGAACTGGAATAGGAGGCTGTAAAATGAAGGAAGCCAGGGAAGAAGATATTGCGAAAGTAATGGAAATTCTGGAGCAGTTTTCAGAGACTGGAACAAGCAGAATGAAACTGCAGGTTTCGGAAGAGAAAGAGGATGGGACAGTGGACAGACAGTACCACCATGGAAGATGCGATGTGGGAAGTCCTTGGGCAAAAGGGGCATGGTTTGACGTATTGGAGTAGGGCACACCTGGAAAAGACGGCGGATGATGCATTAGAGCGGGTTTGGACATTCCTCCCTGACAATGCACGCCAAACTTTACGTGATATTTGCGTTAAATGCAGGTTATATGCCCTTCCTTTGGCAGAGCATTCATGCTCTTAGTCTCCCACAAATTGTGACATAC
>CAJTQO010000064.1 GCA_910578405.1 uncultured Lachnospiraceae bacterium | reverse complement strand
TACGTTGATTAAATTTGGCGCAAATATCACGCAAAGTGGGGCGTGCAGATTGGGGAAATGAATTTTCAAACACGCTCTAGTTATACCCCACCCATTTAAGCTTGCCGATATGCTGCTAACACATTCCCGGGGCTATTTTATTTGTTTGCCCTTATCACCCGGCAAGGACTCCCATAGGCTACCACATCGTCGGGAATGTCTTTTGTAACAACGCTTCCGGCGCCAATCACCACATTATTCCCTATCGTTATGCCCGGCATAAGGATAGCCCCTCCCCCAATCCATACATTATCCCCGATGCGAACCGGAGCGGTCTGGGTTATGCAAAACGCAAAGGAACCGTCCTCTTTCGGTTCCCCAAACCGCTCCACTGCATTTGCCGGGTGAAAAGCCGTATAAATCTGCACATTGGGGGCAATCAGCGCATTATTCCCAATCCGGATTTCATTATCGTCTAAAAAAGTACAGTTCATATTCACTTCACAGTTATTGCCAAAATAAATATTATTGCCATAATCCACATAAAAAGGAGCCGTAATCCACAAATTATCCCCCTGCCCTCCCAGCAATTCCCGCAGAATACGTCCTTTTTCTTTTGCATCCGCAGAATCCGTCCGGTTATAATCCCTCATTAAATCTTTCGCTTTATGCCATTGTTTTAACAATTCCGAATCGCCGCAATCATAAAGCTCCCCTGCCAGCATCTTCTCTCTTTCCGTCATATTTACCTCTTCCTCTCTCGCACTCCATCCGAACAGCAATCACACTTCCAGCGCCGGATATTTTGTCAGCCTGCTGGTGAAAATTTATTCTCCGGAGAGTTATGCGTCATATTCTCTTCCCAAAACCGCTTTTTTTATACGCTCCATTTCCCCATTCGTAAAATAGTATACCACAACCGGAACAAAACAGCTATATTCTATTTTCGAAACTGTCTCATTTACACAGTTGTTTTCACAATTTCATTAACTTAAACTTTTTCTCGCTGCAGGCTGTTGAAAAGCGCACGCCCTGAATCGCCATACTTAGGAAACCTTAGCGCCGCTGCATCTGCCATGAGCCAAAAGCGTACCCGGATGAAGTCTATGGTTCGCGCCATTTAGGAAAACCTAAATTCATGACATTACTCATTTACAACCTTTTTCCTTTAAGCCAAGCCACTATTTCAGGCTCAAATGCCTTATTCGGAAACTCCAAAAGCAAACAGGGAACAACATGCAAAACATCCCGGCTGGAAAAACGCAAAAAGAAAGACTGGAAAAGGAAGGGCATGCCATCCTTTAAAAACCCGCTGAAACCTTCCATACTATATGAAAAATTATGAAAAATAGTGAGCAGGCATCATTGGATTTGCGTTAGCTTATATGTCCCTTTCCCCAGCTTTTTGACTAATCCTGCCGCTTCACTTTGATTCATAATTCTTTGAAGCTGTCTTGCACTGCAATGAAGATGAAAGGCAGCCTGTTCTATTCCTTTTAAAGTTTCATCATAACATTTATACTTCATATAGGACATAACCCGTTCCGTAAGAGAAGCCGGAGTGGCTTCCATAACAGTCATAGCTCCCATCTTCGCTGAAAGGCTGTTGCAAATAAGCGCCAGGAACTTGTTATTGGAAAGCAGCAGCTCTTTGTGTTGGTCAATGGAAAAGGAGATACAAGTCAGATTTTCGGCTGCCTGGGCATAAACGTTGTTGTTTTTCGGATAAAAAATATCCATGTCTCCGAGAAAATAATCAGCCGTTTCATTTGACAGGGAATAACGCGTGCCATCCTCACGAATAACGTAAATGTCTATGGAACCCTGTTCCACAATTTGAAATAAATTTTCCTCCTGAAAAGGCGAACTCACAAATTCTCCTTTTTCATATTTTATCAAATAATACTCTGCATCCAGTGAATGAAGGGCCTCATGGTATTTGCTGTTCGCAATGCAGTCCGTGATTTTCTTTTTCTCATATATTTTTTCCATAAAACCCTCCATTCTTACCAAAATCCCGTGTGAAAAATTTATTTTTCACACTACCCCCTATACAGGACATATGTCTTGTTTTTTTACTTTATATTACCTTATAATGACAAAAAACACAAGGGAGGGAAAGAAAAAGTGACATCCGTTTATGAAGAAAAAAATAGCTCCAAAGCAATTATGAGAGTTGGATTGCCTGCTATGTTAGGGCAGCTCACCACTCTTATCTACAATATTGCCGACACGTTTTTTGTTTCTTTAACAAAGGAACCCGCGACAATCGCCGCAGTCACTTTGTGCGCGCCAATATTGCTTATTATTATGTCAATCGCCTCTATTTTTGGCATGGGAGGCAGCAGCGTTATTGCCAGGTTATTAGGAGAAGGAAAAAAAGAAGACTCCAACGCCACTATGTATTTTTGCATATACGCAATGGCCATCGCAGGCATGGTTACGCTTGTTTTAGGTCTGGCATTTTTACAGCCATTGGCAAAAATATCCGGCGCAGATGCAGATAATATTGCCTTTACCTGTGATTATCTGAAATGGATTTTCATAGGCGCCCCCTTTATTATGCTGGCAAATGGATTCGTGCATTTATTCCGTTCCGTTGGCTTAATCAAAGAAGGCGCTATCGGATTGGTTCTTGGAAATGGCATCAACATAATATTGGATTATGTTTTTATCGCTATCCTGGGATGGGAAACAGCAGGCGCAGCGCTTGCAACTTCTTTCGGATTTGTATGCGCAACGGTATATTACCTCGTCTGCCTGATTCGGCAAGGATGTAAGGAAAACCCATTGACGCCTAAACGCTTTTCGCCAAATGCAGAAATGGTCCGTAATGTTGTAAGCATCGGCATTCCGGGGGCGCTCATTACAGTTCTTATGAGTGTATCCAATATTGTTCTTAACAATTATATCAGTATTTATGGTTCTGACGCAGTGGCTTCTTACGGAATCGCATATAAACTTGACATGGTTCCCATTTTATTATCCGTAGGATTGTCTCAGGGCGTTGCCCCCTTAGTAGGCTATTGTTATGGAGGAAATGAAAAAAAGCGAATGTCTGAGCTTGTAAAATGCACCACGCTATATGGCATTGGCATGGGCTTGGCATTTACTGCCGTCTTTATGCTTTGGGGGAAAACGCTTGCCGCACTTTTTTTGCAAGACGACGTTTTAATTGAACAAACAGGTTATTTTTTGAAAATCCTTTGCCTGTCAGCCCCTATGCTTGGGGTAATCAATATGGTGACAAGTTATTTCCAGGCATTAGGAAAAGCAATTAAGTCACTTACCATTACTATTTTAAGAAATGCAGCGCTGTTTATCCCAGGCGTCGTTCTTTTGAATTACTTTTGGAAGCTAAATGGCGTCATTGCGGCACAGCCTGTTGTAGAAACAGTTTTAACGGCAATCTGTCTCATAATGTATCGGAAAGATATCCGTTCAGACGGCCATTAACCGCCATCTCTAAAAGCGGCGTTCAATGTAACATTGCCAGCTTCATCATACACTGGCAACTCCAAACATATACAGCAGCCAAAATCGTATTCATATTTAGCTGGCTCCGCGCCGGAAAACCAGGCAAGTGGAAATCTCACAATTCCCAATATTCTTTTCAACCGCTCCAACCAGAAACGCAACCAATGTTGGCTGCCTCGCTATGAGGCAGCGCATCTGGATAGGAACTTCCCCATACAACTCTTTTTCCCGTTTATTACTGGCAAACTCACCATCTGTTTCATCCATTTCCCAAAACCTCTTTATAATCCGTGAAATATCGGCCGCTGTTTTTCATAGGTGCAGAAATACTGAAACCCCAGCTCTTTCAGCAGATGTCCGGCCTCCTTTATATAAGCCCCTAAATGTTCCGCCTTGTGGCTGTCACTGCCAATCGTGATGATTTCGCCTCCAAACTCCCGGTACAGCTTTAATATATCCATAGAAGGTGTTGTATTTTTCAGCCCATACCGATGGTATGATGTATTGAACTCTATTCCCCTGCCATCCGAAATCACGGTTCTCAATATCTCTGAAAGAATCGGTTTTACTTTTTCAAACGGATATTCGCCTTTCTCATCATACCGTGCAATAAGGTCCATATGCCCTAACACACTGTAATCCCGATATTCCCTTATGACATTCAGCATTTCCTCGTAATATTTCTCATTATATTCCTTCTGACTTTTCCCTCTCTGAAAATCCTGTGTCCAGAATTCCCGGTCATCCACCTGATGAACAGACAGAATCACAAAATCAAAAGGATATTTGTGAAACAGCGCCCTGTATAACGGAATGGTATGTACCTGCATGCCAAACTCAATTCCAATCTTTATCCGAATTTTCTCCCTGTATTTTTCCTGCAATTCTTTGAGCCTGGCAATATATACCGGATAATCCACATTGGCAAGCGGTTCCTCTCCCCGATACAACATTGGCTTCCCACAGTCCCAATCCTGCTTAATGCCATAATCCACATGGTCTGTAAAACAGATTTCGTCCATTCCCCTGTCTATGGCATCCCTGACAACCTGCTCCATCGGATATACCGAATCGTCGCTGAATTCTGTATGTACGTGATAATCTGAAAACATATCCTTCCACCCTTTCATTCTAAAAATCCATCCGCTCCAGAATATCCTGCCATGCCTCCCCGTCTATCGCCTCGTCACGGAACAGTTTTCGTCTGTCCTTTTCCGTAATCTTCCGGATAACCCTGCATGGATTGCCTGCCGCGATACACCAGTCCGGGATGTCTTTTGTGACCACGCTGCCGGCGCCGCTCACCACGTTATCCCCTATGTGTACGCCGGGGCATACCACCGTGTTTCCCCCGAACCATACGTTATCCCCTACCGTCACTTCCTTACCATACTCATATGCCGAATTGCGGCTGACCGGATGAATCGGATGCCCCGCCGTATAGATTGCCACATTAAAGGCCATCTGGCAGTTACCGCCTATCTTGATTTTTGCCACGTCTAAAAGCGTACAGTTATAATTTGCAAAGAAATTCTTTCCCACCTCGATGTGCTTCCCATAATCGCAGTAAAACGGCGGTTTTACAAAAGCATCCTCTGATTTGCCGAAAAGCTCCTTCACTGTTTCCTTAATTCCAGCAAAATCCGAGCGGTCCATAAAATTCAGTTTCTGCAAATTTTCCTGCATATAAGCTGCTCCTCAAAAACCATATCATCCGAAATTTAAGCCATGCCTGCATCCCGGCACTGTCTGTTCGTCATATCCATTTTCAATCATCCTCCCTGCATTACTTCTCCGGTTGGTTGTCGAACCGCCTGTCTTTAAAATAATATTCCTCGTCATGCTCATTGATTTCCCGGTATACCTTACAGGGACTGCCGAATGCTATCACATTTGCCGGTATATCCTTTGTCACGACTGACCCCGCCCCGATTACGGAATTTTCCCCGATTGTAACCCCCGGCAGGACAACCACGTTTGCACCAATCCACACATTATCGCCAATCGTGACAGGGAAAGAATACATACCATCTGCCCGGTGCATCGGATGAACCGGATGCCCTGTTGTACACAACGTCACATTAGGGCCAATCAGAACATTTTTCCCTATTGTAATTTTCCAGTCATCAATCAAGGTCAGGTTCATGTTTGCATAAGCGCCGTCTCCAATCGAAACATATTTACCAACCGCAGCCGTAAGCGGTGGCACAATCCAGACATTTTTCCCGACCTCTCCGAACAGTTTAGGAAGGAGCGCAGCCCGTCCGTCCATGTCCTCCGGCGGTAATGCATTGAACTGCCGCACAAATTTTTTTGCCTGCGCCTGCAGCGCCATATTCTCCTCGTCATCACCCCATAAATAGCCGTTCTTCATTTTTTCCTGTTCTGTCATTTTCATTATCCTCCGTTTTCGCTGTTTTATATTACCACAATTCCAATCTGTATCCTTTTTTTAATTTTCATTCCGCTCCATAATACACCGTAAGGTCTTTGACCCATTTATATTTTTTATAATGACGGTACACTGCCGAAAGCTTTATAATCTCATCCAGATTGACAATAAAATATACAGCCAACACTGGAAGTTTCAGCATAAATGCCGTAAGAAGTCCAAGCGGCACGGTAATACACCACATGGTCACCGTATTACACAGAAAACCAAATTTGGAATCCCCTCCTGCACAAAAAACACCTGCACAAGCGTCAACAGCTTTTTTGTAAAATCACACGATTTTTTCTCTTTCATCTTTCCATCCGCCTGATATTTCTTTATTTGACAATATCAGGTTTTTGCATTAAAATCATCCAGTATTCTCTATTTTTATATAACAATCTTCCATTTATGAGGTGATTTTATGGATAACAACACAAAATACTGCTCCGTGTTCAATTCAGATTCTTCTGAAACGGTTGCATATAATAACCCTCTGTTCCCCGCCTATGTGGTATATGGACTCCTTTCCTCCTATCCGGACTATTCTTCCGTCAGCCACTGGCACAAAGATCTGGAGTTTATTCTGATAAAAAGGGGAACTATGACCTATAATGTAAACGGCCGGCTGATTGAACTGGAGGAAGGCGGCGGAATCATGGTAAACAGCTATCAGCTCCATTATGGCTTTTCTGCGGAACATAACGAATGCGAATTCGTCTGCATCCTGCTCTCCCCGGAATTATTGCAGGTGAACGGTTGGTTTTACCAGAACTATATTGAGCCTGTCACTGAAAACTCAGCATACCCTTACCTGTACCTTAGCCGGAATGGCTGGATGTCATCCGTCATGGAAAAACTGGATGAGATTTATGACTCTTTTGGCAAAGACCCCGCAGAACCGTTATCCTATTTTGAATTGATGGAAGATTATTTTATGCTCATGAAAATATTGTATGAAAATCTTGACATTGGAAGCCAGACCCGGAAACCGGAATCTACCGACCTGTCTTCCCTCAGAAGCATGATGACCTACATAGAGGAACACTACATGGAACACATCACTCTGGCAGATATTGCCCTGTCCGGCGCCTGCTGTAAAAGTAAATGTTCCCTGCTCTTTAAAAAGTATCTGCGCGATACTCCTATCACTTATACCACGAAGCTCAGGCTGCGGAAAAGCCTTTCCATGCTGCTTGACTCAAACAGCAGCATCGCTGACATAGCCTATGAATACGGTTTTAGCGGGGCAAGCTATTACTGCGAAACTTTCAAGAAATATTATGGAATGCCACCACTGATATACAAAAGAAATCAGCCTGCTTGACCTTTGTGTTGCGATATTTTCATACGCCTGCGGATATTTTTCCGATAGATGCCTAAAATTCTTATCGTTAAAATTTGCACCCAAACTCATGCTTGGGTGCATTGTATCAAATTGTGGTACGCAAGCCATGTTATGTATCTAGATTGATGTGATTTTAAAATGGGCGCTATCGTTTTTACATTTACCGTAAACGCCTTAAAATCAACACTTTTCAGAATGGCAAATGCACCTGTTCATGGGCGGCTATCGTTTTTTGCATTGAAATTGCCGCACTTTCAATATTCCTAAGTGTAAACTTTAACGACAGCCTATTTTTTGACAAGGCTATCGTTATTTTTGCACCCAAAGGATTATTACGATTTTAAATCAGCTCTATCAACGAGAAATTGTCGAGTTCTTTGTGAAAAAAAAATCCTATCGTTTATCTTCCGCAAATGTTGTAGGCTGAACAACCCTTGTCGTTAGGCCAGCGCCAGGAATATCCTCTTTTATACTTCCACCGTCACTTGGAAATGCCGGAAAAGTTACCATATTGTGATAAAACTTTTGCTATTGGATTAAGCTCACATTCTCTGCTGATGGATATAATTTCCATATAAAGACAATTAGAATATTTCCCACTGTTGATTGAGACGCAAACAGGACAGCGTTGATTTCATCTATAATTAACTATTTCAACCCAAAAAATAAAATGGATATAGTAACTACTGAATATGGATTTCAAAAACGTGATAATAAAATAAAGAGTTTTGGATAAGAAAGTCAGACAATAACAAATCAGGGCGCTATATAAAATTTGTGTCTGTTGTTCACAAAACAAACATACTATATACATTACTTTTTCACAAACTTTCAATACAATCAATTTATATTCTTGGAATGAAAGGAAAAGTTGAATTGTGAAGAACAGAATAAAGCCAATTGTGGATTCCGTGATGTACGTAGGTTTAGTATTATGCATGGGGTATCAATTAACGGGAAATTTATGGCATGAATATATTGGTATATTCATGTTTATTCTATTTATCATTCACTTAATTCTGAATGACCATTGGTTCAAACATTTTGGTAAAATTGCGAAGAATTCTTTTTCCAATATTAGGAGTGCATTGTTGTTCTTGACTGATATATTACTGTTTTTTGATGTTATTGCGCTTGCAATAACCTCGGCGCTTATTTCGAAGAACGTGTTTTCGTTCGTAGGTTTACAGGGAAGCAGGTTTACAAGCTGGTTACATACATTTAGCGCATATCTAGGCTTAATCATTATAAGCCTTCATATTGGATGTCACTGGAAGGGCATTCTCTTGCGTATGTGTAATCTATTTGAAATGAACAAGGGAACCAAAGGAATAAAGGTTGTTTCAAGAATTATAGCAGGTCTGCTTGCTGTTCTGGGAGTTGTTTTTTCATTTCAGAGAGATATTGGCAGAAGATTGCTTTGGGATTCATCAATGAAAACAATGAGACCTGATATGGTCAAACCAGATTTTTCATCGGCAGATAAAAATGAATTTAGGAATGTTCAACCAAATAGAGATATGCAGTATGGAAAAGGAAAGGAAAAAAACAGCAAATTTCCGAAACAATTCAAGAAGGAGAAAGTCAGGAAGATTACCTTGGAAGACTAATTTGTACTGGATGCGGTAAACAATGCTCTCTTTTAAATCCAAAATGCGCAATAGGACAGATGCAGGCGCAAGAAGCCATTGAGTACTACAATCAAAATGTAGAAAATGGTTCAATAGATGCTGAAAGTATTTCTGGCGCTGAAGGGCAAAATAATACCAGACAGCACGGTGAAGAAAAGAAATTAAGGGTCAGTGTAGATGAAGACTATCTCGACTTATTTACAGAATATATAGCAATCACGGGATTATATATTGCTGAAACATACTACATATTAGAAATAATAGAGCGAAGGAAATCAAAAAAAGAATAACTTAGGTAAATTAATGTGAGGCACGCGCTATGCCGACAACCGAATTCGTAGAATTCCGATTTGCTGGTATCTTCCAACATGGAGCGGGACTCCTCCTGCGCCAGCGAAGACATGATGGTGATGAGAAGCTCGCCCTTGGAGTCCAGCGTGTAGATGTTCTCTTTCTGGAAATAGACCTCCACGCCTTTCTCCTTCAGCTCCCGGACCTTGGTGAGGCTGTCCACTGTGTTTCTTGCGAACCTTGACACCGACTTGGGGACGACAAGGTCGATTTTCCTGTCCAGTGCATCCTGCACCATCTGGTTGAATCCGCTCCTGTGCCTCATGTCAGTCGCGCTGATGCCTTCGTCCGTATACACATTTACGAATTCCCATTCCGGTCGGGACTTGATGTAATTGGCATAATAATCCACCTGCGCCTCATAGCTGGTGAGCTGCTCCTCGCTATCTGTGCTGACGCGGGCGTATCCGGCGGTCTTCCGCTTCGCCACCGCGTAATTCCTTACCCCGGTATGCAGGTTCCTGGTCGCCGATATCACTGTAACATTAGCCATTCTGCCGCTCTTTTTATTCTATCCAGCAAACTCCCGGATATGCCCAATCCATATACCGGTGAAAAACCAAGAATTGTCCCGGATAAAGTCCTCATCCCCCGTTGCACAAAAAACCTCTCCCATATTTTATTTGTAAATTTTTTATCCCCTTGCATATTCCTGGGAAAGCGGATATACTATAAGTAAGAAAATTAGAATTTCTCACTTTAAAACCCAATACCTATATACCCCAAAGCAAGGGGCCAAATACAGAAAGGAGCTGATATTTTGCTTGCTGAACTTCGCCAGAAGGCACAGATCACAATTCCAAAGGAGATCATTGTAAAGCTCGGCTTGTCGGAAGGCGACAAACTGGACATCTTTGAAAAGGACGGCTCCATCTGCCTTATGCCGGTTGCTGTCTATCCAAAAAAATATCTGAATGAGCTGAAAGAGGAAATCAACGGTGTAAAGGCAAGACTTGCCTCCGGGGAGCAGCCCGTTTTTGACAGCGTGGACGCTTTGTTTGATAAATTGGAGGCAGACTGATGGCATACGAATTTACCTTTACGCCACGTTTCCAGAAGCATTTTAAAGGGCTGACCGCCCAGGAAAAGAAACAGCTAAAAAATAAACTGGAACTCCTGGCGCAGAATCCTTCCCACCCGTCGCTGCGCACCAAGCTTCCCTCTGTCTGGTACAGCATCCGTTTTTCCATTTCCGTAAATTCCATAAGAATCCCTCCTGATCCCATCCGTCAAAAAAGCCACAGCATTATACCGTGGCTAAAAAATGGCAATAAAACCTGCTAAGAAAAGTCAATAGTTTTTTGCAGGTTTTTAAAATATTTTTCTTTTATAAAACTGGGTACAACAAATAGACTGTCATTTAGGCAGCCTTTTTGCAGTCTTTCATTTTGATATTTATTTTATATCCGTATAGACTTCTTTAACTCGTGCGTAATATATTCTGAGAAACTTATTCAGCCTTGCTATTTTAGCGGCTTTTTTTGCCTTGCCTTCAGCTTCTTTTTTGACTATATACTGGTAAACTGGATCATCTGGTCTTGGGTGCGTTTTTATACACCTCATGGTTTCATAGCCGACTTTACGCAGAGCCGCCGATCCACGTTTAGTTATCTTTCGATTAGAACCAACAAATTGCCCCGATTCATAAGGCGGCGTATCAATTCCCGCATATGCCATTAAAGCCTTTCCGCTATGGAACCTTCTAACGTCACCAATTTCAGCAATTAACTTTGGTACCAGAACTTCTCCCACGCCTCCCATTCCCCTCACAACGGAATATTCCGGCAGGCTCTTTGCTAATTCCTGCATTCGTGATAAGATTATGCTTAGAGTTGCATCAACTTCTTTGGATAAATGCCAGTTGCCTCCATAACAACCTTTACTTCATCATCAAACCTTAGAAGCATAGCCGCAAGTTCCCCCAAATCCTTTTCTACATGGGAGATGTCAAACGGCTTGCTGACAATTTCCCCATAAGGTTTCAGTATACATACCGTACTTTTCCCTTTTGCCACATCAATTCCTACGCTGATCATAATAATCTCCTGTCCTGGTAATTTTTTATTAGCAATCAGTAAAACCATCCACACTTATTACGATTCAGTTTAGTTCGTTACACGAAAGCGCTCATAGAGTGTCAACCTGCCTAAGCGAATATTTATAATAAGGGGTTGGTTGACGGTTTTATTGACGGATGTTAAAAATCCAAAAAAGCCCATGCCATACCAACTGCTTCCCCTATTATAATAAAATAAGTGTAGATGTCAGAGTTAATTACTCTTTAACTACTACACTTTTATGGCACTAAAAAGCCTGACAGTAAAAGTATTGTTTACTATCAGGCAGTTACAGCCGGAATA
>CAJTQO010000063.1 GCA_910578405.1 uncultured Lachnospiraceae bacterium | reverse complement strand
CAGTTAATACGAGTTTTGAATATTACCATATTTATCAATCAGACATTACACTAGTTTAATCCATTTTTCCATTTCCTGTGGGTTGCTGTTGTTTACGTAGAATGGCTTGCCAAAGCCGTTGATGGGCTCCAAAAGGCAAGGTTCTGCCTGATGGAATTTACGGATATAGACGCAGCCGTCGTCCTTATTGATAAAGATGCCTGTGTCACCGTCCCGGATAGGATTTTGGGAAATCAGGATGACATCGCCTTTGGTATAGACCGGGTGCAAATGACTGGATGTGATTTTGATTCCAAAGTGCAGGGCGTCACCGAACCTTTTGCGGTAGATGGCCGCATTGACTTTAATGACATTGGCGGAGTCGAAGATCATGCCATCCTGCATATTGCCGGTAGGGACGATAACGGAAATATATTCGTCAGGGGCGTCTTGCTCTGCCAGAAAGTCATATTCCATATTTACAATAGCGGAGATAAAGCGCAGCTGGCTCTCGGTCAGGCGCTTCATCTTGCTCAAAGTGTCTGCGACATGGACAGGATGGCCTATCATTTCAAAGAGCCATTTTCCGTAAAGGTCATACATAAGGAAAGCGGTATATGTATCAATTTTGGTGGTTTCCCCGGAAATCATTTTTTTATAGCCGGAAAGGGAAAGCTCCAGCTTTTTAGCCATTTCCGCCTGCGTCAGACCGAGCCGAATCCGTTCTTTTTCCACATTGAGTGAAAAATTCCTTGCTAATTCCTGCTTTGTCAAAGGTATCACCTCACTAGCTACTTTTCGGTACTTTTCCGATGCCGTTTTTCCTGTTTCCTATGATATTGGTACCGCAAAGTGCGGGGGAAATATCGTATAATAAATATGAATAAAGGGAGGAGACAGGAGGGAAAGCAGAAGCATATATAAGTAATAGTAAGAATATTATAGGATATGGCGGATTATTTTTCAACAATTTTTTATACTTATAGAGCTAAATTTATAAAAAATTAAAAAAGAAGTCAATGAATAAAGAAGAAAAGTAAAAAGGACGTTTCCTCAGCCAGAGAGAAAGCGGGAATTTAGTTTTCCGTTTTGCGCGTAGTATCCCTCTTGGCTGGTTAAGTTGTTGTGATAAATGTTAATGCTCTAAAAAAGGGCGTTAGCGGTGGTATGCGGAATATGTAGTATGCCGTAGAAGGGATAATCCACGGTATGTGTGCTGAATGTCAGAAACATCTGAGGGGATGTATTTTTAAATAGCGGAAGCGGCAGGCGTAAGACACTGCCTGGTTGGAATAAGTTTTGGACATGGCAAGAAATCGTTTGGGTGCCGTAGGGTTAGACGGTCTGCGACATTACATATTAAATAAATGAATGGCACGGGAGGAAGGAAGTATGTAACCATTGCATTAGGGGTGATGCATGGGAGCATACTTCCTTCTTGTTTTTTGGTTAATTGGCGTGACATTTTAATTTCGGCCTGGAGGGAACACTGGATTGAGGATTGAAAAGGAATGTGGTAATATAAAGGAAGATACGGTTTGAAAAGTCTTCCAGCAAAAGCGTTTTTGCTATGGCAACGAAGCGGTAAGCAGATGAGGCCGGAATGAAAACTTAAGAAAGGGAATTTAGATGAAAAACTTACGGAAACTGGCAGGGATTACGATTTTTTTGATTCTTGTATTTATGGTGATAGCGTTGTTCCGGTTTCAAGATGGAACTGAGGATATGTTTTTTCCGGATCAGATTGCGCTTGGCCTGAACGATAGCTGGGTGATGGTTTCCTTGGAGGGTTTGGAGCCGTCCGGGGAAGAGCCGGGAAGTTTTGATGCGGTACAGGAGGATGGAAGAGAGGCGTTTGCCAATGGCAAAGGACAGGAGGCGGCTTTGCCGTATACAGGGAAATGCAGGGCAGGGCAGGCGCTTGTTTTCAGGAATACAATGCAGGCGGACTATTCAGGGCTGACGCTGCGTTTTTCCGCTACCGGCGCAGATGTGTATGTTGCGTTGGACGGAGAGCCAATCTACCAGTATATATCCGGGGAAGATGGAACGGCGGAGAACCATTTGGGAGCCGGAGAACATGTGGTTGACCTTCCGTATATGCTGGAGGATGGGGAGCTTTGCATTGGGCTGGTATCCATTGGACAGGATACGGAGGTTTCATTTGGCAATGCCAGCATCGAAACGCGGGATGTGGTGGCTATAGGGATAGTTGGAAACAGCATTGCGGACATTGGGTGCTGTCTGCTGATTATCATTATGGCAATTATTATGTTTGTGCTGGCATTGATTCGGCGTTATACATGCCAGCCGGCGCGGGGGGAATTGTTTTTAGGGCTGACCGGGTTGGCGGCCGGGATTTACTGTTTTATTGGAACGGATACGCTGAGTATTTTTTATAATGTGCAGGAAGCCTATGCAATGCAGGAATATTTGGTGCTGCTGCTGCCATTATTTTTAACGTTATATTATGAAAGGAATTTTCATATGGTGTACCCACGCCGTTTTTCCGTGCTAATTTGGGGGATGAGCATCCATGCGGGAGTGCAGATTCTGTTACATATGTTTGGCATACGGAATTTGGAGGATATGGGGAATGTGTCTGCAATTGCCGTAGGGACAGTCTGCGTGGTTGCCATTGTAAGCCTGATACAGTTTGACTATACGAACCGCCAGTATCAGACATGGCTGTCTGTTTTATCTATGCTGGCTCTGCTGGCCGGAGGGATTGCCAATGTAATGATGAATACTTTTTTTCTGGATGCATATGGGAATGTGGCAGGACAGTATAGCATGGCGGTGTTTGGCATTATGATGGCAGTCGTACACGTCCTACAGCTTTCCAAGGAGTACCGGGCAAGCGCAGAGGAGAATGCCCGTCTCTTAGAGGAAGAGGTAAAACTGGTTGAACGGCAGAATATGCAACTGATTCAGGCAAAGAAGGAAGCGGACGCCGCTAAACAGGAAGCTTTGGCGGCTAACGATGCAAAGGGGAAATTCCTGGCGCATATGTCTCATGAGATACGTACGCCCATCAATGCAGTGCTTGGCATGGATGAAATGATTTTACGGGAAACGAAGGAACGGCAGATAAGGGAATATGCCATGGACATTAATATGGCGGGGCAGACGTTATTGTCATTGATTAACGATATCCTGGATTTTTCCAAAATTGAGTCGGGCAAAATGGAAATTGTCCCGGTGGAGTATGATATCAGCAGCCTGATTCATGATTTGGTGAATATGGCTTCGCAGCGGGCAAAGGACAAAAATCTCCGGTTTGAAGTGGAAGTGGCCCATGATATCCCGTCCAGGCTGTACGGGGACGATGTGCGTCTGCGTCAAATTTTGACCAATATTCTTACCAATGCGGTAAAGTACACCCATGAAGGAGGAGTATGGCTGCGGGTAATGGGACGACAAAAAGAAGGGGAAGAGTTGTTGCGGTTTGAAGTGGAGGATACCGGAATCGGGATAAAAGAGGAAGACTTGCCCAAGCTTTCGGCGGAATTCGAACGGATAGAAGAGGACAGGAACCGGAATATTGAAGGGACAGGGCTTGGCATGAGCATTACCATCCAGCTTCTGGAGCTGCTTGGCAGCAGACTGCATGTGGAGAGCGCCTATGGGAAGGGTTCAAAATTTTATTTTGAACTTGGGCAAAAAATAATGGATGAGACTCCTGTGGGGAATTTTGAGGCCAGGGTGCGCCGGATGGCGCAGGACTATCATTATACGGCAAAGCTCTATGCCCCGGAAGCGAAGATACTGGTGGTGGATGACAATGCCATGAACCGGAAGGTGTTGCGAAACTTACTGAAAGGGACGCAAATCCAGGTGACGGAGGCGGAAAGCGGAGAGCAGTGTCTGGAGTTCGTGCAGGAGAACCGTTATGATTTGATTTTTCTTGACCATATGATGCCGGGCATGGATGGGGTGGAAGCGCTTCACCGGATTAAAGAGCTTTCCGGCCATCCATGTCAGGACACGCCGATTGTGGCACTGACTGCCAATGCCGTATCCGGGGCAAAGGAAAAATATCTTTCCGAAGGGTTTGACGATTTCCTTTCAAAGCCGGTAGCGCCGGAGAAACTGGAACGTATGATACAAAAAATGCTGCCGGAGGAACTGCAGCAGCCAGAACATGGAAATTGTGCATTGCAGCCGCCGGAAACGGAGTTATGCGGGACAGGGCGGCAAGGGACGGAAAATGCACAAGAGGATTTTTTGGAAGGGCTGCCCATGGTGGATGGATTGGACTGGCAGTACGCATGGCTGCATCTGCCGGATGCAGAGTTGTTAGAGTTTACGCTAAAAGAGTTTTATGCCCAGATTGCTTCCGCTGCAGATAAACTGGAACAGGCGTATTGGCAGACGGCGGAATATGGGCAGGAACAACGAAACGGCGTATTGGCAGGCGGTTTGGCGGATGCACTGGCCGAAGGGAACGGACAGACTGGGGAAGGCGCGGCAAAGGACCAGGCCAAAGAGCAGGAAGCTTTGGCGCAGTACCGGATTCAAGTACATGCAATGAAGAGCCTGGCGGCCACTGTGGGGATTGTGCCATTGGCCGGAGCTGCAAAAATATTGGAATATGCGGCAAAGGATGGTAGAATAGATGTAGTCCGTTCCATTACTGGCGTTTTTTTGGAAGAGTGGCGCGGTTACCATAAAAAGCTGCAGGGCGTTTTTGGAATGGGAGAAGAGTCAGGGAAAGGCGTGGCGGACTATTCTGTGATAAAGGCTCTTGTGGAAATGGTAAGGATTAGTATGCAGGAGATGGATATTGACCAGGCAGATGAGGCAGTGGGCCAATTAAGGGCATATAACTACCCGGAGGGAATGGAATCAAATATGCAAAAGCTTGCAGAAGCAGTGACCAATCTGGATGCGGAGGAAGCGGAACGCATCGCAGGGCTGTTGAACGGACAGATGGCCGGACTGTAACAAGAGGGGATGGACAAGGAGACAGAATATGGAGCCGCGGAAGGGATGTCCTGCCGGAAGCGGGGAAGGGGTATAGGGATGAAGAAAATTTTATTGGTAGGGAAATTTAACAGTGTAGTGACGGAAATGAATAAATATTTGTCGCAATTTTTCCATGTACAGCTTTGCTCGGAAAATGCAGGCGTTTTGGAAGGGATGATGAAGATTGTCAATCCGGATTTGGTATTAATCAGCCTGATTGGCGCATACGATATTGACACGTCCATCTTTTTTATGCTAAGCGATCAGTATGCACAGCTTCCGGTGCTGACCATCGGCACGAAAGAGGAGAGCGGCAAATTTTTTCAATATTATGAAGAAAGCCAGTTTGAAAACCTGGTTCGTCCGGTGGAAAATACAACAATTATGGATGCTATATGCAGGCGGTTTGGCCTTAAGCGGGAAGAGGTGGAAAAGGAAGCGGCAGCCAAACAACAGGCAACCGGAGATAAAAAACGTATCTTGGTGGTAGATGATAATGGAACGACGCTCCGCACAATGAAAGCCATGCTGGAAGAATATTATGAAGTTGCCATTGCCATTTCCGGGGCGCAGGCCATGACTTCCATCGGAAAGAAAAGGCCGGATTTGATTTTGCTGGATTATGAAATGCCGGTTTGCGATGGAAGAATGACACTGGAAATGATACGTGCGGATGAAGAGATGAAAGACATCCCTGTTATTTTCCTGACAGCCATCAATGACCGTGCGAATATAGAAGCCGTGCTGAAACTCAAACCGGCCGGCTATTTCCTGAAACCGGCGATAAAGGATAAGCTGCTTGCGGAAATTGAAAAAGCGCTGCAGCCTGTTTCTTCGTAGTGGGCTGTGCCGTCAAGCGTTTAAGAAAAGGGCATTGAGTGTAAATATGGAATAAGATAGGTACGGAGTAAGATAGGCATGGAATAAGATAGGTAGAGAGTAAGATATGTATGGAATAAGATAAGTATGGAATAAGATAGGCATGGAATTAAGATAAGTATGGAATAAGATAGATATGGAATAGGATAGGCATGGAATAAGATAGATACGGAATAGGATAGGCATGGAATAAGATAGATACGGAATAAGATGGGCATGGAATAAGATAAATGTGGAATAAGACAGAAAGGAAAATGGACATGGTGAAAAGGTTGCAGGAGATTTTGGATGAGGCAGTGGAAAAGAAGGAAATTGCGGGAGCAAATTTGCTTGTGGAGAAAGGGGGCGGCGTCCTTTGCTGTCTGCAAAGCGGCTATGCGGATTTGGAAAATAAAAAAGAGGTGAAGCAAGACAGCATATTCCGTCTTTACTCTATGACAAAACCGGTTACGGCGACAGCGGCCATGAAACTGGTGGAACAGGGGAAATTGGATTTAGGGGAAACCGTTTCTTCTTTTTTGCCGGAATTCCGGGGACAGGCTGTGGTGATGGAAGATGGGAAACGGGTTCCGGCGCAGCGGGAAGTCGTGGTGAAGGATTTGTTAAATATGACGGCAGGGTTAATGTATCCGGGATATGAAGGGCCTGCAGGGAGAGCGGTGGACCATCTGTTTGAAGAGTTGGAACAGCGCCTGCTCACAGACCATCCCATGACCACAGAGGAAGTGGCAAAAAGGCTTGGGCAGTGTCCGCTGGCATTTCAGCCTGGCAGCGCATGGCTGTATAGCAGTTGTGCGGATGTGCTGGGAGCAGTGATAGGGAAAGCAGCCGGGATGTCTTTTGGAGCGTATTTGCAGCAGGCGCTTTTGGCTCCGCTTGGAATGGAAGATACTGGTTTTTATGTACCGGAAGAAAAGCGCAGCCGTCTGGCGGTCACTTATGAGACAGCGGGGGATGGGCTGGAGCCTTATAGAGGGAACCATTTGGGAATTATCAATGCCATGAACCGGAAACCTGCTTTTGAATCGGGCGGCGCCGGGTTGGTTTCTACAGTGACGGATTATATGAAGTTCGCTCATATGCTGCTGCAGGGAGGGGTATATGGAAACGAGAGGATATTGGAAGAAAAAACGGTAAATTTCCTGACAAACGGAGGATTGCTTCCAAACCAGCAGAAGGATTTTGAAAGGAATATTCCCCATTTTTCCGGCTGTACCTATGGCAATTTGATGCGGGTTATGCGGGAAGAGGGAAAAGCCTATCATATGGGCGGGCTGGGGGAATACGGCTGGGACGGCTGGCTTGGGTGTTTTTTCAGCAATGATCCGGAAAACCGGCTTAGTATTGTGTTTATGACGCAAAGAAGGGACGCGGGGACGCTTCCTGTGATGCGAAAGTTAAAAAATGTCATATATGCAAAGTTAGGCTCCCTTCACAATTAGGGCTCCCTTCACAAAGAAGGGAACGGTAACATGGGGATAAGACGGAAAAACTATGCCTTCTATGTCACGGGAAATGATGGTGGAAGCGGCTACGGATGTCAAAGAGGACATTAAGGCAGTGGACGGGATAATGCAGGAATGGATTGCTTGGGCTGGAGTATAGCGGGCGCATAATAAGCCATAGAAGCGGAAGGGATTACTCCGGACAGCTTTCACGGGCTACATATACCACCGGGAATTGGGTGGAGTTCGTCTGGAAGCTATAAGAAGTCAGCCTCTCGTATACAATTTGCAGACAGGAGGCAGCCATCTGTTCCATGGGAAGCTGGATGACGGAAAGGGAGGGGATGGAAAACTCCTGGTGGTCAATGTTGCCGTTGCCCACACTAATCAGCTCCAACTGTTTTGGCGTTTCCACATGGTTTTCGTAGAAAGCTTTCAGAGCCCCAAGGGCGATAGCGTCGGAGGTGCAAAACAGGCAGTCGGGCAAAGGATGGATGTTGCAAAGCTTTAAGGCTCCTTCATATCCTCCGCGCATACTGTCACTGACAGGGATGGATACGGGCGGTTCCATCCCGGCCTGAGTAGTTTCAAATTCAAATATGTTGGTACGGATGTTCATTCCATTGAAGGTGGCAGGAGCCTTTAAAAGCGCCGGCCTTTTTTTCCCGTGCCTGGCGAAAATTTGAGCGGGAAGGGCTCCAATGGTTTTGTCATCCATATTGACGGTGTCAAAATGTTTTGAATAGCGGTTATACAAAACGGCCGGTATTTGAAACTGTGCCTGTTCCAGATATTCCATATCAATCTCCGACGGGTTGCAAATAATCATGCCATTGCTCCCAAGAAGGGTTCTTGGACTGAGGGCTTCCTGCAGGAAGTTGATTTTATAAGGGTGTATTTGCAGTTCACACGGATACTGACGCTCCAGCAGAGCGGACTGTAAACCGTTCAAGAAACGGGATAGGATATGGACACGGATATCAGTAGCCCAAAAAAGAGTAATGACGGCATTGGCCGGGGTTCCTCCGCGCAATATCTTAGCCTGGGTATTGGGGGTATAGCCCAAAGCCCTGGCAGTTTCCAATACTTTCTGTTGTGTTTTTTTCGATATTTTCCGGGCATCGCCGTTCCCCTTAAGCACAATGGACACAGTGCTGGGGGAAAGCTGCGCTGCAGTAGCAACATCTTTTATTGTCACCATAGAAATCTCCATTTCTTATTCTGCATAAGTATGTTTCACAGGATATATCTTACCTTGTTTGCTTCTGTGCAGGCAGCGCAGAACGGATAAAATATTAATTTATTATAATCTAATTTATTGTGTGATACAAGGGTTAAGGAATTTTTTGCCGGAAGAAATGCAAGCGGCGCATCCTGCAAAGGCTCTTTGAAGGAATGTCATGAAAAGATAATTTTGAGGAGAATAGTCATGAAAAAGAAATTATACGGTATTGTTCGTTTATGCAGTCTTGTTTCCACTGTGTTGTGTGCATGTGGAAAAAACACAAATCCAATTGATATGAATACTGCTGAAGGTGATGCATATATGGCTTATATTCCCGATGGTCTTAAATCGGAATATGAGTGGAACTCTCCTGAAATAGAGAAATTGCGTAAAAAATACCCAGAATACTTTGAGCTTGGAACCTTCAAGGGGCTGGAGGTTTATGTTTGGCAGATGGCAGAGGATGACTATCGTTTTGGACTGATGCAAGGAACCAACCGTGAGAAAACTTTGGAAGAGTTGATGGCATTAAAGGGTGCTTCACCAGAGGAAATGGCATTGATTCTTTCTGCCTTTGACATAGAAGACAGAGATATTTTTGTGATTCCATGGCAGAATCCCATTTCCAGTTATATAGTTACGGATGATATGGTGAAAGACCCGGAATATATAAGCAATGTACGAAATATGCTGGGACTGGACTTGGATAAAGAGCAATTGCTTAAACAGCAATTGCCTAAACAGGAAGAAGCGGATGCAATGTATGACAGAATCCCTATGGTAAGAGTGGATGGTAAATTATATTATGATACAGGGAGAGAAAGCACGATTAGCGGGCGTTGTGGAAATATGGACGGAGAAATAACGTCAACTGTCGATGGAACCGAAATGCCAACAGAAGATAATCAGTCTAATTTTGGAAGTGGATTTGGTTATCAGTATGGAGCAGACGATACAATAGAGATTTATATGAATGAAAAGTGGTTTGTCTTTGAATACAGAGAAGAATCTTCAATCCTAAACCTTAATTTTCTCAATATCCAGTAGGTGGTTTTTCAAGTGCAGCGGCCTGGGTATGCACAGGAACAGATGAAAAGCTTTAAGGCAAAAGGGCTCATATAGGTTGGACTTTTTTTGCAGCGGCTGCATATATTGTAATAAATATGTGGCAGTGGGAATGTTCTATGTATCAGATTTATGGAATGGACAGCCGGCATATTCGCTGGCTGTATTTATTTTTAGGCGGTTTTTTTGCAGGGGTTCTTGTTTTAAATATTTGGAGGGCTTCGCTGATGCAGGATATGGAGCTTTTCAGCGCAGCGTCTTTGGGCAGGATGAAATTTCTGGAAGTGGATGGAGGAGCGTTCTTTGGCTATGTGCTGCGGGAGCGGGTTGGGACGGCTGTCCTGTTATGCCTGTTGGCAACGACCTATGCCGGCGCTGCTGCGCTTTCGGCCTATGCCCTTTGGATGGGGGCTTTGGCCGGGATTTTCCTGTCTGTGGCGTCCATCCGCTATGGGCTTTTGGGAATAGCCCTTGTGCTGGTAAGCGTGCTGCCTCATTATCTTCTGCTTGTGCCGGGATGCATTATGCTTATGGATTGGTGCTACCGCCTGAATATGACGCTGTACCACCCGGAACGCCTGGGGGAGGGCGGATATGGACGGCGCAGGCAATATTTACTTGGGGGACTGCCTAAATTAGTCGCCGTGCTTGGGGTTTTGGTTATGGGCAGTGCAGTGGAGAGCTATATTAACCCGAAACTTTTAACGGCTTTTTTAAAATTTTTTTAAGTCCGGAGAGGTTTTAGCGGGCATGCTTTCCGGCATATATGATTTTTGATTATATATAGTCCGCGATTTCGTAAATCAATCGTTCGGAGTCTTCCCAGCCCAGGCAGGGGTCGGTAATGGATTTTCCGTATATGCCTTCCCCGATTTTTTGGGAACCTTCTTCCAGGTAGCTTTCCACCATAACGCCTTTGACTAGCTGGCAGATGTCAGGGCTGAGTTTCCGGCTGTGCATGACTTCCTTTACAATGCGGATTTGCTGCCGGAACTGCTTGTTGGAGTTATTGTGGTTTGCGTCTATGATGCAGGCCGGGTTTTTTAAGTCGCGTTCACTGTAAAGGGTAAGGAGGGTGTTCAGGTCCTCATAATGGTAGTTTGGCAGGCTTCTGCCGTGTTTGTTTACGGAGCCGCGCAGGACGGTATGCGTCAGGTCGTTTCCTGTTGTTTGAACTTCCCAGCCCCGGTAGATAAAGGAATGAGGGCGCTGGGCGGCATAAACGGAATTCAGCATAATGGAGAAATCGCCGCTGGTAGGATTTTTCATGCCGGCAGGGACGTCAAAGCCACTGACAGTGAGGCGGTGCTGCTGGTCTTCCACGGAGCGGGCGCCGATGGCCACATAGGAGAGGATGTCGGAAACATAGCGCCAGTTTTCCGGGTAGAGCATTTCGTCCGCGGCAGTCAGCCCGGATTCCGCAATGGCCCGTATCTGCATTTTGCGCATGGCAATCAGACCAGCCAGGAAATCCGGTTTTTTTTCCGGGTCGGGCTGATGGACGATGCCTTTATAGCCGTCCCCGGTAGTGCGTGGTTTATTGGTGTATATTCTTGGAATCAGGATGAGTTTGTCCTTCACCTTTTCATTGACTTTGGACAAGCGGTTGACATAGTCGCAGACAGCCTCTTCATTATCTGCGGAGCAGGGGCCGATGATTACGAGGAATTTGTTGCTTTTTCCGGTGAGGACTTCACGTATTTCGGCGTCCCTGCGCTGTTTTAACATTGCTAATTTTTCCGGAAGCGGGAACTGGCTGCGTATTTCATCCGGTGTGGGCAGTTTCTGTATAAATTCAAAAGACATTTTTCACTCCATTTCTGCACGGCTTTCTTGTGCATGTCAAGTTTGTGGGCGCCGTGCGGACACAAACTTTTCTTACATTCGTTTTTAAATGTACGGGCTTGCCATACGGGAAATACAGCCCCTGGATTTTGCGTTTGAAACAAACATATTATAATATATTTTGGGGTGGTTGCGCAAGGGAAAGGAGATATATGGGAAAGGAAAAAAGAGTGGGAAGGGAGATGAAAAAAGGAAGTGGAGAAGAAATTAAGGAAAAGAAATAAAGAAAAAGAATTAAAGAAAAAGAAGTGAAGAAAAAGAAGTGAAGAAAGA
>CAJTQO010000062.1 GCA_910578405.1 uncultured Lachnospiraceae bacterium | reverse complement strand
AGGACGGCTCCTTGCCCTTCCTCCCCTCTGGCCTCCACGCCTTCCGGAACGCTTCCGGCTTCTTCCTCTCCTCTTTCCAGGACGGCTCCTTGCCCTTCCTCCCCTCTGGCCTCCACGCCTTCCGGAACGCTTCCGGCTTCTTCCTCTCCTCTTTCCAGGACGGCTCCTTGCCCTTCCTCCCCTCTGGCCTCCACGCCTTCCGGAACGCTTCTGGCTTCTTGCACGCTTCCGTCTTTCCCCTCTTCCCTCCAAACATGAAATTCCCCTATCCCGTTTTCATCCCATAAAAGCAGCCGTCCCTGTTCCGTCCCTTCCAGAGAACCGCCGCCCAATATCCCTGCTGCGCCCACTTTCGGATTCCGCCAGAAAAACTCCAACATCTTATATAAAAAGTGATCATCCACAAGAAACATACGCTGATCCAGGCAGACTTTATATTCCGCCTGGTTCTCCCTTACGGCTTCCAATAACGCCCCTTCCTCCCCGGACACATCCCTAACGCCTGCAATCTCAACCTGAATCCCTGCAGGCGCCTGCAGTCTTTTAATATAGTAAACGCATTCCTCCAGATAACGCTCCTCATCGTAAGATATTAAAAACGCCACCGTTCCCATACCATATTCTCCTTCTATGCACAACAGGCGGCATTTTCATGCCGCCTGCCAACTACCCTATCCTATTGCTCCCCTGTTCCCAAAGCGGATAACAGGCAAACCATATCTTTTCTAACTAAACTTCCAGCCGCCTATCCCAACAGCTTCTTCAGTGCCTCCATCCCATCCGTTTCTACCGCCGCTTTATTGGCATCCTGAATCTGCACGTAAACCTCTTTGCGGTAAATCGGGACTTCTTTCGGCGCGGCAATCCCTATCTTCACCTGCTCGCCTTTAATCTCAAGTATTGTAATCTCCACATTGTTGTTAATAATCAGCGCTTCATTCTTCCTTCTGGATAAGGCTAACATTTATTCACCTGCTTTCTTCGCCTGCAGGATATCATAGATTGGGAACTTTACCTTATATTCCTCCCCTTCTATAATTGCCTGACATGCTGTCCTGTTCCCACCGTTGATGATAATGGGGCCTTTCAGATTGACCGACATTTTTGTCAAATCCTGCGGCACTGTCAATGTAACCAACACCAGCACTTCGTCTTCTTTCCAAGTCCCAAGAGGCTTTAACAGTTCATCATCCACCTCCGGATTATAATCCTCCTTTACAACCAACGGGTCAATCACCGGCATGGCAAAACCTGGCTCTTGTATGGACTGCAGCCAATGAATGGACGCAATGCCGTTGTCCGCATCGTGCAGCATGGCAAACTCCGTCAAATCGGGAAATCCGATAATCCCCCCGGGGAAGTGGATAATCTTTTCTTCATCAACTGTTATTTCTCCAAATACCTTCGTTGTAATCGTCATGACCTTCTCCTTACTTAATACAACAAATCCTAAATATAATTCATCAGCGAATTCTTCATAATTTTGCCAGTCGCCATCAGTGCGGAATTGTAAGAATTGTCCATACTGGTAAGCTGTACCATAACTTCCGTAACGTCAATATCCTCATTTTCCGACTGCAGAGTCTGGAATGTAGTCTTCTGCGTGGTCAGACGGTTCATAATCAGATCCAGACGGTCTGCCCTGGTGCCATTATCCGTTACCGCCACGTTAGCGTCAGCCTGGAACCCTTCCACCTGCGAAATCAAATGTTCAAACTGTTTCTGCATATTTTCGCGGATAAAAGCAAATGCCTTATCTGCCGCTTCACAGGTTTTTACGATATTATCATACCCTGCTTCCCCTTCTTTTATCTCCTTTTTTATCAAATCCATATTGGTTTTTGCTGTGTTAATTTCTTTCAGCTTGGACAATGCCTGCTCCAAATCGTCAATTACACGGTCCATATTGGTGGAAAATACATCGCCCGCCATGGTATTGACAAGAATCTTCTGGTTATAGCCCACATCATATTCAATATCCTGCCGCTCTCCGTCCAGAGAAATATATGGGGTGGGGGGATTGGTAGTCTCATCCAAACTCCAGTTATAATTAATGGCGTCCGTCGTATCCGGGTTTTTCGTGCATTCAAAATAATGCTGCGGCCTCATGTCTCCTGTCTTCCATGAGTTCTTCTCATACGTTACCCGGATTTGGGTGTCTTCCGTAACAGGAGGCGTCATGTTGTTTTTAATTTTATCATACAAATCATTACCGATTAATAACTCTCCCGTCTCCTTTACCAATATCGCTTTGCCCGCATTCCCCGGCTGCTGAATCGCTTCATAAGGATTCGGCACGTCCGTTGTAGACATATATACAATATCAGCAGGAGCCACCAATGTAGTCAAACCATTATTAGGCGGCGCTGCATTTACATCCTGCAGCTTCGACGGATCCGTCACATATTCAATCTTTAACTCCTGCCCATCCGCCAAGCTCTTCAAATCATCATACGCTAACATCATCCGGTAAATATTGGCATTGTTTATATTGTTCTCCACTTCACCAGGATTGGGATCCGTCTTGGGATCGTAATTCTCCTTGGAAATCCCCTTTAAATCCCCAATGCTCGTATAATTTAAAGTCCCGATATCGGAAATATTCATTTTTTCACAAATGCGGAAATCATCTTTCGCATTATCCGTGTAAGTCAATGTAGAATTCGTCCGGAACCCTGTAAAAATATACCTGCCAGCAAAATCCACATTGCCCGTGCCGTAATACTCATCCCGCAGCGATTTCAACTGGGTCACGATAATCTCCAGGTTATCATACCCCAAATCCTTTTCCGCACCCCTTCCGGCCAGCTCCACCATCTTACGCAGCACTTCCGTCGTGGTATTCAGCGCGTCCCCGGTTACTTTCAGCCAGCTCTTTGCATCCTCGGCATTCTTCTCATCATACTGCGTAATCTGCGCCACATCGCTGCGCAAACGCAGCGCCCTTACGGCGATAACCGGATCATCCGACGGACGGGTGATTTTCTTGTTGGTGGACATCATCGTACTCAGTTTATTTACCAATTGCTTATTATTGTTAATATTATACAGGGAATTATTCTGCATAATCTTATTCGTCATCCGCATAGCGAAACCCTCTCTTTCTTACCATAAACCGCTTCTGTCAGCTCTCATGCCGCATATCACAGCCCTACGCCATATAATGCTTAATTCCATGCCGCTTATACCCCGGTCTGCAGAATCAGCCTGTCATAGACTTCCGTCAGCGTCTGTATCATTTTGGAAGACAGCGTATAAGCGTTCTCAAACCGAATCATGTTCATCGCTTCTTCATCCTCATCCACACTGGAAATGGAAGCTCTCTGGTTTTCAATCGTCACCGCAATTCCATAATACGTATCGTAAAAATTCTTCGCATTGCCTTTATTCAGCGCCACATCCGAAATAAGCGTATCCAGGAATTCCGCAGCCGTACTGTTCCGGAAACTGAATTTTGTCTTATCCACCAAGGTCGCTTTCAGTTCATCCACCTGGCCGCACTCCTCCACACCGATATCCGAAGTGGATTTCGTGCCAAGCAAATCGGCGTTGGCTAACAATCGGCTGTCAATCTGAATATTAAAAGCCGTCATTTCATAATAACCGTTATCATCCTCAAAATCATCCAACCCATACTGGGATGAAGTATACCCTTTATCTGCCACGGGCTTCTGCGCGGTAAAGAACGTTAATGAGTTCCCCTTTATTACATTTCCATTGGCATCCAGCTCCCGGCCAAACAAATCTCCGTTTACGTCATACCCTTTTCCAAATATCTCATTGACTTTTGCTGAAAAAGAACGTACAAACTCATTCATCTGCGCCAAATAATAAGGAATTCCCTGATAATTGATATTTTTGCCCACTTCCGCTTCTTTCCCCATCATAGCCGAAGTCACCTTATTATCGCTCTTTGCATCGTTCATAATGAACGTATAAGTCTCTGTCGCTTCATCATATGTCCAGGATTTATAATAAAACTGAGTATTCCCAATGAGAATATCGCCGCCCTTATCCGTAGGATAATTCGGAAGCGTGGATTTATCCATATTTTTTAAATGCTCCTGGGTCACTTTTACCTTTACTTCCGTTCCTGTTATGCCCTGGGCTACACCTGTCACCAGTCCGGAAAACGCCTGGTTGTTATTGCCGTCCCTCATGGCCACCAGCCCGCGCAGGGAGCCTTTCATGGAAGCATTGTTTAAGTTAAAATCATTCCCATTGTCCCAGAATATATTATAAAGCCCTTCCGCATCCATTTGGTTGATTTTCTCATCATCCTTCCTGGACACACACTCCAGCGTATGGAAATCCGTATTATCCACCAGACACTGTCCACCGGCAATATATACGATAAACCGTGTGCCTCCTGTCTCTCTCTCCGGGTTATTGGCATCGGTGAGCGGAAATTCTTCCGTCTCCACATCCACGATTTCCGACAATTCATCCAGGAACAAATCCCGTTTGTCCCGCAATTCATTTGCCCTAGCATTGTTGCCGGACATTTCTATTACATTAATCTGCTTATTAATCGTAGCCAGTTCTGTGGCAATGGAATTGATACGGTCAATACGAATCTTAATTTCCGCGTTGACATCCTTTTGCAGTTCCCTTAAATTCCCTGCCGTATTATTGAAATATTCCGCCATTTTCTGCGCTGAACCGATAAACTGCTGTTTATGCTCCGTAGAACTCCTGTTGGTGGACAATGATTCCAGCGCATTGGAAAATGCTTTAAAAATAGCCGCAAAACCGGATACGCCGTCATCGTCAAAATAATCTTCCAGAGTGGAGCAGTAATAATTCTTTATATCATATTCCATTAATGTAGAGTTATTTTCCCGGAACCGCATATCATAAAAAGAGTCCCGCACACGTTCTATCGCTACCGTATCCACACCGGCCCCGGCACAGCCGTATGTGGCAAACACACGCAGCGCATTGGCGGCTTCCTGCGTCACCTGCTGCCTGCTGTAGCCTTCCGTATATACATTGGAAATGTTATTGCCGGTGGTATTCAGCGCCGCATTGGCGGCACGCAAACCGGAAGCTGCTATTGATAAACCGAAAAATTGTGATGGCATCCCTCTTCACCTTACCTTCCCAATGTATTAATCACATGTTCAATCATCTCATCAATTACGTTAATATAACGGCTGGATGCATTGAATGCATTCTGGAATTTAATCATAAATTCCATCTCCTCATCCGTCGATACGCCAAGAACCTGTTCCCTTGCCGCACTGGTTTCATTAATAGTGGCTTCCTGTGCTTTTAAGAAGTCCTTATTTAATTTCCCTGTATTGCTAATCTGATTTACCAATGCATTGTAAAAACGGTTGATATTCGTTTTCGTTTGAAGGTTCGGATTCAGCACATAAGTTTCCGCCTCAAAGGCATTCAGCATATTTCTAATCGCCGCCTTATCTTCCGAATCATCTTTCAGCCGGAAGGACAAACTGCCTGGCTCCCGCTTTAATTCTTCACTGACAACCATATTCGCAATGGAATATCCCTTATCCGGATCCGTGGAAATGAGTTCAAACATTTGATAAGGGTTCCCATTGCTGTCTTTTAAGTATCCGGTATCCGGCTCACTCAATGCCGCCTGCCGCAGCGCATCGTTGATGGATGTAGTCACATAATGCACCAGCCGGTCAAATTCCGCCTGCACATTCATTAACAATGACTGAGAAATTTCCTTATTATATGCGCTTTCATTTTCCAAATCCTGGTAAGTGGCATGTTTCTCGCCTCTGGCCAGCAGAGTTGCCCTTAAAGAACCGATATCCGTATTCATCACTGTGGATATCTTCTGGGTCGGATCGTAAATCCTAGCCGCATCCAAATCAAGTTCCTCTTCCCCATATTGGTTTTTCTTAAAATTAGCCAACTGTTTCCAATACGGCGTATGGAAACCTGTTTTCTTATCCGTATATAATTCCACTTTATTTACCAAATCCGAAGTGACAAAATCAACATCTTCAAACTTCACGCTGACCACGCCGTTGATATCTTCCTCATAGCTGACCTTGCCCATTTTCGCCAATTCATCCAATATAACGTTTCTCCGGTCCCGAAGGTCATTGGCATGTTCCACTTCCCCGGCTTCCATCCGCATAATCTGCTTATTGATGTACACCAGCTCTTCGCCATAGTCATTGATTTTCTCCACCATGTTTTCCACCTGTTTGTTCAGGTTGCTCTGCTGGTCACACAGCCCTTCGTATACCAGCTTTGCCCTTGTCAGGAACTGGTCACAGCGGGAAATAAACATATTCTGGTTCGTCAGTTCGCATGGGTCTTCATATAAATCCTGCATAGACTTCCACAGATTCTTCAACGATGCGGAAAATTCCACTCCCTGGAATTCCCCCATAAGATCTTCCATCTCTTCAATGACTTTTGTATTCGTTTCATAAAACGCTCCCCGCCCTGTTTCCTTGCGGAACGTCTTATCCAAAAAGATATCCCTGACCTGCCTTGTCTGCTCATAATAAACACCCAGGCCATACTGCTGATAAGAAATAGCGGAAGCGCTGGGTGAAATCGTTACATAGCTTCTTGTGCCAAGCAGTATCTGCTGTCTCGTATACCCCTTGGTATCCGCATTCGCCATATTATGCGCGGTTGTGTTTAATGTATTTTGTGCCGTCTGCAGTCCAGACGTGCCAATATGCAAACTTCCAAATAATGGCATATGATATCACCTCTCCTCTAGGATTATTGTTTTGCGTCAAACTCACTTCGGCCTACCCCTATAACGCTGCCTGTGCTATAAGCGCCCTTGTTATAGTTGGCCGTCTGGGGGGCCGCCTTCATTGCCTGGAACATATTTATGTCAAACTGAATCATTTCCAGCGCATTTAAGATTAGTTCACGGTTCTGCTCGTTCATCTGTTTCTCCCTATGCACTACATCTTTCAGCCTGTCATAAACCGCCGCCAGCTTCTGCTGCTCCGTCGGCCTTGGTTCCAGCATCTGAATCATATTCTCCAGCTTCAAATCTTCAACATCCCTGTTTACCACGTTGGCGATATCACTAACCACTTCTTGTCTTTTACGGTCTAAATGATTAATCCTGCCTACAACGATTTGTTCTTCATCCGTGATCTTTGAAAGCTCTTCCAGATTGCCCGATATGATTACCGGTTTCTTTTTGCTGGACAGCCCAAGCAAGTTCTCATATTCTTCACATAAATCACCCAATGTTACAATCAGGTTTTCCATCAAACTTGCCACGGGCTTACCTCATTTCTTCCAGTCTTTGCAATAACTTATCAGCAAACTTCCCAACGCTCACCTCGTAAGCACCTGCCTGGATACTTTTTTTGAGAGGAGCCGTCACATCTTCCCTGACGTCCGCCGCAGCCGCAACTGCCTGCTTCGCAACCTGGTAATCCCTGCCGATTCTGGAGATTTCAAAGCAGTCGGCCTCTGAAGCGTTCGCTTTCGCATTTTTCCGGCTTTTGTCCGTCTTGGGCGTGTTATATATCTGCTGAACCTGTGCATATGCATCAATACGCATTATCCACTCCTCCTTCCGTGAGACATTACTGATGTCTTATTATTAATATCGGACTTTTCGGAAATTACTTTAGGCTTATTTTCAAAATGGGGAACTTAACGCACCGTCCGCATTCCATTTTTCAAAAAAACGGCGGCTTGGAATTTATTATTCCAAAACCGCCGTCATGCCGCTTATCCGTTTCATTTATTTGTTTGTTATTTGTCAGGTTTGCATACCCCTGGCCATTGACAGGACAGCCATAGGCGCAGGCATATTTGCATGGCTTTCTTCTGCATTTCAATCATACAAAACATTGCCGAAAGCAATTTTCCAACCGTCCCTTATGCTTAGTTGCTGGATCTTTGAATCTCCAGCACCTTATATTTCAACACGCCTACCTGCGCTTCCACTTCCACCACATCCCCGATTTTTGCGCCAATCAACGCTTTTCCAACCGGAGATTCATTGGAAATCTTCCCTTTTAGACTGTTTGCTTCTGTGGAACCTACGATTTTATATTCCAGTTCCTCATTGTACTCCATGTCCAGAATCCTTACTTTACAGCCAATGTTGATTTTGTCCAGGTCTACTTCGTCCTCAACCACCACTTCCGCATTCTTCAGAATCTTCTCCAATTCCTCAATCCTGGCCTCTATATCCCTCTGCTCATCCTTGGCTGCATCGTATTCCGCATTCTCCGACAGGTCGCCCTGCTCCCTTGCCTCCTTAATCTTCTGCGCCACTTCCTGCCGCTTTACGACTTTCAGCTCATGAAGCTCATCCTCATACCTTTTCAGCCCTTCATAAGTCAAAATATTCTTCTTCTCTTCCATTTTAACGCTTCCCGCTCCTTTCGCCCTCCTGGCTTTGCTTTCTATTTTATTGTGCTTAATTTCCGCATATCAATCTGCAAAAAAGCCCTTTCCCTTCGGATAAGGCATCTTTTGCGCCTCCTGCCATCTTACGACTGCCGCCGCAGCCCTTTGCGGCAAACAGTGTAATTAACTCTAGTATTGTACCCACTTTTCATAGTAGTGTCAAGAAATTTCACAATAGATAAATACTTCGCATCCTGGCGCCGTTTCTCTAATAACTGCCGCTTCCCCTCCACCGACCAGATATCCACATACACTGCCCCCTTTGGAAACGCCTGCCAGGGAATATTGTAATCCCTTTTCCCATCTAAAATCACCGTCCGCCCTTCCCTGCCCAGGTTAGCCTCCAGGCGAGGCGCGCAGGACAGAGGAGTTCCATATTCCATATACAGGTATTCCCCAAACCATTCATATTCCTCCGGTTTGTCCGACACCACACTCACATGGTTAATCCGTGGGAAATAAGGCTCCAGCAATTCCCTAAGCCGCTGTGTCCCTTCTTCCCAGCCGATGCAGTACAAATACTCCATGCAAGGCACCTGCTGCAGCAGACATTGCAGCAGCGCCTCCGGCGGGAACCGTTCCTCCACGCCCACCAGCCCGGCCACCTCCGGCTGTAAGTAATACTCCTCACATGGTATGGCATGAATTACCGCATCCAGGCAATCTGTCAGCCGTTTCTCCTCCCATGCCCGCTTCCCCCTGTCATATTCCGGCACCAGACATCCAACCAGCTTCCCTTCCTCCCCTATCCCGATTTCCATAAGCGGCAGCTTCACCCTGCCAAAACGATGCCCTCTGGCACAGGCGCCCGCTTCAAAGCTAAAATAGAGCAGTTTCCTATTTTCCCTATCCATACGCCATCCCCTCCCCGGCTTGTACCGGAAAGCCCCGCCCTCCCGGCCTGCCTCTGATAAAACAACATATGAAAACATGCCTGCAACTATTCATGAAAATACCGGTTTGCCACAGCGCTTCTTTCTTGAAACTTGAAAACAGAGGCCAGCCTCTACATGCTCTACCTGCCGGAAAATATTTCCAGGCACTGACGCAAATCCTCCAAACTCTCTATTTCATTCACCAGCGCCCGAATCCGGGATGAATGCGGATACCCGGAAATATACCATGCCACATGCTTTCGCATCTCCCGTATCCCTGTATATTCCCCCTTATATTCCAACAAAAGGGCCGCATGGCGCAGCGCCATCTCCTTTACCTCTGATGCGGCAGGCCGCCCTACTTCCCTGCCGTCCTCCAGATATGCTTTTACCTCCCGGAAAATCCAGGGATTCCCCCTTGCAGCGCGCCCAATCATCACCCCGTCGCAGCCTGTCTCTTCCATCAAACGGCGTGCGCAAACCCCATCCGTCACATCGCCATTTCCAATCACCGGAATTCCCACAGCCTGTTTCACCTGGGCAATCACCTCCCAGTCCGCTTTCCCGGCATACAACTGCTCCCGCGTTCTGCCATGCACCGTCACCGCCGCCGCGCCGCCGCTTTCCGCCGCCTTTGCCACCTCCACCGCATTCACATGCCCCTCATCAAACCCCTTCCTGATTTTCACCGTGACAGGCTTACGGATTGCCTTTACCGTTTTTCCCACAATCGCCTCCACCAATGCAGGATTTTTCATCAACGCAGACCCTTCCCCATTGTTTACCACCTTAGGCGCCGGACATCCCATATTCAAATCCAAAACAGAAAACGGCCTCGCCTCCACACGCTTGGCCATTTCACTGATAATATCCGGGTCCGACCCAAAAAGCTGCAACGACGCCGGATGCTCCCGCGGATGGATTGCCAACAGCCCCTCCGTATTCTTATTTTGGTACATAATCGCCTTAGCGCTGACCATTTCCATACAAAGCAACCCGGCCCCCTGCTCCATACACAACAACCGGAACGGCAAATCCGTCACCCCGGCCATAGGCGCCAAAATGACATTATTCTCCAGCTCCACGTTCCCTATTTTCAAGGGTCTTAAAAATCGTCCGTCCATAACCGTCTCACTTTTTATTTTTCTCATAAATAATCCGCAGCCCATCCAACGTAAGCGTGCTGTTATAAATCTGGATACTCTCCGCCTCCTCCGAAATCAGCCGCCCCAGCCCTCCGGTAGCCACCACCTTCAGATTCGCATAACCACTCTCCTTTTTCACCTGGCTCACAATATACTCCGTCTGCCCAATCTGCCCATACACCAACCCGGCCTGCATACTGGAAACCGTCTCCTGCGCCAGGATTGACTTTGGCTTCTTAATCTCCACCTCCGGCAGCCGCGCCGTCTCCCCCCACAACGCCTTTGCCGAAATCCGAATCCCCGGCGCCGTAATCCCCGCCGCAAAACAGCCATCCTCCGTCACCAAATCATACGTTGTCGCCGTCCCGAAATCCAACACCAACACCGGCCCGCCATACAACTCATACGCCGCCACCGCATCCACGATACGGTCGGACCCAATCTGCCTCGGATTCTCCGTAGTAATTTTCAGCCCCGTTTTCACCCCCGGCCCTACAATAAGCGGAGACGTTCCCACATACCTAGTCACCGCCCCCGTCAAAGCGTGCATCACATTTGGCACCACGCTGGCGATAATCGTCCCCTCCATCCCCTCCACCGCCACGCCATTCATCCGCAGCATCTCCATAATGCTAATCCCATACTCATCCGAAGTCCGCGGCTGCTTCGTCGTCATCCGAAACGTCGTCACCAACTCCACCCCTTCGTAAACCCCGAAAGTCATATTCGTATTTCCAACATCAATCACCAATATCATCTCAAATCACCTGCCATTTCTCCACTTTTTCATTTTCCCTACAACCCCTCACACAACCCTACCCCTCCAACTCCATATGCAACACCGCCACCCTATAATAAAGCCGCAGCGCCTCAAACAACTCCTGCCTTTTCCTGCGCACTTCCCCCACTAACAGCCCGCTGCCCACCTCATCATACAGAAAATCATCCGGCGCAAAAGCCGTTTCCATCACAACATCCCCGTCCTTTTCAAAGGCGACCGTAAAAATCCCGCCCACTTCCTCCGTAAACAGCACACAGATAATATGCAGTTCCTCTTTAATAGACTGCGGAATCCTGTCAAACTTCCGGTTAAAATAATACTTCTTCTCATAAGCGTTGGCCCCGCAAAGAACCGTACGCCCATCTTCCCCGGACAAACCCATTTCTCCCAAAACTGCCTCCTTCCCGCTCCCCCCTTAAGCCTTTGCGTCCCCCTCAGACATACCCATATATTCCCCTTACCGATACCTCACCCGCATACACTGCCACCGTCTCCCCC
>CAJTQO010000061.1 GCA_910578405.1 uncultured Lachnospiraceae bacterium | reverse complement strand
TCAGTTAATACGAGTTTTGAATATTACCATATTTATCAATCAGACATTACACTAGTGTTCCATCCAGTCGGAAATTAGATTTGTGGACTGCATGGTGCGTGCCAGCGCTAGGCAAAATTTCGACGGCAATGCGGTGGCATCGTCTAGAAATTTTAACGATGCAATGGTGCGAAACAGGCGGTTCACGATTCTAATTTCTGACCTTATGGAACACTGGGACAATGCCGCCATGCCTTTTGAATTTACATAAAAATATAGCCTAAACAGGAACAGCGTCTTGGAAAAAGCGATTTTTAACCCACGCTAAGACTTAAGAAGAAAATCTTTATAGTCCTTATAAGTCACCGTCACATAATCCTCCCCGTAATTCAGCCCAATCTCCATTCCCAAAGGCGTAAAAAATACAATCCCCGTACTTCCTCCCGTCAGATAATACACGACTTCCTGATCCGTCAAATATTCCAGGGCGCTTACGTCTCCGTTCTGCTTCCTGCTCCTTGTGCGGAAATCTATGGCAAACTCATCATCCACATCCAAAATACTGCCATTATCCAGCACCACTCCGTTTTCCATGTCAATATTAACGCAGTACAGTCCGCAATCCACCCAGTAATCCGTATAAATATTTTCCACAAAGACTACGCTCATCACATCTTCGTCCATGTAAGTGACAAAACCTTCGGAATAAACGGCAAAAACCTCATCCTCCAACATATATTTAGAATATTCCGCATAATATTCTTCAAAATAATCCACTTCACCTGCAATCACATCGTTCAGCAAATCCACATTAGGGACATCGCCCCCTATCACCGGATAATCTACCTCTATGAGAACAGTATCGCTATTTCCCTCATATTCATAATTCTGCCATTCTACAGAATATGACAAGTCCGTTCTGACGGCATCCCGGATCTCCCCATAGTATTCCCCGTCCGCCCCTTCCACTGCATCAGGCTCTTCTTCCACTCCCGCTATGCCAAATTCCTTGCCTGGCGCCGCTTCCTCTTGTCCAGACGGCAAAACATTCCCTACGCTTTCATAAACTGCATCATTCTCCCCCTTTTCCACTGCAAGGGGCTTCTGCATCAGAATGCAAAATATGAAAAACAAAGTCGCCAAAAAACCAAAGAACGCCATCCCCATTCCGATAACTGCCAGAAGAAGCAGCAAAAGCCTGTCAGCCTGTTTTGTTTCCTGCCACCCTTCTCTTCCCCAAAAACGCCCAGGAGAAACATTTGCACAGGAAACGCCCTGTCGATTGGAAAAGCCCTCACAGCAACCAGCAGCTTCGTTTCCTCTGCCTTGACAGGGATAACCGGCTCCGCTATATGCATCCCCGGCACAACCGGCATAACCGTTATTGTCATAAAACCGACAGGACTCCATGCCGCAGTTGTCATATCCTGCATTACTGTAAAAATCCTGGTGATAGCCGTTGTCCCAACCTATATCATTGCAGGAACCGCCCCTCTGCCTTCCTTCCTGCTCCATGCCATTCCAACGGCCAGCGCCATACACCCCCCTGCGTTCCGTCATATGCAAAGAACCTGCGCCATACATCCCGCCATTGGCATAATCTGCGCTTCCATTGCGGCTTCCTTCTTCCAAATTGCCAAAACCGCTGCCGACATTGCCGGAATCTATATAATTATAATATCTATAACCGCTCGTTTCACCGCTTCCTATACCATCCTGGTATCCATTGCCTGCTCTGCGGCCGTAGTCCCCTTCGCCGTATAACCCGTCGGCGCCGCTGCGGATGCAAGGCATCCCGGTAATCCCTTTTCCGGAAACCATTCCCTGGCTGCTAAAAACCCCTGCCTGGAATCCATCCTCTGTATCCTGACCCATTCTATCCATACTCCATCCTCCACGGGATTCCGAAAATACCCAAAGCCATCCCCCGGCAAACCAAACCTTTTATGCCAGGGTACACCAATTTCATTTGTCATTCGTCAACCGCACAACATAACAACAGGGAACCATCCGCCAAAACATTATAGTTTTTTACCGAATGTCACCTCACTGTAATATTCCAAAATACACTGCCGCATCAAAATCAATGCGGAAGAAACCGAAGTTTCTCTTATTTTCGCCCGGTTGCCACTGAAATGATATTTCTTCACCTTTATTTTCCCGCATACGCTGCAGGCAATATATACCAGCCCTACCGGCTTTTCTTCCGTTCCGCCGTCCGGGCCTGCAATCCCTGTCACTGCCACGGCAACCTCTGCCTTGGAAGCCATAGCCGCCCCTTTGGCCATTTCCCGCGCCACTTCTTCGCTCACTGCGCCCTTTTTCTCCAGGGAGCCCTTCTTTACATTCAATATTTTCCGCTTTGCCTTATTGGAATACGTAATATAGCCGGACTTATACACTTGCGAAACGCCAGGCACATTCATCAGCCGTCCCGCCAGCATCCCTCCGGTACAGGACTCTGCCGTGCTTACCGTCAGCTTATTGGCTGTCAGCAAATCCACCACTGCCTTTTCCAAAGTCGTGTCCGCCTCCGTTGTATACACATGGTTTTCAAACCGGCTCTTCAATTCTTTAACCACTGGCTTTAACAGTTTTTTTGCCTCTTTTTCATCCGCCGCTTTCGCTGTCACGCGGAAATGCACTTCGCAGTTTTTTGCATAAGGGGCAATGGTCGGATTGGTCTGTTTGTCAATCAAATCTTTCACCATAGTCTCCGCCTTGCTCTCCCCTACCCCGCATATCTTGACAGTCTGTGAATAAATCGTTGCATTTTTCTTCGACAGGTAAGGCATGATTCCTTTTTCAAACATAGGAATCAGTTCGTTGGGAGGCCCGGGCAGCAGGATTACTTTCTTCCCCTCTTCCTCCATAATCACTCCAGGCGCCGTGCCGTTCTCATTGTCCACCACAATCGCTCCTTTCGGCATCATGGCCTGCTTCCAATTATTCTCCGTGGCCTCCAGATTCCTCTTTTTAAAAAAGTCCTCAATCCGTTTCCGGGAAGGTTCATGCATATGCAGCTTCTTCCCCATTACCTTGGCCGCCACTTCTTTGGTCAAATCGTCCTTGGTAGGCCCAAGCCCTCCCGAAAGTATCACCACATCCGACCGCTTCAGGGCCGTCTTTAACGTTTCCGACAACCGTTCTTCATTATCCCCCACTACCGTCTGGTAATAACAGGACAAACCTAAATCCGCACATTTTTCCGCCAGGAACGCCGCATTTGTATTTACAATGTTTCCCAACAGCAGCTCTGTACCCACGCAAACCAATTCCACTGTCATCCTATTTGCCCTCTCCCATCACACTTTTGTTTTTCACTAAATAATCCACCAAAGAAATTACCGTTAAAAGCAGCGCCGCCCACATCACCAATTTTGTAACAAAAGCCAAAGGCTCCAGGTTTGCAATCATCAGGCAAATCATAACCATCTGAAAGGTAGTCTTAAATTTCCCCCAGTAGCTGGCTGCAATTACCACCCCATTATCCGACGCAATCAAACGGAACCCGCTGATAATAAATTCCCTTGCAATAATCACAATCACAATCCAGGATGGAATCCGTTTCAAATCCACCAGGCAAATCAGCGCGGAACAGACTAACAGTTTATCTGCCAAGGGATCCATAAACTTCCCAAAGTTCGTCACCAGATGGTATTTCCGTGCAATATGCCCATCCAGCATATCGGTCAGGCTTGCCACAATAAACAAAGCAAGCGCAATCCATTTATCCGCGCCCCCTGTAACAGGCAGTAACATAAACGCCACAAAAAAGGGAATCATAACCACCCGCAGGATGGTCAGCTTATTCGGTAAATTCATCGCATATCTCTCCTATCAAATCATATTCATAAGAACCGGTGATTCTAACCTTCACGAAGTCTCCGCTCATCAGTTCCCTTTGCGTCTGGATAAACAAATACCCGTCCACCCCAGGCGCATCCTTATAGGTCCTCGCCACATAGGCGTCCTCTTGCGCCACCTTCCCCTCTATCATAGCATACAGTTCCTGCCCTACCGTTTCCTCTGCCATCCCATAGGCAATCTCCTGCTGCAGCGCCATTATTTCATCCCGCCGGCTTTCTTTCACCTCCTCTGCCACCTGTCCTGCCATTTCCGCCGCCGGGGTATCTTCTTCCTGGGAATAAGTAAAAACGCCTACCCGGTCAAATTCCACTTCCTCTACGAAATCTAACAAAGACTCATGATCTTCCTGCGTCTCCCCCGGAAATCCGGCAATGAAAGTCGTCCGCAGGCAAATATCCGGTATTTCCTGGCGCAGCTTTTCCACCATCGCGCGTATTTCCCGGCTGTCCGTCTTCCTTCCCATCCTCTTTAACACCGCGTCGGAAGCATGTTGGATAGGGATATCCAGATAATGGCACACTTTGGGCTGCGTTTTTATCGTCTGAATCAGTTCTTCTGTAATCTCTTCCGGATAACAATATAAAAGCCGTATCCAATAAAGCTGAGGTATTTCACAAAGCCTGCGCAACAGTTCGGGCAGCTTCTTTTCCCCATACAAATCCATCCCATACAAAGTAGTTTCCTGTGCCACCAAAATCAGCTCCCTAACGCCCTCTTGCGCCAGTCTGGCCGCTTCCTCCACAAGCTGCTCCATCGGCACGCTGCGGTACTTCCCGCGCACTTTCGGTATAATACAGTACGTACAGTGTTTATCGCACCCTTCCGCAATTTTTAAATACCCATAATGGCCGCCTGTGGTCAAAAGCCTTTTCCGGTTTCCGGACAGCGGGCGGTTCAAAGGCTCCATCTGACTGCCGTCCTTCCCGGCCAATACCGCTTCCACCGTTTCCGCAATCCTATCCATCGCCGCAGTCCCGACGATAGCGTCCACTTCTGCGATTTCCTTTTGGATTTCCTCTTGATAACGCTGCGCCAGACACCCGGTTACAATCAATGCCTTGACCTGCCCGGTTTTCCTCAGTTCCGCCATCTCTAAGATTGTCTGAATGCTTTCCTCTTTAGCGTCATTTATGAAACAGCATGTATTCACCACCACAATTTCCGCTTCCGCTTCATCGTCCGTAAAAGTATATCCCTTCTGCGCCAGCTTTCCCAGCATCACTTCTGAATCCACCAGGTTCTTATCACATCCAAGCGATATCAGCAGCAACTTCATAACAACCTCCTCCTAGGGCGTGTTTGAAAACCCCTTCCTAAAACCTGCGGCGGCAAAACCGCATCACGCCCTGTATCAAGAGCATAATATAATGCATTCCATGGCTATTTCTGACATCTTGGCGCAGAATGGGATTTTCCCGTCCCTATTCTCCCATCTCTGCGTCTTCCGGTTCTTCTTTGTCCCAATCGTCTTCCGCGTCATCCTCCATGTCTTCTGCGTCTTCATGGAAATCCGTCTCATCCATATCATATTCCTCTGCGTCCCTCACAGCCGCCCCATATCCGTCTTCCAGCTCTTTTGCCTCTAAGCCCTCTTTCCCTTCTTGCGGGTTTAACTGTTCCTGGACGTACCCGCCCGCTGCCGCCTTCGCCATTCGCAGCTCCATCTCTTCCATTTGTTTCCTCTGTATTTCCGCCTCTTCCTCGCTTAAAATTTTAATCTTTGACTGGTTCAGTTCATCAATCGCAACGGACAGCGGCTTCTTCCCTGCGGCTTTTACCATAGGCTCGTCGCCGCCGATAATCTGCCTTGCCCGCTTAGACGTCGCCATTACGATGGAATACCTGCTGTTTACCACAGGCGCTTCCCCCGGCTCAACCTCACTGTTTACGACTTTCATTAAATCTGAATAAGATGGATGTAACATTATTTTTCTCCTTTCACCAGAACGTCCAGTTCCTGTCTTATATGCTCTATAAACGCTTCCTCCCGGTAAGGCGCATGGTGCGCCGCCCTTACCATGGAATGAAGTTCTCTGGCGCAAGTTTCCAGGTCATCGTTGATTACGATATAATCATAGTTTTCAATCCCCCTGGCTTCTTCCACAGCGCGCTCCAGCCGTTTACGTATCACTTCCTGCGTCTCCGTCCCTCTGCCCACCAAACGCCGTTTCAGCTCTTTTGCCGAGGGCGGCATAACAAACAGCAGCAACGCCGACGGAAACTTTTCCTTCACTTTCAGCGCCCCCTGTATCTCTATCTCCAGGACTACATCTTTTCCAGCCTCCAACTGCGCCTCCACATATTCCTTGGGCGTGCCGTAATAATTCCCGCAATAACTGGCATATTCCACCAGGCCACCCTGGCGGATTTTTTCCTCAAAGACCTCCCTTGGCACGAAAAAATATTCCCTGCCGTCTTTTTCCCCCTCCCTGGGAGCCCTTGTCGTCATCGAAACAGATAACGCATAGTTGTCATATGCCTGCACCAGTTTTTTCATCAGCGTCCCTTTGCCTGCCCCGGAAAAACCGGAAACGACCACTAATATCCCTTTATCCCTCATCGGTATCTCCATTTTCCGCCTGTGCCCTGTTTGCAATGGTTTCAGGCAGAAGCGCCGACAGCACCAACTGGCCGTTCTCCATAACAAGCACCGCTTTTGTTTTCCTTCCCTGTGTAGCGTCAATCGCCTGCCCCGCTTCCTTCGCATTCTGCACCATCCGCTTCACCGGCGCGGAATCCGGGCTTACGATTGCAATTATTTTCCCTGTATTTACAATATTGCCAAAACCAATATGAATCAATCTGCCCATACCACCAACCTTATCTGCTTTCTCCTCTTTCCCTATGCGCGTCCCATTCGGAAACTTCCCTTGCTCTGGCCTACATTTGAAAAACTTTCCGTAAAAGGAAACGCTTCCCTATTGGATATGCGGCGCGCTCATTGGCTAAGACGGCTCCATGCCACGGCTTATTCGATATTCTGTATCTGCTCACGCACTTTCTCAATCTCCGTCTTCAGTTCAATCGCCCGGTTGGAAATTTCCATATCATTTGCCTTGGACAAAATGGTATTCGCCTCCCGGTTCATCTCCTGGGCTATGAAATCCAGCTTCCTGCCGATGCTGCCGCCTTCCGCTAACGCCTCCTTTGTCGCTTCAATATGGCTGCGCAGCCGTACCAGCTCTTCGTCCACGCAAACCTTGTCGGCAAACAGCGTCACCTCCATTAACAGACGGTTTTCATCCACCTGCGCATCCTCTAACAGTTCACGCACCCGGCTCTTTAACTTGGCCTTATATTCCTCAATCAACTGAGGAGAACGCTCCATAATGTAATCTACATGCGAAAGCATCCCGTCCAGCTTGGCAAGCAAATCTTCCCGCAGGTTCTCCCCTTCCTTTATCCTCGTCTCCACAAACTTTTCTGCTGCGCCCCTGACTGCCCTGCCCAGCGCCTTCCAGATTTCCGCCTCGTCAATGGACTGCTCTTCCATCGTCAGCACTTCCGGATACCGGGACAGCTTATAAACATCCACGTCATCCTCCAGCCCGAAGTCCTTAGCCATCTGCTTTAAATACCCCATGTATTCCGCAGCAATCTCTTTGTTATACTTTATGCAGACATTATGCTCCGTAAAGTCCTCATAGGAAATAAACAGATCCACCTTCCCCCTCTGGATATACTGCTTTAACTCCGCCCGGATTGCCGACTCGAAAAAATAAAGCTTCTTCGGCATCTTAATCCCCACATCCAAGTACCTGTGGTTCACCGATTTCATCTCTACCGTAACCTTACGTTCCGCTTCTGACACCTCACACCTGCCAAAGCCCGTCATGCTTTTAATCATTGTCCTTCGCCCTTTCGTTGGCTTCCCATGCCTACATCCCCTATTTTATTATAAATTACCCTGTTAGCCACGTCAAGCCACGGAACATAAAATTCCTCCACGGCCCCGCCTGCCTGTTACTGTTCACTCCGTTCCAGCAACTTGCAATATATACGTTTTCGTGCGAACAGTAACGCCTGCCTGTCTCTTGTTCTGCCGAAATGCCATTTGCGCCTTTTTACACATTATACCAAATACAAAAGCCTTTGCAAGCAGAACAATTCCGGTTACGGCATACTGCCAGAGCCAGGGCAGGCTCCCAAAGGGCAACGGACTAATCACAATTTCCATAAACAGCCAACACTGCCTCTTGACATCATTTCTTAAATATAGTAATATTTCTTATATGTTACCGGAAAAATCTATTACATAAGGAGTGAATAAACTTTGGATACCACTGGTGTCATACAACTTATCATTATTGTTATTTTAGTCGGGCTGTCAGCCTTTTTTTCTTCTGCGGAAACAGCCTTGTCCACAGTCAACAAGGTGCGGCTGAAATCCCTTGCCGAGGAAGGGAACGTTACCGCCGCCAAAGTCTTAAAAATTCTTGACAACTACAGTAAAATGCTAAGCACTATCCTGATTGGCAACAACATTGTCAACCTGACCGCGTCTTCCCTGACGACCATACTTGCCACCAAAGCCTTTGGCAGTTATGCCGTGGGGATTGCTACCGGCGTGCTTACCCTTACCATCCTCCTTTTCGGGGAAATTATCCCAAAGAACACCGCCATGCTATATTCCGAGAAGTTTTGTTTCCTATATTCCGGCGTTATTCTGGCTTTAATGAAAATTTTTACGCCGGTTGTTTTTATAGTGGATAAACTTTCCATAGGCATTTCCCTGGCGCTGCATATCGACACCAGCAAAAAGGGAACGTTAATGACCGAAAACGAATTGAAAACCTATGTGGACGTAAGCCATGAGGACGGCGTTATCGAATCGGAAGAAAGGGAAATGATATATAACGTATTCGATTTCAGCGATGCGGTAGCCAAAGATATTATGATTCCGCGCATAGACATGGTAAGCGTCAACCAGAATACATCCTATGACGAAACACTTGCCATATTTAAAGAATATATGTACACCCGGCTTCCTGTCTATGAAGACGACAAGGACAATGTAATTGGCTTAATCAACATCAAAGACTTTATCCTTTTAACTGACAAGGACAATTTCCATATTAAAAATATTATGCGGGAAGCCTACTATACTTATGAATACAAAAAAACAGCGGATTTAATGATTGAAATGAGGGAAATCACTGCCAATGTGGCTTTTGTGCTAAACGAATACGGCGCCACGGTAGGAATGATTACGCTGGAAGATTTGCTGGAGGAAATCGTAGGTGAAATACGGGACGAATATGATGCGGACGAAGAGGATCTGATTCAGCAAATGGAAGAAAATGTCTACCTGGTGGAAGGCAGTATGAAACTGGATGACGTAAACGATGCGTTGGATACGGCTCTGCGCTCGGAAGACTATGATTCCATCGGCGGCTTAATCATCGAATATCTGGACCGCCTGCCCGAAGACGGGGAAATCATCCAAACCGCCGAAGGAATTACCCTGCAGGTCAAAGGGCTCAGCCACAACCGGGTTAGCAAAGTCCTTATGACCATTCCGGAAGAGGAAGAAGTTACCTTGGAAGACAGCGACGCCGTCCCTTCGGACAAAACAGAAGAAAATGAGGATGGGGATGAACAAGAACAAGACTAATGGGAAGGGGAAATCCCCTTCCCATAGGCAATCCATACGAATCTTTTGCATAAACCATGGTTAAACCATATGCAGAATATCCAGCGGTTCCTCCGCAAATGCCTTTCCCCCTGCCGCTTCCTGCTCTTGCCTGGTGCGGAATCCCCAGGCTACCGCAATACAGTCCATCCCCGTATTTGCCGCTGTGGCAATATCCACCTCCGAATCCCCTACATATACGGCACGCTCTTTGCTGCTGCCAAGTTCCTTCAAAGCCTCCAATACGGTATCCGGGGCAGGTTTTTTCCGAATCCCCTCCTTCTCTCCTATCGCCACCGACACATAGTCTGCAAAATACAGTCTTTTCAGCTCCTGCACTCCCTCATAATACTTGTTGGAAACAATAGCCATCCGGTACCCCTTCTTTTTCAAAGCCTCCAAAAGCTCCATAATATGAGGGTAAGGGGCCGTCTTATCATTACAATGCTGCCCATAATGGCTGAGAAAAGAGGCAAGCGTCTCTTCAAAACGCGGGTTTGCCTCCCCTTCCGGCACGGACAGCTCCAGCAGCCGCCGGATTCCGTTTCCTACAAACCGCCGGACTTCCTCCATGGAACGTGGCGGCATCCCGGCCTGTTCCAGAGCATAATTCAGGCTGTCCTTCAAATCTTCCAGCGTATCTAAAAGCGTGCCGTCCAAATCAAAAATTACCGTATCATATTTCATAACCTATACCTTCTTCTCTATCCTAAATCTTTCTCTTTGTTTCATCCGTGTTTCTATCTGCATTTCCATCCTTATTTCTCTTTTTCCCTCCCTGTCCCGCTTACTCTAAACCGCAGACAGCAAAGCATCCTCTTTAACGCCCCTTCCTTCTAATGCCCCAACCTTCAAAAGCCGCTTCCCTGCCTCTCAATCCCCCAATACCTTCTTAATGTGTTTTCGCAGCACAATATAGCAAACCACATGGGCCGCAAAAGTAATTCCCCAGGAAACCGGATAGGAAATATAGAGGGACAATAACGACCTGTGCCACCGGAATACCGTCGCCAGCCACACAATCCGCAGCCCGCAGGCGCCAAGCAGGGAAACAATCATTGGCATAACCGAGTACCCCAGCCCACGGATGGCCCCCACCATAGTATCCATCAAACCGCACAGGCAGTAAGTGGTGCAAATGACGCTAAGCCTTAAAATCCCATATTCCACCACTTCCACATCGGAAGAATAAATGCCGAGAATCTGCCTGCCAAAGAAAAATACGCTGTTTCCCATAACCACGCCAATCAGAGTTACAATGACCAGACATTCTGCCAATACTTTGTTAATCCTGTCATACTGCTTCCCGCCGAAATTCTGGCTTGTAAAACTGACCGCCGTCTGATGCATTGCATTCATGGCCGTATACACAAACCCTTCAATATTTGTCGCCGCCGTATTCCCTGCCATGGCAATAGAGCCAAAGGAATTTACCGAAGACTGGATAAGCACATTGGATACGGAAAAAATTGCTCCCTGCATCCCGGCAGGCAATCCAATCCTGACAATACGCAACAATTTGTCCTTGTCAATGCGCAATTGTTTCAGATAGAGCCGGAAGCTTCCCTCGCTTTTCATAAGGCAGCGGACGATACATGCCGCAGACACACATTGGGACAGAACCGTAGCCAACGCCACCCCTGCCACATCCATACGAAGCGTAATGACAAAAAACAAGTTCAGCAGCACATTGACCACCCCTGCCCCCAAAAGATAATAGAGCGGTCTTTGCGTATCCCCAATTGCGCGCAGGATTGAACTCCCGAAATTATACAGCAATAATACCGGCATCCCAAGGAAATAAACCCGCATATAAATCACCGCTTTGTCCAACACATCCGACGGCGTCCCCATCAGCCCCAACAGCGGCTTTGCCAGCAAAATGCCTATCACGCACAGCGCAACGCCGCTGACAAGACTAAGCAAAACAGAAGTATGTACCGTATCGCTGACTTCTTTTTCCTGCCCTCCTCCGTAATAGCGGGCTATCAGCACATTTGAACCCACCGACAGCCCGATAAATACATTAATCAACAGGTTTATCAGCGAACCGGTAGAGCCAACCGCCGCCAGCGACTGACTCCCTGCAAACCGCCCCACTACCACTACATCCGCCGCATTAAACAAAAGCTGCAATATCCCCGATAACATAAGCGGAATGGAAAACAGAAATATTTTCCCAAGCAGCGGCCCGTGACACATATCAATTTCATAGGATTTCTTCTTATGCAATTCTTTCATGACATACCCTCCCTCTATCCGTTTGTCTCCCCTATTGCATACTCCCTACAGCGAGAAACTGCCCTTAGCCTTCCTGCAAGTCCAAAAGCACAACAAAATACGCTGGCTTTCTTAAACAAGCAACTAAGTTTTAACCTGCGGTTTCCCACTCTGGATGGCGCAGTTTCCTGTCTGTAAGGAAAAAAAAGAACCCGCCTTATAAAAAGCCCGAGTTCTTCTTAGATATAGTGCTGGTGGCCGGACTTGAACCGGCACGGGATTGCTCCCGAGGGATTTTAAGTCCCTTGCGTCTGCCTATTCCGCCACACCAGCAAGGTGTGTCTCTGCAGTAAAAAGAAATGCTATGGGACCTATAGGGCTCGAACCTATGACCCTCTGCTTGTAAGGCAGATGCTCT
>CAJTQO010000060.1 GCA_910578405.1 uncultured Lachnospiraceae bacterium | reverse complement strand
GTTCTGTCGCAATAGAAATAGCGGGCATTTCTGACGATATACAGGTGTACGCGGTGGAGCAGAAGCATGAAGCTGTATCCTTGATAGAAAAGAATAAGGAAAAGTTTGAGCTGCAGAATGTAACCGTGGTAGAGGAGGAGGCGCCGGAAGGACTTTCCCGGCTGCCAATGGCGACACACGCATTCATAGGAGGAAGCGGTGGCAGATTAAAGGAAATATTGGTGTCACTCCGACAGATGAATCCCGATATGAGGGTTGTGGTAAATGCTGTCAGTATGGAAACAATTTGTGAAATAAGAGAGATTTTATCTATGGATGATATTATAAAAGAAGATATTGTGCAATTACAAGTAAGCAGGGCAAAAAAAGCAGGAAATTATCATTTGATGCAGTCTGAGAATCCGGTTTGGATTTGTGCATTTGATTTCTGTGGCAAAGAGCTTGAAAGAAAGGCGTGATATTTGCATGAAAATAAAAAGAGTTATGATTGCAGCTCCTAAAAGTGGAAGCGGAAAAACAGTAGTCACCTGCGCCTTGCTTCAGGTATTAAAGGATTACGGCTTGAATGTGGCTTCGCATAAATGCGGACCGGATTATATTGATCCGATGTTTCATGAGAAGATAATAGATGTTCCGGCAAAAAATCTGGATACATTTTTTACAGATGAAGAAAAGACAAGGAAACTTTTTCAAAAAAGTGCAATGAAAATGGACTTTGCAGTTTTTGAGGGTGCTATGGGACTATATGACGGGGTAGGAGGAGTTAAGAAAGAAGGTTCTTCTTATCATCTTGCAGAAGTGACAAAAACACCGATTGTGCTTGTTGTTGATGTGAAGGGGATGGGACGCTCCATTATACCATTAATAGCAGGGTTTCTTAATTATGATAAAAAACATCTAATACAAGGTATCATACTGAACAGGATGTCAAAAGGATATTATGAAACATTAAAGGCATTGATTGAGGAAGAACTGCAAATAAGGTTACTTGGATTTTTGCCGGAAAAGGAGGAACTGCATATTGAGAGTAGGCACTTGGGACTTTTTCTGCCAGATGAAGTGAATCATATAAAAGAGAAATTACAGGCGGTTTCTGAATTATTTTTACAGACAGTTTCCGTAGAGCGTATCAAAGAAATAGCAGAAAGCGCGGAAGAACTGGAATCTGAAGAAATAGCGATAAAAGAAACCGGAATCGAAAGCTATGGGGATATTGGTCATGTGAAAGCAGTCAGCGACAGCCGTCCAACGATAGCAGTGGCAAAAGATGAAGCTTTCTGTTTCTATTATGCTGATAATATCCGTCTGTTGGAGGAATATGGGGCAAATATAACGTATTTTTCCCCACTGCGGGATGAAAAACTGCCGGAAGGATGCCATGCCCTGTTAATTGGCGGCGGATATCCGGAATTGTATGCAGCTCAGATTAGCGCAAATACGAGAATGCGTGAGGCAGTCAGGAATGCGGTTGAAAATGAAATGCCAGTCGTGGCAGAATGCGGTGGTTTTATGTATTTACATTCTTTTTTGAAAGATAAAGAAGGACTTTCTTATGATATGGCAGGAGTTATTCCTGCATCCTGCTATTATACCGGAAAACTGGTTCGTTTCGGCTACATAGAACTTCGGGAAAAGCAAAAGCATTTCCTACCAAACGGCGGGGGGATAAAAGGGCATGAATTTCATTATTACGACAGCACTTATAATGGGGCGGACGTAATAGCAGTTAAGCCGATGACTGGAAAAGAATATGCCTGCATTATAGAAAATAAAGCACAGTGGATGGGATTTCCGCATTTGTATTATCCGTCAAATCCTATATTTGCAAGAGCATTTGTTGATAAAGCAAAGGTATATCAAGGAATGATATAGGAAAGGAAGTATGGAAAAGTGAGTATGGAAAATTCATACCGTTTTTTTGAGAACAGGAACTGTAAGTATTTTCCCTGTCACAAGGGATTGGGAAACTTAAATTGCCTGTTTTGCTATTGCCCGCTATATTTAAGGGATAATTGTCCGGGGAATCCTGCATATATAGAAAAGGATGGGAGAAAGATAAAAGTCTGTACAAACTGTACCTTTCCTCATCGTCCTGAAAATTATGATGCGGTAATTCAGATATTGAAAAAGTAAGAGCGCATTATGATAACAAAGTATGAGAATGTACGAAAGCGCGCAAAGAAAAGTAATAGTAGATCGTCAGACAATAGAAGGTGTATCGTGATGAAGTGAGAGCTTTTAAACGATGCACCTTTTTTAGATTCAATTCTGAGGGAGTGTATGCTTGGTTGTCCAGATTTCAGGGAAGGACGGCAATACGGATTTATGATTGTGTTCGGTATTTGGGGTGAAAGTAATAAGATTTTGCTAAAAATTTACAAACACACTTGACAATATCTCTCTGAGTAGGGAAAAGGAGAAGGCGATGATTTATTGCGACAGGAATCGGGAAAAAGAGTATTTTCGATTTTACACTCTTTTGTTTGTGTTGGCTGCCCTTGCTGTATTTTCGTGGTACTTTCTTGCAGGAAGGACGCTGATTTGGCAAGGGGACGGCTGGTCACAACATTATAAAGCGTTAGTCTATTATGCAAAATATATGCGGGATATAGCAAGAAATTTTCTTTCCGGACATGGTCTTGTGATTCCGCACTGGGATATGAATATAGGCGAGGGCAGCGATATTATTGGAACTTTGCATTATTATGTGATTGGCGATCCCTTTGCTGTGTTTGCCGTTTTTGTTCCGGTGAAATATATGCATCTGTATTATAACGCCATGATTCTGTTACGGCTCTATTTGTCGGGAGTGGCATTTTCATTGCTTTGTTTCCGTACGGGGCTGGAAAGCCGGTTTGGAGTGATGGCAGGGACGTTGTCATATGTTTTTTGTTATTGGGCAATATTTAATGCGGGCAGGCATCCTTATTTTTTAAATCCTATGCTGTACCTGCCTTTGCTTATCCTGGGGGTAGAGAAGATACGCAAGGGGGGACGCGCATATGGATATATTATGTCAGTATGCATTGCGGCTGTCAGCAATTTTTATTTTTTCTATATGTTAGCCTGGGTTACGGCGCTTTATGTTTTGGCCAGGCTTGTCATAACTTACCGTAAGGATATCCGGTCTGGCCTGCGTTTTTTGGGAAAGCTTGCAGGGGCCTCTATTTGGGGAGTCTGTATGGGCGCCGTTATTTTCTTACCGGTTTGCGCTATATTTTTAGATGATTCCCGGTTTGGTGTGGGAAATGCCGTACACCTGTTTTATCCGCTTAGTCATTACAGCAAATTGCCATCTTTGTTTCTGGCGGGAAACGACTCTTATTGGATGTGCATGGGGTATGCGGCCCCTGCTTTATTGGCGGTGTTTTTGCTCTTTTCACCTTGGCGGAAAGCCCATGGTCAGGTGGTGGTGGATAAGGCAGGTGACGCTACATATGTCTTGTTGAGGGTTTTGTTCCTGATGGGATGCGTTATTATGCTTTTTCCGGTCTGTGGGCAGATACTGAATGGATTTTCTTATATGTCAAACCGTTGGTGTTGGGCATTTGCGCTGCTTGTAGCTTATATTCTGGCAGCGATGTGGCCATCCCTTATGGAGCTTGGGGAGACGCAGGGGCGTTTTTTGCTTTTATGTTCTGCCTGCTATTTTGTTTTGTGCCTTTTGCTGGAATACTCGCGCAACATAAAAACTTATGCGGCATTTGCCATAGCCATGCTTTTTCTGTTTCTTATTTTTCCCTTTCGCTCAAATGCTTGGGGGGGGGTAAACAGGAAGGGGAAACAAAAGGCAGCGCTTCTTCTTGTGTTTTTGTCAGCGCTGTTTACCGGCTTTTGGAAGAATGCGGCAGGAGGTGACAATTATGCTTCCGAGGGAATGGAAGCGGCCCGGGTGCAGCGGGAGTTGACAAGGAATGAGACGGTAGCCGTAAAAAAAGCGGCGGAGGCTGATGGAATAAATTCCTTTTACCGTTATTCCGGAAGAGGGTTGACGGAGAATGCAAATATTTTGGCAAGATTGTCTTCCACGCAATATTATTGGTCGTTGTCCAACCCCTATGTGTCACAGTTGCGTACACAGATGGAAGTTAGAGAACCAAATTTATTTCATTTTCAGGGATATGACGACAGAGCGGCGTTGCTGGCGTTGTCAGGAGTCCGCTATTATGTGGTTCCTTCCTGGGACAATTCTAATATTCCTTATGGTTTTACCCATGTGGATACAGTCAATGTGAGGGAAGGCTTAACGCAGGAGATGCTGGAACGGTTGAAGGAGGAACTGGGAACCCAGGAACTGACAAAAGCGCAGGCTGGGATGGTACGCAATGCCACTCAGGCGGTATACCATGTTTATAGAAGCGAAAATGCGTTGCCTTTGACTTATGCTTACAGTTCCTGCCTTAAGGAAAAGGATTGGAAAGAACTGGATGCAGTGGGGAAACAGGAGGCGATGCTGCAAGGGGTGCATTTGACGGGATATGAGGGTGAGTTGGAAAGAACCAGTCTGCAAACAGACCGAAAGGAGATGGAATATACGCTGTCCTGCCAGGGGGAACAGGTAACGAGGCAGGGGGACTCATTTGTTGTGACAGGTAAGAATGCCTCCGTGACGTTGGAATGGGAAGGTATTCCTGATTGCGAGACCTATTTTTCCATGGAGGGGATTTCTTATCAGGGGGTCGCGGAATATGCTCTCTATTTTGGAGAGGATTCTGTAGATCCGCTCCGGCTGTATAATCAGACAGGATGGGAGTTGTTACCTTTTAAAGACAAAGAGGCAAAGCGGAAAGGCAGGCTTTTTGGGGCGGAACCGACTCAGGTGGATTTGGCTTTGAAAACATCTTCTGGCATATCCAAAAACTTGGCTTATTGTACGCCTGAGCATAGTTTTTACAGCGGCAGGCATAACTTTACGGTGAACCTGGGGTATCGGGAGGAGGCGGTTTCTTCCCTGACTGTGACTTTTCCTGAAATTGGGATATATTCTTTTGACTCCATGAAAGTATATTGTCAGCCTATGGGGAAGGTTGGGCAGAGGATCCAGGCTTTGGGAAAAGATACTCTGCAGGGGTTAGCAATTGGCGTAAATACGGTTTCGGGGAGGATATTCCTTACGGAAAGGAAAGCGCTTTGTTTTTCCATACCGTATTCGGCAGGATGGAAAGCTTATGTGGATGGGGAAGAGACGGTATTATACAGGGCCAATCTGATGTATATGGCGCTGGATTTACCTGCAGGGGAACATATGGTTTCGTTGGTTTACCAGACCCCCTTGTTAAAGGTCGCAAGCTGCATTTCCGTGGCGGCTTTCGCTTTGTTTGTCGGTATTATTGTTTACAGGGAGAGGCGGTAAGGCGCCTATATGCTCCTTATTTTCATATTGGACAGCAGTTTCCGTGATGGGCGGGCTGCTGTTTTTTCATTTCTGTCTGATTTCAGAATAGATGCTTTAAACAAGCCGGAGAAAAGGGCAGGTTTTTGTCCGGTAAGCGTCAGATAGGCAGAATGGCAAATTTGTTATAAAGCAGCGGTTGAAGAAAGGCGCCATATTGGGTATAATGTAATATTATATATGGAAGATTTTCAAAGTTATGCTTTCATACAGTAGCGGATACGGGTATTTGTGAAAAAGAGAAGGAGGCATTTTACGATGCATAGAGAGCATACGAGGACAGTGCGCATAGGGGGGCGGGTAATAGGCGGGGGGAACCCTGTATTGCTCCAGTCTATGACAAATACAAGGACGGAGGACGTGGAGGCTACAGTGGCGCAGATTCATCGGCTGGAGGCGGCAGGCTGTGAGATTATCCGGTGTACGGTTCCAAATAAAGAAGCGGCGGCGGCAATTGGGGAAATTAAGAAACAAATTTCCATCCCGTTGGTGGCGGACATTCATTTTGACTATAAAATGGCCATTGCGGCGATGGAAAACGGAGCGGATAAAATCCGGATTAACCCAGGGAATATCGGCGGCCATGAGAAGGTGGCCGAGGTGGTGAAGGTGGCCAAAGAGCGGGACATCCCTATCCGGGTAGGGGTAAACAGCGGTTCGTTAGAAAAGGAGCTGGTGGAAAAATACGGCGGCGTTACGGCAGAGGGGATTGTGGAGAGCGCGCTGGATAAAGTGCGGATGATAGAGGGACTTGGGTATGAAAACCTGGTAATCAGCATAAAGTCTTCGGATGTGCTGATGTGCATACGTGCGCATGAGATACTGGCTGGGAAGACGGATTATCCGCTGCATGTGGGGATTACGGAAGCGGGAACGCTGATGGGCGGGAATATTAAGTCCGGCGTTGGCCTTGGCGTGATTTTATACCAGGGGATTGGGGATACCATACGGGTTTCCCTGACAGGAGATCCGGTGGAAGAGATAAAATCCGCGAAGCTGATTTTGCGTACGCTTGGCCTGCGCAAAGGGGGCATAGAGGTAGTGTCATGCCCTACCTGTGGGAGAACAAAGATAGATTTGATTGGCTTGGCCAACCAGGTGGAAGAAATGGTGGCGGATATCCCATTGGATTTGAAAGTGGCGGTGATGGGCTGCGCTGTGAATGGCCCAGGTGAGGCAAAGGAGGCAGATATCGGGATTGCTGGCGGAATCGGAGAAGGGCTGTTGATAAAAAAGGGGGAAATCATCCGTAAAGCGCCGGAAGCGGAATTGCTTTCTTTATTGCGGGAAGAGCTGTTGCATTGGAAATAGTAAAGAGGGAGCGCCCGGACAGAATCAAAGGACATTTAGCGGGAGAAGGGGAGGGAAGGAATAGGTTTGCTTGTCTATGAAAAAATTTTTTGATGTATTTCCTTCGCTTACCTTGGAAGGCAAGGCAAAGGATTTATTTGCACAAGTAGAGGTGGAGCGGGTTGCTTCCACGAAGCGGAGAGATTTTCTGCGTGTTTACATTGTGAGCGGCAGGCTGATTGAAAAAGAGTATATTTTTAAGGCAGAGGAAACCATTAAGAAACAATTGTTTCCTACTTTTCCTATGGTGATTAAGTTATATGAGAAGTATCATCTTTCCGCCCAATATAACCCGCAAAAGTTTATGGATGCATACAGGGACAGCATTTTGCTGGAGCTTAGGGAATACAGCCCTGTGGAATATAATGTATTTAAGAATGCGGACGTCACATACCCGGAGGAGAATAAACTGCTGCTTACCATAGAGGATTCGGTTCCGGCCAGGAGCAAGGCGGAGGAGCTGGTGAGGATTCTGGATAAAATTTATAACGAACGGTTTGGTTTCTGTGTGGATATCGGAGTCGGTTATAAAGAAAGTAAGGCGGGGAGACGCCGGGAAGAAGATGAACTGCGGATTGCCAGACAGGTGGCGGAAATCAGCGCCAGGGCGGCTGGCGGTTCCATGGGCGGTTATGCAGAGGAAGAAGGGCAGCCGGGCCGGTATGCGCAGCCAGGGGGGTATGGTCAAAACGGCGGCTATGCAGAGTCTGGAGTTTACAATGAGAGCGGTTATGCCCATGCAGGCGCATACCGTGAGGCTGGCGGTTATGCTCAGGCAGACGCATACGGTGAAAATGGCGGCTATACCCGGACAGGCGCATACCATGAAAATGGCGGTTATGCTCAGATAGGCGCATACCGTGGGAATGGCGGTTATGCTCAGACAGGCGCATACCGTGGGAATGGCGGCTATATCCAGGCGGACGCGTATGGTGAAACTGGCAGTTATGGCCAGACAGGCGCATATGGTGAAGGTGGCGGTTATGGCCAGACAGGGGCCTGCGGTGAAACTGGAGTTTATGCTCAGCCTGGAGAGGCTTTTGGCTTAGAAGCGCATGGACAGTTGGGGGAGGAAGGAAAGCCCGGTGTGTATGCAGGCTCAGGCATGGAAAGGCTGGATGGGACATACAGCCAACCAAAGGGAAACGGAGAAAACGGGGCCTATGGCCGGACCGTGAAAAAGGGCGGCGCGCGGAAACAGAATGATTCCGGGGGCCGCGGAGGTTTCCGCTCCGGACGCGGCTCTGACCGCGGGGAGTTTAAACGGGCGGTGAAGCGTTCGGACAATCCGGATGTGGTGTATGGCCGTGATTTTGATGAACCTGCGATGAACATAGAAGATATTATCGGTGAGATGGGTGAGGTGGTAATCCGGGGGAAGATTATCAATACAGACAAGCGGGAGATACGCAATGAAAAGACAATTCTCTTTTTTGACATTACGGACTATACCGATACGCTCACTTTTAAAATTTTTGCAGCCAATGACCAGGTGGAGGAAATCGGACAGGGGCTTTTTAAAGGCGCTTTTGTGAAAATTAAAGGGTTGGCTGTGATTGATAAGTTTGACAATGAACTGACAATCGGCTCCATTGCAGGAGTGAAAAAAATACCGGATTTCACTTCTTCCCGTTCCGACAATAGTGTGCGTAAGCGGGTGGAGCTGCACTGCCATACGAAAATGAGCGATATGGACGGGGTGTCGGAAGCAAAGGACATTGTAAAGCGCGCCTATAAATGGGGCCATCCGGCAATTGCCATTACCGACCATGGCGTGGTGCAGGCTTTTCCGGATGCGAACCATGTATGGGAAGATTTGTGGAAGGCGGAAAAAGGGAAACGCAAGGAGGCTGGAGAGGCTGCGCCGGATAAACAGGACTTTTTCAAAGTGATTTACGGTATGGAGGCTTATCTGGTCGATGACTTAAAAGAGATTGTGACCGGGGACAAAGGCCAGGATTTTAACGATGCTTTTGTAGTGTTTGACATTGAAACTACTGGTTTTTCACCGGTCAATAACCGTATTATTGAGATTGGGGCAGTAAAAGTGGAAGCCGGGGAGATAACGGAACGCTTTTCTGCTTTTGTGAATCCGGAAACGCCGATTCCTTTTGAAATAGAGAAATTGACAGGAATCAATGATGATATGGTGTTGGGAGCCAAGAAAATAGAAACGGTTTTGCCGGAATTTTTTGCCTTTTGCAAAGAGGCGGTATTGGTGGCGCACAATGCTAACTTTGATATGGGTTTTATTATGGAGAATGCCGCCAGGTTAGGGATAGAGAGGGAATATACATATGTGGACACGGTAGGGATTGCCCGGGCGCTTTTGCCAAGTCAGGCAAAGCATACTTTGGATGCAGTGGCAAAAACGATGGGCGTTTCTTTGGAGAACCATCACAGAGCCGTGGACGATGCGGAGGCTACGGCAGAGATTTTTGTGAAGTTTATCTCTATCTTAAAGGAGCGGGAAGTGGATACCTTGACAAAGGTGAACGCGCTTGGGGATTCTAACCCTAATATTGTAAAGAAACTGCCGTCTTATCACGCCATCCTTTTGGCTAAGAACGATACAGGGAGAGTAAATTTATACCGTTTGGTTTCCGAGTCCCATCTGGCCTATTACAGTAAGCGGCCCAGGGTGCCTAAGAGTTTATTGATGAAGTATCGGGAAGGGCTGATTCTGGGAAGCGCCTGTGAGGCGGGGGAACTGTACCGGGCGTTGTTGGACGGGAAGCCGGATGCGGAAATTGCCAGACTGGTGAATTTTTATGATTATCTGGAAATCCAGCCGACAGGCAACAATAAATTTATGATTGCATCGGAAAAAATAACAAATGTGAATTCCGCAAAGGACATTGAAAATTTGAACCGGAAAATTGTGGAGTTAGGGGAACAGTTTCACAAGCCGGTGGTGGCTACCTGTGATGTGCATTTTCTGGACCCGGAGGACGAGGTGTACCGGAGGATTATTATGGCGGGAAAGGGCTTTGCGGATGCGGATGATCAGGCGCCGCTTTATTTGCGCACTACGGAGGAAATGCTGGAGGAGTTTGCTTATCTTGGCAGTGACAAGGCGGAGGAAGTGGTTATCGTCAATACCAACCGGATTGCGGATATGGTGGAAACCATGGCTCCGGTGCGCCCGGATAAATGCGCTCCGGTTATTCCGGACAGTGATAAAACATTGACGGATATTTGTTATAATAAGGCACATGAGATATACGGGGAAAAGCTGCCGGAGATTGTGGAGGCGCGTTTAAAGAGGGAACTTGATTCAATTATCACGAACGGCTTTGCCGTGATGTACATTATTGCCCAGAAGCTGGTGTGGAAATCGGTGGAGGACGGCTACCTGGTAGGCTCCAGGGGTTCCGTAGGTTCTTCTTTTGTAGCCACAATGGCCGGGATTACGGAAGTAAACCCGCTAAGCCCTCATTATTATTGCAGTGAATGCCATTACAGTGATTTTGACTCAGAAGATGTAAAAACGTATGCAGGGCGGGCGGGCTGTGATATGCCGGATAAATTGTGTCCGGTTTGTGGAGCGCCTTTAAAGAAAGATGGGTTTGACATTCCGTTTGAGACATTTTTAGGATTCAAAGGGGATAAAGAACCGGATATTGACCTGAATTTTTCCGGGGAGTATCAGAGCAAAGCGCATAAATATACGGAAGTAATCTTTGGCTCCGGCCAGACGTACCGGGCAGGAACGATTGGCACCTTGGCGGATAAAACAGCATTTGGCTATGTGAAGAGGTATTATGAGGAAAGAGGGAAGCATAAGCGAACCTGTGAAATTAACCGGATTGTAACGGGCTGTACGGGGATAAGGCGCAGCACAGGACAGCACCCAGGAGGGATTATTGTGCTGCCGTTGGGAGAGGATATCAATTCTTTTACGCCAGTGCAGCATCCGGCCAATGATATGACGACGGATATTGTCACCACACATTTTGACTATCATTCCATTGACCACAATTTGTTAAAGCTGGATATTCTTGGCCACGATGATCCGACCATGATTCGTATGCTGCAGGATTTGACAGGGATAGACCCGGTGAAAATCCCTTTGGATGACAAACAGGTTATGTCATTGTTTATGCATACGCAAGCGCTGGGCATTACGCCGGATGAGATTGGCGGCTGTAAGCTGGGGGCGCTGGGCATTCCGGAATTTGGCACGGAATTTGCCATGCAGATGCTTATTGACACAAAACCACAGGCTTTTTCCGATTTGGTGCGTATTGCCGGGCTGGCCCATGGGACGGATGTGTGGCTGGGGAATGCGCAAACATTGATACAGGAAGGGAAGGCCACCATTTCCACGGCTATCTGCACAAGGGACGATATTATGGTGTACTTGATTGGCATGGGGGTGGAAAGCTCTTTGGCTTTCACGATTATGGAGAGCGTCAGGAAAGGGAAAGGGCTAAAGCCGGAGATGGAAGAGGCCATGCTGGCGGCCAATGTGCCGGACTGGTATATCTGGTCGTGCAAGAAGATAAAGTATATGTTCCCTAAAGCTCATGCGGCGGCTTACGTAATGATGGCATGGAGGATTGCTTATTGTAAGATTAATTATCCGTTGGCTTTTTACGCCGCTTTTTTCAGCATCCGCGCTTCGGCGTTTTCTTATGAGCTGATGTGCCAGGGCAGGGAGCATCTGGAAAAGGTGATGGCAGACTATAAACAACGGATGGACACACTTTCCAAAAAGGAACAGGATTCCTACCGGGACATGAAACTGGTGCAGGAGATGTATGCCCGAGGGTTTGCATTTGTGCCGATTGATATTTTTTCCGCCCAGTCAAGGCTGTTTCAGATTGTGGACGGGAAGCTGATGCCATCCCTTAGCAGTATCGATGGGCTGGGGGATAAGGCGGCGGATTCCATTGTGGAAGCGGCAAAGGAAGGCCCGTTTCTGTCCAAGGATGATTTCCGGGAGAGAGCCAAAGTATCCAAGACTATTGTGGATCTTATGGCGTCGCTGAATCTGCTCGGAAATTTACCTGAGTCAAATCAGATAAGTTTATTTGATTTTGTGTCGTAAATATAGTATAATATAATGGATTCTTTTTTAAGGTGGAGGGTACATATGTTTAATCAGATTTTTGGTAGATTTCTCTTAGAACAAAAGTTATTAACTTCCGAGCAATTGGAAGCGATACAAAGCGCCCAGAAGAAGACCAGAGTCAGGTTGGGGCTGATTGCCGTGAGCGAGGAGCTGTTGACGCAGGAACAGGCGGATAAAATCAATAGAAAGCAGGCGCGGGAAGATAAGCGGTTTGGCGACATTGCAGTGGAAATGGGATATCTGACGGAGAGTCAGGTCGTGCGTTTGCTGAAACTGCAGGGGAATCCGTACTTGTGTTTTGTCCAGGCAGCGACGGAACTTGAGATTATGACAATGGCGCAGGTAGAGGCGGCGATGGATCTGTATCAGCAGGTCAATGGCTTTACCAATACCGATATGGAAGACTTTAAAAGCGGCGATGTGGATCGTATGATTCCATTGTATGTCAGAAGTTCCAAACCGCTTTCTATGGGTTTGGTGGGTGTGATGATTCGTACCATGATGCGGTTGATTGACCATGAGGTATCCCTGGATACTTCGTATGAGGCGGACAGCCTGGAGTTTGAAAACCTTGCCATGCAGCAGGTGGAAGGAGAGCATTCCATTTTGCTTGGTCTGGCAGGGGAAGGAAATAACCTGCTTACCATAGCGGAGACGTTTGGCAAAGAGGAATTCGGGGCAATGGATTTGTTTGCTTTTGATTCGGTTTGCGAGTTTATCAATTGCGTAAACGGGCTGTATGCATCTGAGCTGAGCCTGCGGAATGTGCAGGTGGATATGATTCCTCCTACATTTTATCAGGGTGGGCGTGTAAAGGCGGCAGAAGAGGCGCTGATTGTACCGGTTTATGTACTGGGCCGTAAAGTCAGGATTGTGATTGCAACGGATACCGGTATTACGATTGAGGCATAGCATAATATGTGGGAGAGCAGGAGGATAGGATTATGGCAAGAATATTAATTGTAGATGATTCAAGGACGTCCCGTAGGATGCTGAGACAGGTGCTGACGGATGCAGGATATGAGATTGTCGGGGAAGCGGCCAACGGGGAAGAAGGGGTGTTAATGTATCGGGAGCTGAAGCCGGACGCCGTCACGATGGATATTACTATGCCGGTTATGAACGGGCTGGAGGCTTTGATTTGCATTAAAAAGGAAGACGATAATGCGAAAGTTATTATGGTTACGGCAGCCGGACAGAAAGAGAAGATGGTAACGGCTATCAAGGAAGGGGCGGATGATTTTATTGCCAAGCCTTTTGAGCCGGAACAGGTAGTGGATTCGCTGAATTATGTGTTAAGTAAGAAGCTGTAGGGTTTTCATAATGTGTAAAGATGCAGCGCATTTTGGATGGTGCGGATGAGAAAGAAAGGGACGTGGATGGCGCAGGAGCGCGCGTTTTGGGTTAGAGGCGCCTTCCGTTTGCCAATAGGGAGCAAAAAAGCGTATGGTGCAGTAAGATAGTTCTGTACGCTTTTTTGTAGTAATTCCTTTTTATGCTGTTGCCGTAAAAAAATTTGAAGAAAAATAAAAAAAGGCTTGCATTATTTCACTTTTTGTAATAAAATAAAGAAGTCGGTGAGAGACATATAAGTATAGAGATGGCTCGTTGGTCAAGCGGTCAAGACGCCGCCCTCTCACGGCGGAAACAGGGGTTCGATTCCCCTACGAGCTGTTGACTGTGAAAACAGCCCAACCCGAGAAAATGCTGGAAACCTTAAATTTATAGGGTTTACAGCATTTTTATTTTTTCATTTCATTTTTATCTAGACCGTTTCATATAGAAAGACATGATTTATATTGTAATGTATATCTGCAGGAAAGCAATTTTCAAACGCTCTCTAGAGCGTGTTTGAATATTCATTCCCCCAATCTGCACGCTCCACTTT
>CAJTQO010000059.1 GCA_910578405.1 uncultured Lachnospiraceae bacterium | reverse complement strand
GGCTTGTACCCATCCATTCAAAAATATTTCACATTGTTCAAAGTAGGGCTGAACAATCAAAAAGCGGTTATCTGTTTGAGTACGGCGGGAAAAAGTTAAGCCAGACGCAATATAGGAAGTTTTGGGCGGGGATCATGGACAAGCTGGAAATGGAACACCTTCCGCATGAGTGCCGCCACACATTCAGAAGCCGCCTTGATTCTGCCGGGGCAAATAAGGTCTGCATTGACCGGATCATGGGGCATAAGTCCAAAGGGACGGGGGAACGGGTTTACACCCACAAAAATATAGACGAACTAAAATTGAATATTGAACTAATAACAAATTAGTAACAGAAAAGCCCCGTATTGCTTGATTTTCCGGCAATACGGGGCTTTATGCCTACATTATACCATATTTTTATCCTTTGTCATCCCTTAGTGTTCCATACAGACAGAAATTAGATTTGTGGACTGCATGGTTCGTGCCAGCGCTAGCGCGTGTTTGAATATTCATTCCTGACATTTGTACGCCCCACTTTATGTGATATTTGCGCCAGATTCAGGTTACATAGCCCGTTATGCGCCCTTCCTTTGACACAAATCTCCTACAAATTGTAACGTACGTCTGCCAGAAAGCAATTTTCAAACACGCTCTAATGCCCATCCAGCGCTTTTAAAAAAACATCCGTCCTGCCTGGAACACTACCGTAGACACTGCCCACGCAAATCCAAGCTGAAATGCCAGCATCCCTGCCGTAAACTTCCAGGAACCGCTTTCCTTCTTAATGGTGGCCACCGTTGCGATGCAAGGGACATATAATAGGCAAAACAACATCAGGCAAAAAGCATTCAATGGGCCAAAGTCCGGATTCATTCTCTGAATGTTCTGCACAATTGCCTGCATTCCAGCCGCGGAATTGGCATTTGCCACGCCAAACAGCACGGCAAAACTGGACACCACCACTTCCTTTGCGGAAATGCCGGAAATTAATGCCACTACAATCTGCCACATGCCAAGCCCAGCCGGCACAAGAACCGGGGTCAGGAAGCGTCCTATGGCGGCGCCGAAACTGTCTGAGGGATTTTCCACCATACCGCTGACGCCAAAATTCAGAATAAACCATATAATAATGGAAGCCAGGAAAATCGTAGTCCCCGCTTTGGACAGATAATCTTTTAGTTTATTCCATACATAAATCCGAATGGTTCTTGGATTGGGCCGTTTATATTCAGGCAATTCAATCAACAGCGCCTGGTTCCCCTCTTCCTTTTGCGCCTGATGGAGCGCTTTCGCTACAAGGATTGCCATTGCCATGCCAATCACATACATTGAAAAAGCCACAACTCCCGGGCAGTCAGGAAAAAACATCTCTGAAAACAAAACATAGACAGGCAGCCTGGCCGAACAAGACATAAATGGCGTAACAATCATTGTCTTTCTGCGGTCATGTTCCGTTTCCAGCGCCCGAGTGGCCATAATCGCCGGCACCGTACACCCAAAACCAAGAAGCATAGGCAGAAACGCTTTGCCGGACAGTCCCACTTTTCCCATAATGCCGTCCATCACATAAGCGACTCTGGCCATGTAACCGCTGTCTTCCAATACCGCTAACGCCAGGAACAAAATAAAAATATTGGGGATAAAAGTAAGGATTCCCCCAACCCCGGCAATAATGCCGTCCACCACCAGAGACTTCAGCCACCCGGCCACGCCAATGGAAGTAAAAAGCGCATTTGTCCCTGTGCAAACCTGTTCCAGGGCAATCTCAAAATAACCTTTCAACAAATCGCCCACTGTAAAAGTCAAGAAAAAAACAAATCCCATAATCAGCAGAAACATAGGAACGCCCCATATTGGATGCGTCAGCAGGGTATCGGCCCGGTCTGTGCTGTCTTTCCTCTTTTTGCGGTGGAACATCACCTCATTGATTACATTTTCTATGTAGGCGTATTTAGCCTGGATAATTTCCTTTTCATAGCTTTTGTCCACTACCCCGGCTATAGAAATGGGATGTTCCTCTTTTACTTCTCCATCATCTTCCAGCAATTTAATGGCATGCCACCGCACAGCCGAATGGGTTGGATAATGCTCCTGCATTAACTCTTCCAACTGCGCCAGTTTCTCTTCGATTGCTTTCCCATATGGCACCACATCCCCTTTTGGTCCCTCTTCGTAATGATGCACCACTGCATGGAGCAAGATGTCCAGCCCTGTGCGCCTGGCGGCAGACACAGGCACTACCGGGATTTCCCCTAACATTTCCGGCAGTCGGTGCAAATCAATCTCCATCCCTCTTTCTTCCACCACATCCATCATATTTAAAGCAAGCACCACCGGTTTCCCCAATTCCAACAACTGTGTGGTCAAATATAAATTCCGCTCCAGGGAAGAAGCATCCACCACATTGACAATTACTTCAATATCATCATCCATGACACATTTTCTGGTGACTTTCTCTTCAATGGTATAACTGGTCAGGGAATAAATACCAGGGGTATCCACCAACGTCAGATGGAATCCTTCATATTCCGATTCCCCTTCCATCTTTTCTACCGTAACGCCGGGCCAGTTAGCCACCTTCAGCTTAGCTCCTGTGATGGCATTGAACAAAGTGGTTTTTCCGCAGTTCGGATTGCCGACAAACGCTACATGCACCGTTTTTTCTTTATCTATCATTTCCCTGTCAATCATCCGCCGCCTCCTCCTTTACTTCTATACCGGAAGAAATATACTGGCCAAGCGCCAGCCTGGTTCCCCTGACCTGGATAATCAGCGCCCCTTTTTTCTTGCGATTTAAAATCTTTATCTTTGTACCGTCATTCAGCCCCAAAGCCTGCAACCGCCTGGTAATGGATTCCTCCACTTTCATACCGCATACTTCATAAGAACTGCCTTTTCTGCCGTCATACAGAGTCATGTTGTTCACCTCGTATTATATTTTCTATTTGATATTGATTCTCATTAATATCTATAGGAATTATAATCCATCGACGGCTTTCTGTCAATATCGGCTGTAAATATTACATAAAATCATTTTTCAAGCATTGTGGCTTTCTCCCAATGTCACCCAATACGCCTGCCCCCTGGAAATGCAAAGTCCCATTTTTTTCTGCATCTCCAGGGATGCATGATTTTCTACGCCCACCATCCCGTAAGGAGTATATCCCATTGACAGATGCAGATTTATAAGATAAGCCTCCAAAGCCTGGCCAATCCCCTGCCTGCGGTAATTCTTATATACCTCCAACATACCAAGGCTGCCTTCCTGATGTATTCCCGCAAAACCTGCCAGGCAGCCATCCGCAAAGGCGCCATACAGATTCCCGCTCCTTAGCCTTTCTTCTATATACGTCCCTCCTGCCAAATGGTAATGTCCCAATACCTCTTCCAAAAATTCCATGCCAAGGCTTTGAAATTCCAAATCCTTCCGGATATGTCTTGCATTTCCCTGGGTATAAACCGTCAAATAGACCGGCATAATACATTTTCTGGCTAAAAAGCCCGGATACGGCAGTTTTCCCGAGGACAGAAGACGCTGCTCCAAAGGCCCCAGCAAACACTCCTGGTGCAAGACATACTGCCATCCGTCTTCCACTTCCCCCAGCCACTGGATGATTTCCCCTGCTTTACTTTCCTGGAAGGCCGCCAGCATATAAACCTTTGCTTCCCCATCCCGTACCACCACGCCATCTTCCGTAGCCTGTACGATTTCCCCTCTCCCTCTCCGAAGGCTTTCAATCATATCCATATGCTGGATTTTCCCCTTTTTTATCATAAACTGGATGAAAAACTGTTTTTGGCAATATCTATGGTACAAATCCGGACGCCTCGCCTGTGTCCTGCTCTTTGACTGCTCCACCCGCCATGCCTGCACCCTCCGGTGGTCGCCGGACAAAAGCACCGGAGGCACAGGTTTCCCATGCCATACTTCCGGGCGGGAATACTGTGGGTATTCCAATAAATCATTATGGAATGTTTCAAAGTCGGCGGACTCTTCATTATGAAGCACTCCCGGCGCCAACCGGGCCACCGCATCCATAACCACCATTGCCGCCAGTTCCCCTCCGGTCAGCACATAATCCCCAATGGAAATATAGTCCGTCACAATTTCTTCCAATACCCTTTCATCTATCCCTTCATAATGCCCACAAAGGAAAACCAGATGTTCCTCTTTGGCCAATTCCCTGGCCATGGGCTGGCAAAACCGCTCCCCCTGTGGTGTCAGATAAACTACCCGGGGCCTGGCAGGCTCCGCTTCCGCCCCATCTCTTCCATCCGACACGCCTTCTTTCACCCTTCTTATGATTTCCTCATAACAGCGAAAAACAGGCTGTGCCTGCATCAGCATTCCTGCACCGCCTCCATAAGGATAATCATCCACCTTATGATGTTTGTCCTCGGTATAATCCCGTATATTCACTGCCTGCAAAGACAGCAGCCCCTTTTTCATGGCCCGTCCCATAATGCTTGTCTGCATCCCTTGTTCCACCATCTCGGGAAAAAGTGTCATTACATAAAAATTCATTTTATAAAAGTCCTTCCAATAAATGTACTTCCATTTCCCCGGCTTCCACATCCACCTTTAAAATGCACTGTTTAATTGCGGGGATTAACAGCTCCCTTTTATCCTCCATCTCAATAATATAAACATCATTGGCTCCTGTCTGCAGCACATCCTTCACTGTGCCAAGCGCCCTCCCGCTGTCTTCCGTCACCTTCAAACCAAGCAGATCTCCAATAAAATATTCATTATGTCCCAACTTCTGCGCTTTCTCCCTTGGCACATAGAGTTCTTTTCCTTTATATTTCTCGACATCATTGATATTGTCAATTCCCTTAAACTTTAAAATGGCAAACTGCTTAAAATATTTGACGTTCTCTATCTCCAATATGAGTTCTTCTTTCCCCGTATCCATAAACACTTCTTTCACTTTCCCAAAACGTCTGGCATCGTCTGTCGTCGGGAATACCTTTACCTCCCCGTGTATTCCATGGGTGGAGGCTATAACGCCTACTCTCAGTTTCTGTTCCATCTCTTTACACCTTTTCTTTCTTTATGATAGGCAATGGGCAAAAGGCGGTTTTCACCATTGTCCGAACGCTGCATCGGAAAAAGGATGGGCTTTCACCCATCCTCACTTCCTTTACCTGATTTTCCAGCCTCACATAACTCCGGTCAGACAATTTCCACATCTACCCTTTTATTGTCTCTGGACGAAGCCGCTTTTACCACAGAACGGATTGCCTTGGCAATTCTGCCCTGCTTGCCAATCACCTTGCCCATATCTTCCTGCGCCACATGAAGTTCCACTATGACATTCCTGCCCTCTTCCTTTTGTGTCACTACCACTTCATCCGGTTTGTCAACTAACGCTTTTGCGATTACCTCAACTAATTCCTTCATAATCCACCTCCAAAAACGTCAGGCTTTATTTGGAAATCCCTGCAAGTTTAAAAATCTTACTTACCATATCGGTCGGCTGTGCGCCATTTTTCAACCATTTTTTAGCCAGTTCCTCATTTACTTTAAATGTACTTGGCTCCGTACTGGGGTCATATGTCCCAATCTCCTCAATAAACTTACCGTCTCTTGGGGATCTGGAATCTGCCACTATAATTCTATAGAAAGGAGCTTTCTTCTGACCCATCCTTCTTAACCTGATTTTTACTGCCATTTTCTTCACCTCCGCATTATGCTTATCCACTCTGGCCCTGAAATTTCGTATTGGCTTTTCTAAGCCTGCCCTCTTGAATCCCAGTTTCAAAATGAATCGTTATGATAAATATTTTAAAATATATATAAGAAATAAAACCTTCCCGTATTGTAACAAATACGGCCAGTTTTATATCTCCCACAAATACACATCTATGGGCTAAAACGGGAATTTCATGCCGCCTAACCCTCCGCCGAACATTCCACGCCCCTTTTTACCGCCCATCATACCCGGAATCTGCTTCATCATCTTCTGGGACTGCTCAAACTGCTTTACAAAACGATTAACAACAGAAATATCCACTCCAGCGCCTCTGGCAATACGGCTCTTACGGCTCAAATTCAACAGCTTTGGATTCTCCCTTTCCGCCGGAGTCATACTCAAAACAATCGCTTCCATCCTTGCCATCTGCTTTTCATCCACCATGGACTCTATATCGCCCATTTGCTTACCGCCCAATCCGGGAATCATGCCTAAGATACTGGAAATGCCGCCCATTTTACGCATTTGCTTCATGCTTTCCAGATAATCATTGAAATCAAACTTACCCTTTTTCATACGGGCGGCCATTTCTTTTTCTTTCTCTTCATCTATATCCAGATTGGCCTGCACTTTATCAATCAGCGTCAGCACATCTCCCATGCCAAGGATTCTGCTGGCCATCCGGTCAGGATAAAACTGCTCCAAATCGGAAAGTTTCTCGCCCATGCCTACATACAGAATCGGCTTTCCGGTCACCGCCTTTACGGAAAGCGCAGCGCCGCCCCTGGTATCGCCATCCATCTTGGACAATACCACTCCGTCTATCCCTACTTTTTCATCAAATTCCTTTGCCACATTGACTGCATCCTGTCCAGTCATGGCATCCACTACTAACAAAGACTGATGGACTGTCACATTTTCCTTAATTTCCTGCAGCTCCTCCATCATGGCTTCGTCAATATGGAGACGGCCTGCCGTATCCAGGATGACTACATTGTGTCCGTTTTTCCCCGCATGTTCCAACGCCGCTCTGGCTATATCCACCGGCTTGTGGTTCTCACCCATGGAAAAAACATCCACTTCCTGTTTTTCCCCATTTACCTGCAATTGCTTAATAGCGGCAGGCCGGTATACGTCACACGCCACCAAAAGCGGTTTCTTCCCCTTTAACTTCAATTTCCCCGCAATCTTTGCCGTTGTCGTCGTTTTTCCGGCGCCCTGCAGACCGCACATCATTATTACAGTGACAGACTTACCGGGCTGCATCTGCAGCTCCGTCGTCTCTGAGCCCATCAGGGCAACCATCTCTTCATTTACAATCTTAATAACCATCTGTCCAGGGTTCAAGCCGTTCATTACATCTGCGCCGATGGCCCGTTCTTCCACGGATTTCACAAACTGCTTTACCACTTTAAAATTGACATCGGCTTCCAACAACGCCATCTTTACTTCCTTAAGCGCTGTTTTAACATCCTCTTGCGTCAGACGCCCCTTGCCTCTTAAGCTCTTAAATACATTCTGCAGTTTATCTGTCAGACTTTCAAATGCCATACTTAAACCTCATACACATCACACTCTATATCTTTAGAGCGAATCCAAAATATCGCCCGAAACTTTTTTTATCTCCTGCCGCAGCCTGTCCGCCTCCACGGCTTCCTCTTCCGCCAGACTGCTGATATAGCATACCTTAGCTTTCACTTCCTGGAAACGCGCTACCAGGCGAAGCTTCTCTTCATATCCCTCCAAGATGTTATTGCATCTTTTTATCAAGTCATGGACTCCCTGTCTGCTGATGCCCTGCTCTTGTGCAATTTCACTTATGGACAAGTCATGGTATACCATATCTTCATAAATTTTCCGCTGGTGTTCCGTTAGCAGTTCGCCATAGAAATCATACAGCAGGCCATGTTCTATCATCTTTTCCATATCCATGCCTCCCTTAAGGGTTTTTTACACCCCTTCTGTGATGGCGCTTCGTTTATCATACTATATGGATATCTTTGTGTCAAGCATTTTTTCTTGTCAAACAAATGTTTGTATTTGTGCGTCTCGTGTTGCCCTGTTGTAAATTTATTGTTTTATCCTCTTTGTTAATTTCGTCTTTTGTTGTCCGATTTGGCGTTATTACTATTAATACTGCATGTACAAATTATAAGTCATATTACGCAATTTTGCCGTTGTGCTGTCGGTTAGTTATTGTTTACCTATTTTGTAATAGGCTGATATGATACCTCTAAAGTAGACAGATTAAATATAAAAATCTGTTACTTTAGAGGTATCATATCATTCTCTCTACAAGCTTATTGCAACAATCAGATAATAAGAACTTTTTAAAGTGGCGCATTTCAGCCATTGCCCCTCTCCACTCTGTACTCATATTCCCCTGCTCCCAGTTCCATCCCCACATAGTTTTCTCCGGGCAGGGAAACGGTTGCCGTGGCATTGGCAGGGATGACGAAATGAAACACTACACTGTCCCCTTCCACTCTCCATTCGCTCACAATCGTGCCATACATGCTCTCATAGCTGCCTGCCGCATGGCTTAGCCCGCCGCCAGGATGCGGCTCTAAATAGAAATGCTGAAAGCCCGGGCTTTCCTCATCCCGGCGTATGCCAAGCAGACCCGAGTAGAGCCATTCCCCCACAGACCCCAGTGCGTAATGATTCAACGAACCATTCACCTTGTCCAGTCCGTCTTCCTCGGTATAATAAGTCATCCAGCCTTCAAAAATGGTGGTTCCCCCATGGTTTAACATATCCATCCAGGAAGGATGGGTTTCCTGCAGCAGCAATTTGTAAGCCGCCTCCACATACCCATACTCGCACAAGACCGGAAGCAGGAAACCAGTCGTAATATACCCAGTGGCAGGATGATAATCCGACGCTTCCACAGACGTCAACAGCTTTTGCGCCCCTTCCTTGTCCAAACCCTCCGGGTATAAGCCAAAAGCCAGCCCCAGCACATACTCCGTCTGGCTCCAGCTTCCCACCGCCCCATCCGGCTGGATATAATTTTCCTGCCATGCCTGTTTGTATCCTTCATAAACATCCGTATACTTTTTAGCCGCTTCCTCCCTTCCTGCCGCTTTTGCCATTTTCGCCAACAGGGAAGCCACGTAAGCGCATTGGGCCGTATTGCACAATTTTGCGTTCTGCCCGGAAATGGCATTATGGTCGCTGTACCCTTCTCCGGGACGGATATAATCTTCGCTTGTCGCTACAAGATAATCCATATACTTGCACATGGCGTCAAAATTTTCCTCCACCACGCCCAAATCCCCATACTGCTGGTACATTTCCCACACCAGAATAATGCCTGCATCGCTCCATCCATTTTTGCCTCCTGCGCTGCTTTGGCTGAATGCAATCTCCTGATAGGAGCCATCCTCGTTCTGCCCACAGCGCAGGGCGTCCAATGTCTTGCAAATGAATTGATAAATCCTGGCATTATAAGCAGCCGTCCCGGCAAATACCTGCACATCTCCCGTCCATGCCAAACGCTCGTCCCTCTGTGGGCAGTCCATAGGGATATCCACAAAGTTACCTATCTGCGACCAATATATACTTTCATATAGCCGGTTCACCTGTTCATTGGAACACGAAAAAGTCCCCGTTCTTTTGTTAGCGGAAGAAAGCGCAAGACCTTGGATATCCTCCAATGGAATCGGTTCATCCAACCCTGTTATCTGCACATAACGAAACCCTCTGCACACCAAAGAAGGCGCGTAAGTCTCCTTTCCTTCCCCGCACAAGACATAATAGTCAATATTGTCTGCCGTATACAGATTCTGTGTCCAGACTGTTCCTTCCACATCATCCATACAGTCCATGCCGCTTTGATTCAAAGCCTCTGCAAACCGCAAGGTAACTGCCTGCCCTTTCTCGCCTTCCACAGTAATCCTGCACACACCGTTGAAATTTTGTCCAAAATCATAAACATAGACGCCTTTGACTGGCTCCGTCATGGAAACCGGAGATAATTCCGCTACGCATTCCACCGGTTCTGACATTGCGGCCACCTTTTCCACATCTGCGTTTTCCCCTGTGTAAAGTGAAGCCTTCTGCCAGCCCTCTGCGCCAAAATCCGCACTTGCCCATCCATCCTGCTCATAATTCGCATCATAATATTCCCCTGACAAAATATCATCGTTACGAATCGGCCCGTTTCCATAACTGTCCCAGGAATCGTCCGACGCCACCTCCTGCCTGCTCCCATCCTGATAAGTAATCACCAGCTTGGCGCAAAAAGCAAGCTCTTCCCCCCAATCTCCTTTTGCCCTGTCATATTTCCCATGCCCCAAAACCACGCCAATGGCATTTTCCCCTTGCTGCAAATAATCCGTCACATCATAGGTTCTATAATAAACTTCTCTGTCATACATCGACTGCCCGGGAGAAAAATACTCCCCGCTGATATCCTCCCCATTCACCTGGATATGGTAAATCCCAAGCGCTGACGCATATAGCCTGGCCTGTACAATTTCCGTTCCATCCTTCACTCCAAACGACTTACGCAGCATTGGGGCAGGTTTTTCATATCCGCCAACCATTACCCATCCGGAATCCACTTTTTCCCATCCGTCCCGAAGATTCAAATAATAAGGGAAAAAAGCCGTTTTATCCCCCATTTCTGAAAATTTTTCCTGATACAGCACATTTCCTTTCGCGTCTTCTACATAAATATTGTCATAGCCGGCATAGAATGCCCCGCGGTCCACCCAAAGGCCGATTGCCCCCACTTCCTTTTCCACTGCATTCTCATTTTGCGCAACCAAAATATCATCAATATAAGTGTCTACCTGTTTCCCTTTCACCTCCAGCCTTATATGATGCGGACTGCTGCAAAAAGCCCCTTTATCCGGGAAAAAGAGCTGCAATGGGATTTCCGTTTCCTCTAAAATTGTCTCATAATGCATCCTGGACAAAACCAAGGACAACGCATCCTCCCTGGAATCCAATGCCCATCTGAAATATTCCCCGTATCGTCCGGCGTCCGCCCCCCATAAAAACCCTGCATAGGAGTTGTCCACACGGGTGTCATAGGAAATGGTATATTCCGTATTAACCGGAACCTCTTTCTCTTCCTGCCCTCCCAGGCTAATCCAGCGAACCCCATCCCATCCCTCTTTTGAAAGCCCCGTCTCAAAATAAGCCTCCTCTTCCGATTCAGCCATGTTCCCGTCCTTATCCCACACAAACACCTTCCAGTAATACCTGGTTTCCGCCAAAAGCCCTTCTCCCCCATAAGGGACTGCCACCGATTTACCGGAAGTTACCATGCCGGAATCCCACAAATAGGCCCCGTCTGCCAACGCCTCTTTAGAATCCGCCACCACTATCCGGTATGCCGTTTGCCGCTGTCCCTTTGTCGTATCCAACATTTTCCAGCTAAAAACCGGCTCCGCCTCTATACCGATGGGGTTCTCTCTGTAATTTGCAGTCAAATCCACTGCCATACACCCTGTCTTCCCCGCACATCCACATCCGGCCGCGCATAAGACGCAAAAACATAAATAATAAAAAGCCATCCTAATTTTTTGACCGCCCGTCATATTCCTTCTTCCCTCCCTCTCATTTTACAGTGGCATTTTAGGCGTCCTGTCTGACTGTAACCGACAGTTGGAGCATAGGCACAGACAAAAGCACAGACAAAAAATTTTATGAGGCTGTAGAAACTACAGCCCCATACGCTTGCTTCTCCATATCCTATTTCCAAACAAAAATACATCGGCTTATCTTATACAAACTTATTCCCGGCTTTCATTGTCAGCGCTGAAAAACCTATCAACGTTAACAAATATGCCACTATTGCCACTATGGAAACCCAGGAAGGCCAATGCATCCTAGCGCCTAACAGGTTCGTCATCCCAAACCCAACCGTAAAAAGCCCCATAAGAAGAACTTTGGGAAACATATATTGGATAAATCCTTCCTTATCCCGAATCCGTTCCACATCCACATCTTTGGAAACCATAACACCTTTGGTAATTTGCTTTTTCACCTTTAAAGCCACTGCCGCATAGAGCAGGTAAAGGCCACTGCCTGTAATCAGTAAATCAAAAATATTCATCCCCGTCTCCTACAAATCCGATGTTTTTTACACTAACCCAAGGAACCTTTCCACCGCTTTTTGCATTTCCTCTTTCCCGCATACATGGTCATGCAATACCTTAGCTGTACGGATTTCCTCAATGGCTGCCGGAACCGACACTTTGGCAAGGGAAGCCAATTCATCCACTAATTCAAAATCTGTCATACGCTCATATTTTCCGTCAATGGCAAGCATTACACTGCGGGTAAACTTAAACGGGCTGGCGGTGGATGCAATAACCGTAGGCGTATGGTCCCCCGTTTCCTCCACATACTTGTTGTATACACAGGACGCCACTGCGGTATGAGTGTCCATGACATATCCGGTTTTTTCATACAGTTCTTTAATCCTAACCGCCGTCTCTTCTCCGGAGGCATAATTGCCATAGAAATCCTCCAGCCCTGTTTTCATCTCTTCTGTAATTTCGTACCTGCCTTCCCCGGCCAGAGCTTCCATCAATTCCCTGTCCTTTCCTGCATCTTTTCCTGCAATCCAGTAAATGAGCCGCTCCAGATTGCTGGAAATAAGGATGTCCATAGAAGGGGAACTGGTCAGCATAAATTCCCGGTTTTTATCATATATTCCGGTACGGAAGAAATCATACAATACCTTATTTTCATTGGAAGCGCAAATTAACTTTCCTATAGGCGCTCCCATATTTTTAGCGTAGAACGCCGCCAGTATATTGCCAAAATTCCCTGTAGGCACCACCACATTGACCAGACTGCCCTCGGCCACCTTACCTTCCTTTAAAAGCTGCGCACAGGCATATACATAATACACAATCTGTGGCGCCAGCCGTCCGATGTTAATGGAATTCGCTGAGGAAAACTGGAAACCGCGCCTGTCCATCCGCTCTGCCAGTTCCTTATCGGCAAACAATTTCTTTACTCCTGTCTGTGCATCGTCAAAATTACCATGAATGCCCACTACATATGTATTATCCCCCTTCTGCGTCACCATCTGCTTTTCCTGTATGGGACTGACCCCGTTTTTCGGATAGAATACAATAATTTTTGTTCCTTCCACTCCGGCAAACCCCGCTAACGCCGCCTTCCCTGTATCTCCCGAAGTAGCCGTTAAAATTACAATCTCATTCTTTACCTCATTCTTCTTCGCAGACACTGTCATCAGATGTGGCAAAATGGACAGCGCCATATCCTTAAACGCAATCGTTGCCCCGTGAAACAGCTCCAGGTAATATGCCCCATCCGCATAGACAAGCGGCGCTATTTCCTCCGTGTCAAATTTTCCGTGCATACCATGCGCGTCATATGCACGGGAAATGCACCCTTTTAACTCCTCTTTCGTAAAATCTGTCAAATATAGCTTCATTACCTCATAAGCCACTTCCTTATAATCCATGGCAGACAATTCTTTCAGACTCTTGTCCAACGCTGGGATATGGTCTGGCACAAACAAGCCGCCATCTTCCGAAAGCCCTTTTAGGATTGCCTCCGAAGCCTTTACCCGTATCCCCTGGTTCCTTGTACTGTTATAAAAAACGTCCATCCCTCTACCTCACCTATCTATGCTGCCTTATTTATGCTATCTTTTCTATCTTTGTCTACTCTCCTGATTGCCCGCAGGAATAAAAATATTGAAACCGCATAAAGTATAGCATAGTTTCCTGCCATGTGCAATGTGAAGTTGGAAAAACACAGACGGTAACGCCTGTCCCCTTTCAGGAAAAGAATTCATGCCCTCCATAGGTAAACAAAAGCGTCAGGCTGTTGTCAAACCATTTCATCAGTTCCGGATCTGCATATTTACGCGATGCAAAGTAAAGCGCCCCTTCCGTAATATCCTCTCCATACAACACCCGCTCCACTGCCTCTATCGTTTCCTCGCTTATTTTAGCCTTGCCCAAACGCCCGTTGGCAGCCGGTGAGAACTGCACCACCCCATGTGACTGCTGGTATACCACTTCTTTTACCGTATCCGGAAACTGACTGTTTTTCACCCGGTTCATAACCACCCCAGCCACCAGCATTTTGCCCTTGATATCCTCACAGCCCGCTTCCGCCTCTACAATCTGTAACAGCACCTTATAATCTTCCTCAGATATGGAATATTTTGCCTTTCTCTTTAATATATTATAGTCTACCACCCGCTGCCCGGAAGAAGCCTCCGCCAGCATTCCCATAAAGCTGGACTCGTCCAGGCTGGCGCAGTCTTCCATAAACTGCATCCGGAAAGCCGCTGTGGAAGCCACCCGGTTGACCTGCAATTCTTTCAGATTGAACCACGTCACCATAAAAATAACATTACAAAGCAGCAATATCATCACATTTTTCTTATACCTATACATATACATATTTCCATCCTCTTCCTAAACAGGAACCGCCTGCACCGTCCGCCTTCAAATCCATAACCCCGGTTCTCCCACTCCGTCCGGACAGGCAAAGCATTCCCTTTTATACATTTTTGTCACACAAATGTAATACTTCTTTAATATTTTATACAGGAAGTCCCAGAAATATATCTAAAAAATTTCTAAATTTGTATTCTTTTTGCTGAAATGGTATAATCATGGTAAAATTCCGACGCAAGGCTTTTCAATATGCGTTATTTTGACAAGGCTGGCACGCAGGCATTTCAAATGCAAAGCAAGGTAAAAAGGCAAACGCGCCAGCCAAAATCAGTCAGCCTTATAATACAAAATAGTTTTATGGAAAGAATAGATATAAAAAACTTAGATATTTAGATATCAGGTTTTACCATGAGCATGAACAGAAAGGATGCAAACCATGGACAACCATCTGCCTGGCGTTTACCCTGCAAAGAAAAAAGACCATTCCACTTATTATCGCGCCTCTATCACCTTCCGTGGGAAGCATATCAGCCTTGGAAGCTATCCGGACGCCGTAACTGCGCATAATGCTTATAACGAAGCCCATGCCATAACTGCCGGGGCTGCGCAGTCCGTGGAAGATTATACGGCCTGCTCCCCCCTGGCATTTGAAAAATGGGTCAGCCTCATTAATTTCCGCGACAATGGCATTTATTTCCCAACCCCGATTTATCTGAAACAGAAATTTTTCCTTTACTACATGGCTCCGTCCCATACGCTAAAATTTGACATTGATGATTTATTCTATTATTCCACCAAAAAAATCATGCGCCGCGGCAACCATCTCTTTGTCAACGATTATGGAATGCAGTTTGGAATCCTAAACCGTTACGGCATCAAAAGCCACGCTGTGTTAGGCAAAGATTACCGTTTCATCAACGGTGACACATCGGATTTCCGTTATGAAAACATAGAAGTCCTCAACCGTTTCCATGGCATAACCCGCATACCGCTTTCCGACGGCAAAAGAAAACCGGAATGCGGAAAAGAAAGTTTCCGCTATAAAGTACGTATCCATATCCGCAGCTATTATGTCGTTGGCTCCTATGAAACAGAAACCGAAGCCGCCGTAGCTTACAACAAAGCTGTGGATGTGCTGAAAAAAAACGGCATAAACCGCAGCTTCCCTCTCAATTACATCGAGGGGCTTTCCCCTGCGGCCTATGCCGAGCTTTACTCCCATGTGAAATTGTCCCCTGCCATATATGCCATAAAGCCTGAAGGCACATCTATTTCTCCGAGTAATCCACAAAGCTGACATTCAAATCCAGCTCCCCGTCGGCCCCTGCCAGCCGCCCTTCCTTGGAATACTGCCACATCTGGAACTGGTAAGGGTAATCCGGCGTCTCCTCCTGTTGAGACAGCCAAATGTCATATTCCGTCAGTTTGGTCAAATCCACCTGCTTAATCAGCCATTCTTTCGTCCCATAAACCATTGGCTGGTAGCCTGCATTTTTTACCGTATCCAAAAAGGCTTTCGCCACCTTTGTTTTTTCCTCCCGGTTCAAAGCTTCCACCCGCGCCGTGTCATTTGGCACATACTCCATATCAAACGCCACCGGATAAGTAATCTGGTAATTAGCCAGGTTCTCAATGACAAAATTAGCTTCTTCCACCGCTTCCTCTTCCGTAATTGCCTGCGAATAAAAATATACGCCAATGTTTAATTCCGCCTCGGCTGCTTTCGTTATATAATCTACAAATTTGTCATCCAGCATAATCTGTCCGCTTCCATACCCCCGACTGCCTAACCGGAGCATAACAAACGATATCCCCGACTGTTTCAAAGTGGCAAAGTCCACTTCTCCGTTATACTTGGAAAGATCTGCGCCCACATAAGAATAAACATTTCCATCCACATAATAAGCCAACTGCTTCTGGCGCATGGTTAGATTACTAAAGTCATAAGTATGTTTCTGCAAGTAGGGATTAATCAACACCCACTCTTCCTCCCCGTCTGCAGAAGTAACTAACGTATGTTTCCCATCCTTGGACGGATCCTGCTCTTCCTTCTCCTTTTCTTCCTGGTATTCCCGCTCCGCTTCCTCATCATAACGGGCATATTTTCCCTTTTCCCCATCCCCATTCTGCCCCGGCGTTTCCTGCCCTACGCCTGTTTGAACCGCATTGCCAGCATAAGACGGCGGCGTTTCTGGATACATATCCCAAAAATCCAAATCTGATGCAACCAGACGTTTCTCCGCATACAGACGCTCCACTTCCTCCAACGATTTTGACCCATTAAAGCCCATGACGCTCCCTGTTGTTGCCGTTTCCACCGCAGCTCCCCCT
>CAJTQO010000058.1 GCA_910578405.1 uncultured Lachnospiraceae bacterium | reverse complement strand
GTATGCGATATGAGGTGGGATGTGAGTTATACAAGCGGATGCAGGACAACCCTAAGTGTAAGGATTCTTTATCCATAAAACCTATGCTCAGTGTACTGCCTTCATATACAAGGCTTGGCATGGAGGCATTGCTTCCACATAAGACATTGGAGTTGACGGATGATTTTAGGGAGCTGGTAGATGGTAAATTTGCGGTTGATACACCATCCAGACAGGCAGTATTACAGTCTTATGTGCCTGAAAGCCGTTGTGTAAAATACAGTGATATTAAGAGCTTAAAGGGTATGGAGCTTCGTGATATTTTTACAGCACAACAGGTGGTGTATATCTATCATGACCAGATAGATAATGCTGGGGAAAATACAGAGGATGAGGTATTTGATGCTTGTGCTAAGGCAGTAGATGAAATTTCAGAGCTTATTCAGAAGATTTCGGGCAGTGCAAACACATACCGTTTTATTGTAACCTCTGACCACGGATTCATTTATAAGAGAAATCCGGTAACACAGAGCGATAAGATAAGTGCAGCGGAAGAACCGGGCAAGTTAAAGAAACGTAGGTATATTGTGGCAAAAGAGCCGGTAATTGATGATGGTATCATGAATATTGGTCTGGGTTATATGCTTGGAAATGATGATAGTAAGATTATTTCCTACTCATGTAGCACGAATGTTTTTTCGGCGAAAGGAAATGCCGGACTGAATTATGTACATGGAGGGTCTTCTCCACAAGAAATGTTAGTTCCGGTTATTGATATAAAAATGGATAAGGGTGCAGTGGAAACGCGTACCGTACAAATTATGCTTGTCAGTTTAGTGCAGAAGATTACCAATCTGATTACTACACTTGATTTTATCCAGTCAGAACCGGTAAGTGATATTGTTAAGGGGACAAAGTACAAATTGTTCTTCTTGTCAGAGGATAATGAGAAGATTTCAAATGAAAATATCTATGTTGCTGATAAGAGAGATGAGGATGTGCAGAAGCGATTATTCCGTATGCGTTTTACATTCAAGAACAAAAAATACGATAAGAACAAGAAATGCTACTTGGTTGCTTATGATGAGAGCAATGATGTAGAGGTGTTCCGTCATGAGGTTATCATAGATGCAGCATTTGCGAATGATTTTGGATTTTAATACAAGGTGGTGTTAGCAAAGTGATTTCCCATACGAAGGCGATACAGAACTTTTGACAAATAAAAAAAGCGCTATGACTATTATCCATGAAAGCGCAGATATTCTCCATTACGAAGATGGCGCACCATATATTCACGATATACTTACAAACAATACCGACAGTTCCATTGTGGAAACCCAATATTGTATGCTGGCTTATAGCGAAAATGGTTCACCGCTAAAGCTATATTGGAATTTCCTTGACAGCAGTACGGAAAGCAGATTTGAAAATATTGTTCGGACAAAAGCGAACATTTTACCCAATCAAACCGAGGAATACCGTGGTGGCTGGTCATTATATGATGGTGAAATCATGGAGGACTTTCCGAAAGTTGGGAATGGCGAAGCGAATCAAGTTGCATATTCGTTGCTTTGTTTAGAGCAAGTTGTTTTTGAAGATGGCACAGTCTGGAATAACCCAAACTATGAAAACTGGTTTAAGACGTATGCGGGGAAAGGAATAGATATAGATAAATTAGAAAATTATTATCCATATGAATACAAGATAGTATCACACTAAAAACAGTAGCTGCAAATCTGGATTGGCTGCGCCTTATATTTTATGGTGGAAAATGGATGCTATGAATGATATACTTAAAATGTGAAAGAGGTAGACAGCTTAGAATTTATGGAGGCAATAGAATGAAATATGTAAGTACACTTATATCAGTTAAGGATATGGAAATTAGCAAACGATTTTATCATGATGTTTTAGGCTTAGATGTTATTGTAGACTTAGGCGCTAATGTTACATTAACTGGAGGATTTGCGCTTCAAACTATGGCTACTTGGCAACATTTTATTGCAGATAAAGATGTGAGTTTGCATAATAATGCAATTGAGCTTGTTTTTGAAGAAGTGGATTTTGATATATTTTTAAACCATATGAAGAAATTTGATATAGTATATGTTCATGATTTGATAGAGCATAGTTGGGGACAACGAGTAATAAGATTTTACGACCCTGATTATCATATTATCGAAGTCGGCGAAAGCATGGAAATAGTTGTAAAAAGATTTAAGAACACTGGCATGACTGATGAACAAATTGCCGAAAGAATGCATGTTTCGTTAGAATATGTGCAAAGTTATTTATATCCATAAAAATTCAGTTTACCGATTAGAGTGGTGGAGAGAACAACGAATTGAAATAAAGAAAAAGGGGCGTCCGCGAAAAAGTGACCGCATGTATTGCTTCAATACTGATTTGGTTAAAATAAATAACATCTAAGTGGCTTGGAATCCGTATAGATTACAGCCTGGTTTCCTGCCAAACCATGAAAAAGGAAGATGAGGAGGCTTTTTTAAAAGAAATAAAAGAAAAGACAGATGTAAAGTCTATGCAAAAAGAAAAGAAGTTAGGCAGGAAGATGTTTGGAGAACTGGAAGATGTGTTGTCATGAATGCAAAAATATTTTCTAATAAAGCCTAACGGTTTTTTAATGCCTGGAAATAAAAGTTATAGGCGAATAAAGGAAAACAATAATATAATCGCAATCTGATTTGAGAATATAAGAGGATAAAGACGGATTGCCGGGAGGGAGTGCGGGCGAAGTTGAGGCGTTTGAAAGAATTTTATAAAGAGTGGAGTAATTTGTATGAAAAGCGGAATGATTTGAAAGGGCAGAAGAGGAAATCTATGCCCTGTATTTTATAGTGGAAAATAGAGGACAATTATCGTTTGGAGGGTAAATTTATGAAGGAAACTTTTCCCAAAGAAGCGCAGGAGATAATGAAGGAACGGTTTGGACATGATACTTTGATAGGACTGGCAACAATTGATGATAATGTTCCAAATGTACGTGCTGTTAATGCATATTACGAGAATGGGGCATTTTATATAATTACATATGGTTTATCAGATAAAATGAAACAACTGGAGAAAAATCCCAATGTTGGAATTTGTGGAGATTGGTTTACTGCACATGGTAAAGGCGTAAATTTAGGCTGGTTTTGTAAGGAAGAAAATAAAGACATTGCGGGAAAGTTAAAAAAGGCGTTTAATCAGTGGATTGATAACGGACATAATAACTTTGAGGATAAAAACACAATTATTTTATGCATTCAATTAACGGACGGTATCCTTTTTTCGCATGGAGATAGATATGATATAGATTTTACCGATAGATAATTTTAATGGTTGTCAATTTGTTGATGAGGGCATTGGAAAATGAGCAACGGAAAATTATATGAAGGAATGAAAAGCGCTCAAAGGAGGTAAGCGCTATGTGGATGTTTATAAGAAAGCAAACTGCATGATTTATTATTTATTCAGCCGTGTTATGGAACAGGCGGAGGGATTATACAAAAACTGGTTTTAGGGCAGCTTGGCGAAAATTGCTCAATCTGCCAGAAAGCAATTTTCAAACATGCTCTAGAGCGTGCTGACACGAAACCAAAGGAGGCAAGAGGGGCGGGTAAGAATCTCTTGACAAACATACTAAAAGTATGATAATATGAATACATACCAAAGGTATGCTTAGGGGGGGTGAGGAAATATGGCAAGAAATAAGCATCCAGAAGAAACCGTTCAATTGATACTGGATGTTGCTTTTCACTTATTTATGGAAAAGGGATATGAGCATACTTCCATTCAGGATATCATTGATAAGTTAGGCGGTCTTAGCAAAGGCGCCATTTATCATCATTTTAAGTCAAAGGAAGATATTTTAGTTGCTGTTACGGACAGGATGACCGCGGAATCTAATCGGATGCTGGAAGCCATTTGCAGCCGTTCAGACCTTAGTGGGAGAGAGAAGTTGCAGACAATTTTTAAAGAATCCATCAGGCGGCCGGTGCAGAATGATATTTTTACAGTGGCTCCGGATTTTCATAAGAACCCGAAACTTCTTTTCAGCCTAATGCATGATACCATAGAGAATGTAGCGCCCAATTATATAACGCCGATTATCCGGCAGGGTATTTCAGACGGTTCTATTAAAACGGATTATCCGGAGCAATTGGCGGAGTTGGTTTTACTTGCGGCCAATGTTTGGATGAATCCTATGATATTTGGCAGTTCCGAAAAAGAATCCTATTGTAAGTTTATGGTATTCAGGCAGATGTTGCAAGGCTTTGGGCTGGATATTGTAGATAACGAAATATTGGAGAGGCTGCAAGAGCTGACGGCTATCTATCAAAAAATGGCGGAAAGAAACGGCAATGGAGAAAACGGGCCATAGAGAGAATGGGCTATAGAGAGAATGAGCCATAGAGAGGACAAAATTTCCTGTTTCGGTAAAGAAATGTCTGCCCTGTAAAAGGGGCAGATATCTTTTGAATATATACGTACCGACGTGCGGTACTAAAATATTTTACGGATTAGGACAGATGACATTTGCCGGGAAGCAATTTCCAAACACGCTCCAACAATGAATTATGGCGGCTTTCCGCTTATGAAGGAGAGATGGATTCTTAGTCAGAATGCACTTATGTTTTTGCATATCATATGGAATGGGAATGAAAAAGGGAGGTTAAAGCATGAATCAAAAATTATTTTCAAAAGATTTTACACTAGTAGTTATCGGTCAGATTATTTCTTTGTTCGGCAATGCAATCATTCGGTTTGCATTACCGCTGTATTTACTCAATTTGACAGGCTCATCCGCGCTTTATGGGACGGTTACGGCGTGCGCTTTTATTCCTGCCATTTTGCTGTCGCCCATTGGAGGCATAGTTGCAGACCGGGTAAATAAAAGAAATATTATGGTAATACTGGATTTTTTTACCGCATTTGTTATCTTAGCCTTTGCCCTGCTTATGAAGGAAGCAAATCTCATTCTTCTTCTGACCGTTACGTTAATGCTTCTATATGGCATTGCGGGAGCGTATCAGCCGTCCGTGCAGGCAAGCATCCCTGCGCTTACCAGCCAGGACAATTTTATGGCGGCAAATTCCATTATCAATACAATCAGTTCCTTTGCGTCTTTGATTGGGCCTGTGCTTGGAGGCATTTTATACAGTGCATATGGGCTAGAGCCTGTATTGTGGGTTTGCATAGTATGCTTTCTTGCGTCGGCGGTTATGGAAATTTTTATTCAAATACCGTTCCGGAAACAAGATTCAGCCGGCGGCATTTTTAAAACAGCCGGAGCAGACTTTGCACAGAGCGTTCGCTTTATCCGAAAGGAGAAGCCTGTGATTGGAAAGGCCGTTCTTATAGTCTGCGGAATTAATTTGTTCCTTTCTGCAATGATTATTGTGGGGCTTCCATATCTGGTAACGGAGGTGTTAAATTTAGAAGCTTTGCAGGCAAACAGGCTATATGGCTATGCGCAAGGGGCATTGGCGGCAGGCGGATTGGCGGGAGGCGTCACAGCAGGCATTTTTGCAAACAAACTGGCGATTCATAAGTCGGGCAATCTTATAATCGCTTGTGCGGTATGTGCGTTTCCGATTAGTGTTTCCTTACTGCTGTTTTCATCTGGAATAGTGAATTATATCGTCCTAAGCGTATGCTGTTTTGTCATTATGGTATTCTCAACGCTTTTTAGCGTACAGATGCTGTCCTTTATCCAAACAGAAACGCCGCAAAATTTAATTGGAAAGGTAATTGCAGTCATTCTTACCGTTTCCATGTGCGCACAGCCATTGGGCAATGCATTTTACGGCATTTTATTTGAAATTTGCAAAGGGTATGAATATGTTGTTGTTTTATTTTCGGGTGTTGTATCGCTTATAATTGCGGTTAAGGCAAGAAGTATGTTTAAAAGTTTTTTTGCGGAATAAATCCTCTCCCCTTTTGGCATTGTATCCTCACGGGAACAGTGCGCTTTAACAGTAAATGACCGTGACCCTCTCGGCATTAATTGTATTCTCACGGGAACAGTGCGCTTACTGGAATTGAGGCAATAAATATGCATTGCGGGCGGCAGACAAATCTTTTATAATCAAATAGATAAACCGGTTGGAAGACAGTAAGGTCCCTTTTAGGAGAAAATGCTATGGCAAATATGGTGAGAGAATATAGGAAAGAAAGAAAGATTACCCAAGAGCAATTAGCTTCTTTCGCAGGCATAAGCAGAAAATATTTATCCATGATAGAGCAAAACAAAACAACGCCTTCCACAAAGGTGGCAGCCCGGTTGGCGGAAGGACTGTCCGTAAATATGGAACGGCTGTTTTTCAAAGAGCCGTCAGTGGAAAGGCAGGCATTGCCCTCATCTATAAAATTCATTGACTTATTTTGCGGCATAGGCGGATTCCGTTATGCTTCCAAACAAGCGTTTGAACGGTTGGGAATCAAAGGGCAGTGCTTGTTTAGCAGTGATATAGACAAATTTGCGGCAGAAAGCTATGGGGCGAATTTTGGCGAGAAGCCTGTGGGGGATATTACGAAAGTGGATGAAAAAGACATTCCTGATTTTGACTTGCTTTTTGCGGGATTTCCATGCCAGGCATTTTCCATTTGCGGCTTACAAAGGGGATTTGCGGATAACACCAAAGGAACGCTTTTCTTTGACATTGCCCGTATCATAAAGGCGAAACAGCCAAACGCCTTTGTATTGGAGAATGTGAAAAACCTTGTCAGTCACGACGGAGGAAAGACTTTTAAAACAATTATTCATGTATTAAAGGAAGAACTGGGATATTGTGTGGATTATAAAATTTTAAACGCTTTTGATTTTGGCCTGCCCCAAAAACGTGAGAGAATTATGATAGTGGGAGCAAAGAGGCCGTTTGTTATGGATTGGAAGTTTGAAATTGAGAAGGTTAAGACTTTAAAAGACATATTGGAAGTGAACGCGGACAAGAAACATTACGCTTCGCAGGAAATAGTGAAAAAGCGTAAAAAGATGCATACAGCGCAGACAACGCCGGCTATTTGGCATGAAAACAAATCAGGAAATATTTCCTCTTATCCATATAGCTGCGCATTGCGGGCAGGAGCCAGCTATAATTATCTGCTTGTGGATGGGGAACGGAGACTGACGCCTAGGGAAATGCTGCGGCTGCAGGGATTTCCGGATGAATTTAAAATTGTGGTGTCGGACGCCCAGACGAGGAAACAGGCAGGAAATGCAATTCCGGTCAGTATGGTCGCTAAAGTGATTGAAAAGTTTATCCCATTGGCTTTTTGATACAGAAAAATTATGCCATTTGTGGTAAAATAGAAAGGAATCTTAAGAGAAAGCGCAGCAGGAGGGTGATGGAATGGCCAATGAATATGAGCAGGAAAGATTTTTTGAAGAATACGCAAAGATGCCCCGCAGCAAGGACGGTTTGCGCGCCGCCGGGGAATGGCGCCAGCTAAAGCCTTTGTTCCCTTCCCTTCAAGGGAAAACGGTTCTCGATTTAGGGTGCGGCTATGGCTGGCACTGCGCTTTTGCGGCGCAACAGGGAGCGGTGCGGGCATTAGGGATTGACTTAAGCGGTAAAATGATAGAAGAGGCGAAAAAGCGGAATGCCGAAAAACAAATTGAGTACCGCATTTGCGGAATAGAGGAATATGAGTACCCGGAAAATACGTGGGATTGCGTCGTTTCCAATCTGGCGCTGCACTATATTGAAAAAATTGAGAATGTATTTCAAAACGTATATAAAACGTTAAAGTCGGGCGGGGTATTTCTTTTTAATATAGAACATCCGGTTTTTACCGCAGGAGTCGGACAGGACTGGATTTACACAGAAGCCGGAAAGCCGCAGCATTGGCCGGTGGACAATTATTTTATGCCGGGAGAGCGAAACACCCATTTTTTAGGCTGCGAGGTAGTGAAACAGCACCACACGCTTACGCAAATATTGATGGGATTATTGAAAAACGGTTTTGCGCTTGAAGCGGTGGAAGAGGCAAAACCGCCTGAGGAAATGATGGACATTCCCGGAATGAAAGATGAACTGCGCCGTCCGATGATGCTGTTAGTAAAGGCCGCCGTAAAAAAATAAGGGATATAAAATCTTTTCAGGAAGGAGCCGGCGATGATTCGACAAATCAAATATTTCCAGTCAGTGGTTCGAAACAACAGTTTTTCAGAGGCCGCGGAAGAATGCCATATCTCCCAGTCCGCCATTTCCCAGCAGATACAGGCGTTGGAGCGTGAGCTGGGGTTTTTGCTTTTGGAGCGGAAAAAGCGTAAGTTTTCGCTGACGAAAGCGGGGGAGTATTTTTATAAAAGGAGCCTTGTTTTGGTGGCGGATTATGAACAGCTCTGCCGTGAATCCGCCCAGATGGCAAGCGATGAAAATGCGGCGCTGCGCATTGGGTATCTGCGCAGTTACAATGGCAGCGGGTTCTACCAGGCTTTGGAGGAGTTTGCTCAGAAATACCCGGACGTTTCGGTGCAGATTGAGCATGGAAACCATGAAGAATTATATCAATTGCTTATTTCCGGGCGGATTGACATGGCGTTTAACGACCAGCGCCGTAAATTTTTTGATACATATGTAAACTTGATTTTGGAGACGACGCACAGCAGCATCGAGATTTCCTCCCGCAGTCCCTATGCAAAATTTACGGAAATTACCACGCAGGAATTGAAAAATATCCCTTGCATACTGGTAACTTCCAAAGCCCAGCAGGAAACGGAGCGGGAATATTATCATGATGTGGTAGGCTTTGAGGGTGAATTCCTCTATGCGGAAAATTTGGAGGCGGCCCGGCTGTTAGTGATTGGGGGCAAAGGCTTTATGCCTGTGGAGGGGAGCGGGCAGATGATGAACTTTGGCACATCCATCACCAGAATCCCTCTTTTGCGGGACGGGGTGCAAATTACAAGGAATTACTGCGTTTTCTGGAAGAAGGACAACTCAGGGTATTATATAGAGGAATTTGCGGATATTTTGAAAAGCAAGTTTGCTTAACGACGTTGCTACATGGATAGATATATAGAAGGAGGCGGTTTTTATGAAAGTATTGGCAATTAGTTCCAGCCCAAGGAAAGGCGGCAATTCCGATGTTCTTTGCGACCGGTTTTTAAAAGGGGCAGAGGAAGCGGGATATCAGACTGCAAAAATCAGGCTGGCTGAAAAAAACATTTCCCCCTGTAATGCCTGCTGCAATTGTCAGCCTTGCTGCGGCGGCAAAAAAGACCATACTTGCGTCCAGGAAGATGATATGGCGGAAATTCTGCAGCAGTTGGTGGAAGCAGAGGTCATTGTGCTTGCCACTCCGGTTTATTTTTACTGCATGGACGCACGGATGAAAACAATGATAGACCGCTGCTATGCACGGTACCGTGAAATGACGGGAAAAAAGCTCTATTTCATAGTGACGGCTGCAGACCCGCAGCATGAGGCGGCGCAAGAAGCGCTGGCCGGGCTTCGCGGTTTTCTCAGATGCCTGCCGGATGCAGAGGAATGCGGCGTTATTTATGGCACGGGCGCATGGGACATCGGGGATATTTACAGACATCCTGCCCTGGAAGAGGCATATCGGATGGGGAAAGAGGCGTAAAAAGAGGCTGTCGCAGTAAGTGTAAAATTTCCTTACTGCGACAGCTTTTTTGGATTGAAGGAAAAAGAAAGAGGCGGTTCATGCGCTAAGCACTGGCATGGATATGCCGTTGATGCTCACATAACATGCCCTTGCGTCCGGATTCCTTCTTATATGCTCCTCATAGGAGCGGACGGAGCGGCAGGCTGCACAGGCCGCTTTTTTCCGCTCGCAGCGCAAACGGTTTTTTAGCCTTGCGGTGTAAATGGATTCTGCTTTTCTTCCCATGGATACGTTTTCTTGTTGTGTCATTTTTTCATCCTCCTGCTTTTTATATGAAGGTTCCCGATTCTATTTTGGTTAGTGGCATTTTAACTTGCATTTTGTGCGTTTCTTTCATTTATATGGGAGCCTTTGTTTTATGTTATGGGTTTATTATATAAGGGAAATCTTATCGAATCAATTCGATTTCCACCTGATTATAATAAGTTTTTCTTATATATTTAGTGGTTGAGTTGTTTCAGGGCATACGGTATACTATAGTTTACAGAGCGTTTTGGAGCGGCGGCATTTGCAGTGTTTTACTGCGCAACCGTCGTCAGGTATGGTTATAAAATAAGGAGGGAAGAATGCCATATCAATACATTTTAGATGAAATCACAAAGAAAAGCAGGGAGATACTGGGCGGTGCGCTGACTGGCGTATATTTGCATGGTTCCATGGCCATGGGCTGTTTCCATGCGGACAAAAGCGACATTGACTTGATTGCCGTTGTGGATGGAGACGTTTCCGATGCGCAGAAAATGCGGCTTATGGAAGCGTTTGTGCATTTCAATGGGCAGGCGCCGCCCAAGGGATTGGAAATCAGCGTGGTAAAAAGGGAGCATTGCAGCCCGTTTCACTACCCCACGCCTTATGAGCTGCACTTTTCCCCGGCGCATTTGCAGCGTTTTTTAGAGGACCCACAGGATTATGTGGAGAAGATGAAGGGTGAAGATATTGACCTGGCAGCGCATTTTACCGTAATCCGTAAGTATGGGATTGTCCTTTTTGGGGAAAAGATTGAAGATGTCTTTGCTCCGGTGCCGGAAGCGGCGTATTTGGACAGCATATATGCGGATATCGAACATGCGGCGCAGGATATCCTGAAACAGCCTGTTTATATGATTCTGAATCTATGCAGGACGCTGGCGTTTGTAAGGGAAGGTCTATGTTTATCCAAAGAAGAAGGGGGAAAATGGGGGTTGGGGCATTTGCCGCCGGAGCATACGCCTTTGGTTTTGGAAGCCATAGCGTGCTATGGCTCAGAGCGGAAGATGGCGCCTAAACGAGAGGCGGCGGTTTCCTTTGCGGAAGCGATGTTAGAATGGATAAGGCAGGGTAAAGAGGCGGCAGGGCAGTAAAGTTGATTTCTGCCGGAAGGCAAATTAAGTGTTGACAAAAGAACATATGTTTGTTATTCTGTTTCTACATAAGAATAACATATAGATAAATGGGGAGGTAGGGCTATGTCTGTACAGGGAGAGACAAAGGAAAGAACCAGGTTGCGCATCAGGGAGCCGAGGCATTACCGGGTGGTTATGCACAATGACGATTTTACGCCGATGGATTTTGTGGTGGAAATACTAATCAGCATTTTCCACAAAAATGAGGTGGAGGCAGAGCGGCTAATGCTTATGGTGCATGAGAGCGGCAAGGCGGCAATCGGTTCTTATCCGTATGATATTGCCGTGACGAAAGTCCAGACGGCGGCGGCAAAGGCAAAAGAAGCAGGATATCCATTCCGGATGACAGTAGAGGAGGCATAAATATGCATGTATCAGGTGAAGTAGCAGAAATAATCAATACCGTATTTTCCCTGGCGAAGAGCGCCCGGTTTGAGTTCCTGACGCCGGAGCTGATGCTGTACGCCGCCTGCCAGAACCGGGTATTCGCCCAGGCGTTTGAATATTGCGGCGGGAGCATCCGGGTGCTGGCGGATAACCTGAGTTCCTATCTGGAGGAATACATGGAACTTGGCTCCGGGGACAGCGAGACTTCGCCGGAATTGTCCCAAAACATGGCAATTATGATGGCATATGCCTGGGAAGCGGCCCAGGGGAGCGGCAAGAATGTGGTGGAACTGCCGCATCTTATACATGCCATGTATGGGCTGGAGGAAAGTTATGCCGTTTATTATATGCGTATGCAGGGCGTGGAACAGGCGGAGCTTTTGCAGGAAATGACAATGGTCTATGAGGAGCTTGCCTTTTCGGGCGCAAATCCTTCCAAGGGGACGGTTCCCGGTGGGACGGGTTCTAATGGAGCGGCTTCCAGGGGGACGGCTGCCAATGCCAAGGGCGTTTCTGCCAAGGATTCCGGCTTAACCCGCCGGGCGCAGACTCAGGACGGGGAACTGGAAGGGGAAGGCATTGGGCAGGGCCATAAGGAAGGCAGCGGCGCCGAGGCAGGGAATGCCGATGAAAAGGGCAAAGGGAACGGCGATGGCGAAACGGATCTTACCATAGAATATACTTACGGAAAGGACGGGAGGGACAGTTTATTTGAAAGCGCAGGCGCAGGCAGACAGGGCAGGTACGGATGGCGCAGCGGCATCCCGGAAGAAGGGGAGGAAGCGGGCGGCGACTGGGAGGAGGAAGGAATCAGCGCAGGGACGTTTGGCGGCTTCTGGCAGCAGTATGCCACCTGTTTAAATGACAGCCTGGGGAGCGTAAATCCTTTGATTGGCCGGGAGGAGGAACTGGAACGGACGATGCAGGTGCTTTGCCGGAAGGAAAAGAACAATCCACTGCACATCGGGGAGCCGGGGGTGGGGAAAACCGCCATTACCTTTGGCCTGGCAAAGCTGCTGGAGGAAGGGAAAGTGCCGGAACCGCTTATGGGCGCGAAAATCTTTTCCCTGGATTTAGGCAGCCTGTTAGCCGGGACACAGTACCGGGGAGATTTTGAAAAACGTTTTAAGCGGGTAATGGACAGCATCAGTCATGAGGAAAAGCCTATTATTTATATTGATGAAATTCATAACATAGTGGGCGCAGGGGCGGTAAACGGCGGGACTTTTGACATTTCCAATATGTTAAAGCCCTATCTGGCTGCAGGGCATGTGCGCTTTATTGGCGCTACCACTTACGAAGAGTATAAGAAGCATTTTGAGAAGAGCAAGAGCCTGGTCAGGCGGTTTCAGAATATAGACATTAAAGAGCCGAGCGTTCCGGACACCATCCAGATTTTGAAAGGGCTGCGGCAGAATTATGAGCAGTTCCATGGAATCAGCTTTGAAAAAGGGGTGCTGGAATATGCGGCGGAGATGAGCGCAAAGTATATTAATGAGCGTTACCTGCCGGATAAGGCCATCGACCTGATTGATGAGGCTGGGGCCTACCGGCGGATGTATCCGCTGGAGCGGAAAAGGCAGTCGGTGAGCAAAGGATTGATTGACGAAATTTTGTCTAAAACATGCCATATTCCAAAGCAGATTGTGGAAAGTGACGAAACGGAAGCGCTGGCTACGCTGGAAGAGCGGCTAAAAGGGCGTGTGTTCGGACAGGACGAGGCTATCTCCCAGGTGGTCAATGCCGTGAAGTTTTCACGGGCCGGACTTTTGGAAGAGGGGAAACCTTTAGCCAGTTTACTGTTTGTGGGGCCTACCGGCGTGGGCAAGACGGAGATAGCAAGAAGCCTGGCGCAGGAGCTGGGCATCCGGCTAATCCGTTTTGATATGAGCGAATATGAAGAGAAACATACGGTAGCCAAACTGATTGGGGCGCCGGCCGGGTATGTGGGGTATGAGGAAGGCGGGCTTTTGACCGAAGCGATACGCAAACACCCCCATGCCGTGCTTCTTCTGGATGAAATGGAGAAAGCCCACCCGGATATATACAATATTCTCCTGCAGGTGATGGACTATGCGACGCTGACGGACAATCAGGGCAGGAAGGCGGATTTTCGCAATGTGATTATTATTATGACTTCCAATGCAGGCGCCAGCCGGATGGGGAAACATGGGATTGGTTTCCAGGGACAGGATATCAATGCAGACATTATTATGGAAGAAGTAAAGCGTATTTTCCAGCCGGAGTTCCGTAACAGGCTGAACCGGACGGTGGTGTTCCGCAGCATGAACGACAAGATGGCGGAGCAGATTGTGGAGAAGAAACTGGGTGAACTCAAAAAGATGCTTTTGCGCAAGAAAGTAGAGCTTTCTGCGGATATGGAATCCAAGAGGCTGGTGAAAAAGAAGGGAATCAGCATTGAATTTGGGGCGCGGGAAATAGAGCGTGTGATACAAGGTGAAATCAAACCTCTTTTAGTGGATGAGATTTTGTTCGGCGCGCTGAAAAAGGGTGGCAAATGCGGGCTGACGGCAGCGGAGGATAAGTTCCGCATCAATATTGCGCCATAGGGATTTTGCCGTCATTGACTAAGCGCCAGCCGGCGTTTTGACAGGAGGTATGGTATGCCTGTTTACCGTTTGGATGAAAAGGAAATATCATTTCCCCATCCAGAGTATGCGCGGGCGGACGGTTTGCTCGCGGTAGGTGGGGATTTGAGCGTGGAGCGTCTTTTGTTGGCGTATACCCATGGGATTTTTCCCTGGTACAACCCAGGGGAGGAAATTATGTGGTGGTGTCCGAAAGAGCGGTTTGTAATTTTTCCTTCGGAAATACATATTTCCCGTTCTATGAAAAAATACAGGAAGAAGCATGAACTGCAGATAGCGTTTAACCGGGATTTTGCGGATACGGTACACCGATGCCGGGTGAAAAGGGAGTTTGCGGAGGGGACTTGGATTACGGATGAAATGGAGGCGGCCTATGGCCGTCTGAATAAAGCGGGATATGCCCTTAGCGTGGAAGCCCTGGAGGACGGGGCGCTTGCCGGGGGGTTTTATGGCGTTTGCATTGGCAGGTGTTTCTTTGGGGAAAGTATGTTTTCGGAAAGGGAAAACGGCTCAAAGGCGGCGCTCATCCTCTTTGCGGAATTTTTGGAGCGGAAAGGTTTTTTGTTTCTTGACTGTCAGTTCCATACGGAACATTTGGAGAGCATGGGGGGCAGGAGCATTTCCTGGGAGGAATATGTTAGGCTGCTGAAGGAAGGCACAGGTTTTTTCCTCGGTTAGATTGCCGGTTTGTGGCGTTTGGACAGTAACTGGCATTTTACGGAAACCTTTTGAAAAAATATGGTTAAAGATTGCCGCAGGTTATCCGATATAAATATAAAGTAACATATTATATTAGCTTCGTTCTGTGTCCGTCCCTGTGCCGTCTAAAGAGGATGGCACAGGATGGGAAACAGCTTCTAACATGGATGTTAGGGCGGCGGGGTTGCCGGAGGACCGGGATGTAACCAAATAATGAGGAAAAATCAAGGAGGATGGGAAAGATGAGCAATTTCACAAACGGGCTGGGGCAAAGCGATTATCTGAATTCAGTGGCTTCCAGCTATCAGAACAGCCAGAAAACGGCAAGCAGAAAAAATGACAAAGTAAATGGCAGCGATACAAAGACGGAAGGCACAGGGAAATTAAACAAAGTAAGCGGCAGGACGGTAGGAAACCCGAAATTAAGCGACAAGGCATTAAAGTATTACGAAGATTTGAAGAAGAAATATTCCAATATGGATTTTATCCTTGTTTCCCCGGAGCATGAGAAAGCGGCGGAACGTAATATGGACAAATTTACCAGCGATAAGGAAATGATTGTTTTAATTGATTCTGACAAGATAGAAAAGATGGCGGAGGACGAGGAGTACCGTAAGAAATATGAAGGGATTTTGTCAAACGCTTCTTCTAAAGTAGGTCAGATGAAGAAGAGCCTTGGGGCGAATGCCGATAAGGTAAGCTCTTTTGGGATGAAGATTGACGATCATGGAAATGCTTCTTTCTTTGCGGTGGTGGATAAGACGCTGGCTATGCAGAAGGAGCGCATTGCGCAGAAACGTGAGGAAACTGCGGAAGCGAAAAAAGCCGATGCGAAGAAAAAGGCGGAAGAGCTGCTGGCAGGAGGGATGAAAGGGGACGACAATAAAGTAACGGTTACGGCAGGCTCATGGGATGAGCTGTTAAAGAAGATTGACGATGTGCTTATGTCAGACCGTGCAGACCGTATGCTGACAGACCAGGAACGGAAAGTTGGCCAGAACTTTGACTTCTCCTTATAAATTATAAGTCCGGCATAATGGACGCTGGGTTTCAGGCTTGATATATCCGGCTTGCAATGTTTGCGTCAGAGGGAGAGGGAAGCGGAAATAGAGGAAGGCAAAACAAAAGAAGCGAAAAGGGGATAAAAGAACAGAGCAGATAAAGAAGAGAAAAGAAGAGAGAAAGCAGGGCTGTGGCATGGATTGGGATTTCGATGCCGCATCCCTGTTTTGTTATGCTTTGGCCAGACAGAAAGTGCAAAAGATGCATTTATAACTGCCGCTTTTACGAACAGTGAACCGCTCCCTGTCAAGTAGACAGTGGAAAAAATAAAAATTTTAGCTGCCAATCACATTTTTGTGGTTGGCAGTATTCTTATGCTACACATGTTAAATGTTTTCTATATTCTATCGGTGCCATACAGTTTAAACGTTTTTGATACCGGTGATTATTGTAGTAGTCTATGTAATCACATACTGCTTCTTTTAACTCATCGTATGTATGAAATTTTTTCAGATAATACATTTCGGATTTCAGCATCCCCCAGAACGCTTCCATCGGACCATTATCTATGCATCGGGATACTCTTGACATGCTTTGTGTCATTCCTGCTTCCTCAAGTTTTTTGCGAAAGGATTTTGAGGTGTACTGATATCCCCGGTCACTATGAAACAGCGGTTTTACCTCCGGATGTTCCTGACGGGCTATATCAAAGGTCTCAAAAACGAGAGCATTATTATTTGAACTTCCAATAACAAAAGAAACGATGCTTTTGTCCGCCAAATCCAAAATGGCGCTCAGGTATGCTTTCCCGTTGATTCCATACTTCATCTCCGTTACGTCTGTCAGCCATTTCTCTCCGAAATGGTCAGCATTAAAT
>CAJTQO010000057.1 GCA_910578405.1 uncultured Lachnospiraceae bacterium | reverse complement strand
TCCCCACTCCTACCAAACCTTCCTCACCGCCCCCGCCATATCCTGCGCAATGCCCGCCGGAAGCCTTACTATCTCCATGCGCACTTCCAACGTATTATCCGACTTCCTGGCCAAGTCCTCCAGTTTGATATTGATATTCGGGTCATCCGTGCCAAAAACATAACTGCCGTTTTGCATCCTCCGGCCGTTAGTCACCACCTTTTTCCGGTCCGGCTCCACCTTTTCACCGTTAAACAGCAATCCCTCTATTTTCACCGCACAATAATCCATCGCCGGGTCTATGCGGATTAAATGCACATCCCCATTCACCGACAGGGTAAAGTGCATCCGCGTTTCCTCCTCATAAGCGTCCATCACAAAATAAGAGTCCTCTTCCCGGCACCCTTCCCCTCTGTCCTCATACACCTGTACCCAATCTTTTGCGGAAGCCTCCCCGAACTTATCCAGCCATTTCAAAGGCTCCGACACTCTATTGCCAATGGCCTCCCTTATCTCCCCCATGGCTTTGCGCCTGCCCGCCACAAATTTCTGGAAGTCCATCTCCTGTCTCCGGTAAGCATCCGCTTCCTGCTTCGTAATGCCTAATTTCCCCAGCGTGCCATTTACGTCCAGCTTTTTACGCTTTTCATTTTCCAGCACATAACAGTAAACCGCCCGGAACGCAATCTCCTTTGCAGACATTGGCTTCCCAAATGTCCACTCATAATCAATAATCGTCCAGACCGCAGCTTTCACCGCATCCACATCCGGCACGCCATCCCCCAGAATCTCCGGCGGCAGCAAAATATTGGCAAAAATCAAATCATAATCCGCCACAGGCATATCCTCTTTCCAGGAAATCCTCTCCACATATTCATCAAAAACCGCCTGGAACCCTGCAATGTCCTCCCGCTCCAGATAGCCGTCCAAAATCTCCTCCAGCGTAATGCCGTCCACATATTCAAAAGTTGCGCTCTTTCCCCCATGGTTTAAGCTGCAGGCATTGATTTCCAGCTTACTGCCTTCAAACCTTTCCTTCAAATCCTTATAAGCCGTCCGCATACTCCCGATATGCTCCTGCGCTTCTTCGGTCAGCGCCTTTTTCTTTACGCTGCGCCGCCCGCCCTTCTCACTGATTTCCGTGCGGATGGCATACTCCGGCGCGCGGTCATTGGAATATTTGGCGTATTTTACATCAAATCCCCGGCCGATTACCGCCACATAGGAATTGGAAAACACCGGAAACAGCCCATCTTTTACAATCCCGTCAAATGCCTGCTTTTCATCAAATAGCAGCATCCTGTCCCGGTCAAAATTGCGCAGGTTATCATACAACTCCCCTGGCTTAGGCAGCCGTCCGTCCGAATAAACCGTCGTCATAAATTTGTAATCCGGGTAAGGATAATAAAAAGAATATTCCACCATCCCGCATTCCCGGAACATCTGCTCCAGCCTGCTTTTGGAAAATGTGCGCACGCCGCCTCCCTGGGCATAGTCTTCCACCCCTGAAAAAAACGTGCCAAGATGGTCTTCCCTGCACCCTGCAAAATATTTCAGCCCAAGCTTGTTCTCTATGGCTATCACAATCCGGCCCCCGGGCTTTAAATGCCGCTGCATCATTCTTAGCCAGTCCGTATAAGGTTCCTTTGTCTGAATATAGCTCTGTCCATACTCAAAAACGCCAATGAAAAAAATATAATCAAAATCCTCCCCAAGCTCCGGTTCCACATCTTTAAAATTCCCCAAATGAATCGTTATATTCCCGCAGTCCTGATGGCGATAGGCATTGATTAGGCTCCTTTTTTGGGAAAGCTCCACACAGACTACGCTCCCGGCCTTTTCTGAAAGCTTCCCTGTAATCGCCCCGCATCCCGAGCCGATTTCCAATACCTTAGCCTCCTTGTCCATCGGAATCCAGTCCACAATATTTTCCCGTAAAGGCGACAAATGATACAATATAGGCCAGCTTGCACGCTCCTCAATCATCTGCTGGTAATCCTCCGCCGGATGGTTCTTCACAATTTCCAGCAGTTCGTCTTCCACTTCCCCATCACAGTAAAAATCCTCCCCCGGATAATGCTTTTTATCAAGTGTGATTTTCCCTATCAACTCTGTCATTTCCGCCTCCTATTCCAGCCCTGCTTCTTCTTCCGGTTGCGCAACCGCGCTTCCATCCTCTTCCTCCGGCGCGGCTACTTGCGCTTCCATCCCGTCCCCCTGCCAGTCCTGCACCTGCACGATACTGCCCATATCGTAATAGCCTACCGTATCTTTATCGGATATTACCGTCAGGTTCAGCACATCATACAGGCGGTGGTACACCTGGAACATATCCTGCTCATACCCGGTTACGCCAAGGGAAAGCAGGTATTCCCCGCCCTGTAAGCTCATTTTCTGCCGGAAGGTAATCTCCTTGCACTCCCCGGCCCGCACTGCATCCAGGAAGGATTTTTCCACCATCGTATTCGTCCCTGTAATCTCCGTTCCCTTGATATTCTTTATGGTAAAAGCAAAAATAGGGGCCGGAATGTCCTCCATAAATTCTACCCTCATATGAAGTGTAAATTCCTGTCCCTTAATGACTGCTGTGGTATGTACCCCCGCTTCGTCTGTCATAAAGTATTCCGTAATCTTTGCCGCATTTGTCCCGTACTCCAAAGCCTCCGGGTTTACGCCTAATGGGACGCTCCCCCCGGCCTTGGCCGCCGCCGCTGCATTCAGCTCCTGATCGTCTAACAGGTTTTCCCTATCCTCCGGCACGGCATACTGCCCCACCAGCACCCGCTTATAGATGTCAATCATCTCTTTGGGCGACCCTTCCCCCAGCTTCACCCCTTGGTTTAACAACACAACCCGGTCACAATATTTGCTGATGCTGCTTAAATCATGGCTCACAAAAAGGATGGTCTTTCCCATTTTTTTAAATTCTTCAAATTTATGGTAACACTTGGCCTGAAAAAAAACGTCCCCTACGGACAGCGCTTCATCCACAATAAGGATTTCCGGCTCAATGTTTATGGCAACCGCAAAAGCCAGCCGCACAAACATGCCGCTGGAGTAAGTTTTCACCGGCTGGTATACATAGTCCCCAATATCCGCAAATTCCAGGATGGCATCCAGCTTTTCGTCTATTTCCTTCTCGGAAAAGCCAATCATCGTCCCATTCAGATAGATGTTCTCAATTCCGTTGTATTCCATATTAAATCCCGCGCCCAGCTCCAGCAAAGCGGAAATGCGCCCGTTTACTGTCACCTTTCCTGACGTAGGGTTTAAAACTCCGGTGATAATCTTAAGGATTGTGGATTTCCCGGAGCCATTCGTCCCGATAATCCCTACTGTCTCCCCCTGATACACGACCATATTGACTTTGCTCAGCGCATGATGCTCCTTATACCGCTTCTTCTTTGAAAGCCCCAGCGCCTCCTTCATCCGGTCGGAAGGTCTGTCATACAGTTTATACACTTTTTCCAGATTTGACACCCGGATTGCTGTCTTCCTCTTTTTCACTTTCACTGCCACCACTCCTGCTTTCCAAAGCTGCTTTCCGTTCTCCATCCAACCGGCCAACCGACAACCCCATGCCGTCCCCTTTTACATAACGTCTGCGAAATGCGCCTTCAGCCGTTTGAAAATCAACGAACCTATACAAAACAATGTCACTGTAAAAATCCAGAAATACGTAGACGAATAAAAATGCTCAAAAAACCACTCTTCCTCATATATGGCGCTGCGGTATCCATTGACAATATACACCATAGGATTTAATTTGAAAATCGGCTTCATCCGGTCAGTCAGCATAGATATATCCCATAAAATCGGCGTGGCCCACATACCGATTTGCAGCGCTATGTTAATAATCTGCTGCAAATCCTTAAAAAACACCACTACTGCGCAAGTAGTGTAACTAATGGCCAGCACCAGAATAAATTCACAAAAACTGTAATAAAAAATCTGGAGCGTATAAATGCTTGGGTAATAGCCATAGGCAATTGCTATGATAAACAGCACAACCACAAAAAACAGATGGATAAACGTAGCCGCTATCACTTTTATAATTGGCAGGATGCTGATTTTAAATACCACCTTTTTCACCAGGTAATTATATTCCATTAACGCCATTGTCCCATTGGTCAGCGCCTCAGTAAAATAAAACCACGGCACCAATCCTGCCGTTAAGTATAGCACATAGGGCACTTCAATCCCCCCGGCCACCAACTGGCTCCTTGTGTCAAACACCCGGTCAAACACAATCCAGTACATCACCACCGTAACGACCGGCTGCACAAAGGCCCACACCATGCCAAGATAGGAACCCGCATAACGCTTCTTAAAATCATTTTTGGCCAACTTCCAGATTAGTCTGCGGCTCTGGTACAATTCCTTTGGCAAGACGGTAAGACGGTCATAAAAAATGCCAAAAATCACGCAGGTAAATGCGATTAACAGACAGGCCATCACCTTCTTCATCATTTCTGTCACCTGGTCTGCCAACGGATTATGATGCACCACTACCACGGCTGTCAAAGTAGCGGCAAGGACATAAAAAGTACCCATTGCCGCTTCTTTCTTTGATATGCTTATCTTCTTTTTCTTTTTACGAGGCGGCTTTGAGGCGCCCTCTTCTGCCTTTTTCATACCATGCAGCCCCTTTACCTGTCCGCTGCAAATGCTTTAATGCCGCCCCATTTGGTATCCTTATCGGACAAAATTAACTCCATGCCCTCAGGAATAGGCCACTGCACACCGATATCCGGATCATTATAAAGAAGCCCGCCCTCATCGTTTGGATGGTAAAAATCCGTGCATTTATACGCAAACTCCGCATAATCCGACAGCACCAGGAAGCCATGGGCAAAATTTTTCGGGACAAAAAACTGTTTCTTATTTTCCGCAGATAAAAGCACGCCAAACCACTTTCCAAACGTTGCGCTGCCCTTGCGCAGGTCTACCGCCACATCATATACCTCGCCGCTTAACACACGCACCAGCTTATCCTGGGGGAACTCCTTCTGGAAATGCAGCCCCCGAAGCACCCCTTTCTTCGACGAAGACTGGTTATCCTGCACAAAAACATGAGGAATGCCCGCCTCTTTATAATCATTGAAATTATATGTTTCCATAAAATACCCTCTGGCGTCCCCAAACACTGCGGGGGTAATTACCTTAAGCCCTTCTATTTCACATGTTTCCACCACAATCTTTCCCATTTTCCTGTCCTTCTCCTCTCCTGCAGCAATCCTTTTTTCTTTCCCTCTTTTCAAAAAGAAGCTTAAAATTTAAACAGAATGCATATCCTTACCTATTGATTACAGAATTTTCACGCACTGTCCTAAAGATTCCCATCTTCTCCCGTTTCCTCTTCCTCCTGCCTCTGCACGCCTATATCCGCTTGTATCGTTCTGTCCTTTTCCCCTTGCGTAGCGTCTTCCTCTTCATTGGCGTCCGGATTTTCCTCTTGTGCGTTCTCTTGCCCTTCCTGTTCTTCTTCCTCGTCCTCTTTTATATCTTTCTTCCCGCTCTTTGCAGCAGCTTCGTCTTCCTCTTCCCCGTCGTCCGCCTTACTCCCGGCTTCTATCCCCTGCGCTTCCTCCTCCGGCAGAAGATAAGTGCCTTCCTGGTTCATTGGCTGGATATCGCTAACTTTTAAGTAACTTAGGTTAAAATCCACATTCCCTTCTATCCCGTCCACACTGCCGCCGGAAGTATACTGCCACATATGGTAATATCCCTGGTAAAGCGGCACATCCCGGTATTCCGCCAGCCATATAATATAATCGTCCAGCTCACTCACATCTAACATACCGTTATACCAGTTCCTGGAACTGTACACCCCTGCCCGGTATCCAGCTCCTTCTATCGTCTTGCAGAACGCTGCGCAGACCTGTGTCCTTGTTTTAATGTCCAGCCCATCCGCCCTACCGTTTCCGCCAAGCCCTTCCACATCAATAAATACAGGGTAGCTAAGCTTATAATCCTTGCACAGCGTAATGACCATGCTGGCCTCTTCCACCGCTTCCACTGCGTCCACTGCCTGGGTAAAGAAATATACGCCCACCGGAATCCCCGCGTCGGCTGCTCCCTTCATGTTTTTCGCAAAATAAGGATCTTCCACCAGCGCCCCTGTGGTAGCGCCGCGGTATCCCAAACGGATAATGGCAAATTCCACACCGGCTTCCTTTACCCTGTCCCAGTCAATCTCCTTATTCCATTTGGATACGTCAATGCCGAATTTCGCATTGTTCGTGCCATCCTGTATCCTCGTAATCTCTGTATCGTCCACATCCTCCTGCGCCGCCTCCGACTCTAAATCTTCCAGCTCGGCATTAATCTCATCCTCTGTATAAATAAGCAGGCTGATATCGTCAATTACCACATATTCCACCTTCTGCTTTACCGTAATCTGCGCCGGGCCGCTAGGCGCCATATACCCGGGAAGCTCTTTCAGCTCCACCGCATAATCGCCTGCCCGCAGGTGTTCAATATAAATCACGCCGTCCTGGTCTTCATCGGTATACTCGTCCGTTTTATTTAAAACGACGCAAAAATTCTCCCCCTTCACCAGATTCCCTGCATTATCCACAATCTGAATGCGCAAATCCCTCTGCACCGAAGTCATAAGCAACGATAAGCCTTTGCCCTGGTACTTTTCTATGGAAGAATATGGCTGCTTGTCCGGGTCGAAAAATGTCTCGTCCGTCAGGAACGCACGGGTGTCTTCCCCAATCTGCCCTCCCTGGCTTTCTCCCTGCATCTGCCCGTCCTGCTGCGCCATCGCCGCTTCTTCCTTTTTCTGCCGCGACGTATGGTTGCCATACCAGACAATGCCTGCCACTGCGGCAAACATAACGATAACCATAAAAACAGCCATCCGCTTTACATTAGAGCCCATTCGCAACCTCTACCAGATATTTCCCATAATTTGTTTTCATCAACGGTTCCGCAAGCTTTAGAAGCTGCTCCTTTGTAATAAACCCTCTCTTATAGGCAATCTCTTCGATACAGGAGATATAAAGCCCCTGCCTTTTCTGGAATGCCGCCACAAAGTCCGACGCGTCCAGCAAAGAATCATGGCTTCCCGTATCCAGCCATGCAAAGCCCCTGCCCAGCGTTTCCACCATCAAAGTCCCCCGGCTCAGGTATTCATTATTAATGCTCGTAATTTCTATTTCCCCGCGGTTGGACGGCTTTACGTTCCTGGCGATTTCCACCACATCATTGTCATAAAAATACAGTCCCGGCACCGCATAATTGCTCTTTGGTTTTTCCGGTTTTTCTTCTATGGAAAGGGCCTTTCCCGTTTCGTCAAATTCCACCACGCCATACTCTCGCGGATCTCTTACATAATAGCCGAAAATCGTAGCCCCCTTTTCCCTGGAAGCCACTTCCCGCAGCACTCTGGAAAAGCTCTGTCCATAAAAAATATTGTCGCCAAGCACCAGCGCCACCCGTTCATTCCCTATAAAATCCGCCCCAATCAAAAATGCATCGGCCAGGCCCCTTGGATGCTCCTGCACCGCGTATTCCAGTTCCAGCCCAAGCTGCTCCCCTGTGCCGAACAGTTCTTTAAACGCCGGAAGGTCACGGGGCGTGGAAATAATTAATATTTCACGTATCCCGGCAAGCATCAATGTTGATAAAGGGTAATATATCATCGGTTTATCGTATACCGGCAGAATCTGTTTGGACACTGCTTTTGTCAATGGATAAAGCCTGGTTCCGCTCCCGCCGGCCAGAATAATTCCTTTCATTCCCGTTCCTCCTGATTCCAGTGCCGCGTCTGCCCTCCCAATGCCCACCTTTCTGGAAGCATTTCCGGCTGTTTCCACATCCTGAAATCCTTCCGGCATTTTAGGGGCAGACGCTGGTTTTATTCCAACTTACATATCCCACATGGGATTTTTATTTTGCGTTATACATCTCTTCGTAGTATTTCTGGTAGTCACCGCTGGTTACGTTCCTCATCCAGTCCTCATGTTCGAAAAACCATTGGATGGTGCGGCGGATGCCTTCCTTGAACATGGTTTCCGGCTCCCAGCCGATTTCCGCTTTGATTTTGTCCGGCGCAATGGCGTAACGGCGGTCGTGGCCTTTCCTGTCTTCCACATAGGTAATCAGGTCTTCCTTTACCAGCGCTTTTCTTGAATCGCCCTCCGGCAGCATTTCCTGGAGGGTTTCCAGGATGATGCGAATAATTTCAATGTTCTGCTTTTCGTTATGGCCGCCTACGTTGTACGTTTCAAACAGCCTGCCTTTTTCCTGCACCAAGTCGATGGCTTTCGCATGGTCTTCCACATAGAGCCAATCCCTTACGTTCTTGCCGTCCCCATATACCGGGAGCTTCTTTCCCTGAAGCGCATTGTTGATAATAAGCGGAATCAGTTTCTCCGGGAACTGGTACGGGCCATAATTGTTGGAGCAGTTGGTAATGTTTGCCGGAAAATGATAGGTGTCCATATATGCCTTTACCAGCATGTCCGAACTTGCCTTGCTGGCTGAATAAGGGCTGTGAGGCGCATAGGGCGTAGTCTCATAGAAATATCCGCCATCCTCTTCTAACGAGCCGTATACCTCATCCGTGGAAACATGCAGGAATTTCTTCCCTTCCTTATAGCTGCCGTCCGGCAGTTCCCAGGCTGCCTTGGCACAGTTGAGCATCACTGCCGTCCCCAATACATTGGTCTGCACAAAAACCTCCGGGGTGCGGATACTCCTGTCCACATGGCTCTCCGCCGCAAAATGCACCACACGGTCAATGTCATTTTCGGTAAAAATCTTCGCAATGGCCTCTTTGTCGCAAATATCCGCCTTTACAAAAGTATAGTTGTCCCGCCCTTCCACTTCTTTCAGGTTTTCCAGATTTCCTGCATAGGTAAGGGCATCCACATTGATAATCCGGATTTCATCCCCATATTTACGAAACATATAATGAATATAATTGGAGCCAATGAACCCTGCCCCTCCCGTTACCAGATAAGTCCTCATTTTTCTTCCTCTCACTTTCTTACTACGCTCTTATTTTCTATTTTTATGCGGTATCTTTCTTTATCCTTTCCCTTGAACTAAACCGCAAACTGACAGTTTTTTTAAGTCGTTTGCGCTTTTGCCTGTCTGGAATGCGGGCTTATAAATGCATCCTCCTGTCCGGCCAGTTCCTATAAGGCGAAAAGCATTACGCCATAGCGTATCACATGACAGTGAAACACTAAATCACATGATGGAGCATTACATATGAATGAAAATATCACAAAGCGTCATATAATCTAAAGCTTTATGCAAAAAACGCCGCCTGATAAAAAGCGCCCTATGATAAAAAGCATCACATCATATAAATATCACATCATGCCAATCATCACATCTTACAAATCATCACATCATACGAACTATCACATCTTGCAAAGCATCACATCATGCAAATTATCCTGCGATACAAATCATCATGTGATATAAATATACCTCAATACGGTTTAAAAGACAACTAAATTTTTCAATCCGCCAAAAAATGGGGAAAAACTGCAAAAAATAACGGACAGGAGCCGCTTCCCGGCTCCTTTTCCCTGTATTAGTATCCCAAATAGCTAATGTTTAAATCCGTATCCCCGGAAATACCGGACACCTTACCCTTTGCTGAATACTGCCACAAATCGTACCTGGTTGTCTTATAGCTTGGTTCTGCCGCATAATGCGCCATCCATATTTTGAAATTAGCCAGCCCCGGCGCATCCATTTTTTCGTTCAGCCAGTTATTGCTTGCATAAATGCCTGCGGTATAGCCTGAATTTTGTATTGTCTGGCAGAATGCCCGGCACACTGCCGTGCGCATATCCCGGCTAATGCTGTCTCCCCTGCCGCCGCTTGGCTCCACATCCAAAAACACCGGGTAGGAAATATGGTATCCGCCAATCATGCCAAGAACCATGGAAGCCTCTTCCACAGCCTCTACCTCATTGACAGCCTGGGTCACAAAATATATGCCGACTTTCAGTCCCGCCGAACTGGCTCCCTGGATATTGCTGCGGAACATGGAATCTTCAATCAAAGCGCCTGTGGTGGAGCCACGGTAGCCGCAGCGTATAATCACATAAGACACCCCGGAATTCTTCACTGCATTCCAATCAATATTGCCATTCCATCTGGACACGTCAATGCCCATATGCCCGGATGCAGTGGAAAGCACGCCATCCTGGTCAAAAGTGTACTTCGCGCCCTGGATAACCTGTTCCCCCGTTACTTTATTGCCGTTTGCATCAAAATAATAGGTTTTTCCATCCAATGTCTGCCAGCCCGTATACCGGACTTCCTCCGGAGGCGGTTCCTGGCCCTCGGATGGCTGGCCTTCCGACGGTTGGTTCTCCTGGCCCTGGTTGTCCTGACCTTCCGACGGCTGACCCTCCTGACCCTGGTTGTCCTGACCCGTCTGTGTTATAAAGTAGAACTTGTCCACCGTATAATAATCGGCATAAACCGCTTCCCTGTATTTTCCCTCAGCCTCCATCACATACAGCGCATTGCCGTCATTGTCCGACAATTTCGTATTGTAGTCCGCCGACGATTCTGTCTGTACTTTCACGGTGCAAAGCGCTGTCAGGTTATTATCCCCGTTGCAAATCACCATAATGACAGCCGTCCCTTCGCTTACCCCTGTAACCGTCCCATCCAGCGCTACCGTAGCCACTGCATTGTTATCCGATACCCATGTAACGGATTTCTCTTCCAGTCCCTTCACATCCGCAGAAAGCTGTATGGTATGGTTTGTCAGGACTTTCGCTTCCGTCCTGTTTAAAAATACCGCCGGCTGGGCCGGGTCTGCCCCGTCTCCCGCCTGGTTTGCGCCGCCTTCCTCAACAAATGCGGCGGCAGGGTCTGTAATTTTATCTTTCGAAATTTCTTCATAGCTTATGGTTTGCACACTTCCTGCGGCCCCGGCATTACCGTCCAAGCTGGCCGTATTTTCCTCTCCCTTGTCCTTTTCCGCTCCGGCAGCGTCCGTCCCCTGGCCTTTGCCGTCAGGTTTTTTTTCTGTATCCGCTCCGGCTGGCTTTTCTGTCACTTCTTTGGTGGATTCCACAAACCCTACCGTATCTTTCAGGCCGGATTCCCCGGACGGGTTTCGCCTGGTATCCTCCGCTGCCGCATTGACTTCCGATTCCTTTTTAATCTCGTCCGCTACATCCACCTTTTTATATTCAATGGTATCCTTTACCGTAACCGCTACGCTTTGCGTGGAAATGGAATATTCCTTTGCATCCTCCACTTCCATCATTGCCACCTGACAGTTTCCCGGCACAGCGTTGGCCTGGTAAATAATGCCGTCCATATCTTCATCTTTCAGTACATAGTTTTTCTTATCCTCCCCTACCACCGTTACCGCAAAGGGGACGCTGGATATCAGCTTTCCGGTTTCCTTATTGACAAATTTTATCTTAAGATCCTTCTGCACGGAGCTTAGGCGCATCTCCACGGAGATGGAGCCTTCCGCATACAGCTCTTTTTCTTCGTATTCTTTTACGACTGCCGCTTCCTCCGCCGCCTCCGCCTCTGCAACTGCCGCTTTCTCATTTTGCGCATCGGTCATTGCAAGAAGCCCGCTCTCACCAATCACTGCAATGCCTTCCATCTGCATCCCCACTTCCGCAAAAGACGCCACCTGCACTGCCGCCATCTGCGCATTGGCATAGACGGTTCCCATGACAATAGCCCCCGCCAGAATCAGAACCCCTGCAGACGCAACGATATAATCCATAATGTCAATATTCCGGATTCGGTAAGGAAGGGTCTTCTTCTGTCTTGCAGCCCGGTATTCCTTAATCTGCCTGCCCTTCCTGGCACGGCGGTTCTTCCGGTTTTCCTGCTTATCCCTATACCCGGCCGTATATGGACTCGCCTTGCCCTTCTTTCTCTGGCTGTTTGGGTTCTTCTTATCTGTCTTTTCCTCCAGGCAATGTTCCCGGTAACTTTCTTTGTCCTCCTCTGACGCATACTGGTATGTTTCTCCCAGGTCATTCTTCTCTCCATACAAAAAATCGCTTCCCTCTTTTGTCTTTCCCCCTATCTCTTTTTCGTTTTTGGCGCTTCCATCATATTCCTCTTCATATTTCTCTTCAAATTCCCCTTCCTCTTCATCCAAATACTCCTCTTCTGTATCCCTTTGTCCATGTCCGGCTCTGTCATCTTTCTTTGCGTCTGCTGTATGCGCTCTTTCGCAGCCGGGCAGGCAGTCTTTCCTTCTTTCTTCTGCGCACCCTTCCACCGTTTCGTCTGCGCGCTCTTTGTTTGCGTCTTTTACATTCTCTTCCCCGTCTTCATCTATATAACCCCACGCTGCGCTTTCCGCATACTCTTCTTCGGTTTCGTCTATGTAATCTTCCCCTATGTCTTCTGCATACTCTTCCCCGATATGGCAAATGTCCTCCGCTTCGGCATTCTCGTCATACCGTTTTCCCAGATACCTGTTTTTTAACTCTTCGTCTTCTTCCTCTTCTTCGTCCAGAAAACCTTCCTCTTCTTGCATTTCGATTTCTTGCGTTTCATATTTTTGCGTTTTGCATTTTTGCGTTTCGCATTTTTGCGTTTCGCACTTTTGCGTTTCGCTTTTTTGCATTTCCATTTCATGCGTTTCGCTTTTTTGCATTTCGCATTCCGGCGTTTCGCACTCTTGCGTTTCGCATTCCGGCGTTTCGCATTCCTGCGTTTCGCTCTCCGGCGCCTCCGTTTCCGCAAAGGACGCTTCTGCGCCCTTGGTTTCTAATTTTCCGGTTCCGGCGGCAAGGAGCCCTTCGCCATGCGTTTCCAATGGCCAGTTCCACACCCATCCATCCCCGGTCTTGTCCTTTTCCAAAAGGCAGGGGCCTGGATTGCTGGCTCCTTCCCACTCCCTATATTTATCCTGTTCCTGTTCTTCTTCCTGTCCTTTATCTGCTTCTTCGTATCCAAGCCCGGCTTCCTTAGCATCGCTGTCCAGCCAGCCTGTTTCCGTCATTGTCCCGTCCTGCTGCGCTTCCCCTTCGAAATAATCATCTTCCGCCCAATCCTCATCAAAATATGCACCGGATGTTTTTTTCCCATCCCATCCGTCCGGACGCGCAGCCCCGTCATAGTGCGCTTTTTTCCGCTTTTTCTTCTCCATTCTATATAAATCCTCCATAGCAGACATATGTCTACATGATAACATGGGATTTCTGGCTTTTCAATGGCTTCTTCATTTTTTGAGTTTGCCCATTTCTAATCAATGTTTTCTGCAAAGGATTCCATCACAATCCGCGCCCGCCCGGACGCTTCGCGCTGATGCGGTTTTTCAAAAAGCGGACAGATTCCTGACCAAGCAGGCGCAAAAAATATCATCCAGCCGGCAGTTGCGCAAAATAATCTTAAAATGCGTCATTGCAAAACAATATTACGTAAAAACATCTTCCTTTTGACAACAAAATGCTGTCATATCATCATTTTGTCGATGGATAAATAAAATTTATGTTGACTTTTTGGGTCATTGCTGTCACAATCATCTTATAAGAATAAATCAAACAAGAAAAATATACTACATATCCGGAGAGGGGAAATCATCCAATGATGTATATGCACTACTGCAAACCCTGCCATCGTGTCCATATGCTAAACGGACATAAGATGAACTGCCCCAAATGCGGCGGATCCATCACCGAACTCCGCATTCCATATATGGAATATGTCAGCATGGACATGGACGAGCGAGAGGCATTCAAAGCACGATGCGCCGATCCAGATGAACTCAAGGAGTTAAGCACCACTTATCGCATGTATAAGTACAGCAAATGGTATAAAGAACTTCATCGGCAGCAATGCTAAAATTTCAAATGTGCGGATATGTATGCCGGATAAAATCTTCTACATTTTATCCGGCACATATTTTGTACCGTTTTTCAAAAATCCAAAATAAGAGCAAACAGAGAACAAAATCCAACGAAATAAAATACAAAAACTACGCAATGACAAGAGCAATGCCAAAATGGCAAAAGCAGCGAATAGAAAACCATCACAGGGAGGAAAAAACAAATTTATGGAAAACCGTTCCAATAAGCAGGGAAAAAAAGCCCGTCTGAATCCACATCTCTTATTGTTAGCCATCATACTGGCCCTGGCGGCCATTTCCATCATTCGGCTGGCTTTATGGAACCGCGGCACAAAATCCGACTACGACCCGGACAACCTGGCGGAAGGTTTTGATATAGAAGCCCTGGACACCATTATCCCTTTAAGCGAAACGCTTTTAGAGGGGCAAAAGGACGATGGCGTCACAACAATTCTCTGCCTGGGCAACAATATCCTGACAGACAAAACAGGCCCCCAAAGCTTTGCCTCCCTGTTAGCGGCAGAAACCGGAGCCACCGTCTACAATGGCGGTTTCCCGGAATCCACCATCGGCACGCGCTATTCTTCTTACAATGAAAGCTACCCTAAGGACAATTTTAACCTGCCTTATATAGCCAAAAGCATCTGCTCCAAAGATTTCAGCAGGCTGGAAGCAGCCGCAGCCGCCGAGCAGAATCCGCAATACAGCGAAACCGTAGAAACGCTTAAAAGCCTAGACTACCAGGCCATTGATATAATTGCCTTTGTGTACGACGCTGCGGACTATCTTGCCCGGATTCCTTCCGACAATCCCAATGACCCACACGAGCTAAGCGCCTATACTGGCGGGCTGCGCACTGCCATAGAAGAAATCCAGGACGCTTATCCGTATATCCGCATCGTTGTTATGTCCCATACTTTCGCCCAAGCAGTGGATGAAAACGGCAATTACCAAAATGGCGGAAGCACAGATTTGGGCCACGGCGCGTTGCCCCACTATCTCCTAAAAGAGGTGGATGTATCCATTTCCTGCGGAGTCTCTATCATTGACAATTTCTATGGAACCATTAATGAAGACAATTACCGGGATTATATGGAGGACTATATCCATTTGAACGACGCCGGGCGCAAATTAATGGCAGACCGCCTGGCAGAACTGGTGAACACCGGGCATACTTCCAGGCGGTAAAACGCCGCCGTGCCATATCAATATTCCTGTGAAAACAGCTCCTCAAAGTCAAAAGCCGCCACCACCTCCCTCATTTTTTGCAGCTCCTCTTCCAACGTCTCTACTGTCACTTCGCACTCCCCCGATGCAAAACACTCCGTCATATACCGGTTGATATCCGGGTGGTAGTGGCTGTAGTCCGCATAGTTGTCCAAGTTGCAGACAATCCACTCCTGGTTTGGGAAAAAAAACACACGGACATTTTCATAAGCAAGCAGCCGTTCTGTAATATACGCATATTCGCGCATTGTGGCTTCCATATGGTTTTCGCGCTGCACATCGTTCCAAAACAGGATGCTATACGGAGGGAAAAAAACATAAAATTCCGTATCCGGATTCCGCTCAATATAAGGACAGATATTCGCTTTCAAATTCGCCTCCACATTCCTTACATAGCTCTCCGGATCCGCCTCTTCCTCCTCCAACTGCGGCATAACGTAATTATGCATCACCCACTGCTTATTATAATATTCCTCCGTCCACCAGCTTGCATACACTGTCGCCAAATCCGTCGGCTCCGGATCCGCCAAAGGGCGCAGAATATATTCCAACAGCACATCTTTATTTAATACATAAGGTACGTCGTTCCACACCTTATCGTCATACAAATATTCCGGTATCGGGTATTTCGTCTCCTCTACGCCGCCGCTGTAGGTGATTACGTCAATCCCAAGAAAAACAGCCTTCACCTCCTGCCCGCTGCAAAATATAATGTCCATAATGTTGGCCTGGTCTTTAGGGAACGCGCCGCTGTAGCTTAATTTCAAGGCGCGAAGCCCAAACAGCTCCTGAAACCATCCTGTGTTAAAGTTCACTGTCATAGACGAACCCAAAATTACGCTGTCATATTCCATATGCTTTGCCATCCCCGGATTCTGGTTCACCTGATGATCCACAACATATGGAAAATGTTCCAACGGTTTATGATATTGGAAAAAAGGATCCACATATACCACCAGCAGGACTGCCGCCGCCGCCAGCCCGCCAAACACTGACAGAAATACTGCCATCCATTTTTTAAACTCCTTCAAAGCCATTTCTTCCATTCCCGTTCTCCCATAGCATGTTTGAAAATCAGTTTCCCAACCCCTCTTTCTGTCAGGCTAAAAATTAACATAAAGGAACCCGCTAACCTCCGAAAATGTCAGCACACACCATAAAAGCAGACCTGCCAAAAGCGCCGCATTCCAAAGCCGTGGTTTCATCCGCTCCGCCACCTGTGCGGCATTTTTGCCGAAAAACACTAACAGCAAAGAGCCTGCCGTCAACGCTGCCATTAGGATGTAATGCCCAAATTCCCACCGGTCCAGCCGCAGTATTTTCAGCGCATACCAAAATTCATCCAGGTTAAAATATCCGGCCAGGTTCCTGTTTACCCGCACAAAATCATTCCTAAACAGCTTCCCAAGCAATTGCGTTCCTTTGGCCACGCTTTCCGCCCGGAAATATACCCATGCCACACTGACATATGCAAAAGTGGCCGCCACCGCCGCCATTCTTCCCAAGCACGCCGCCGCTTTTTGCCCTGCTGTTCCACCTTTTTTCGTTTTTCGTTTTACCGTCTTATTTTCTTCCTCTTTTCGTTTTATTAACTTATTTTCTTCTTTTTTTCGTCCTGCCGCTTCACACTTTTCCGCTCCTTGCGCCGCCTCTTTTCCCTCTTTCGCTACGCTGCCTGCAAAACTCCTGCCAAACGCCCACGCCCCGTCTGCGCCAGCCCATTCCCCTTCCCTGCCGTCCCCATTCTCCCATCGGGAACCATGCGCCAGAGCCGCTGCCCGTTTTTTCCTTCCCTCCTGCCAGCACCTTGTCAGCGCATACAATATTCCATGCATCATCCCCCACAGGATAAAGTTCCATCCGGCCCCATGCCATATCCCGCTCAACAGGAAAACCACCAGCAGGTTCCGGTACATTTTCCACACGCCCTCCCGGTTCCCGCCTAACGGAATATAGACATATTGCGTAAAAAAGCGAGTCAGCGTCATATGCCAGCGTTTCCAAAAATCCAGTATATTGCGCGCCTTATAAGGAGAATTGAAGTTCACGGGAAGCTCTATGCCAAACATCCAGCCGATTCCTCTTGCCATATCGCAATATCCGCTGAAATCAAAATATAACTGCAAGGCATAAAATACCACCAAAAGCGCCGCATCCCAGCCATGCATCCACTCCAGATTTGCATAACCATAGTCCACGGCCCCTCCAAAAGTATCCGCCAAAATCACTTTTTTCAACAGACCCATAACAAACAAGGCAATCCCCTGTATAAAACGCTCCCCATCCAGTTTTTTCCTGCCAACCGCCGCAAACTGCGGCAGCAATTCCCCATGATTCACCAAAGGCCCCTCCACCAGTTTGGGGAAATATACAATATAGAGCAAATAGTCCAAAAAACTGCAGTTTCTGACCTCACCACGGTATCCATCCACCAGGAAAGAAATCTGCTGGAATGTAAAAAAACTAATTCCCACTGGCAGAAATATCTTCCAGAGCGTAAACTCTCTCCCAAAAAGCCAGTGCAGATTGTCCAGAAAGAAATTCATATATTTAAAATACCCAAGCAGCGCCAAGTTTCCCGCCACCCCTACAGCAAGCAGCCGCCTGGCTCCTGCGCATCCCTGGCATGTCTTTGCCCCTGCTTCCCTTCTTCCGTCTAAGCCCTTCCC
>CAJTQO010000056.1 GCA_910578405.1 uncultured Lachnospiraceae bacterium | reverse complement strand
GAAACAGGCAGTTCACAAATCTAATTTCTGACCGGATGGAACACTAGTGTTTGAAAGTTGCTTTCCGGCCGATGTATGTCACAATTTGTGGGAGACTAAGAGCATGAATGCTCTGCCAAAGGAAGGGCGTATCACCTGAATTTGGCGCAAATATCGCGCAAAGTGGGGCATACAAATGTCAGGAATGAATATCCCCTCCCGTCCTTAGACAATCCCCTAACCGGGTCACGCAAAGCAAAGTCACTGCCAAAAACATACCTGGCGCCACAATAATCCACCAGGATTTTGTCAGCAATGCCTTATCCGCCACAGAAAGCATATTTCCCCAGGAAACAGCCTCCACAGACAGCCCAATCCCCATAAAACTGAGCGTGGATTCCATCATAATTGCATTGCGGATATTCATCACTGCCATAAACAACACAGAAGGAACGAAATGAGGCGCCAAATGATTCCGAAGGATATGGAAAAAACCGCCTCCCATGCATTTGGAAGCAACCACATATTCACTGTCCCGAAGCTGCCGCACCTGCGTGCGCACCATTTTGGCAATTCCCATCCAACTGGTAAGGCCCACCGCAATAGAAATACGAAGCCAATCCGCCCCGCCAAACAGTCCCTGAACCAAAAGAACTGCCAAAAGCCCCGGCACGCTCAGCAAAATTTCCGCCAACCGCATAAGCAGCCCATCCACCCAGGAAGGCGCACATCCGCTTACTGCGCCAAAGACAAAGGCAATGACGCCCGACACAAAGGCGGCCGTAAACCCCACCGCCAAAGAAACCCTCCCCCCGGCCCAAACCATGGAAAAAATATCCCTTCCCATCGGATCTGTGCCAAAAAGAAACTCCTTTCCGGGCGGAACGTTACAGTTTCCCAAATCACAATACCCCGGATCTTTGTCCAGAAAAAGTTCACATCCAAAACATCCTATAAGAAGAAACAACAGCGCTGCAGCCGCCAATACCGGCCTGCCCTTCCACCATTTCGCTCTGTGCAAAGCGGTTTCTTCCGGCGCCTGCCGTATTCCAACCAGTTCAAACGTTTCGCTCATCCCGCCTCCCCTTCCTCCTCTTTCCCTTTTCCATACACAGCAAAATGCCATTGCGTCCCTTTCATCTCTTATCATGCGTCCCTTTCTCCCCGCATCCGCGGATCCACCCGCCCGTTCACCGCCTGGGCCGCCATATTGCCTGCCATTACCAGCATCCCTGAAAGCATACACACAAGCATCAAAAGATTATAATCTTTATACCGCGCGCTTTCATATGCAAGCGTCCCTAGCCCCGGATAGGAAAAAACCATCTCCACCACATAAGTCCCGCCTAAAATATGGGAAACGGAAATTGCCATCATACTAAAATAAGAGGGCAAAACATTGCGCAGACAATGTTTCAGCAGCACACGCCCCTCTTTCAGCCCCTTTGCCCTGGCCATCAATACATAGTCCGCACCAAGCTCATCCAACATCCGGTTCCGCACCATATATGCGTAATACCAAACATGGCTTATTGTCACAACAGTTAGCGGTAAAATTAAATGCCGGATACGGTCTGCCAGCCCTCCTTCCTGCCAGACCGTATAAGCGCCGCCGCTTGGAAGCCACTTCAACTGGACAGAAAAAATAAGAATCAGCATAAGCGCCAGCCAAAACTCCGGAATGCACCCCGTAACCACCCCAAGGCGACAGGCAATCCGGTCTGCCGGCTTACCCTCCTGCCAGGCGCACCACACGCCTAGCGCAAGAGCAAGCGCGAAAATCAGTAAAAACCCCATGCCGCCCAAAAGCAGCGTATTCCCGATTCTCCCGGCCACCACCTCTTTTACATCCCTTTTATATTTATAGGAAATGCCAAAATCCCCATGAACGGCTTTTTCCAGCCAACGGATATACTGCATGGATAGAGGAGCGTCCAGTCCCAGCTTCTTCTCTGCCCATTCCCGTTCCTGCGGCCCCATTTTCTCCACCCGTTCCCCATAGTAAGAAATGAGCGGATCTCCAGGCGCAAACCGGGAAATATAAAATACGGCAATCGACAGAATAAAAATGCTCACTATATAGTACATTATCTTTTTAAAAAATATTTTCATACCAAACCCCTATTTGCTTTGGGCTGAGGAACCGGCATAGCATCCAGCAAAGCTTTGGTATACGGATGCTGCGGATTTTGGAACAGCTCACGAGTCGCCGCCACCTCCACCAATTTCCCCTGACTCATCACTCCCACCCGGTCACATAAAAATTCCACCATAGCCAGGTCATGGGCAATAAAAAGAAAGGAAAAGCCATGTTCCTTCTGCAGATGTTTGAATAAATTCACAATCTGCGCCTGGATGGAAACATCCAATGACGCAATCGGCTCATCCGCCACTAACAGCTTAGGCTCCATACACAGCGCTCTGGCTATGGCCACCCGCTGCCTCTGCCCCCCTGACAGTTCCCCCGGATATTGTTCCAGACAACCAGCTTCCAGCCCCACATAATGCATTTGAAACCGGGCCTCTTCACGCCAGGAACCCCTGGGCGGCACAAAATGGTGTATTTTCATCGGTTCTGCAATAAGCTCTCCCACCTTCATACGCGGATTCAGGCTGGAACTGGAATCCTGGAAAATAAGCTGTCTGGACGCCTGCAGACATTTTCTGTTTTTGCGCAGCGCCGCCCGGTCGCACAAATCCATCCGCTCCCCCTCAGGACTATAAAAAATGTGGCCGCTATATGGCCTGTAAATATTCATAATGCAGCGGGCTACCGTAGACTTCCCGGAACCGGATTCCCCTACCAGGCCAAAAATTTCCCCTTTCCGTATTTGGAAAGAAACATTGTCCACTGCCCGTATCTCCTTTCCCCTCCTTAAAGGAAATAAATGGGTCAAATGCTGCACATCCAGTAAAATCTCCCCTCCTGTTTCCTCCTTGCCCTCCCTCTTTGCCGCTTTGCTGACTTTTCCCAAAACCGGCGGCTCCACCTTTGGCGCCCGGCTGTCCAGCAGCCATGTGGCGGCAAAATGCGTATCCGAAACGCGGAACATAGGCGGTTCTTCCTCATAATCAATCCCCAGCGCATACGGGTTGCGCCAGGCAAAAGCATCCCCTTTGGGAGGATGGAGCAAAGCAGGAGGCATACCCGGAATGGCGCGCAAAGTTTCCTCCCCCCTGGCAAAAAACGGATGCGCCTGCAGAAGCCCCCATGTATATGGGTGACGCGGGGCATAATATATTTCCTCTGCGGCTCCGATTTCCACGATTTTCCCTGCGTACATCACAGCCACACGGTCCGCAACCCTCGCCGCCACTCCAAGGTCATGGGTTACAAAAAGAATGCCCATCCCCAGCTTTTTCTTTACCCTTTGCAGCAAATCCAGAATTTGCGCCTGTATTGTCACATCCAATGCCGTAGTAGGCTCGTCTGCCAGCAATATCTCCGGTTCCCCGGCCAGCGCTGCCGCTATGGCGCCCCGCTGCCGCATACCGCCCGAAAACTGGTGAGGATACTGTCCCATCCGCTCTCTGGCTCTGTCAATCCCCACCAGTTCCAACAGCTCAATCGTCCTTCGCTCCGTTTCCGCCCTGGAAATCCCCGGCCTGTGCGCTTTCACCGCTTCCGCAATCTGCGCCCCCACTGTTATGGATGGGTTCCATGCTGTCATCGAATCCTGGAAAACCATGGAAATCCTGCTCCCACGCAGCTTGTGCATATCCCGCTCCCGGCATCTTGTAATATCCACGCCCTTTACGCAAACGCTCCCGGACTTGATTCTGGCCGTAGCTGGCAGCAGCCTCATAATCCCTTTGCACAAAGCGCTCTTCCCGCAGCCCGATTCCCCCACCAAAGCCAGTGTTTCCCCTGCTCCCAACGAAAACCCCACCTTCCTTACCGCCTCCGCCTCCCCCTGCAGAGTGAAAAAACTAATGGATAAATTTTGCACCTCCAATAACCCTGCCATGCCAGCCCCTTTTCTTCCTTCCCATTCTTCTTTCTGTTTCTTTTCTTCTTTCTGTTTCTTTCCTTCTTTCTATTCCTTTTTTCTTTCCGTTCCTTTTCCTTTTTCTTTTTCCATTTCCTTTTTCTTTCTCTTCCTTTTCTTCCTTCCGTTCCTTTTTCTTTCTCTTCCCTTTCTTCTTCCCGTTCCCTTTTCTTTCTATTCCCTTTCCTCTTCCCGTTCCCTTTTCTTTCCATGGAATGCCTGCCCACCTGCCCCGCCTATTCTTTTCGGCTTACATTGGACAACGCCGGTTTCCATTCCGCATCCGCCTGCCTAATATCTTTTTCCTTCCACTATTCCATCGTCCATTCCGTTATATTCCAAAAAATTCCCACGCCATGGTGTCCCATTACCGTATCCTGCGAAATCCCCTTTATCCCGTCCTTTGCCACATAATTGGCGTCCACATAGCAAAGGAAGGCAAAGGCCGGAGCCTTGGCCAGTTCCTCTTGGAATTTATCATAAGCCTTCGCCCGAACCGCCGGGTCTAACGTCTGACGCGCCTGCGTCAGGCTGGAATCCACCAACTCATTGGAATAGCCGCTGTAATTCGCCCCTTTCCCTGTCCCAAATACCTTATACGTATGGTCATCCGCATCAAACGGGCTGCCCCAGCCAATCAAATAGGCCATCTGCCCGCCCCAATCCACCTGCATGGGGATTTCCACCTGACAGTCAATGCCCACTTCCCGCAACTGCTGCGCCGCCGCCTGCGCCATATCCAGCCGCACCTGATCCCCTGCGCCTACGCTTAGCGTAAACCCTACCTTTTCCCCCTTACGCTCATAAAAACCATCCGCACCTGCCAGACAGCCCGCCTCCTCCAGGATTTCTTTCGCCTTCTTGGGACTGTAGCTATACTTCTCCACTTCCTCATTGTTATAAATATTCCTCTGCAGCGGCCCGTACGCCGCTTCCCCCTCCCCAAGCAAAACAGCTTCCAGAATCGCCTCCCGGTCAAGCGCATAACAAACCGCCGGAATCAGGTCCCGATTTTCCCTCCAATATGCATTGTTAAAATTAAACAGTATCCCCCGGTAATCCGAAGTTTTCATATGATAGCAGCTATACCCCTCCCGTCCGGCAAAAGCCTGGGCGTCTTTCGGCGTCAACAGTGCCAAATCCAATTCCCCTGACTGCATTTGCAGCGCCTTTACATTATCATCGGGAACAATTTTAAAAACAATCCGCTCTATTCCCGGCTCCCCTTTAAAATACCCCTCATTCCTCACTAACGTAATGGCCTGCCCCTCTTCCCAGCTTTCCATCCGGTACGGCCCTGTCCCCACCGGATGGCGGAAAAAATCCGCTTCCTGCATATCCTTCCCCTCCAGCAAATGCGCCGGAAGCGCCGCAATGGACATATAATCCAAAAACGCCACATTCGGAGCCGCCAGGCGGAACGAAATAGTATGTGCGTCTATTACGGTAATTTCCTCCACATCCTCATAATTCGGACTGTTTTCCGAGCCGTTGTGCGGATCCATAATCGCTTCGATGGTAAACTTCACATCCTCTGCGGTAAAATCTTCCCCATCATGCCACTTTATCCCTTCCCGCAAGTAAAACGTATAAGTACAGGAACTTTCCTCAAACTCCCATTCCTTGGCCAGGCCAGGCACTACCTCGTTTTTTCCGTTATGCGCCGTCAGGCCGTCAAACAGCAAAATATTGATTTCCCCATGCTCATCCATTGCCGGATTAATCCTTGTATAATCATTGCTGCCATAAACAAGCGTTGGCCCCTCCCCGCCCTCTGCCAGGCCGGATGCAGCGCCGTCCCCGTTTCCCGCTTCCTTCTGTCCTGCGCACGCTGCCAAAGTGAAAAGAACCGTTAACGCCATCCCTAATAAATACAGCTTCTTCATAAAATCCTCCTGCTTCTTCCTATAAAAAACATAAGCGTCCCTTTCCCCTGCTGCCAACTATCCTTTCGTCCCCCCCGGCAGGAAAGCCGCCTACTTATCTACTCGCCGCGCCGGATGCCCGTCAGCCTTTGCTGACATCCTTCCTTCTGGCGCCCATGTGCCATTAAATAGAAAAGGTTTTCCTTTCCGCGTCCGTGTGCATAAAAAAACATACAATCCCTCTTGGAAGGATTGTATGCCTTCATGTACATACATTCTTTATCCGTTATTCCATAAAAATCATAAACTGTCCCACAGAAAACAAACCGTTTCTCCCGGGCCTGTGAATTGAAAAACAAAGCTTCTGCTTCTGCAAGAGGCTTCATGCCTCCTAATGAACCATACTATATCACAGCCTTAAGAAAAAAACAAGCAAAAAAACGAGGCTTCGTGCCTTTTATTGGTGATGCGCCTGCATTATTGTAAAATCGACTCCAATTCCTTCACGACCCCCTCTACCAGCCTGGCCAGCGTTAAGTCCGGCACCCCTACAATATAATTATCGCAATGGTTCACCGGAATCAAAATCCTTTTTGCACGGCTCTGGCCCACTGCCACTGCCATTTGGGGCGTTATTTCCCCTAAAAGGGAATCTGCAATGACAATTCCCACCGGGCCGATAATAACATCTGCCGTACGGCAGCAGGCTATTACGGAATTTTCCCCGGTAGCCCCACGGTCTGCCCCTGCCTTTAACATTGCCGAAGTGGCGGCGCTGTTGGCGCCCACCGCCGTTACCGTCTGCCCCGGAAACCTTTTCTTAACCGCCGATACAATCTGCCTGCCAATCCCGCCCCCCTGCGCATCTATTACCAATATGTCCATCCTGCCTTTTCCTCCCTGTTCCAGACCGCTTCCCGTCCCTTACTTGGCTTTTCGGATTCCGCCTCTTACTTCCGGCTTCTTAACTTCCTGTCTTCCCCTCTCCCGGCTGCCTTTTCTTCCGCCATCCGCTCATATTCCTTTGCGTCTTCTTTTAACCCGGCCCGTCGGTAACAGCCAGCCAGCCCAAGCAGCGCCTTTTCGCCACAGCGGATATCCAGTATGCTTTCCGTCTCAAATGCCGCATTGTAAAACCAAGCGGCCGCCTCTTCCTCGTCTGCCGCCCCTTCATAATAATATGCCAGTTCCAGGCAGATTTCCGCACAGCTTCCGCAGGCAACCGCTTTCATGGCATATTTATAAAATCCAGGAATATCCCCCCGCAGCCTGGCCGCCCTGGCCGCCACACAAAAAGCCTCCATCCATTCCCCCTCCGGCCTGTCCTCTTCCCCGCACATCTTGGCAAAATACGGCTCAGCCCGCAGAAAATCCTCTTCCTCCCCTGCCAGGAACAGCTCCCTGGCATAAAGCTCCAACAACCGCCCGGAAAGCTGTCCCCCCCTGCCGCATAACCTTTCAAACGCCGCCAAGTCCCTTTTGGCGTGGCTTTCCTCCTGCTCATGGATAATTTCAATATCACTGTCAAATACCAGAGGCTGCGTCCGCACCGTTTCATGAATAGGGTCAATCCATGTAAAAGTGCGAAACCTCTTAAACAACTTGGGACGGTATTCCCTGTCATAATTGTATACACTGGAATATTTTAGCTGGTTGCAATAATACATCTGCACTATTTCAATTTCCGGCATTATATTTTCTTTTAACAACAGGAAACGCTCCTGGTTTGCCTTATCCAATATTTCATCCGCATCCGCAGAGTAAATGTAATCCCCGGAAGCTTTGGAAAATGCAAAATTGCGCGCCGCCGCAAAATCATCCACCCACTGGAAATCATATATCTTGTCCGTATATTGCGCCGCAATTTCCTTCGTCCGGTCGCTCGACCCGGTATCCACAATTACCATCTCATCCACCAGCCCGCATAAACAGGACAGGCAGCGCCCCAAGACCTTTTCTTCGTTTTTTACAATCATGCATAGTGATATTGAAATCATGGATTTTCCCTTCCTGCCCTATTGGCTGCAAATCCTGGCTGCCGCCCTATCATATGTCCCAGGATAGCTCCTCGTATATGGGCCGCAAATCTGTTCCTTCCGTACGCTTCCTCCCCCGCAAATTCCACAATATCCTGCAAATCCTGCGCAGGCTCTCCAAATAAAAAGTTCCCCTTTCCCTAACTTCGCCAGAACATGAAAACTAACCCCTGCCCACTCCTTGCGCCCTGTGCGGTTTATCCTTTTATGAAACAGTGGTTCCCATAATTTTCATAACATACGGATGTATCACGCTCCCTGTAATCGAAACCAATTTCCAGGAAACAGTATAACATACTATCAACGGTCTATCAAGAATTTGAACTTCCCCTTTTTTGTCTGTTTCTTGTAAAATCGCACAAGTCCAAACAAATAACCGCCTATTAATTGTGGCGGAACCTTTGACAGAAAACATTAATTTTGTGCCTAATCCAGAGACGTAAATTTGAAAAATAAGGAAACTCAACATGAAGAAAATCTCATAAAAAACAGTTCCTTAACTTAAATTCCCATTATGGCGCCAACCATAGACCTCATTCCAGACACGCTTTCGCTCATAGCAGACGCAACGGCGCCAAGACGCCAAAATACAACTCTTTCACGCCGATGTCTTTGAAGCGTACTGTCCGCAGATAAACAAAAGGCGTAAAGCCACAACTCCCTATGGCTTTACACCTTTCTTTCCTAATCTCTTCCTTCCCTGCAGGAAAACTCATCCGCCTATTTCTTCCACTAATACCGCTTCAACCAAAAGACGCTTCGAATCCTCCGTGCTGTAGCAGGTAGACAACGTTAAAATCCTGCTTTCCTTTGACACCTCCATGCCCTCCCTGAAATTCCCTGCGCACTCCCTGATATCGTCCAAATACCTTTGGACTTCCTCCGAATTGGAAAAATCATACTCATAAGGCAGCAGCGCGTCCGAAAAATCCACTGCCGCAAAGATTTCGTACAGGTAAACATTGTCCGGCGTATGGATAACCACAGTATGGTTCCTATCAAAATAATCCTTATCCGCATAGTCATGCAGGCATCCAAACATACTGCCATCTTTCATATTATGCCCATATAACACGGTAACAGAATCCATAAAGTCTTTACGGTTAACCGGCTGCGAGTAAACCGCTCCGGGATAGCCCTCCACCAAATCTACCGTATGGTTTAAATAAAAATTATCATACAAATCCTCTGAACCCATCCTCTGCACAACCGGATAATCAATTTCTGTCCCCGGAATTGTAATCCATGCATAGATGTCCTCATTCCGCGCCTTTAGCGATTCAAAATCAATTTCCGCTTCTTTGGCTTCTTCCGTAAGCGCCGCCGTTCCCTCTTCCTGGACAGCGGCAGCTTCTACAGAAGCGCCCACACCGCCATTGGCGCCAGACTGCGTATCCTCCGGGCCACAGCCTGTCAAAACGACCGCCAGCCCTAAAAGAACCGCCCACCCAGTCGATATGGCTTTTCTTCTCTTCCGCTTCATCTCTTCCTACTCTCCAGTCTTAGGACTTTTCATTTCTCCACTGTCACTGCCCGTTTCCACTGCTTTTGCAGCAGCCTTGTCGCTGATTACAATAACATAATCGGAAGCATGGGAGAAGTGTAAAACCGTAGTCCCGTCATCCGCTATGTTCCCGGCATTCATAAATACCAGTTTTCCTGTGCTGTCATAATAATATAAGTTACCGACTTTCTCTCTGTTCTCACTGCCAAGGTTCAGGACAAGATCCGCCCGGAAGCCAAAGTCGCCATTGTGCGTCAAGGAAAGCTGCCTGGTAGGCTTATCCCCTGCCAAAGTCTTGACAAGGCTGCTTGGGACGGCATTTACATCCATTTTAACTTCCAGATTGATTTCCTTCAATTCCGTTGCGGCAATATCCCTGCCATTAATCACCCACTTATACCCATTCATATTCAGGACAACTGTCACATCTTTGCCCCGGGCCGATTCCAGAATCTGTTTCGGAACTACTGTAGCCTCTTTCATATCCACATTCACGGTTTCCCCGTTTTTCACATTAGCAAGCTGTGCCGTCACTTGCGCTATCACCCTTTCCGGGACTCTGACGCCTTGCGCGCTTCCTGTGGCATTTGCGTTGTTTCCTCCTACGCCTGCATGATTGTCCTGCCTGTCATCGGTATCGTTTCCCTTGTTTGCATTGTCTTGCGCGCCACTGTTCCCAGGCTGATTTGCGTCGTTTGAACCATCCCCAGCGTTATCGTCCCCTGGGGTTTCTGTATCATTCGAATCATCCCCGCCATTATCGTCCCCTGGGTTCTCCGTATCACCGGAGTCATCCCCGGCGTTATCGTCCCCTGGCTTTTCTGTATCATTCGAATCATCCCCGCCATTATTATCCCCTGGGGTTTCTTCATCACCGGAATCATCCCCTGGGGTTTCTACACCCGGCTTATCCGTGCCTCCTCCGGAATTGCCCGAATCATCCGGAGCCGGAGCATCGTCTGGCATGGAAGTGTCCTTCACCTCATAGGAGTCCAAACTAAAATGCATATCCCCTGTAACGGTTACAGTCGCTCCCTGGCTATAACCGGACCAAACCATATTTTCATATTTCTCATTTTCTATCGGCAGCGTAAACCGTTCTCCCTGGCCCAGGATAACATATTCATTCCCTTCCGGATACCAGAGCGTTACGACACAATCGGAATATACGGCCGTAAACCGGATTTCCCTATATCTTTCCTGCCCTTCATAAGAGATTTCATTTGTCCATTCTGCCAGCGTCAAACCTTCCAAATGTTTTAAGCCGCCTGCCACTTTACCGCCTTCGGCCCTGATATCGGCAGAAGAAATATTCTCCCCATCCAATAGGAGCATCCTGCTGTCATATACCTTTCCCCCCTCTTCACCACGGTATTCATAATTTGCCTCAACGGTGGTTTTGCCACTATATAAAGCCACCGCAGTAAATGATTTCATATCCAAGGATATTTCATCTTCTTCACTTATCGCAGAATTCAGTAACGCCCACTTTTCAAACTCAGCGCCGCCTACTGCCTCCGGCCTATCTAAATCCGCCAAAATATCCCCCATTTTCGTTCCTGCCGGATAGGTCTTGTTTAAAGCATGATTTACTGTATTGCAATCCCCGTCACTGTGTTTCGTTAAGCATTCTATCTGATAACTGTTATATACTGCATTTACAGAAAAATAAGCTCCCTCTCCCACTGCCGTATTTTCATCTGCCCCCTTCACCTGGAAACCAGCAAAACCTTCCGTCTGTGCATCTTCCGGCAGTTCCAACAAATCCAATACGTCTTTATAGATTGCTTCTTTTTCCACAAAATACTTCAAATTTGCACTGTTCTTAAGGTCATCCTTTGTCAGATAAGAAAGATTGACCTCCACAAACCCTTTGTCATAAGTTGCATTCGCCCCCATAAAAGCCGAATCCCCTATGCAGGCGTCTTCCTCATAGTGACCATTAAACTGGAACCCGGTAAAACCATCTGCATACGCATCTTCCGGCAGCTCCAGGGAATCCAGCGCCTCCCTATAGGTCGTGTCTTTCTCAACAAATTTCACCATCTGCACATAGGAATTGCTGCCATCCTGCTTCCTATAGTTAAGCCATATATTTACATAGCCCTTGTCATACTCGGCAGTAATATTATAAATCTCATTATAACCGCTGGTATCTGTATTATTGAATATAAGCTGTGTATCCTCATCCACCGTTATACTGCCATTCTTCCAGCCTACGAAATTTAATCCGTCGATTTCCTCTGGCTGCGGAAGAGCCACGCCCAGCTCTCTCAGGCTGGCTCTATGCCCTACGTTGCTGACCGTCTCACTGGAAATCACCTCGTCATAACAAAAATACTCATCTCTTCTTAATCCGTAAAAATTAAATTTCACCCCTATTGTATTCTCTACATAAGTATCCGACATTACCCGGAAATACCATGGATGGGTAAGATAGTGGTCTTTCTCAAATTCATCCAAATAAGCTGTATTCCCTGCCTCATCCGATACCGACAATTGTTCAAGATCCCATTCACACGGATAAGTATCCTCCGTAATTTCTATGCTCCCTATATATTCTCCGGTGGTTGCATCTAATTCCAACTCTACGGTAATATACGCCTCTACATTTACAACAATCGGTATAAACTGCGCAAATGCCCTGCTGGAAAGATGTTCATCCGATGCTTTCACCCGCATAGTAACCGTATCCCCTGCCTCTACGGTTTCTCCGTTTTTATCCAGGGTAATGCTTTCTATTACCGGTTTTTCCTCATCGTACTCTCCCGTCTGTGATACCGTAAATTTTAGGTTTGCATCCTCCCCCATCTGGCTCCGGTCAAAACTATACCCGTATCCTGAACCTCCTGTTACATAAATCTGAAATAATTCCCATATTCCGGGATATGTGTCATCCGTAATAGTGTATGTAACCGTTGCTGTTTGAGTATCGGCGTCATAAGCCTTGTCCATCCCTAAACTTCCCGAAACTCCCCCTTCACATCGGTTTACATACAAATCCACATCAACAATGGATTCACCCTCACAAGTGAAATTAACCGTATAAATCACGGTATCGTTCACGCTGACTTTTCCATCTGCATCCGCATCGTTTATTTCCATCTGAATGCCAGATATTGATATATCGCCGCACACATTCCCATTCAGTGTAAACGTATAGAGATATTGTCCATTGTCATCCATTACTTTCCCATCTGTAAAGTTACCGACCATATCCACTACCGTAATGGATGAAATGTAAAAACGGGTTCCTATAAGCTGATCACAAGCCAGCGTTCCTTTGTATAAATTGGAGCCGTCTTCCTTTGTAAAAGATACATCCCCTCCAAAGCCTCCGTCTTCCGGTGTTACATAAACCCTAACGGACTGTATCCCACTGTCTGCATCATAAGCCGATATATTGAAATTCAGCGTATCGCCTGCCGTCAGCTCCTGGCCGTTTTCCACAAATTCAAAGCTTTCAATTACCGGCTTGTTGGTATCATAACCTTCTGCAGCAGAAATGATGCCTGCATCTTCCCCCTGCGGTATCTTCCCATTTACCGCAATGCCATCCGTCCCGACTGCAGGCGTGCCATCCAATCCCGCTTCCGGCGTCTGCGTCCCATCAGGAGCAAGTCCTACGTCCGGCGTCTGCGTCCCATCCGCACTTCCGGCTCCCGGGGCCTGCACTATACTGTCCGGCTCTTCTCCATCCGGCTCTGGCGCTGCATTCTGTGCGCCTCCCGGAACCGTTTCCTTATCCGGCGTTTGTCCTTCTTCCGGCGTTGCTTCCCCTGGATTCTGCCCCTCTCCCTCTGGCTGTTCCCCTGGCATCGGATCTTCACCGGGCATCTGGCCCTCACCAGGAGCCGGCCCATCCCCGGGTTCCTGTCCCTCTCCCGGCATCACCTCTCCCGGTTCCTGTTCCCCTCCTGCTGCCGCTTCTTCTCCTGGCGCATTCTCCCCTCCGGGCGCGTCCGGCGCCGTTACTTCCTCGTCTTTCCCTTCCTCATCAAATACTTCCCCCTCTTCCTGCGTCTGTCCCCCAGACTCCGCTTCCTCCCCTGACGCCTGTTCCTCTCCTGATGCCTGTTCCTCTCCTGGCGCTGCCGCTTCCTCCGATGTCTGTTCCTCGTCAGTTGTCATTTCTCCGTCTGGCACGCTTTCCTTTTCTGATATGGCCTCCCCTTTGGATGCCTGCCCTACGTCTGATACGGCTTCCTCTGCCGCCTGCGCAGTTCCTTCCTCTTGGGTTTCCGTTACCTCTTCCGCTGCATCCTGTTCCGACCCGTCAGCATATGCACTCCCTCCCGTATCCCCGGCGGCTATCCCATACATTGGAACCACTGCACTCATCGCCATAGACGCTGCCAGAAAAACACCCAACAGCTTTGCTTTCATCTTCCTCATTTTTACGCCTTTTCCTTTCTGAAAATAATGTTTATATTTTCGTATCATTTATAACGTAACAGTTTTGGAGAAAAAAGTCAATATTGGAAATATTTTGCATAGCTGGCAGCTCCCCAAACCGCTCCAAAAACCTTGCCATCCCTCCAAAAATCCTGTAACATAATAAAAAAGGGCAATTCTGGAAAAGCTAATGGGAGCGGCGGACATCTTTCCCATTTCGCGCCGCTGCTTAGCAAAAATGCCGGAACCCTGCACAAATATCAAATATAATCAGGAGGCTCCTTATGACAAAATCGTTTTCCGGAAGAGCAAACCCATCCATTTGGTTCACTTGCATACAGGCTTTTTTTGCCGTATGGGCCATTGTACGGCTCTGCGGGATGTCTGCCAGAAACATCGTTGCACCCATCCTGTTTGCTGCGCTTATCTATTTTTTTCAGTGCGCATCCGCCCAAAAAGCGGAAACCCCGGCAGTCTATGATTTCCGTATTTCCATTATCACGCTCCTGCTTTCCGGCTTCTTTACCTTGCTTACCTTGTTGGCGGAACATCAAAACCTGACGGCCGGACTGCAAAACCGTTTGTTCCAGGCATTTGCACTCCTTGCGTGCTGTTTTGGCCTGTTTTTCTTATTTTACCATTTCCTGCTGTTGTTGTTTTCCGTCCTGGCGGGATATGTTTTGGCAAGGGAATACGCGCCCATCGGCTTCCTGCCGCTATTCGGCTTCTTTGCCTGCCTGCTCTGCTGGCTGCCTTACTTTTTGTATGAATATCCAGGCATTATGACGCCGGACAGCATCAACCAACTGGAGCAGGCGCTTGGCATGATTCCTTACAGCAACCACCATCCGTGGATGCATACGCTGCTCCTACAGCTTATTTATTCCTTTGGACAGCTTTTTACAAACGATGTAACGACTGTCCTTGCTTTTTTTACCGTTTTCCAAATGTGTTTTCTGGCTTTTTGCATCGCCTGGCTGCTTTCTACCCTCCAGCGGCTCCAGGTAGGGAACCTGCCTTGCCTTTTTGCGCTGGCTTTCTATGCGCTTGTTCCATACCATGGCGTTTTCGCCGTGACCATTTGGAAAGACGTTCTGTTTTCCGGCAGCGTACTGCTCTTCACTACCTCGTTGCTGCGGCTGCTGCTGATTTTCCCAAAAAACCGGCATAGCATGAACCGGGAGCGGAACCGCACGGCATCCTTTGCGCTTTCCGTCGCGCTCTACATCTTGTCGGGCCTAATGTTTTGCTTATTCCGCACCAATGGCTGGTACGCTTTTTTGTTTTCCTTACCCTTCTTATTCTATGCTTTCCGTCACTGCTTTAAAGCCATGCTTCCGGTTCATTTGGCGATATTGGCCGTTGCGCTTCTTGTCCGCGGGCCTGTTATGAGCGCCTGCCAAGTCACCCAGCCGGATTTTGTAGAGTCCGTCAGCATCCCTTTGCAGCAGGTTGCAAGGGTAATCTGCGACGACAAAGGGCTGACCCCTGACGAATGGGACAGTGTCCATAACGTAATCGACACTTCCTACATCCGCTCGCTTTATTCTCCCGGCTTTGCCGACAATATGAAAGAGCTTGTGCGCGCCGGACATCCGGAATACCTTACCGCACACAAAGAGGAATATTTCCGCCTCTGGCTCACCCTTGGACTGCGTTATCCCGCCACCTATATACAGGCATACATTGACCAGACCATTGGGTACTGGTATCCTGACGTGGAATACGCCGTGGGGAATATAGACGGCATCCCTGCCAGTCAGACAGGCGCAGTCAGCCGTCCGGTAATTGGCGGGCCTTTTATCGTAAAAGGGAAAGAAATCCTGCTCAAACTAAGCGACATCCTCCCGCTCTACGGACTGCTTACCAGCATGGGGGCTATGTTCTGGCTGTTCTTATGCTGTATTGCCGTTGCATTTATAAAGGAACAAACCGAGCGTTATATTCTATTCCTGCCAGGGCTTGCCATCCTCCTAACCTTATTGGCCGCCACTCCTGTTTCCACAGAATTCCGTTATGCCTATTCCCTGGCTTATACGCTCCCGCTTTACTTGCTCACGCCATTCTTCCGTTTGGATTAAAGCAAGACAGAAAAACGCCGACGCTATAGCAGCGCCGGCGTTTTTCCTATTTTCATCATCTGATTCCTACAACACTTTTGACAAAAACTCCTGCAGCCGTGGGCTTTTCGGACTCCCGAAAAATTCCTGCGGCGTAGCTTCCTCCATAATAACCCCTTCATCCATAAATAGCGCTTTCGTCCCCACTTCCCTGGCAAATCCCATTTCATGCGTCACCACAACCATTGTCATGCCGCTGTCCGCCAACCCTTTCATAACTTCCAGCACTTCCCCCACCATCTCCGGATCCAAAGCCGAGGTAGGCTCATCAAAAAGCATTACCTTCGGGTTCATAGCCAAAGAGCGCACAATGGCAACCCGTTGCTTCTGTCCGCCTGACAACTGACCGGGGTAAGCGTCCGCTTTTTCTTTTAGCCCTACCCGCTCTAACAGCCTCAAAGCAGTCTCACTGGCCTCTTCCTTGCCCATAACTTTTAATTTCACCGGAGCCAGGGTAATATTCTCCATAATCGTCAGGTTATTAAACAAATTAAAATTCTGGAACACCATCCCCATACGCTCCCTGATTTTATCAATATTTACCTTCGGATCCGTAATTTTCGTCCCTTCAAACCAGATATTGCCACTGTCAGGCATTTCTAACAGATTCAGGCAGCGCAGGAAAGTGCTTTTCCCTGAGCCGGAGGGGCCGACTATTACTATCTTTTCCCCTTGGCGTACATGATAGCTTACCCCCCGCAGCACATGGTTTTTTTCAAATGTTTTATGAAGCTTCTCAACGTTTATCACTTTTACGCAGCCTCCCTTCCAGTTTTTCAAGCAGCATGGTCAATGCTTTAATGACCGCAAAATAAATCACCGCCGCGCCAATCAACGGCATAAAAGCATTGTAAGTCCTGGACGCAATCTGGTTCGCCGCACGAGTCAGGTCGGTAAGGCTCACATAACCCACAATAGCCGTTTCTTTCAGCAAAACAATAAATTCATTCCCAATCGGGGGAAGCACATTTTTCACCGCCTGCGGAATCACTACATAAACCATAGTCTGCGCCTTAGACAGCCCCAGCGAACGGCCTGCCTCCATCTGGCCCTTATCCACAGCCAAAATCCCTGCCCGGACAATTTCCGCCACATAAGCGCCGCTGTTTACGCCAAAAGACAGCACCGCTACCGCCACCCCGTTTTTCGCATTGGAAAATATAATAAACCACATAATCATTAACTGCAGCACAGAAGGCGTTCCCCGGATTACATCTATGTAAATATTGGCGATTACCGCCAATATGGTTTTCTTCCCATTCCTTTTAACGGACAGCTTCATAAAAGCCAATACCGTACCAATTATCATACCGATAATCGCCGCGAACACTGCCACCTGCAACGTCACGCCAAGCCCGTCCAGATATAGCTTCCATCGGTCTTTTGTGATAAATGCAGCTTCAAACATCTGCGCTATCTTTGCAAACCACTCCTGCATCCCTCTCCCATCCTTTCCCTCTTTTCAAAATGCATCCTAACATCCGTTTCTTCCCGCTCATCGACCAAATCCGTTTCTACGGTAAAAGGGGACAGCGGATAACCGCTATCCCCGTAATTCTTTCCCCTTTTTTATTTTTTCTCTTATCCTTTGCCGTTTCCTGGCCCTTGCGTCCCTTTATTCGTTGCTTCCTTCAATATATTCCGCAACCAAAGCGTCAAAGGCGCCGTCTTCCTTGATTTCCTTCAGCGCGGCATTAATCTGCCCTGCCAGGACAGTGTCGCCCTTTGGCAATGCAATGGCATAGTTCTCCACTTCAAAACCGAACTCAGCCCCATCAATTGCCGTTACTTCCCCTTCAAACTTTGACTGGAAAACCAAAGCCGGGTTCTTGTCTATAATCACACAATCAACCCTTCCGTTGATTAAGTCATTGACCGCATCCACCCCTTTGTTATACTGGGACACCGTCGCCCCTTCGATTTCCTCTGCAATAAAATCGCCTGTGGTGCCAAGCTGCACGCCAATCGCCTTGCCTTTCAGGTCGTCTGCCGTAGCGATAGCCGCATCTGCCGGCACAATCACATACTGAACCGCTTCATAATAAGAATCCGAAAAGTCAACCGTCTGCTGACGTTCTTCCGTAACCGTCATACCTGCGATGGAAACGTCAATCTTGCTGCCAATGGAAGAAACAAGGGAAGCAAATTCCATATTGTCCACCTGCACTTCCACTCCTAACTTTTCCCCGATTGCTTTAATCAATGCAATATCAAAGCCATCCGGTTCCCCATCATCATTGACATATTCAAACGGGGGGAATTCCGCATTTGTTCCCACATTCAGGACTCCGTCCTCCAACGCCTGCGCTACAGCCCCGTCTCCATCGGCCTGTCCGTTTTCCGCACTGCCATCCCCGGCTGCATCCGCTTCATTCTCATTGGCTGTTTCTGCGTCGTTTTCCACAGGAGCCGCTTCACCCTCCGCATGATTCGTTGCTTCTGTGGGAGCTGCCTCTTGCGCTTTATCCCCGCATCCGGCAAGCACAGACATGCACAGTGCGCAAGCCATCATCGCTGCTGCTAATTTTTTCATAATACTTTCCTCCTCGCATCCAGGGGCTGTCCGAAATATCACATAACTGCAAACCGCAATGCCTTGGCCTGCGTCAGTTATTCTGGAATAACCCCTCCAGATAAAAATTAAAAGTTCCTCCTCTGGCCCCTATCTTTCCATATCCCAGGCAGTATAGGCGCCGCCTTTTTCCTGTCTTTCCCAAAGCAGGCCGCCAGAGCATGTTTGAAAATCCATTCCTGACAATTACGCTCCACTTTGCGTAATATTTGCTCCAAATCCAGGTTATACGCCCTTCTTTTGGCACAAATCTTTCATAAATTGTGATGCGCATCTGCTAGAGCGTGTTTGAAAATTCATTCCCCCAATCTGTACGCCCCACTTTGCGTGATATTTGCGCCAAATTTAATCAACGCAGCCC
>CAJTQO010000055.1 GCA_910578405.1 uncultured Lachnospiraceae bacterium | reverse complement strand
CCGGAAGCGGAGGAAGTGGGAGGCATGGAAATTTTGGGGGATTTGGGAATTTTGGAGGGTTTGGCGGCTTTTGGGGTTTTGACGGTTCCAATACCGGATATGAGGAAGATGGGCATCTGCGTGCCGCAGGCAACTATGTAAGGAACGGCTATTTTAAAGAAGCGCGGAATGTGTTGGACAATATGGAAGAAAAGGGCGCCAGGTGGTATTATTACAGCGCGCTGGCTCATGCAGGCTTGGGGAATGCCGTGGGGGCTATGGAACATGCAAAACAGGCGTTGGCGCTGGAGCCGCACAACCCGGATTACCGGAATCTGGTTTACCGTTTTGAAAATGGAGGCACGCAGTACCGGGAGCGGCAATATGCTTACGGGAACCCTTATGTGGGCGCAGGAAATATGTGCCTGAAAATTTACCTTGCAAATATATTCTGCAATTTGTGCTGCTGTGGCCGGGGATGGTTCTGCGGAGGGTTGCCAAGGTTTTAAGGACTGGCTGGAAAGAGGGCATGGGGGAGAAAGAAACATGAAAGCGGCAGTGAAGCGGCTGTGGAAGGATGTGTATGATTATAAAATAGGGATATTGGCATTTTTGCTATATGATATAACAGTGCATATGGCATTTCATGCCTTTTGCCCGTTGGTCTTATTTGCGGGCCTGCCCTGCGCAGGCTGCGGGATGACGCGGGCTATGTTTTTTCTTATAACCGGGCAGTTTGCGCGGTCATGGGCGCTGCATCCCATGGCGTTTCCGGTCTTGTTGTTTTTGCTTTATTGCGTTATGGCAAGATATCTAATGGGGAAAAGGGTTTGGGGATTTAAGGCTGGGGTTATCCTGTTGTGTTTTGGTATGCTGGCTGTGTACGGCTACAGGATGTGCGCGGTTTTTCCAAAGCGGCCTCCTTATGTGTATACCGGCGGGAATTTTCTGGAGAGGCATGTTCCGTTTTACAGAGAATTCTTGCGTAAAATGTGGGGGATATGATATAATTGCGATGGTTATTTTTGAAATTTTAAAAGCCGAGGGCTTATGGAAGGAGCAAAATGGAGCGGGATAAGGGTATTTTATCAAATAAAGTGAGGTTGGAAAAAGTGGAGAAGCCGGATACGGGGCAGGAATTTGGGCAGGAAACGGAAAGCGGCCTGCAAACGGATGCCGGGGCTGTTTTAAAGTCCGGGGCTGAAACAACTGCAACAGATGAGGTGGAAAAGCCGGAAGGGTCAGGCATCGGCGCAAAAGATATAGGAAAGCCGGGAGCGGTGGAGGAAGCGGGAAAGGCAGACGACGGCGCCAAAGACGCTGGCTCCAGGATGGAAAAAGCGGAAGGCCAGGGTGGAAGAGCGGATGCGCAGCAGCCATTGTATGCGGGCCGGGAGATGGAGGGAAGCAGGGCAAAGGTGCATCCGGTGGATGGACAGGAAGGGCCAAATGTGGGAATGCCGCCCTATGGCGCGGGAAACCAGGGACAGGATGCCGGGGCGCCGCCCTATGGCCCGGGGAGTCAAGGGCAGAAAGCCGGGACGCCGCCCTATGGCCCAGGGCAGGGGCAGAAAGCCGGGACGTCGTCCTACGGCTCTGGAAGTCAGGGACAGAATATGGGAATGCCGTCCTATGGCCCAGGGAATTATGGACAGAATATGGCAGCGTCGCCAGGCGGCCAACAGGCCGGTTATGGACGGGGCGCAGCGCCTTATCCCGGGCATGGTTATAGCGGGCCTGGGCAGCAGCCGGGAGGCCATAACGGGATGCAGGGCGGCGGGCCGGGGTATCCGTACGGACAGAACCCTTATCCGTATTTTGAGCAGGGCGGTTTTGAGCAGGAGATGGAACTGCCAATGACCGTAGGGGAATGGCTGATGACTATGCTCCTTATGCTGATTCCCTGCGTAAATATTGCATTGGTGTTCTTATGGGCTTTTGGAGGGAAAGAAAAGAAAAGCAAGTCTAACTTTTTCAAGGCTAACCTGATTTTCTGCGGCATTATGTTTGGCATATTCTTTTTGGGTATGATTTTCTATGGATTTATGTCGCTGATTCTGTAAGATATGGCTTTTTTCAGACATACAGAGGCAAAAAAGACAGCGGGCCGCTTTAGGGAACGAGCTGATATCCGGATGGAGGCTTTATTTTTGCCACCGTCCGGATGCGCCGCAGGGCAGGGCCAGCCCGCTGTCTGTGACTGGAAGGCCGATTTCATCCGCTATGGCATGTCCGCCAAAGGAGCCTGTGATAACAGTGTTTATCATGTAGGATAATACGGCAGGCTGAAGGCCAGTGGTATAAGAATTCACTAAATAGAAGAGAGCGTCTTTGGAAAGAATCCGCGCCGTGGATTCCAGGAAGGAAAAGATGTTATCTTCTATTTTCCATATCTCCCCTTTGGGCCCCCGTCCATAAGAAGGAGGATCCATAATAATAGCGTCATACGTATTGCCGCGGCGGATTTCGCGCTCTACAAATTTTACGCAGTCATCCACCAGCCAGCGGATGGGAGCGTTTCCCAAACCGGAGGAAGCGGCATTTTCTTTTGCCCAGGCAACCATGCCTTTGGATGCGTCTACATGAGTGACCATGGCCCCGGCTTTGGCAGCCGCCAAGGTGGCGCCTCCCGTATAGGCAAAGAGGTTCAATACTTTGACAGGACGTTTGGCGTTTCGGATTAGCCCGGAAAACCAGTCCCAATTGACGGCCTGCTCCGGGAACAAGCCGGTATGTTTAAAACTGAATGGCTTTAAATGGAAGGTAAGTCCTTTATAATGGATTTCCCACGTGTCCGGCAAGTGGAAAAATTCCCATTCGCCGCCTCCCTTGGCGCTGCGGTGGTAATGACCGTTTTTCTTTTTCCAGCCCGGATTTTTTTTCGGAGTGTTCCATAGGACTTGCGGGTCAGGGCGCACCAGAAGATAATCCCCCCAGCGTTCCAGCTTTTCCCCGGCGGAAGCGTCCAGCGCTTCATATTCAGTCCATTGCTCTGCAATCCACATATCTGCCCTCCTGGTGGTTATGTTATGATGCGCAGGCCCGTGCAAAGAAAATATGCCGTTAAAGCGGCGCACGGGCCGCGCCCAATTGCTGTTAAAGTTTTTTATTCCGGACGCATGTTAGAAATCGACTTCTGTGCCATAGTAAATGCAGGTAAATAATTTCTCCATCGTCGCAGGGTCGATTTCCCTTGGATTGGAACCGGTACATGCATCGCCCACTGCCAGTTCGGAGATTTTTGCGATTTTTTCCTTAAATTCGCTTTCGATAATGCCGAATTCCTGCAATGTTTTAGGGATATTCAGTTGCACATTGAAGTGGTCGATTTTCCGGCAGAGGCTGTTGACCAATGCCTGTGTGGAAGCACCGGGCAGACCCATCCTGCGGGCGATTTCCGCATAACGGGAAGCGGCCACCGGATCTTTTGCATTATATTTGATAACAAAAGGCAGGTACATGGCATTGGCGCATCCATGGGTGATATGCCCGGTGGAAAAAGCCGCCCCTGTTTTGTGAGCCATGGAATGTACGATGCCAAGCAGCGCGTTGGAAAAAGCCATGCCGGCCAGACACTGTGCATAGTGCATTTCTTCCCTTGCTTCCATATTGCCCCGGTAGGAAGCCGGAAGATAATCCAATACCATTTCAATAGCCTGCAGCGCCAGCGGGTCGGTGAAGGAACAATGCAGGGTGGAGACATAGGCTTCGATGGCGTGGGTTAAGGCGTCCATGCCGGTATAAGCCACCTGTTTTGCCGGAAGGGCTTCCACCAGCTCAGGGTCTACGATTGCCACGTCCGGGGTAATGTTAAAGTCAGCCAGCGGATATTTGACGCCTGCCGCATAGTCCGTAATAACGGAGAAAGCGGTTACTTCGGTAGCCGTCCCGGAAGTGGAAGGGATAGCCGCAAATTTAGCTTTCTGCCGAAGCTCCGGGAAGTTAAAGGGTACGCATAAATCTTCAAAAGTGGTATCCGGATATTCATAGAAAGCCCACATCGCCTTAGCTGCGTCAATGGGAGAACCGCCGCCCATAGCCACAATCCAGTCCGGTTCAAAGTCGCGCATAGCCTGCGCCCCCTTCATAACGGTTTCCACGGACGGGTCAGGCTCCACGCCTTCAAAAAGGCTGACTTCCATGCCGCCCTCTTTCAGGTAAGCGACGGCTTTGTCCAGAAAGCCCTGGCGTTTCATGGAACCGCCGCCCACAACCAGGATTGCCTTTTTCCCTTTCAGGTTTTTCAGCTCGGCAAGGCAGCCCTTTCCGTGGTAAATGTCTCTTGGTAATGTAAATCTGCTCATAATGCACCTCCATGTTTTATGTAAGGGACGCACGCGCAGCAGCCGCCCCCTAAAATATTGATAAGAAAGGGGCTGCCCGAAATGGCCGGTGCAGCCCCGGTTTGGTTTATTATAACGTATCTGTGGATTTCTGGCAACTATCCGGAGGCTTCTGTTTTGAAAAATCTGTCAAGGTTTCCTTGCAGCTTTTCCGGTAGGCGGAAGCGGTCACGCCGCAGCTTTTGGAAAAGCACTGGGCAAAATAGCTTTGGGAGGAAAACCCGGCATACTGGGCGACTTCCGTAATGCTGTAATCGGTGTTGGCCAACAGCTCTTTGCTCGCTTCGATGCGGGTCTGGCAAAGATACCGGATGGGAGAGCAGCCGTAATGCAGGGTAAAGGCATGGGCCATATAATATTTGTTCAGGTGGGAAAGCTCCGCCAGGGAATCCAGGGTAATGTTCTGGATATAGTTTGCTTCAATATACCGTTTGATTTTTACGCACTCCCGGTTAATCTGCACGGAGGGCGCCACTTCAAAGGCGAAATTTGTCCTGCGGATTAATTTGGTGATTAGCACTTCCAACAGGTTTTGGCAGACCGTTTCGTAATCCCGGCTTTTTTCCTCCATTTCGCTTAGCATGGCATTGATATAAAACAGCAGATCCTTCGGCTCGTTTTTGCAACTGAAAATAATATGGCTTTTATTCCCTTCAAAAGAAAAGCTAAGCCCTTCCATGCCGATGGTGACGTATTCTAAGGGCATGGAAGGCGACGAGACTTCCGTATGGGAAATCCCGGCGTTGACAATGACGAAATCGTCTTTGCGGATGGCGTTTTCCGTTTCTTCGGCCAGAAAACTCCCTTTGCCGTTGATGACGTAAAACAACTCCGTAAAGGGATGGATATGGGGCTGGCTGTGCCAATCGTTTTCATATTTGGAGTGGGTAATGTAAAGAAGTTTATTTTGCGCGGCTCCTGCTGCGGGCTTGGTCATGGGATAAATTGAAGTTCCTATGGGGCACCTCCTGGTTTAGTTTTATAAATAATGAAGTTTATGGAAAGAAATACCATATACAGTAAAAATAGGATAAAGAAACACACATTCTGTATATAATGGATATATAGAGTGAAAAATTTACAATAAACTTGTAAAAAATTACAATTCCGCTTAGCCTGTAGGACTATGTTTTTATACAATTCCATCATAACACAGGTTGAAGATGAAAGCAAGATATATAAAAAATGAAGCAAGATATGGGTTGTATTTCAAGACAGGAGGAGTATACTGATGCTATTGGAAGTGCAATATCTAAATTGAAAAGGGAGGTAATGGCTATGAAAATGAAAAAGGTTTTATGTACCTTAATGGCGGCTGCGATGGCGCTTAGCGTTGCAGCTTGCGGGAACAGCGGCGGCAATGCCGGAGATACACAGAGCGCGCCGGCAGAGGACACAAATACTGCGGAAGATACAAGCGCTGCAGAGGATACGGCGGCGCCGGAAGAAACAACGGAGGCAGAGGCTCCGGAAAGTGACGCGGAAGGTGAGGCGCAGGCGGAAACCGGGGCTACCGGGACGCTGAAGGTGGCGGCAGTGGAAACGGCATACGGCGCAGATATGTGGAATGAAGTATGCGCCGCTTTTGAAGCAAGCCATGAAGGAGTGACGATAGAGCTTACCGTGGACAAGAACCTGGAAGACGTGATTACTCCTGAGATGAAGTCCGGCGTATATCCTGACGTGATTTTACGTGCGGTGGGCGCGGCGTCCGGCCTTACGGAGACATTTGTGAAAGACAACAACCTGGTGGACTTGACGGACGTGCTGTCTATGACGGTGCCCGGCGAGAGCGGTACGGTAGGGGACAAAATCCTGCCCGGCTTTGTGGAAAATTCCATCTGCAACCCTTACGGGGACGGGAAAACATACCTGATGCCTATGTTCTACGGGCCTTGCGGACTTTTCTTTGATCAGGGCTTATTTACGGCAAAAGGCTGGGAAGTGCCGGAAACATGGGACGAAATGTGGGAACTGGGCGACAAGGCGAAGGAAGAAGGCATTGCGTTGTTTACATATCCCACAGCCGGATATTTTGACGCATTCTTCTATGCGCTGCTTCATGAGAGCATGGGCAATGACAAGTTCCAGGAAGCGTTAAGATACGGCGAAGGAATTTGGGATACGCCGGAAGCGCAGCAAGTGTTTGACATCATTGAGAAACTGGCTACCTATACGGAATCCACAACGCCTGCCAATGCCAATGACAATGATTTCCAGAAAAACCAGCAGTTGATTCTGGACGACAAGGCTTTGTTTATGCCAAACGGCAACTGGGTAATCGGTGAAATGGCAGAAGCGCCCAGGGCAGAAGGTTTCGAATGGGGCTTTACAGCGCTTCCTGCAGTAACGGCAGGCGGCGAGAGGGCTTCCTATTCCTTCTTTGAGCAGGTATGGATGCCGGCCGGAGCTGAGAACCAGGATCTTGGAAAAGAATTTATCGCTTTCCTGTACTCTGACGCAGCAGCGGAAATCTTTGCAAAGAGCGGCGCAGTGCAGCCAATCCAGGGCATGACGGACAAACTGGACGGGGATAACAAACTGTATTACTCCATCTATGACAACGGCGCAGTGGCAGTTATGGACGCTTTTGCAGCTACAGAGGCAGTGGAAGGCATTACGACCCGCGCTACGTTCTTTGACCCGGTGAACTCTCTGGTAACTGGCGATAAGACAAAAGAGGATTGGGTAAACCAGATTAAAGCTGACAGCGATGCATTAAGGGCGGCTTTAAAGGAATAAAGAAAAGAACGGAAACATGAGAAGGTGAAAGAGGCTGGTGGGGAAGTCCCCGCCAGCCCTTTTTGCACACAGGCGCCGGAAGGAAGACGGTCAGCCAGACGGATGGGCGCCTGGGCAGGGAAAAAGGGATTTTCCCTGCTTGCTTTTTCTGGAAAACAGCGCCGTCCGGGCGTATGTTAATAGAGGTATCGCTATGGAGAAAAAGAAAAAAAGTGGATTTATTATAGCCTGTACGGCGCCAGCCATCATTTTGTTTATCATTTTTATGATTATTCCTACCATTGATGTGTTCCGTATGTCAATGTATAAATGGGGCGGCTATACGGCGGAAAAAACATTTGTGGGATTTGAGAATTTTAAGAAACTGTCCAGCAATCCCAAGTTCTATCAGGCATTCCAGAACAGCATTCTGTTAATCGTTGTTGTGACGTTAGTGACTTTTTGCCTGTCGTTGGTGTTTGCATCCATCCTTTCCAGGGAGAAGATCAAAGGGCAGAATTTCTTCCGTATTGTATTTTATATACCAAACATCCTTTCCGTGGTCGTGATTAGCGCCATTTTCTCAGCCATCTATGACCCGAACCAGGGGCTGTTAAACAGCTTTTTAAGCCTGTTCCGGGGGGATAAGGAGCCTATTTTGTGGCTGGGCAGCCCGAAGCTTGTAATTTACAGCGTGGCCATCGCCATGGTGTGGCAGGCGGTAGGGTACTACATGGTTATGTATATGGCCAGCATGGCGAATGTGCCGGAGAGCCTTTACGAATCGGCTTCCTTGGAAGGGGCGGGCCGGGTCAGCCAGTTCTTTTCCATTACCCTGCCGTTGGTATGGACGAACATCCGCACTACGCTGACCTTTTTCATTATCAGCACCATCAATATGAGCTTCCTGATGGTAAAGGCAATGACCAGCGGCGGGCCGGACGGAGCGTCCAATGTATTCCTGAGTTATATGTACCAGGAGGCGTATACGAATTCTTCTTATGGATATGGTATGGCAATCGGCGTGACGGTATTTATATTCTCCTTTGCGCTGGCAGGGATATTAAATGCGGTGACGAAACGTGACGAAATCGAATTTTAAGCGGGAGGGAAGGAAATGAAAAGAGGAGCAAACTCTAATATTGTCAAAGCTTTTATCTATCTGGCACTGGCCCTTCTGGCTATCACGATTTTAATCCCCGTGGCCTGGGTTTTTGTGGCTTCCATTAAGGAAAATCAGGAATTTTACCGGAGTCCGTGGACGGTTCCCCAAGGGTTCCATTACCAGAACTTTATTGATGCATGGCAGACGGCGAATATGGGCGAGTATATGCTTAAATCCGTTCTGGTGACGGCTCTGGCCCTGTTTCTTCTGGTGGTGATTGCCCTTCCGGCATCCTATGTGCTGGCAAGGTTTAAATTTAAAACAAAGGCTTTCTGGAATGCGCTGTTTATGGGAGGTCTGTTTATTAATGTAAACTATATTGTCGTTCCGATTTTCCTTATGCTCAACAATGGGGATATGTTCTTAAGGAAGACATTTGGAAAGCCGTTCTTTTTAAACAATTTGTTTATCCTGGCTCTGGTGTACGCATCCACCGCCCTGCCATTTACCATTTACCTGCTGTCCGGGTATTTTAAGTCATTGGCCAGGGATTATGAGGAAGCGGCCTATGTGGACGGCGCCAGCTATTCTTACACCATGCTGCGGGTTATGATTCCGATGGCAAAGCCCAGTGTGGTGACGGTGGTATTGTTCAATTTCCTGGCATTTTGGAATGAATATATTATTTCCATGACATTATTGACGAAACAGGAGCTAAAGACGCTTCCGGTGGGGCTGATGAACCTGATGGCAGCCCAGAAGTCCGCCGTGCAGTACGGACAGCTTTACGCGGGCCTGGTAATTGTTATGCTGCCTACGCTGATTTTGTATATGTGTGTGCAAAAGAAGCTGACGCAAGGCATGACGATGGGTGGATTGAAAGGATAGGGGGACGTGCGGATGAATGAATTTACAAAAAAATTTGTCAGTGGGATTTTAGTTTTGGCAGTCTTTGTCGTGTGCGTGGCCCTTGTGGTGGTTGGGCAGAGGAACATTGGGCCTTCTGGCCTCCTGACACAGCTTGTGGGCCTGGCGGGCCTGGTCTTTTTGCTATGGCTTTATAACAGACAATATAAATAGAAAGGTTTTGGAAAGGAAAGGGTGGTCAGATGGAAAAAAAAGGACGCGTCACGATACCTACGGATATTGATGTGATAGAAGATACGATAAAATTAGCGCAGCGGTGGGGAGCAGATGCGGTACGGGACTGTGACGGAACCAGTTTCCCTATAGAGCTGAAGGACGCGGGGCTGAAAGTATATGCCACATATTACACCACGCGTAAGGATAATGCCTGGGCGAAGGCCAATCCGGAGGAAATCCAGCAGATGTACCTGATGACCCCCATTTGTACGGCGGCAGGGGAAGAGCTGCGCATCGTGCTGATGAAGGGGCTGTATGCCGACATGCTGGCCCCGAATACCAGGGACGACATCAGGAAATGGTGGGAGGTTGTGGACAGGAGTACAGGGGAAGCAGTTTCCGTATCGGACTGGCATTACGAGGAAGGGACTGGGGAGGTAGTGATAAAGAGCATGCCTTTCCATGATTACACGGTTAGTTTCCTTGCTTATATTATGTGGGATCCTGTGCATATGTACAATGCCATTGTAAATGAATGGCAGGATGTGGAACGACAGATTACCTTCGATGTGCGCCAGCCCAAGACCCATGCTTTTACGCTGGAGCGTCTGAGGAAATTTATCGAAGAGCATCCGTATGTGAATGTGCTTCGGTTTACTACGTTTTTCCATCAGTTTACGTTAGTGTTTGACGAGCTGGCCAGGGAAAAATATGTGGACTGGTATGGGTATTCCGCTTCGGTTAGCCCATACATTTTAGAGCAGTTTGAACGGGAGGCAGGCTATCCTTTCCGCCCGGAATATATCATTGACCAGGGCTACTACAATAACCAATACCGGATTCCATCCAGGGAATTCCAGGATTTTCAGGCTTTCCAGAGGAGGGAAGTGGCGAAGATTGTAAAGGAAATGGTGGATATCACCCATGAATGCGGCAAGGAAGCCATGATGTTTTTGGGGGATCATTGGATTGGTACGGAACCTTTTATGGAAGAGTTCCAGAAAACGGGCCTGGACGCCATAGTGGGGAGCGTGGGGAACGGTTCCACGCTGCGGCTAATCAGCGATATTGAAGGGGTGTCCTACCGGGAGGGGCGGCTTCTGCCTTACTTTTTCCCGGATACCTTCCATGAGGGCGGGGATCCGGTAAAGGAAGCGAAAGTGAACTGGGTAACGGCCAGAAGGGCTATCCTGCGTAAGCCCATTGACCGGATTGGCTATGGCGGATATTTAAAACTGGCGTTGGATTTCCCGGAGTTTGTGGATTATGTGGAATCCGTCTGCAAAGAGTTCCGGGAATTGTATGAAAATATCAAGGGCTGCGTGCCTTACTGTGTGAAGAAGGTGGCGGTGCTTAACTGTTGGGGAAAGATGCGGGCTTGGGGCTGTCATATGGTGCATCATGCCATTTACTTTAAGCAGAATTATTCTTATTCCGGCATTATAGAAGCCCTTTCCGGGGCGCCCTTTGAGGTGCAGTTTATCAGCTTTGCGGATATGAAGGAAAATCCGGATATTTTAAAAGGGGTGGATGTGCTGGTCAATGTGGGCGATGCGGATACGGCCCATACAGGCGGGCAGTGGTGGTGTGATCCGCAGATTTCGTCCATGGTGAAGCAATTTGTGTATGAAGGCGGCGGCATCATCGGTGTGGGAGAGCCAAGCGCCCATCAGGCGAACGGGCATTTCTTCCAGTTAGCCAATGTGTTTGGCGTGGAAAAGGAAAGAGGGTTTACTCTTGGCTATGATAAATATAACTGGGAAAGCCACAGCCACTTTATTACAGAGGATGTGAAAGGTGAAGTGGACTTTGGGGAAGGGAAGAAAAATATTTATGCGCTGGAGGGAACCGATATTCTTGTAGGCGCGGGCAAATCGGGCGAAAAAGAAGTGCAGTTGGCGGTAAACGGCTTTGGCAGGGGCCGGGCGGTTTATATCAGCGGCCTTCCTTACAGCTTTGAAAACAGCAGGCTCCTGCACCGGGCCATTCTTTGGGCTGCGGGGGATGAGGGGAATCTGCATCGGTGGTTTTCCGGCAATTACAATGTGGATGTTCATGCCTATCCGGAAAATGGTAAGTATTGTGTGGTAAACAACACATATGAACCACAAAGCACGGTTGTTTATAAAGGGGACGGAACGAGCTTTGAACTGGATATGGAGGCAAACCAGATTATCTGGTATGAGATAGGATAATGCAGGATGATATAGGATGATGTGAAAAAGGAGATAGCGAATAGGAAAAAGCGCCGCTGCAGGAGTGAAAAAGCTTCTGTGGCGGTGTTTTTTATGGCGTAAATTTTAACCCGTTGCAATTTTTTATGTCCTTTCCAAGTCTAATAAGTGTAAAAGAAGCCTGGGCAACAAGATATCAGGGCATACTCTGAAAAGGGGATTTCCGTCTGGACATGGAGCATGCGTTGGAACTGTTTGTGCAGGATGAAATCCCGCTTATACAATTACGAAAGGAGACAAATCAGGTGGAACTTCTTGTGAAAAAGGCAAAGCAGGGGGATGCCGAAGCCTTTATATCGCTGATTGAGCAAAGTAAGCTGAGTATGTATGGGGTGGCCAGGGGGTTTTTGGACAATCCGGAAGATGTGGCGGACGCTATGTCGGAAACGGTTCTGGACTGCTTTGAAAAAATCGGCTCTTTACGGCAGGATGCATATTTTAAGACCTGGATGATAAGGATTCTCATTAATAACTGTAAGGATATATTGGGGAAACAAAAAAGGTGCGTTTCCATGGAGGAGGCGCCGGAGCCGGAAAGCCATGAGGGAAGCGGGATGCAGGAGTTTAATGAGTTGATTGAACCGTTAAAAGACCAGGACCGCAGTATTTTTACTTTATATTATGTATATGGGATGAAAGTGAAGGAGATTGCGTCGTATATGGAAATGAAAGAAAACACGGTCGCTACCCGTTTAAAGCGCGGACGTGAGACGTTGCGCAAAGAGATGTCCGGCAGCCGAGAAGATGGAAATGGCGCCTGAAAAGGAGGATATGGATGGATAGGAATGTGGAAGAAAAGCTCCCCCAGGTGGTGGAGGACAGACTGCAGGAAGCGTACAGGCAAATCCGAGACGGGGGAAGAGAAAGGAAAGCGGATATGGAACCGTTAGAAATGGAAGGAACCGGAACTGACAGAGAGAAAAAGGCAAAAGGAAAGGGAACCGGAAGAAGGGGAGGAAAAAGATACAGAAATTGGGTAAGCATAGCGGCAGCGATTGTGCTGATTGTGGCAGCGCCTTCTGTTGTATATGCGGCAGTGGTCTATTTCCAGAAAGAAGCGCAGCAGGAAAAAGATAAAGTTACGTATCATTTTAAGATAAATTATGAATTGAAGCCGGGAGAATATAAGGTAACGGCGGGCTACCTTCCAAAAGGGATGCGTGATCAGGGGGAGGGGAAATACCAGGGGGAGGCGGAGCGGTGGATGACAGTGATGCCAGTGTATACCACAGCGGAACTGGAGAAGTTAAATGCACAGATTACAGTGGAGGGCATAGAGGAAGTGGAACATATAATGTTAGGAGGGATGGAAGCGGATGTTATAACTTTTGCGGAGGCAACGAAAAACCAATCGCCTACGTATTTGTTTCTTTTTAATGAGAAAGAAGGCTATGTGCTGGAAGTGATTGCCGGTTATGGAGTGGCGCGGGAGGAGTTATTGGAGTTTGCCGGCCAGCTTCATATAGAGCAGACCGGAGAAGGAAGATATGAAACGGAAGAGGAGAAGAAAGAGCGGGAAAAAGAGGAGCGGGAGAATGCGCTCCAAGCCCTGGAAGGGGCAAAAACCCAAGAGGCCCTTTTGCAGGCAGGCATCCCACAGGATAAAGTATACGGGATAGGAGAGGAGCTGCTCTTGGCGGATGGAAGCTGCGGCTATACGGTGACAGGCTGGCAGTATCTGGATGGGATTGCGGGATTTGACGAAGACAAGTTCTTTGACTATACCAGGTTTGACGGATGGCTGAGGGAAGATAAGACTTTGAAGCCTTATAGGAGAAGGCGCTTTGACAAAGACGGGAAAATCCTGGAAGAGGAACTGACCGAGCAGCGGATTTTACAGGTGGATGTTAAAGTGCATGGTTATCAGACAGAGGATGGAATAGACACAGCCCTGGATTTTACTTTGGAGTATGTAGAGGAGACGGGGGATGGCGCTTACACATGGAGAAATGATTTTTATGGCCCAGCGCCGGAGGAGGGATACGATTTGCAGATGGACAGCAGCGCGGTATATCTGGATTCTCCAGTTTATACAGAAGGGGAGAGCCGGAGCAGCTTTTTCTTCCGCAGCCTGGAAAAGGGGGAGGATTTCAGCTATACATTATTGTTTGTGGTGGACCGGGACAGGGAAAGCGGTTTTCTGCTTTACCCTACAGGCAAAAACAACAGCCGCTGGCAGGTGGAGACGGAAACAGTAAAAGAAATCCGGGACGGGCTGGATGGGTATATACGCCTGGAATAAGGAAAATAGGGAAGATTCAACTGGAACACGGAAAAAAATATGTCAGGGGATTGACAATTTTTCTTGGATATGCAATAATTAGTCCATAAAACCTGTACAGGAGTGGATTTTTTCAAGAGAAATCTTTTTTTCGCCACATAATTGTGAAACACAGTTATGTGGTTTTTTTGCGCGCTAAAATCATTTTCAGTCTGTAAGGCGGCGAAACGAGGCGATGCGGTGGCATTGTTGAGTGAGAAATTCAGGCAACTCATTTGACGAAAGGTAAACGTGTCAGCGCATGGGAATGTGTCCAAGGAATGCCGGGAAGGATTCAGGCTGGGAAATATCCGGAAATGCTTCTATGGGAGGGGCATGGATGGGGCAGACGAAGAAATGGAATAGGAGGAAATGATGGAACAGACTTTTATGAAAGAAAGAAAAATATTGCCGTTGGTGTTGTCGATGTCCCTGCCGATGGTAATTTCCATGGCGGTGAATTCGCTGTATAATATTGTGGACAGTTACTTTGTGGCCAGGCTGAGCGAGGATGCGATGACGGCATTGTCTCTTGTTTTTCCGGTGCAGAATCTGATTAATGCGGCGGCGATTGGGTTTGGGATTGGGATTAATGCGGTGGTGGCGTTTTTCCTCGGAGCCGGAGACGGGGAACGGGCCAGTCAGGCGGCTACGCAGGGGACTTTTCTAAATTTTTTGCATGGACTGGCGCTGATGGCGCTGTCCATTGGGATTATGCCTGCTTTCCTGAAAGCATTTTCGGCGGAAGGGGAAGTGTTGGAACTGGCGCTGCAGTATTCTAACCGGGCCTTTCTGTTTTCAGCCATAATTGCGTTAGGGCTGTCCTTTGAAAAGCTTTTTCAGGCGGTGGGGAATATGAAAGTGACCATGTTTAGCATGATGTGTGGGTTTATTACGAATATTGTATTGGATCCGTTAATGATTTTTGGGCTGTGGGCATTTCCGCGGATGGGAATTGCAGGCGCAGCCTATGCAACGGGGATTGGACAGAGCGTGACGTTGTTTGTGTACATATTGGCTTATATTTATAGGCCACTGCCGGTTAAATTCCAAAGGAAGTATTTGCGGCCGGAGAGAGCAGTGGCTGGGAAGTTGTATGCGGTAGGCGTTCCGGCGACGTTAAACTTGGCGCTGCCCTCCCTGCAGATTTCCGTATTAAATGGGATATTGGCAGGATTTTCAGAAAAATACGTGCTTGTCCTGGGGGCTTATTATAAGCTGCAGACGTTTATCTATTTGACGGCAAACGGGATTATCCAAGGAATACGGCCGATTATCGGCTATAACTACGGCGCAGGGGAAAAGGAACGTGTGGAAGGGATTTTCAGGACAACGTTGAAACTCACAACAGGGGTGATGTTAGTTGGGACAGCGTTGTCATGGGCAATTCCGGAAAGACTGATTGGGCTGTTTACAAGCAATGCGCAGACTATACAGATAGGGATTGCCGCGCTTGAGGCAATTAGCCTTGGGTTCCCGGTATCGGCTGTTTCCGTCACTTGCTCCGGGGCGTTGGAGGGTTTGGGAAAAGGCACGCCGTCCCTGTATATTTCCCTGGCAAGGTATGTGGCGCTGATTCTTCCGGCGGCCGTTCTGTTTAGCCGTATAATGGGGGCGGAAGGGGTTTGGTATGCCTTTTGTTTTACGGAATTTGTGGCAGGGGCCGTTTCCTATTTGATTTATCGCAAGGCGGTAAGGGATGGGAGATAGCCGGTATAGCGGCTGGCGGCTCCTTTGCAGCCCATTGCCGTCCAGAGCGTGTCCGGACGGGATTTTGAAGCTGCTTCCCTTTGTGGTTGAGGAAAGATAGGGGATATGGTATGATGAGGCAAAGGGAAGAGCCGGAAGGCAGCAGGCTATATATAGTTTAACTGCCAGACATCGGCGCCGCAGAACTTCCGTTTTCCATAGGACAGTTCCTCCAGGAAGGAATCATGCAGGCGGGAATAGCTGGACCAGTTTATGGATTTGCTTTTGGGGACGATTTCTGCCATAGATACTTTTTTCGGCATTTTTTTCTGTTGCATGTATTGTCCACCTCCTTTTTAAGCCGTTATAAGTTAAGCGTTAAATGAACCGGAAAGCCGTAACTGCCGCTGACCGGGTTCTTTAACCATTATGTGTATTATATGCGGGAATTATGAATCAGGTGTGTTCATTCCCTTAAGGATTGCTTAAAAATATGGAAGAAATTATAAACTGGGCATCTTGTATCAAATACATAGCAAGGGAAGAAGGGCGGATGGAATGGCTCCGTTTTAAGCGGCCTGGCGGAGCTGGCCAAAGGAATGGGGGGCATTTGGGGATTGGTTTGTGGCGGCGGAAGTTTCATAACAGGAAGGAGAACGGAAAATATGGGAAAAATCAACCGGGAAGATATGCTGGAGCTAACCAGGCGCATGACGCTGAAACGCAACTGTTTCAGCAGGATTGCAGGGGCATATCTGGATGAAGACGGGTTCGTGGACGGAACGTTTAATAAGCATTTCCAGAAGCTGTCGTCAAAAGACCAGCAACGGAATCTGGACATTGCGAAGGCCGTTCCGTTTTCGGATACGAATACGGAGCTGCAGGAATATGTTTTCCGCGAGGCGGACAAAAAGCCGGGAAGCACGTGGCAGTTGTTAATGGCGTTGAAGGAATGCGGATTGAAAAATGACGCCATGCTGGATGCTTTTTATGAAATGTTTGGGGAAAAGTACCGGTCTGGCGGTTCCTATGCCATTTACTTTTTTTATGGCAGTTATGATGTGCCGTTGAAGGCGAAGGATAAGGAAAGTCTTTGGGAATCGGAGGAAGTGTATTCTTTTCTGATTTGCGTTGTCTGTCCGGTGAGCGGGGATTACGAACCGGGGGAACCGGAGTGTGGCTTTCTTTTCCCGGCTTTTAAGGACAGGAGCGGCGATGACGGCAGGATGAATGTGTTCCAGGCAAAGGATGGGGGTTGGCATACAAATATCCTGGAGGTGATATAGGAGGTGAAAAGGGGGATTGCAGTGATGCAAAAGGCGCAAAGATAGGAAAACTCCATATCTTTGCGCCTTTTGGCTATGGCAGCGCAGGTTCCTTTTCAAGGAAAAGAAACCCCATGTGCTGTTTTTTATGTTTCATTTTAATACTTTATAATAGCGTAAACGCCAGCGCCGCCTGTTGTATCAAAAGTAATGGTATTCGGATCATTGTCCAGGTCTTTCAATACAGTGAATGCGCCGCCTTCACGTACGCAGATTATAGCGAAAGTCTTGTCAGACTGTGCAAAGTTCTTCGGTATGCCAAGAATCAGCCGGATGGCGGAACCATTGGAAGGAAGGAGGGTATATTTCCCACCCGCCATTTTACCAAGTTCAATGTTGAGCATAGGGCCAACGGTGGCTTTTAATTCAGCGGCTGCCGAATCAATGGTATTTTTTGCCAACGCGCTCTTTTTGGGATCAAAATTGTAGAACTTGTTGTAAGGTTTTTCGTTAGTTGCCAGGGCGTAATTTTTGGCGATATCGGCTTTGGGTGTGGAGACAACCGTGCCTTTGCAGCTTGTTGCAAGATAGATGCCTTCGGTGGATGTCTTCACATTTCCAACAACGCTTGTCACAGGAACAACGATGGACGGAACGGCGTTGGCCGCTAAACTGCCATCATCCTGGCTTTCATCGGAAGAATCTTCCTTATCCTTATCGTTGTTGTCATTGCCGCCGTTGTTATTATTGTTATCGTCGTCGGATGGTGTGTTGCCGGAAGCAGTGTCATCGTCCGGATTTGACGTGTCGTTGTTATCGTCCGTTCCCGGTTTGTTGTCCGGATTATCGGAGCCATTGTTGTCGCCGTCGCCCGAGCCGTTGTTATCGACCGTACCCGGTTTATTGTCCGGGTTTTCGGGCTCATTGTTATCCCCATCGCCCTCTGCAGTCACTTCCAGGGCAGTCGTGGCGCTGTGGCTGCCTACCGTTACGGTAAGGGTGGTAGAGCCGGCTGCCTGTCCGGTGACTTTTCCGTCGGATATGGTGGCGATGGAAGAATCGCCTACAGACCAGTTCGGATTTATGACAGAGCCGGAAGGAGCCCCTTGGCCAACCTGCGTCCATGTGTCATCGTACTCAATGGTTGCATTTACTTCCGGCAGGTCTGCCTGGCTTCCTACGGCAACCGTGGCGTTTTCCGCCGTGGAAAGGGCGGCAATGTAGTCATTTTTTGTCTCTACCGTCATATCTTTGGTCCCATCTATCCCGGTATCGCCTGCGGAATCGACAACGCCTAATTCCATGGCCCAGTAATGGGTGCCGTTATAATAGACATGGCCCATTCCGATAGCCGTAAAGTTTTCATTCAGCATATTTCTCCGGTGTCCCTGGCCATTGTAGTCGTCTTCGTCTTCCCGCCAGCCTAAAAAGACAGTTTCTGCGCTGCCATATCCGGCTGCAATATTTTCGCCATGCGTATAACCGGAATATCCAAATTCACTAAATGCAGTGGAGCAGCTTGTCCCGTTTACCCTTGTATGGCTATAGCCCAATGCAAGCTCCGCAGCCCGCTGCATAGCCACTTTCTCCAGGGTCGCGTCATAGGTCAGGGAGCCTAGCTGTCCCTGCAATTCCGTCTTGGTGGCATTGTCAGAATTCCAGTACCAGGCGATGTCGCTGGCGCGGAATTCATTCACCATATCGGCGATGGCGCGCGCTTCTGCCTGCCCAAAATCTACGGTTATTTTGATATTCGTCGTATTTTCCGCTGCAGACGCCTTTAAGGATGTGGCGCTAAAGACAAGCATGGGAGCCATAAGTAACGCACATGCTTTTTTCATTATGGATTTCATCTTTTTCCTCCTTAAGCAATGATTTTTATTTCATCCATGTTTATACAAATTTCATTTTATCTCCAGTGGGATTGGTTGTCAAGGTATATTTTGGAATAAAAGCCATACGGAAAAAAATAACGGTGCAATCGTAGGGCAGGGCATACTTTTTGGGAGACTTATTTGACTTTTCCTTGAAACTATTTTAAGATATTTTAAGATGTAGGAAAAAACGGAAATTTGCATAGCGGCGGATTTCCATGTAACGATGCGTTTTTTGCAGAAGACATTGCAGGGAAATCTGCGGAAAAGAGGTTAGGATGAGTAAGAAAACATATGCGGATAGGGATTTGAAATTTGAGACTTTGCAATTGCATGTAGGGCAGGAAGAGCCGGATTCGGCGACGGACGCCAGGGCGGTGCCGATTTACCAGACGTCTTCCTATGTGTTCCGTAACTGCGCACATGCAGCAGCCAGGTTTGATTTGAGCGATGAGGGGAATATTTATGGCAGGCTGACGAATCCGACGCAGGAGGTGTTTGAAAAGCGGATTGCGGCTTTGGAAGGCGGTGTGGCGGCGCTGGCCGTGGCGTCGGGCGCGGCGGCGGTCTGCTATACGATTCAGAACTTGGCGATGGCAGGGGATCACATTGTGGCGGCAAAAAATATATATGGCGGGACTTACAACCTGCTGGCGCATACTCTGGCGGACTACGGCATTGCCACTACTTTTGTGGATCCTTTTAACTATGAGGAAGTAGAGGGCGCGATTCGGGAGAATACAAAAGCCATACATATTGAAACGCTGGGAAACCCGAATTCCGATGTGGTGGATATTGAAAAAATGGCCGGGATTGCCCATGCCCATCAGATTCCGTTAGTGGTGGACAATACCTTTGCCACTCCCTATCTGGTGCGCCCCATTGCTTATGGCGCGGATATTGTGGTGCATTCCGCCACAAAGTTCATTGGAGGACATGGCACGACTCTGGGCGGCGTGATTATAGACGGCGGTAAGTTTGACTGGAAGGCCAGCGGGAAATTCCCGTCTTTTACAGAGCCAAATCCAAGCTATCATGGCATCAGCTTTACCCAAACGGCAGGCGCGGCAGCGTTTGCGGCCAAGCTGCGTGCGATTCTGCTTAGGGATACGGGTGCGGCGGTTTCTCCTTTCCATGCCTTTATTTTCCTCCAAGGGCTGGAAACGTTGTCTTTGCGGGTGGAACGGCATGTGGAGAATGCGTTGAAGGTGGCGGCGTATCTGGACAGCCATCCACAGGTCGAGAAGGTGCATCATCCTTCGGTTTCCACGGATGCCGTGCAGCAGCAGTTATATAAGAAATATTTCCCCAATGGCGGCGGCTCCATTTTCACCTTTGAAATTAAGGGGGACAGGCAGAAAGCCATGGACTTTATTGATAACCTGGAGCTGTTTTCCTTATTGGCCAATGTGGCGGATGTGAAGTCGTTAGTCATCCATCCGGCTTCCACCACGCATGCGCAGTTGAATGATGAAGAACTGGCAGACCAGGGCATTAGGCCCAATACCATCCGCCTTTCCATTGGCACGGAGCATATTGATGATATTATAGAGGATTTGGAGGAAGCGTTCCGGGCAGTGAAGGATTAATTTATCCGGCGCCGGAAGCGTAATTGCTGTTCGGATGGATTCATAGGGCGTGTTGGAACATATTCTCCACAATGCACGCCCCACTATGTGTGAGATTTGCGCCAAATTCAGGTGATGCGCCCTTCCTTTGGCGCAAATCTCACACAAATTGTGACGCACATCTGCCAGAAAGTAATGTTCAAACACGCTCTAGTAATCCATCCAGACAGAAATTGGATTTGTGGGCTGCATGGTTTGTGCCAGCGCTAGAGCGTGTTTGAAAATTCATTCCCTCAATCTGCACGCCCCACTTTGCGTGATATTTGCGCCAAATTTAATCAACGTAGCC
>CAJTQO010000054.1 GCA_910578405.1 uncultured Lachnospiraceae bacterium | reverse complement strand
GCTCCATATCCCCCGTTTCCGGCGCCCTTCCCATACCCGCCGCTTCCGGCTCCATCGCCATAGCTGTCACCATTGCCGCTCCTCTTGTAACCATATCCTCCCCACTGCCCATAGCCGCCGCCCGCTCCGCCATACCCACGGTAGCCATTGCCGCCCGCCTGCCCACGGTAACTGTCCGCTCTGCCGTACCCACGGTAGCCATAACCGCCTGTATACCCCCGGCCGCCCTGCGCGCCGCTGCCTTGCGTCCGCTCTTTCATAATCTGCTGGTAGGCTTCCTGAATCTGCTTAAATTTTTCCTCCGCCTGCGCTTTATTGGGGTTATTGACATTCGCGTCCGGATGATACCTGCGGCTTAACGCCCGATATGCTTTTTTCACCTCTTCCCCGGATGCATCCGAAGACACGCCGAGAATCTGATACGGATCCCTCATTGCCCTGCCCCTGCCTTTTCTCCAGAACCTTTCTTTCTTGCTTCCCTTTCCCCCCGCACCTTTTCATAGCGGTACCAGACGCCCGAATAAATAATATTGCGCAAAATTTCAATATTGTCCAAAATCGGAAGCTGCTCAAACTCTCTGGAACATTCCGCCATCATAAGCGTCAGAATGTCTCTGCACCGCTCCTCAAAATCAGGAGCCTCGTACATTTCCCGAAACGGGTTATAGACCTGGTTTTCCAAATCCTTCTCCACATCCTCATATGCATCACACAAATAGATAAATTTCCCAAGATTCAGCCCAAGGCGGTAAAGATTCCCTTTCCACGCATCGTCCCTGCAGACCAAAATCCCAGCCATAACTTCCCCAAACAGACGGGACATTTTATCAATATCGCATTCCCCCTCCTTTTCCTTGCGTTGTAATTGTCCCATCAAATCTTCAATATAGCGCACCCGGACTGCATATTTTTGCGCCACTCTGCGGTAGCCCTTTTCCAAAAGCCCTGCATACAGCTTCTTTGCGCACTTCCTCTCATCCGCCCAATCATCCAGGCATTTATAATAGGATAAAAGGATATTCATATCCGCCGCATATTCTGTAAATTCATTTCTTTTCACCATATGTTTTTCAAAAGGGCGCGCGATACACTTACCTGTTTCCGTCACTGTATCCGGCTCATACAAGCCAGACAGCAGCATAATTACAAAGGTCATATCATAAGAAAGGGAAAGCTGCCCCGCCAGCCCGTATTTTTCTTTCAACAAACGGCACAGCCCGCAATAATAGGCGTGGTACACATCAAATTCCCTGAATTTCATCTCTCCTTTGTTGACAATCACATAACCAAACATAGCCGCTCCTCTCAGCAATCGGGTATATCGTCCACTTTATGCTATCGTACCCCTTTCCCGAAAGGATGGCAATAAACGGCTTATTAATAATTTATAAATTTTCAGTCACGTTCTCACGTCTTCTGAAAACATACGAATCTGCCCGTTCCAAAATACGGCGGAAAGATTCCTTTTGCCATAAGCAGGGAAAGCGCAGACAACGGCCTATATTCCCTTTGAATACCATGCCGGCACAGGATGACGCATATTATCATACCAGGACAGAACTTCCACCGCCTGGTTTAACATAGTATTCACTTCATCCTGTCCAAAGGGAATCGCCCAATATAAAGAAGAGAGCGTGTTGCTGGAAATGTAAAGGGCAAGCAGTTTCCAAAACTCTGACGGCACGGGAGCCTCAAAATACCCATCCACCATACCGCAAGCAAAACGGGGCGCCTTCTGCGCGCACCACACAATGCGGTTAAACTCCTCCCATGGATCGCCGTAATCATTACGGTTAAAATCAATCACATAAAGCTGACCGTTGCGGCCGACCATCATATTCCCGATGTGATAATCGCCATGCTGATATACCTGCGGTCTGTTTTTTAGCAAATGACGGTTTTCATTTATGTAGTCAATAAACGCCTGTCCGTTCTCATATTGGATAGGGCACTCGCCGTATTTTTTTATCTTATTGTCCATCTTCCGGTTAAAACGGATTTCCCAATCTTCCTGTGTGGCAGGAGCCGGGATGGAATGGATTGTACGAAGAATACGTCCCGCTTCCAGTCCATATGCATACTGTTCTTTGTCTGAATAACCAGGCATAACCTGTTCCGCGTCTTCGCCGTCGAGCCAGCTTTGGAGGGAGTAAACGCCGTCCTCACAAACGCCAAATTCGATAGGCTGGCACATAGGCGTCCCCAGGGAGACGAGCTGTTTCATCCTATTAAATTCAGCCTGTTTTGCGTCCTGTTGCGCAACATCCGAAACACGCATAAAATACCGGGCGCCGTTTTCATCGGTAACGCAGTATTTCTTATCGCTTGACCAGCCTTTGTTTATCGGTTCCTTTGATACAAAATTCATTTCATCCTCCACAAAAATCGTTTGGCCGCAATATGGCCGAATTTATATTATGATGGCGCTTAATTGCCATACAACATGAAAAACAAGGAAGATAAGTATAGCATAAAAATGCGAAAAAATCACCTGCCTTCATGCCCTTTCGTCTCTTGGATTTTTACCCAAATAAAACGCAACTTAAGGCGGCGCCTTTGGGAAAGCAAATTTTAAATGCCGGAACCGCTCTGCATCGCTTACAAATAAACATTGTTATACCAGTCATAACATAGTATAATGGAAGATATCGCACCCCGGCGCCACATCCGGCTCCAATGTTTCCTATTAACCAGCAAGGATAAATAGAAGAAAGAACAGGCAGGGTAAACATGAAAAAAATAGCAGCTATCATATGCAACTATAACAAAAGCGCCTATGTGACGGAATGTATACAAAGTGTGCTGGAATCGGCATTCCAGGATTTTGACATTATCGTTGTGGACAACGCGTCTACGGATCACTCCGTAGAGCAAATCCGCAAAAAATATGGCAGCAAGGTGCAACTGTTTGTAAACAAGGAAAACCTTGGCGGAAGCGGGGGCTTCAATACCGGAATCCAGTTTGCCATAAGCAGAGGGTATGAATATGTCTGGTGCCTGGACAATGATGTGCTGGTGGATGAACACGCCATTGGAGAATTATATGGTTTTCTGGAGCAAAACCCGCAGGCGGGCATGTGCGGCTCCAAGGTCTATCATATGGAAGCCCCCGACTATGTGCAGCAGTTTGGCATTGACATTGTGTGGGAGGAGTATTGCTGCGAAGCAAAATATTACAACCGCCTGGAGGACGGTTCCATGCCGGAAATCGTATATTCAGATGCGGTGGCTGCCTGCTCTGTGCTTGTGCGCAGTTCCCTTATCCGCAAAATCGGACCTTTGCCGGAAGAGAATTTTCTTTACTGGGACGACACGGAATGGGGCCTGCTCTGCAACCGGGCCGGATATAAAGTGGCGTCCTTGGGCCGTTCCAAAGTATTGCATTGCATGGGAGCCAAAAAAGAAAACGTGAATACCTTCCCCCTATACTATTCCTGGCGCAATTGGATCCGGTTCTTTATGAAATACACGCCAAAGGAAAACTGGGATGCGATGTGCCGCTCCTTTTTAGAAAGAATCTTCGAAGTCATCAGCAACGACCTGTACCTTGGCCAAACAAGCCGGACAAAAACCGTAATGCACGCGTATAACGATGCCCTCCACGGACATATGGGCCAGGCGGAACCGTACAAAATCCATTCGGTAACCCACTCGGAGAAGAAATTGAAAAGGCTTTTGAAAGGGCAGGGGCATATCCGTATTTTCGAAAACGGGCTGGCACAGCAGGCGCGGTTTTTCGCAAACCGGGTAGAGAATGCGTCAGCGGGACAGAATCTGACTGTGGAAGTCCTGCCCGGCCATGCTTTAGACAAAAAGCACGGTTATAAAACAGAGCTTCCGGAAAAAGACAGGGAAACAACGCAAACTAAGCCAATCACTTTCACCATGACCGAAGACGTTTTTCGGCTGGAAACCGGCAGGTTGGGACTGGCGACCTTTTATGTGGATGGAGAAGGCAGAATTGTGTCTTCCCCGGAGGATGTTTTCCTGCTCCAGGGCATTCCGGACAGCCGACGGCTGTTCGTGCATAGCCAGATGGACTTATTCTTAAGCGCGGTAAGAAATATGCGCCCGGACGCTTGAACCAATTTTCCACCGACTGGTTATCCTTTCCGTTTTTCCCTTTGGGGAACGGTCTGTTTCCAAGCTCCCGGATTGGTAATCATAGAAAAAACAATTAATCCGCACAAGAAAACGAGGTAATGATTTATGGGTATAATAGATGCAGCGCTCAGCCTGGGCAAGAACCGCGAAGACGATGTCCTTGCCCGTCTGACAACAGTTTGGGGTGAAAACCTTGATACGGAGCATATCCTGGAAGAATATCCCCGCCCTCAGATGAAACGGAACAATTATGCCATATTAAACGGCTATTGGAATTATGCCATTACGGACTCCCCCGCCGCTCCTTCTGTTTATGACGGGCGGATTCTCGTGCCATTCTCACCAGAAAGCCTGCTGTCCCAAGTGGAGCGGCAGCTTTTGCCGGATGAATATTTATGGTATGAGCGCACGCTCTTTGTCAGCGCGGAAGAATACCGCTCCCTGCGCGACTCACAAAATGGCACAGCGCCAGACAGCGATTCCAAAGCAGACTCTTTTGCTAGGACAGCGCCAGACGGCTCTTCCAAGGCAGCCTCTTTTGCCAGGACAGCGCCCAACGCCTCTGCCGTGACGGACGCGCCTTCCCCCAAAAGGCTCCTAATTCACTTCGGCGCCGTAGATCAGTATGCTACCGTCTACCTCAACGGCAAGGCCGTTTGCTCCCATTCCGGCGGTTACCTGCCTTTTGAAGCAGACCTCACCCCCTTTCTGCGGGAAGGGGCCAATTCCCTTTCCCTCTGTGTCCAGGACGTAAGCGATACATCTTACCACAGCCGGGGCAAACAGACTTTAAAAAGGGGCGGCATGTTTTACACGGCGCAAAGCGGCATTTGGCAAACGGTGTGGACAGAATACGTTCCCGAAAATTATATCCGGAAAATATACCTTACGCCGGATTTTGACAAAGGGGAAATCGACCTGCGCATCGTCGCCTCCACGCAAGCCCAGGTTCCTGTAGCCATCCGTATCTATGCCGGGAAAGAATGCATTTACCGTGGCGCCTGCAAAACGGCCAAGGGCAATCGCTTCTCTGCCAATATAAAATTGTCCCAACGGCATCCATGGACGCCGGAAACCCCCTTTCTTTATCAGATGCGGATTCAGTATGGGGAAGATACGGTAGACACATACTTTGCCCTGCGCTGTTTCACCACTGAGCCGGACGAAAACGGACGGATGCGGTTTTGCCTAAACCACAAGCCCTACTTCCTCCATGGCGTGCTTGACCAGGGCTACTGGCCCGACGGACTCTACACCGCCCCTTCTGACGCAGCCCTGATTTATGATATCCGCGCCATGAAAAAGCTCGGCTTTAATATGATGCGCAAACATGTGAAAATAGAATCCGCCCGTTGGTACTACCATTGCGACCGTCTTGGCATGGTGGTGTGGCAGGATATGGTCAGCGGCGGCTCCCATTATTCCCTGCCCATGGTTTGTTATTTCCCTACCCTGTTCCCTATTCTTTCCAACCGGACGCTGGACAACGACTACAAACTGTTTGGACGCAGCTCCAAAGCCGGACGCAGGGAATGGCAAAAAGAATGCATGGAAACCATAGATTACTTGTACAACGTCCCCTCCCTTGCCGTATGGGTTCCATTTAACGAAGGCTGGGGCCAGTTTGACGCGGCAAAAATAGCCAAAGAAATCAAGGCCAAAGACCCCACCCGCCCGGTAGACCATGCCAGCGGCTGGTTCGACCAAAGAGCCGGGGACTTTAAAAGCGTCCACAATTACTTTCGCAAATTGAAGACCATCCGTGACCCAAGGGCTTTTGCCCTCTCCGAATACGGCGGCTACGCCTGCCATGTCCAAGGCCACTCCAGTGTGGAACGCATTTTCGGCTACCGCACCTACGCCACTTGCGCCGCGCTTACCCGCGCCTACCGCAGCCTGACGGACAAGGTTATCCCTTCCCTTGTAAAAAAAGGGCTAAGCGCCGCCGTCTATACCCAGGTGGCTGATGTGGAAGAGGAAGTCAACGGCTTACTCACCTATGACCGGAAAATATGTAAAATTAAGGATATCATTTTATTATAAATGTTCTCTTATTTTAAATATTCTCTTATTTTAAATGTTCTCTTATTTTAAAGAAGAAACTGTAAAAAAGCGAACGCCGTCAGGGACAAATGCAAAACGTTTGACCTGGCGGCGCTGTTTTTCAAAGTGAAAAAAGGGGGGCTGTTGCAAAATGCAGCCTATATACAATATATGGATGAGATTTTAACGTTTTAAATACCATATTTTGTATATAACAGCTATTTTGCAACAGCCCCTTTTAGGGTTAAACATAACAAAGCCTTAAATGCCTCAGCCCGCACAAACGCGCTCCATAGCTTTGCCAGCCTCCGCCTCCTCCGCTTCGAATCTCCGCGCCAGTTTCTTCTTCACATGCAGATAAGCGGGAATCAAAAATGCATCCGCAAAAATCCACGCTAACGGGCTTGCCAGACATACTCCCATAAAGCCAAGCATCGGCACAAGAAGCAGTCCCGCCACACCCCTTGCCACCATTTCACATACGCCCGCCAAAATGGCAAACCTGCCAAAGCCCATCCCCTGTATCATAAACCGTACAATATTCACCAAAGCAAGCGGCACATAAAAGGCTCCGTTCATAATCAGCAGCAGTCTTGCATCTCTTAGCAAAGCCGGGTCCTCCGCATGAATAAACAGGGCAGACAGTCTCTCTCCGAAAAACCATAACGCCACAAAAGCAATGGCAGAATAGATTACCCCCAAAGTTACACAGGCTTTCATCCCCTGCCCCAGCCGGTCCAGCTTCTTCGCTCCCACATTCTGCCCGCTGTAGGTCGCCATAGTGGAACCCATCGCGTCAAAAGGACAGCTAAAAAACATAGCCACTTTGCCGGCCGCCGTTACGGAGGCGACTGCCACGGCCCCCAATGTATTTACCGAAGTCTGCAGAATCACGCTGCCGATTGCCGTAATGGAATACTGCAGCCCCATTGGAATCCCCATCCCGCACAATATCCGCATATGCGCCGGATTGGGCGCCCATTCCTCCTTTTGTATATGCAAATTGGGAAATTTCTTTATCATATACAGCAGGCAGAAAATCCCGGATATCCCCTGGGAAACTACAGTGGCTACCGCCGCCCCGGCCACTCCCATGCCGAAATTCACAATACATACCAAATCCAGCACAATATTTAACAGCGAAGACATCGTCAGAAACACAAGGGGCGTTCTGCTGTCGCCCATAGCCCGTATAATGCCTGACAGCATATTGTACAAATATGTAGCCGGAATGCCGATAAAAATAATCAAAATATAAATATAGGCATCCGCAAAAATGTCTTCCGGCGTTTTCATCCACTCCAACATCTTCCTGCACAGCAATGACGTCGCCACTGTCATAACCGACGCAAAAGCAATGGAAAGCCACACGCTGTTAGCCATAAACCGACGCAGCCCTTCATAATCTTTTGCCCCGAACTTGTGCGCCAAAGGTATGGCAAACCCGTTGCATACCCCCATACAAAAACCAATAATCAAGAAATTCACAGACCCGGTGCTTCCCACCCCGGCCAAGGCCCTTACCCCAAGGAAACGCCCTACAATCACCGTGTCCACCACACTGTAAAACTGCTGGAACAAAAAGCCGAATAAAAGTGGGATGGAAAATCCCAAAATCAGCTTCATAGGCGACCCTTGCGTCATATCCTTTGTCGTATCTTTTATTACTTTCCCAATCCCGGCATCTCTCTTCTTATATCCCCAATGCCGCCACGCTGCCACATTCCCTGCCGCGCCTACATAACCCTTTCCCATTGCCACGCCTCCCGCTGCGCCGGACGTTTTCCGGACATGCAGACTTAATCCTTTTTTACAAGATAACTTTTTCAAACGGATTTCATGAAATCTTAGCCATTATCCATCTTTATATCCGATTTGTCAATAGGTTGAATTATTAAATTTATTTCGGTATGCGCCGGACGGTTATGGGGCTCACAGGACAAAAAAAGCGGCCATTTCCATACTCTTTCCCATCCCGTGAACAAATATTCTCTTATGACTTGCCCTGGCCCTGCCCTTTGGGAGCCGGAACGGGAACAGAGCCTTCCGGTTTATAGGAATCCTTCTCCACCAGGATGTAAATATCCTCCCCTGCCTTCTCCTCAAAATACCTTTTCAAAGCCAGGTTGAAATCCCATTTTTCCTCTGGGTAATACCCATATCTGCGTTTTACATCCCCCATGCGTTCTTCCATATCCATTACGCCCTGCACCCCTGCCATTGCGTCACACAACTGAATCAGCCGGTCGTAGTCGTCCATATGGATTTCCTCTAACCCTGTCTGTATCATTCGCCACTCTTCTTGCGTCGTGTCTGCTTTCCCGATATACTCCCCCATATCCTGCCCATGGAATGAATGAGTCAGGCATATTCTGGCTGCCTCATCATAGCCAAGCGACATCATATAAGAATAACCGTCCGCCACATGCCCCAGATGCCTGCCGCCAAATTTCCTTCCAATGTCATGCAGCAAGCCAATAATATATGCCTTATCGGCATCCATGCCGTCACATGCCTGGGCGATTTTTTCCGCACAGTGCGCCGCCGTCCTGCTGTGGTCGCCCCATGGGCCTGGATTGCACCCTTCCGCTTCCTGTAATATCCGCTCCGCCTCTTGCCTTGTAGGTAACATAAAGACCCTCCTTTTCCGTTTTCATATCCGCACTTTGTCCGGCCCTCCCGCCATACATCGCGCAGACGCCGCTTTGGCCAATTCCTTATTCTGTCCCATATCAAATGTTCATATGGAATAATCCGCCACTGCGTCCCTCTTTTTCCTGCGTTCCACCAAGTCGCCAATGGTTACGCCATCCACTACCTTGTTTATGGCCGCATCCAGCTCCTTCCATACTTCCAATGTCTCACACGTATCGCACCGCTCACATTCGTTCACTTCCCCTTCCAGGCAGGCCACCGGGCAAAGGGAGCCTTCGGTCAGCCGCAGGATCATCCCTACCGTATAAGTATGAGGGTCGCCTGCCATCCGGTATCCTCCCTGCGCCCCCCTGGCGCTTTTCACAAATCCGGCTTTGTTCAATATGGAAATAATCTGCTCCAGATATTTCTCCGATATTCCCTGTCGCTGTGCAATCTGCTTCACTTTGACATGTTCCCCTGTATTGTGCAAAGCCAAATCCAACATAACCCTTACCGCATAACGCCCCTTTGTTGATATCTTCATCTTATACTTATACTCCTTCCTTCTTATGCTCCTTCCTTACCCTGCCAATTCACTCCTCCAAAAGAACTTGCCGTTTCCATTTGCATAAACCGCATCCTGCCGTCATCGCAGGTTGGTTCCCGCCAACGCCCCTGCCCGCTTCCCGGCTCCTTACATGCGTTGCCTTCCACGCGCTAAACCATACATAGACCCCATTTCCAAATAAGGATGATAGGAAATCCGCGCATCTCTACGTCCGCTTTCCCATCATCCTCACCTTTGCCTGCCCGATTCCTTCCTACACCGTCCCAGACGTCCCGGAAGAAACTATTTAATTGAATGGAACTACCGACCCTTGGTACTTATCCTTGATAAACGTCTCAATCTCATCGGACTTCAACACTTCCACCAATGCCTTCACGCCTGCGTTCTCCTCATTGCCTTCTTTTACCACAATGACATTCACATAAGTCTTAGCCGCCTCGGAGTCCGAAGTCTCATAAACCAGCGCGTCGGTCTGGGCATTCAGGCCAGCCTGCAATGCATAATTCCCATTCAGCACCACAAAAGACGTTTCCTCGATAACCCTCGCTACCTGAGCCGCTTCCAATTCCACTATTTCCACGTTGTGCGGGTTCTCTGCAATGTCATTCTTTGTAGCCTCTATCCCCGTCCCTTCTTTTAACGTAAGGATTCCGTTGTCCTGCAATAACAACAATGCCCTTGCCTCATTGGTTGTATCATTGGGAATGGCAATTGTCGCCCCATCGGAAATATTTGCTAAATCCGATTCCGTCCCGCTATAGATTCCAAGCGGCTCATAATGGATTTCCCCTACATTTACCAAGTGCGTCCCTCTCTCTGCATTGAAGCTGTCCAGATAGGGGGTATGCTGGAAATAGTTGCAGTCAAAATCCCCTGACTCCACCACTTCGTTAGGCTGCACATAATCGTTAAATACCGTCACCTGCAAATCCCATCCTTTTTCTTTCAAAAGCGGCTTCGCCGCCTCTAGGATTTCCGCGTGAGGCACTTCCGTTGCGGCTACCTTTATCGTGCCGCCATCCTTCCCTGCCCCGCCGCAGCCCGCCAATGCGCCTGCCGCCAGAATCGCCGTAAATACCGTCGCCAATACTCTCTTTTTCATAATAGACTCCTTTCCCTTTGCGCAAACCATGTCCCGTCCCTTTTACGCCCTGCCGCCTGACGGCAGCGTAAGCCCAGGCATACAACCTTCCTCCAAAGACTTCCTCACAGTTTCCGCTTCCTCCTTGCTTTCCTATCTATATATCATAAACAAAACGCCGGTTTGCCATTCTCTTTCCATTCTGCCCAGGCAAAAGGAAGCCATGGCTGCGCCAACCCTTTTATGATAATCCAACTATGCGCCCTGCCTCTATCCTGTAATCCTCTTATCTAATTTCTTGGACAGTTTCGTGCCAATCACCTGCAAAATCTGCACAAGAATCACTAACAAGGCAACGGTCACTATCATAATATCTGCCTGGTAACGGAAATAGCCATACCGGATTGCCACATCCCCCAGGCCGCCTCCTCCCACTACCCCTGCCATAGCCGAATAGCCAAGAATCGTTCCAAGCGTAATGGTAGCGCCTACAATCAAAGAAGTCCTTGCTTCCGCCAACAGGACTTTCCATACAATCGTCCCAATCCCTGCCCCCATGCTCTGCGCCGCCTCAATCACTCCCTTATCCACTTCCAGCAAAGAGGATTCCACCAGCCTGGCAATAAACGGCGCCGCCGCTATGGTCAAAGGGACTATCGTGGCCGCCGCGCCATAACTTTTCCCTACCACAAAACGGGTAAACGGAATCAGCATCATCATCAAAATCAAAAACGGCACGCTTCTTATCACATTTACTGTCACATCCAGAATTTTATAAATCACTGCATTGGGCCAGAGGCCATCTTTTGCCGTAACCACCAGCAAAATGCCCAAAGGCAGCCCAAGCGCATAGCCAAAGACAGTGGAACTCAATGTAATAAACAAGGTTGTCCCTGTTTCTTTCACAAGCATCATAATCGTTGCATTATCCCACATAATGATCCAGCTCCTCCACTTCCAATTTCCTTTCCTTCAGATAGTCTATCATTTTCCCTGCCACTGCCTCATCCTCCGGAAGCTGTAAAATCATCTGTCCATGAGCCACTCCGCCGATATCCTTCGTATCCGCTAACAGGATATTGGCGGGCGTTTTGCAGGCCAGCACCATATTGCCGATTACCGGTTCAAAGGAAGAATTCTCCCGAAACACAATACGGATGCACCGCTTCCCTGTGGCCAGGTTCCACTTCATCTCTTCCGACCCTATCTCCCCCTGGAAAACAAGCTTCCTGGCCGCACGGGTGCGGGGCCTTGCAAAGACTTCTTCCACCCTTCCCGTTTCCGCCAGGCTGCCGCCGTCTATAATCGCCACATGAGTGCAAATCTCCCGCACCACTGCCATTTCATGGGTAATAATCACTATGGTAATGCCATACTTTTGGTTAATATCTTTTAAAAGCGCCAGGATTGATTTCGTTGTGGTGGGGTCCAGCGCGCTGGTGGCCTCATCGCACAACAGAATCTTCGGGTTCATAGCTAACGCCCTGGCAATTGCCACCCTCTGCTTCTGCCCGCCGGAAAGCTGCGCCGGATAAGCCCCCGCTTTTTCCGAAAGCCCTACCACCTCCAACAGCTCCAAAGCCTTAGCCCTGGCCCCTTTCTTCTTCTGCCCTGCAATTTCCATCGGAAAACAGATATTATCCAGCACAGTGCGCTGCATCAGCAGGTTAAAATGCTGGAATATCATGGCAATCTGCATCCGCACAGCCCGCAATTCCTTCTCAGACAGAGCCGCCAGATCTTTTCCGCCCACTTCCACGGTTCCTGTAGTAGGCCGCTCCAAAAAGTTCAGACAGCGGACAAGCGTACTCTTTCCAGCGCCGCTCATGCCGATAATGCCGTAAATCTCTCCTTTATGTATCTCCAGGTTAATTCCTTTGAGCGCCTCTACGGTATTTTCTTTCCCACAGAATGTCTTGCCCACATCTTTTACTTTTATCATCGTTTCCATATCCATCTATCCCCCATCCCTCTCCGTCTTAGCCATCCGCCCACCTGCCAGGCCATACTCCTGATAACGCGCTCAGACGTTTTGCCGGATTTCTTTCCTATGCCAAATTCGGGTTGCATTGCACAGGCCAAAAGCTTGTTTTTGGCCTGTGCGCCTGAAAAATATTGGCATGTTTTATCCCGTATCATACCACAATCCGGCCCTTTGCGCAAGATGCCGGAATAAACCATACGGAAATCAGTTTTTAAACACGCTAATCCGACCATTTATTGCATGGATAAAGCTTCCTTATGCTTCTCCTGCAAACATAGGCGTGGAAAGGTAACGGTCGCCGGAATCGGGAAGCAATGCCACAATCCGTTTTCCTGCATTCTCCGGCCGTTTTGCCAGCTCTTTCGCCCCATGCAGCGCTGCGCCGGAAGATATCCCCACCAGAATGCCTTCCGTTACCGCCAGCTTCTTTCCTGCCGCAAAAGCGTCCTCATTCTTTACCCGGAGTATTTCATCATATATGCCGGTGTCTAAAACGGAAGGGACGAAACCGGCCCCAATCCCCTGTATTTTGTGCGGCCCCGGTTCTCCTCCGGAAAGCACCGCCGAATCCTCCGGCTCCACCGCCACCACCTGTATCTTGGGGTTCTTTGCTTTCAGATATGCGCCCACGCCTGTCACCGTGCCTCCCGTGCCTACGCCTGCCACAAAGATATCCACTTTCCCGTCGGTGTCCTCCCAAATTTCAGGCCCTGTCGTCGCTTCATGCACTGCCGGGTTCGCCGGGTTGTCAAACTGCCCAAGTATGACCGCATCCGGGATACTGTCCCTTAGCTCCTCCGCCCTGGCAATCGCGCCCGCCATGCCTTTGGCGCCTTGCGTAAGAACCAGTTCCGCCCCATATGCTTTCAGCAAGTTCCTTCTCTCCACACTCATTGTCTCCGGCAAGGTCAAAATTGCCCGGTACCCCCTTGCCGCCGCCACCGAAGCTAAGCCAATCCCCGTGTTGCCGGAGGTTGGCTCTATAATGACAGACCCCTTTTTTAAGATTCCTTTCCGCTCCGCATCCTCAATCATCGCCAACGCTACCCGGTCTTTCACGCTGCCCGCCGGGTTTAAATACTCTAACTTCGCCAATAGGAAAACCCCCTCCACGCCTTGCGACTTCGCATAGTTTGCGACTTCCAAAAGGGGCGTCTTTCCAATCAGTTCCGTTGCGCTCTTCTTTATATTTGCCATTTTTTCCTCCTGTTCCAGTTCCACATCCAGCCAGAAACTCCACTGACCTGGAAGAAAGTCCTTCCCTCTGCATTTTGAAATCCATACTAATCCCCTAGGATTTTATGTGTTTTATAATAACATCCTGCCTGCCGGATGTCAAGTTTTTTGCCGTTTTAATCCCGTCCAAAACCCTGCAGAGACTTCAACATACGCCAGAGCCGGAAAATGCCGTCGCCTGGAACATCGTCCATGCAACGGCATTTCATAAAATTTTCCAAACCGGAAAACCCTGCCTTTTATTCCACCATCACCAACAGCTTGCCTGTAATCTCTGCCATATTGGAAGATACTTGCTTTGTATTCTGGGAAATGCACACATTTTCCTCCACTACATTGGAAATCCTTGCAATCTGGCCCACCGCATGAGCGACAATTTCCACATTCTGCTTCACCATATCGGTAATGCGCTCCACATTCTGGTTGGCTTTTTCAATATTTTCCACGGCATCGGCAAATACGCCTACGGTCTGGTCGGTAATCTCCCTCCCGCTTTCCACAGCCCGCATGGAATTGGTAATCAGTTCGTTAGTTTCCTTGGCCGCCTGTGCGCTGCGCGCCGCCAGCTCGCCTACCTGCTTTGCCACCACCGCAAACCCTTTCCCCATTTCCCCGGCCCGCGCCGCCTCTATGGAAGCGTTTAAGGAAAGCATATTGGTCTGCTGCGCTATGGAATCAATCTCACCAATGATTGTCTCAATCGCCCTGGACATTTCATCCATCTTCTGCATAGACTCCTTTAACAATTCCATCTGCGACTGCGTCTGGAGCATCTTTTCCGCCGTATTTCCCGTCGCCTTTGTCACATCCTCTGAAACCATCACGCTGTCGTTTAACTCTTGCGTCAAATGCTCCATTGTCTGCTTCAGCTCTTCCACAGCCCTTTCCTGTTCTCCGGTGCCTTGGTAAATATTATCTGCATTTCTTAAATTCTCCCCCGATACCTGTTCCAAATCCAGACATGCCTCTTTTACATTCTCTATCATCTGCCTGGTATTTTCCATATCCGACTTCTGCTGCTCCAACAGGCTCCTATTTTCCTCCAGGTTCTGACAGATATTCCCCACCATTTTGTTCATGCTGTCGGATAACTGGATAAATTCCGGGTTCCCCCCTTCTTTTACCGTAATCCCAAAATCACCTTCCGCAATGCCCTTCATGGAATTGGTAATATTGTTTATCCCCTTTACAATCTTTCGGTCCACCATCCGGTTAATGACAACCAACAGCGCGCCGAAAATCAGCAGCATACTAAAAGACACTGCCAAAGTCTGGTTGCGGCGGTCTAAGTAATACTCACTGGAAGGCAGGAACGTCCCGATTACATAGCCGTTATATTCCTCCGCCAGGTAATATCCTTTCACGCCATGGATAAGCGCCTTTCCCTTTCCCGTCATGCCGGACGGGAATCCGGCGTCCACAGCAGGCGTCCCAATGAGGGAAGCGTCCGGATGCGCCAGTATATGCCCGCTTGCCGCGTCTATCGCATAAATATACCCTTTCTTTCCATATTCTATCTCCCCCAGCACCTTATCCAGCTCTGTCCCGGCCAGCGTCTCTTCCAGCACTTCCGGCCGCACCCCTACCTGCACAAACCCTTTGCCGTCCCTTCTGGCTACGCCTATGTACTGCATCACAATCCCCTCCGCCACATTGACCTGAGGTTGCTGCGCAATTTCAATGGACGGATCGTCCAAAATTGCCATAAACTCGCCGGACTGTTCGCCGCTGCCCATCTCAAACCCAAGGTACGCCTCAATCGTACTGCTGGCAATGATGCCGTTCCCATCAATGATATGCAGTTCATTTACCCGCAGCCTGTCTTTGATTTCATTCATTTTCTGCACATTTCCATAAATAGAGCCGTCCATTGCCAGCATATCTGCAAATGCCCTTGCCTTAGCCAGATTATCCTCACTCAGGTTTTTGGTGAGCCTGTCAATGCTCTCTTCGTTGCTGGCCAGTTTCTCCTTTACTTCCTTTAATTTTTCCTGGCTGGCCGCTGCATTGTCTCCCTGGCTGATTATGGTCTGCAATATAAAGATTGCGGAAATCGTAATGGCTAACGCAGCCAACATGCATACAAAAAGGCGTTTCGTAAAATCTTTTTTCATCCTGTTTTCCCTCTCCGACTATCTGCCCTGCTATATCTCCTGCTTCTATCCTCTTTTCTCCTGTCATACCTCCATCTCACAGAGTTTAAAGCCTATGTCGCCCAAATCCCGCCACCTATGACAGCATTATTTAAATTATAACTCCCTATACGGAAAGCAGCAAGCCTTTGCGTAAAATTGAGGGGAAATTGAGTAAAATTGGATTACCGTTCCTTTTGCCACTGCATGGACTGCCAGCCAGCCTAACGTCCCAACCTCCCTTCTTCCCAAATCAAAATATATGCCTTGCGCCATTTTCCTCTCAAAATCAGTTCCAGTACCGCCTTATAAGCAATTCAGCCTCATCCTCACTTTTGTGACGTTCCTCCATAAGATACCGCCTTGCGTCCTCCGGCAGAATCCCCAGCTTTTTGTAGGCGCGGATTTCTCCCTCTAACTGACCTTCCAAACGACCTTCCAAACGGCCTTCCAAACGGCCTTCCAAACGGCCTTCCTCTCTGATTTCCTGTATTGCCAAGCACACATCAACCACCTCCTTGCCTTCTGGACACTTCACTTTTGAACCCGTCACCACATTCATCACTTCCACAGCCTCACGTTCCACACTTTTAAAACGCGCGTCTGCGCTTACCGCATCCTCCAAGAGTCTCCCATCCGTTGAATATTTGATATATTTCATAATTTCACGCATATTGGTCTGAAATTCGTCCAATTCATCGTCAGACATCCTGCCTGGCGCAATTAAATTTATCCGGTAATCCGCAGCATATTTTAAGATTTCCTCGTCACAGCCCGCATACATCTCCTTCAGACTTAACGGTGCGTCCCATTCCCCAGCCCCAAAATATACCGCCACGGTAACTACCGGAAGCAACCTGTCAGTTTTCCAAAACCCGCTTAAAAATTCTCCCGCATTTGGCTTGTGAATCCGGTTCTTTTTAGATTTCCTATGCAAATCCGCCGCCTCCCCTACCTGCTTTGCAAACTGCAGGAAATCATACAGGCCATTTTTCACAGGCATTGCGTAATGAATCTTTGACTCGCTTTCCACTGCAAGAATGCCATAAGCCGCTTTCCCATCCGTCATTCCCGTCCATAATTTCACCACATCCCTATACCTTTGCTCCGGCGCTGGCGCACAGTCCGCGCTATATGGAACCGCCAGTTCCGCCGTATCCAGCTCCGCCAGGCTTCCCGGCAGGATAACTTGCCTGCCACGATACAGGAACTTGTTAAACACATCCGCAAATATTTCCGGCCTCCTTAGATAATTTTTCGTAATAATATCTATTTTTCCCATATCCTGGCTTCCCCATCCTTCTCTTGCGCATTTTATAATTATCTTTATTTACCGTTATTTTAATGATACCATATTATAGGGAAAATCTCAAATATTTTCTGGCAGCGACTCTCCTGCGCTTTTACACCCCGGCCTCATCCATCAAATATTCCATCCCTTTCCTGTACTTCCCATCCCCTTCCATCAAAAGCATAGGGGCATAAGCGTCCCTCCCGCTGATTTCCAACCTTTCGTCCCCCATCGCCTCCAAGTACCTGTCTGCAAAATCAAGAATCCCCCTGTGGATTTCCCTCACAGATTGCGCATTTTTGTTCTCCCCCTTCCAAGCCAGCCGGTATCCTCCGCGCCCGTCCGGATAGAACCCCCGAAAAGACCCTTCCTCTGCGCCTAAGAGCATTTCCCAGTGCAAGTTATGGTTTTTGCCCGGATTGTGGAATTTCCAAATATCCCTGTTTTCTTTCTGAGAAAATAAGTAACTGACTAATGTCCCATTTTCCAACAGTGGCTCAGCGGCGTCCCTTTCGTATGTGTGGCAGGAATTGGTTCCAGCTACAATGCCCGTAATCCTGCAATCCATCCCCCATACCCGGTTCACCATATGGGAAAGCAAGACTGCCCCGCTCCCTGCCCAGCCAATATCCACTGCCGCCGCCCTGCGCACTCCTTCCAGAACTTCCCTATAATATACTCCTCCGGCCTGCACCTGCCCCTCGTAATGCCGTAACGCCTCTTCCCAATGTTCCATAAGAAAAGCTTTTACCAGTTCCACATTCCGCTCCGTCAGTTCTGCATCAGCCGCCAAATCCGCATAGACCCTGTCCCCCTTGCAAACCGCCGTCCCTCCACTGGCCTTTTGCCGCTGCCAGGCACGCATCCCGTCCATCATATCTTCCAGTTCCATGCTGCGGAAAACATCAAAAAGCGTGAATCCCTGGTTCACCTTCTGGTACAGGAACCGCCGGAAATAATCATACTTATGCCTGCCCGCCGAAAGCTTCGCCGCCGCCAGCCTGGACCAATATACATATTCCTGGCATTCTCCCGGATACAGCTTTTCATACACACGGCTAAGCACAGCCCCATCCCGTGACAGGAAAAGAACCTTCTCCACCCCCTGCCTTTTCACATACTCCCGGATAAACTGGCAATACCCAACCGCAAACAGCCCTCCATACAAAAAACCATATTCATACGCCGGCCCATATTCTCCCAATCCATGGTACAAATGCGCATTCACAATCCCTCTGTACACACTCCCTGTAATTGCCGACATATCCTCCGCCCTAAACGGCAGGCCGGCTTCATTGACATTTTTATAAAAAACCACATCAAAGCCATGCTTTTTCCCCTGTGTCATATCCGAAAACATATTATCGCCAATATGCACATACCGTTTCCCCTCCCCCTCTTCCCTTTTCACCTCCTGGTACAAACTCCCCTCATGTTTGGAACGGCGCCGCTCACAGGAAATATAATAAGCGTCAAAATCCCCATAGCCTGCCCGTTTCAGAATTTCCCGCACATGCCCCTCCCCCAAATACATGTCCGAAATCACAATAATCCGTTTCCCGTATTTTTTCATTTCCTCAACCACACGCTTCATATAAGGGTTGGCAAAACAAAAACGGCATTCCTCCTCCAGCTCGGCCTGCATCCCCTCTTCTTTCCCAATCCCCGTTTCCCTTTCCATCACAGAATAAATCTCTTCCAGCTTAACCTCATAGCCCCCCTCCTTTTCATACCGCTCCGCCCTTGCCTTTTCTTCCATCTCCTGGCGTATCTTCTTAAAATCCAGATAATCCAGTTTTCCTCCCACAAAATGGAACAAATCCGCCGGATGTGAAAAAGGGCGGAAAATGAGGGTGTCAAACACATCAAAAGACGCCACGTCATATTCCGCCAGCCGCTTTGCCAACTTTTCCGGCGCCTCCCTCCCGGCAGACGCCGACTCACTTCCCCCGCAGTGCAGTTCCTTTTTTTCATAAAACCCCTGCATTTGCGCCTCCCCCACACTCCGGCGCCGCAGCGCATAATAAGAAAAATTCAGCCACAGCAAATATCCCCATGCCAACAGCCTTCCTGCGCCATGCGCCTGTCCGCGCTTCTTTTGGTACCTCTCCCGGATACCCGGCGCACGGTTTACCATCCAAGCATATATTTTGATTCTTATGCCCATACGCCCTCCCTCCACATGTTTGCTTCCACCTTTCTTCTTTCGCCGCCATACCCTAAAGCGCATTTCAAAATGCATTCCTGACATCTGCCAAAAAACAATTTTCAAACACGCTCTGGCCTGGCAGGTTATCCGTCCACCGGTTCATAAAAAACCTCCACCATCATCCGGTACAGCGCATCCTCATCCACATAAAACTCCTCAAATTCTTCCCCCTGCACCGTCTCCCCCTGTAACGTATAAAACTGCTCCATGCTGAACTGGTAATCTGCCGCCAGTCCCGCCAAATACAGTATTTCATCCACAGAAATATCCGTCACTGTCTGCGCCGCCACCGCTTCATACAATCTGACCGCCAATGTCACATCCTCTTTTACCTCCCCTTTTATCTTGCGTATCCATTCTCCCAAAAACTGCTTCTGCCGTTCCAGCCGCCGATTTGCCGACCCCATCTCGTCAAACGCCCTGTACCGCACATAGGAATATGCTTTCCTCCCATCCAAAAGAACGGTTTCTCCCTCATTTACCACATAATCCCCCAACGTCTCATCCTGTATGGCTGAGGTGACGTCCTCCAACGAAGTAAGTTCGATTCCTCCCACCAAATCAGTCAATGTGATAATTGCATCCATATTTACCGCACAATACCCATGGATAGGCAAATGGTAAAACAGCCTTCTTACCGCCTCCCTCTGGTATTCGCAGCTTTCTTCCACTCCGTCGCCAAACCCATGCTGTACGGCAATCTGCGCCTGCACTGTGGACAGATATGCGCCGGAACTGTCATACAGCCTCACATCAACCATGGCGTTCCTGTTAATGGCAATTACCTGGACCGTTTTATTTTTAGGGTTCAACACCAACAGAAACAAAGCGTCCGCCTGTCCCCCATCGGTACCCTCTTCCACTTTCTGCACGGCATTGTCCTTATCAATCCCCATAAATAAAAAAGTGAGAATTTCTTCATTATAACAATAAATGTTTCCCTCATACTTTATCCAGCCCGCTTCCCATGGCCCCGCTTCCTGCCCATCCCGTTCCCTATTCTCCATTTGCGGGGTAATGTTTTGTTCTCTCTCCCTTAAACTTCTGCGCCCGCTTTCCCTGACTGCCGCAAGAGAAAAGGCCCCAATCCCAAAAACAGAAAGCATACAGCCAAGCACAATTGCACATACGCCGATTTTTCCTTTCCGCCTCCCTGCCCTTAGCCTCCCGGCCGTCTTTCCCGCCGCCTTCTTTTCTGCCATTTTCCCTCTTGCTGACTCTTTTTGTGTTATTCTCCCTCCTGCCGGCTCTCTTTTTATTGTTTTCCCACCCGTTGCCACCCCTTTAGCTTCCTCCCCCTCTGCAGGCTCTCTTTCTGTGGCCTCCCCTCCTGCCGTCTTCTCTTCCTTTTCTCCTGTTTTACATTTTCCCGTCTTTTCCCTTCCGCTTCCCGTGGCCATAACCAGATACACCTCGCCTTCCTCTTTCCCCTTCCCGCCC
>CAJTQO010000053.1 GCA_910578405.1 uncultured Lachnospiraceae bacterium | reverse complement strand
CAACGTAGCCCACTACGCCTCTTAAATTTGGCGCAAATCTCCCACAAACTGTAACACACATCTTGGGGAAAGCAATTTTCAAACATGCTCTAGGCACAGCAGAACAGTTCTTCCACTGTGTACCGTCTGCACTCGTCCACCTGTTCCTCCGCATCATCGTAATCAAAGACACTTGGCGTACCATTGCAGTAAAGGTTAAACGCCATCCTGACTACTTTTAAGCTCCCGCTGGTCTGCCAGCCTTCATGCAGACACTCCGTTATTACACAACCTGTCTTAAAGTTATAAATGCTGTTGATATTTCTTCTTGTGTCATCGCTGATACCAAGACAATATACAAGCGCTTTGTGGTACACGTCCTGATACCTGACCTCTTTTAATTTCTCGTAGTAGAATTTTTCATGTGCATCGCTGATAAAAATAATCGCTTTCTCTTTTTCTGCTCCTAACGCTGTACTACTCATTCTTTCTTCCTCCATTCTTGATGATTGACTATAACAAAAAAGGGCAGTCCCATTCGTTAGAATAAGATTGTCCTTTAGGCGCTATATTAGGTTGTTCCTCCACATCATCAAGTATTATTCAGTACCATTGGGTAAAAAATTGATGTACCATTGATGTACTAACCCCATTTTGATGTACAACAGAAACTCTTTTTAATCTTCAAGAAGTTTCCGTTTTCTCTCAATCATCTCGTCGATTCTTTCTATGAAAGACGCCACATCCTTGACATTTTCGCATCTCTCAATACGTCCGTCAGGGTATACCCTTTTTGATATGCTACCGGCTCCGCAGGCAACTATGGTCTGTTTCTCCTCCATAATCAAAATATTATAAATCCCATACTTCCCTTCCCGCGCATACCCCACATTTTCAAAATTCCCAGACATATTCTTCTGTCTGTACAAATAATACGGAACCATCCCCATATCTGCCGCCGCCCTGGCCGCAATAGCCATGGTAGCCTCTGTATTATGCAGTTTCTCTATCCCGTTTTCCTCTATCCACCGATTTAAAGCAGACGCACGTTTAATGGCGAGAGAATGTACGGTCAGGCTGTCTGGCGCCAAAGCCTGAATCCCCTCTGCCGTATGGGCCACATCCTCTTGCGTTTCCCCTGGCAAGCCAAGGATAATATCCATGTTAATATTGTCAAACCCTTCTTCCCTTGCCAGCGCAAACGCCTCCCGCACCTGCGCCACCGTATGCTGCCTGCCGATAAACCGCAGCGTTTCCTCCTTCATCGTCTGAGGATTCACGGAAATCCTGGTTACGCCTTGCCGCTTCAATGCTTGAAGTTTCTTACTGGTGATGCTGTCTGCACGTCCGGCCTCCACCGTAAATTCCTGCACCATACCCATTGGGAAATAACGGTGTACCGCCCGTAACAGCCTCTCAAGCTGTTCCGGCTCCAATGTGGTGGGCGTTCCGCCGCCGATATATACCGTATCTAAAATCCTGCCTTGGTAAGCCTCTGCCACATACGCCATCTCTTTCTCCAGTGCATCCAGATAATCCCCAACCCGCTTCCTCCATGCCGCAATGGGATAAGAGGTAAAGGAACAATAAAGGCAGGTGGTAGGGCAGAAAGGGATTCCGATATACAGACTATACCCATCTTTGTAATGGAGGGAAGACAGAATCGCCTTCTCCCGTTCCGCAATCTCATAGCATAGGCGCCCTTTCTCCTCACTGATAAAATAAGTCCGTTCCATATAGTCCAGGATTTCCCTCTGCGCCTTCCCCTCTTCCAACATAGCCATTGGAATTTTGGTAGGGCGGATACCTGTCAATGTACCCCAGGGCAGCCCTTTGCCCAAATACTCTGACAACCCCTGGTAAATCAACTGCTTCAGCACATTCTTAATCTCTATGCGTTCCGCCCCCTGTGCAAATGGAAGCCGAAAACAAACGCCTGTCCCTGATTCCTTGGAAACGCCATCCGGCCCAATCTCCTCCTCCCCACTCCCATCCGGCTGTTCCAAACCTTTTTGCGCTTCCCCTTTGCGCAGGCTTTCCCTGTCCTGCCAGTCTCCTACAAGCTCCATCGTTATCTCTTTCTCCAGAAAAGTAAGATGAATGCTGCAATATGTCCCACTGCCAGTATCCACCCTTTTTCTTTCCCTATGTTCCCGCAGCTTCTCCTGTCCGGCACACAAGACTTTCACTTCCTCTTGCGGGAAAAACGCTTTCACTAAAGAATGGATATCATACTCAAATTGGGGCTTATTAATCCATACCATAACCATGGCTGCTTTTTCTCCTTTCCTCCATCCTCATCTCCTCCCACGACAAACGCATGAGTAAATAAACTGTGAATATTCTGTAAAGAAATACATCAAAAGCTTTTGTAAAACGTTCTGGAAAAAAGGAAGAAAATCAGAAACAACGCGTTTACAGATATTCACAAAAGCAATTTATTTAAAAACCGTTCCTTCCTGCGTTTGCCTCGTATTTTTCCTCCCCTGTCCATTTGGAAAAATATGTGCTATAATAACATATAAATACAAAGAAAACATTCCGTGGCAATCGTCAGCAGGCTATGCAGAAACTGCTTTGCTTCTCCCTAACCTGTCTCACCTATTTGCCGCAGGAAGCGTAAGAAGGAAAAAACAATGCATACCATACACAAACAGACACAAACTACCCGGATGACCGAAGGTTCCATATGGAAGCAAATCCTTGCGTTTGCCTTTCCCATTTTCCTCGGCAATCTTTTCCAGCAGCTCTATAACACCGCCGATTCCCTGATTGTGGGCAACTTCCTTGGCAGCAACGCCCTGGCGGCAGTCAGTTCTTCCGGCAACCTGATTTTCCTGATGGTTGGCTTTTTTAATGGCATTGCCATGGGTTCCGGAGTAGTTATCGCCAGATATTACGGAGCAAAGGAAAGCAAGGAAGTGTTAAGGGCCATCCATACCACCATCGCCTTCGGCCTTGCCGCCGGGCTCGCGCTGACCTTTGCAGGCACCCTCTTAACCTCACGGATTCTCGTATGGATGGGCACCCCCGCCGATGTGCTTCCTGAATCCACGGTTTATTTCCGCATTTATTTTATGGGTTCCCTGGCCTTTGTTATGTACAATATATTTGTGGGCATCCTGCAGTCCGTTGGCGACAGCAGGCATCCTTTAGTTTACCTAATCCTTTCCAGCATCGTGAATATCCTGCTGGATCTCCTTTTCGTAGGCGTGCTTGGATATGGGGTAGGCGCCGCCGCGTTGGCCACTATCCTCTCCCAATTCCTCAGCGCATTGCTGTGCCTTTACCGTTTGCTGCGCCAAAGCCCGGAGGAATACCGGGTTTCCCTTCGCTGCATCCGCTTTGACTTGCCTATGCTCCGGCAAATCATTGCCAATGGGCTGCCTGCCGGGTTCCAGAACTCCATTATTGCCTTTGCCAATGTCATTGTGCAGTCCAACATTAACAAATTCGGCAAAATGGCCGTGGCAGGCTGCGGCGCCTATTCGAAAATCGAAGGTTTCGGCTTTCTGCCCATCACTTGCTTTGCCTTGGCGCTGACCACTTTTATCAGCCAAAACCTTGGCGCCAGACAATATGAGCGGGCGAAAAAAGGCGCCCGCTTTGGTATCCTCTGTTCTATTGTTACCGCGCAGTTGGTCGGCGTTGTTTTGTATTTCACCATGCCCACTCTCATCCGCGCCTTCAACCGGACGCCGGAAGTGATTGCCTATGGCACGGCGCAAGCCAGGACGGTTACGCTCTTTTACTTCCTCCTGGCCTTTTCCCACTGCATCGCAGGCATCCTGCGCGGCGCAGGCAAGGCTTTTGTCCCTATGCTGACCATGCTCTGCTTCTGGTGCATCCTACGCGTTTCTTACATTACTATTATTCTGCGTATCATGCCTGCCATTGAAATGATTTTCTGGGCTTATCCGCTGACCTGGGCTTTAAGCTCCATCGTCTTTTTGCTCTACTTTCTGAAAGCAGACTGGGTGCATGGGTTTGAAAAATAATCTTATAGCAAAGCATTTTACATACAGACATAGCCTTACAGGCAAAATGCCTTTTCACTGTAAAAACGGGTTATACTTTTTCTCTTCCCCTATACTGGTCGCATCTCCATGCCCCGGATAGACTTTGGTGTCATCCGGCAATATAAACAGCTTTTCCTTAACGGAACGCACCAGGGCGCTCATGCTTCCTGTGGGAAAATCCGTCCTTCCTACCGAGCCTTCAAACAACGTGTCCCCGCTGACCAGTATGCCATCCTCCGGAAAATAATAACAGCAGCTTCCCACAGTGTGACCTGGCGTGGCAATCAAACGGCAAGTAATGCCTGCAAGGGTAAGTTCTTCGCCATCCTTTAAATACCGGTTCGGCTTCACCGTATAAGCCCGTCCGGCATTTTCCGAAACATTATTGCCTGCATCCTCGCATACAGCCTGCTCTTCCTCGTAAGCGTAAATTTTTGCCCCGGACAGTTCCCGCAATTTCCGGCTCCCCCATATATGGTCAAAATGTCCGTGCGTTAGCAAAATCCCGGCCACCCGGAAGTCATTTTTCTCCAGAGTTTCATATATATAATCCCCCCGGTCTGCCGGGTCAAAGCAGATAACCTCCTTCTCCCCTTCCCGGTACACAAAATAGAAATTTGTCTGGCAAACGCCCAAAACCATCCGGCCAATCTTTAAATCCCCCATATCCTTCTCCTTTCTCTTCTCACCGCCCCCTGCCTCACAATGAAACTTCGCCATTACGCAGCGTTAGAGCTTCCGGTATCTTTGTTTTACATAAATGCCATTGGGAAGAATCCGCACAATTACCCGGTGGTGCGTTCAATATCCACTACACTCTCAATGGTCAAGACTTTATCAATAATCCGGTTTAATTCCTCCCGGCTGCGCACTTCAAAAGAAACCGCCAATGTAGCCAGCCCTTGCTTGCTGACCCTTGTATTCAGCGATAGGATATCAATGTTTTTCTCTGTCAGCGCCCTGGAAATGTCAGCCAGCAAACCGCTCCTGTTATTGGCATATATTTTAATTTCCGAGAAATAAGTCTCCTCCGACACTTCCTCCGGCGACTTCTTCCATTCTGCGTCAATCAGCCGCATCCGCTCTATTTCTGACATGTGTATCACATTGATGCAGTCCGTCCTATGGATGGATACGCCACGTCCCCTTGTGATAAAACCCACAATTTCATCCCCCGGCACCGGACTGCAGCACTTGGAAAACCGGGCCGCCACATCATGCATACCCTTTACCACGATTCCGCTGCGCGGCTTGGCCGCTTTGGGCTTGGCCGGAAGATTCCCTGCCGCCACCGCTGCCAACACCTCTTCGTCCGAGACGCCTTTCTTGTGTTCCTTATCATACATCTCCTGCATCCGGTTGATAATCTGCCCCTCTTTCAGACCGCCATGGCCAATGGCTGCATATACCGAATCCCAATCACGGAACCCATACCGTTTCATTATGGCATTCATATATTCCGGCTTCATCAAATCCTGTATATTTACCGAACGGCTTTTACAATAAGAAGTAATTAATTCTTTCCCCTTTACGATATTATCTTCTTTCAACTGGTTTTTAAACCATTGGTTAATCTTATTCTTGGCCTGAGTGCTTTTGACCACATTTAACCAGTCGCGGCTTGGCCCTTTGGAATTCTGGGAAGTCAGAATTTCAATCCGGTCGCCGTTTTTGATTTCATAATCAATGGTCACCAGTTTGCCGTTCACCCTGGCCCCAATCAGTTTATTGCCCACTGCGCTGTGAATGCAGTATGCAAAATCAATCGGAGTGGAACCGGCCGGTAGGTTTTTCACATCCCCGGTAGGGGTAAAGCAATACACACTGTCGGAAAACAAATCCAGGTCATTTTTTAACAGGTTCATAAATTCCCGGTTATCCGACATATCCTGCTGCCATTCCAGTATCTGCCGCAGCCACGCCAGCTTCTCTTCTTCCTGCCCCTCTGCCTTTCTGCCGTCCGAAGCTTCCTTGTATTTCCAATGGGCGGCAATCCCATACTCCGCCGCCTTATGCATTTCATACGTCCGTATCTGTATCTCAAAAGGCTGCCCGCTCGTCCCTATCAATGTGGTATGCAGCGACTGATACATATTCGCCTTTGGCATCGCAATGTAATCCTTGAAACGCCCCGGAATCGGCTTATACATTTCATGGATAACCCCCAATGCCGCATAGCAGTCCTTAACCGAATCCACGATAATCCGCACCGCAAACAGGTCATAAATCTGGTCGATGGTCTTATCCTGGTTTTTCATTTTCTTATAAATACTGAAAAAGTGCTTCACCCGCCCGTCAATCTGCGCGTCAATGCCTGCATTGCGGATATGCTTCCCCACTTCATTGACAATATTCTGGATATACCGTTCACGCTCGCTTTTACGAATGGCAATCTTATCCACCAAATCATAATAAACCTCCGGCTCCAGATATTTCAAAGACAGGTCATCCAACTCCACCTTAATCTTGGATATCCCTAGCCGCTGCGCAATGGGGGAATAAATATCCAAGGTTTCCCTTGCAATCCTCTGCTGCTTTTCCGGCGGCATATGCTTTAACGTGCGCATATTATGCAGCCGGTCGGCCAGCTTAATAATAATCACACGGATATCCTTCGCCATGGCCAGGAACATCTTACGCAGGTTTTCCGCCTGCACTTCCAGTCTGTCTGGCGTCTTCCCCTCATAATCCCCGGAAAGCTGCAAAAGCTGCAGCTTCGTCACGCCGTCCACCAGCAAAGCCACATCAGAGCCAAACTCTGCGGTAATCTCTTCTTCCGTCAGAATCGTATCTTCCACCACGTCATGCAATAACCCTGCGGTAATGGTTTCCTTATCCATCTCCAAATCTGCCAGTATAATCCCTACGCACAGCGGATGGATAATATACGGCTCCCCCGATTTGCGCCTCTGCTCTTTATGGGCGTCATAGGCAATCTGGTAGGCTTTCTCAATCAATGAAATGTCGCCGGAAGGATGGTATCTGCGCACATGGGAAATAAGGTCCTGATATAGCTGTTCAGGACTCTGAAATTCCTGAATGGCTTCAATCCTTCCATCGTCAAACACCACCCCTTTGCCTTCAATTGTCACTTTGTTCTTTTCTTCTGTCATATTCCTCTCCAGCTATCCTGTTTACGCTGACTGACCTCCAAGCCTTCTTCCTACTTCCCCTCATAGCAAATGGCGGATTCCAGCCTGTAGCCTTCCAGCCTCTCCCTGCCCTTTAACCCGGCCAGTTCCATCATCACTACAATTCCCACGACTTTCCCGCCCAGAGATTCGATTAACTGCGCCATAGCCTGCGTCGTCCCTCCGGTGGCAATCAGGTCATCCACAAGCAACACCCTCTGCCCGGGCCGGATGGCGTCCTTATGCATCTCAATGGTCGCCGTGCCATACTCCAACTCATAGTCTACGGAAACTGTCTCACAAGGCAGCTTCCCTTTCTTACGGATGAGTACAAACGGTTTCTTCAAATTATATGCAATGGGCGTCCCAAATATAAATCCTCTGGATTCCGGCCCTGCCACCACATCAAAATCCAGATCCATAATTTTCCCCTGCATCGTATTGATTGCCAACTGCAGCCCCTCTGCATCCTGCAGCACGCTGGTCACATCCCGGAAGATTACCCCTTCTTCCGGAAAATCCGGTATGCTTCTTACATATTCTTCTAATTTTTTCATCCTAATGCCCCTCCAGAGCATTGTAAACCCCTGCTTTTGCTGCTTCTCTTATGCTCCTGAAAACTAATTCGATAGTTTTTATTATATTATTAATTTTTTGTGAAGTCAATTAATTCATTTGATTTTCGCACAATGGCATTGCCTTAACCTATTTGAAAGCGGAAAAAACATAAAACAGCAACCATGCGCCGGAATCCTGAAAAAATCCAACGCCTGGCTGCCGCCTTATTCCATAACTTATTCTAAATATTTCCCAAAGACTATTTTACTCTTTATCCTTTTGGCCTTTACCATTGGTTTGGCTTGGCCATCCTGAGCCTTATGACTGTTTGGGCCTTTACCATTTCTGGTTTGACTATCCTGGCCCGCCGTATGCAGCGCAGATTACATCATCCCGCCCATACCGCCGCCTGCCGGCATTGCCGGAGCGTCTTCTTTGATATTCGCCACTACAGACTCTGTCGTAAGAAGCGTAGACGCAACGCTTGTTGCATTCTGCAATGCGCTTCTGGTCACTTTAGCAGGATCCAAAATCCCTTCCGCTACCATATCCACATATTTCTCACCCAAAGCGTCGAAACCTGTGCCAACTTCGGATTCTTTCACCTTGTTGATGATTACGGAGCCTTCCAAACCTGCATTGGCTGCGATATGGTACAGCGGAGATTCCAAAGCTTTAAGCACGATATTCGCGCCTGTCTTCTCGTCGCCTTCCATTGTGTCAGCCAGCTTTGCAACCTCTTTTGCCGCATGGATATATGCAGAACCGCCGCCTGCAATAATCCCTTCCTCTGCCGCTGCCCTTGTTGCGTTGAGCGCGTCTTCCATACGCAGCTTCGCTTCTTTCATTTCCGTTTCGGTAGCTGCGCCCACACGGATTACCGCTACGCCGCCTGCCAGTTTTGCAAGACGTTCCTGCAGTTTCTCCTTGTCGAAATCGGAAGTGGTTTCTTCCACCTGCTTCTTAATCTGTGCAATTCTTGCCTGAATCGCTTCTTTCTCGCCTTCGCCGTCTACGATTACCGTATTCTCTTTCTGGATTTTCACGGATTTTGCATGGCCCAACTGATCCATGGTCACTTCTTTCAAATCAAGCCCAAGCTCTTCGCTGATTACCTGGCCGCCTGTCAGGATTGCAATATCTTCCAGCATCGCTTTCCTTCTGTCGCCATAACCAGGCGCTTTTACGGCAACTACATTGAATGTGCCGCGCAGTTTGTTTACAATCAAGGTGGTCAGCGCTTCGCCCTCTACGTCTTCTGCAATGATTAACAGTTTTGCGCCGGACTGCACTACCTGCTCCAACAGAGGCAGAATCTCCTGGATATTGGAAATCTTCTTATCTGTAATGAGGATGCACGGATTATCCAGGTTCGCTTCCATTTTATCCATATCAGTTGCCATATATGCGGAAATGTAACCTCTGTCAAACTGCATACCTTCCACCAAATCCAACTCTGTCAGCATGGTCTTGGACTCTTCAATGGTAATAACGCCGTCGCCGGAAACCTTCTCCATTGCGTCCGCTACCATCTGGCCCACTTCTTCATCGCCGGAGGAAACTGCCGCTACCCTGGCAAACTGTTCTTTGCCGCTTACTTTGGAACTCATCTTCGCAATAGCGTCCACTGCGCAGTCTGTAGCTTTCTTCATACCTTTTCTTAAGATAATCGGGTTAGCGCCTGCTGCAATGTTCTTGATTCCTTCATGCACCATTGCCTGTGCCAATACGGTAGCCGTCGTTGTGCCATCGCCTGCCACATCGTTGGTCTTGGTCGCCACTTCTTTCACAAGCTGCGCTCCCATATTCTCAAAAGCGTCTTCCAGTTCGATTTCCTTTGCAATGGTTACGCCGTCATTGGTAATAAGCGGAGCCCCGTAAGATTTGTCCAAAACTACATTCCTGCCTTTCGGCCCCAAAGTTACCCTTACTGTGTCTGCCAGTTTATTTACGCCGACTTCTAATGCCGCACGGGCTTCAGCCCCATATTTTAATTCCTTTGCCATGATAAACAACCTCCTGTATTATACTTTCCTGTTCTGTTTCTAAACCAATGCCTGTTTTGCTAAAACGCTTCTGCCGCCTTAGCATAAACGCCTTTTGGCCATCCCTGCATTTTAATGATGCGCCATGAAATGCCGGCCCGGGCTTTCTACAGGCCCCACAATGCCCTATTACTGGATTACTGCCAGAATATCATTCTGCTTTACGATAATGTACTCTTCCTCATCCACCTTTACATCGGTTCCCGAATATTTGGAGAAGATTACGTTGTCGCCAACTTTTACTTCCATTTTCACTTCCTTGCCATCCACTACTCCGCCAGGGCCAACAGCAATGACTTCTGCCTGCTGCGGTTTCTCTTTGTTCTGGCCCGGAAGCACAATCCCTGATTTGGTGGTTTCTTCCGCAACTAACTGTTTCAATACAACTCTGTCGCCTAATGGTACTAATTTCATTTTTAAAGCCTCCTTATGTCAATTGTTATCGTGTACTGCTTTCATTTGTTAGCACTCTTTTCTATCGAGTGCTAAATGCTAATCCATATATTAAATTCATATCCAAATGTTTGCAACCATATTCACACGACTAAATCAGGCAATATCATTTGATATCTCATTTTTTCTCTTTTTTTCTCATTTTTCCTCAATTTTGCATATATTTTACATTTTATATATATTTTATAAAATTCATTTTCCGGTTATTTTTTCACCTCCCTATCCATGACGGCATCCGCCGGAAAGCAGCCCCTCTATGCGGCTTCCCACATTCTTCCCATAGACGTTGCGCAGCAAACGCTGTCACGCTACGCATGACACCTTATCGCTACAAACGCTGTCACGCTACGCATGACACCTTATTACAAAAAAACAGAAGGCCACACAGCCCTCCGGCCGTATACCCTTCTGTTAGTATCCTCAATTCAAGCCTCGTTATGCCTTATATCATCGCTGTCCGTCTACTGCGGAAGCTGCTCCATAGCTTCCTTTATCTTCTCCCGCACATCATCCAGCTTATTCGCCGTTGCAGTAATGCCCATCGCCAGGGACGGCGCAACAACGGAATCCTTATACATGCGGCATTCCTCATCCACACGCTTTAAATACCCCTCTGTCTCCCCCCGTTTCACAAGGGGAATCAATACGGCAAACACATCGTCCTGCATCCTGCCAATCAAGTAATCTTTCTCTGCCACCTTCCCAAGGATGGAAGCCGTAAGCTGCACCAGGATATCTCCGCTTTCCTTCCCAAGTTTCTTTACGGTTTCTTTCCAATGCTTCAATTTCACGGCAATAATCGTAGTAGGGAAGATCTCCGCACGGTTCAGCACATAGGCGCGATCCATCAGATAATCCGCCGTAAACATTCCTGTCAGCGGATCATCCCGCATCGTCAGCTTCTTCTTGGATAAAAGCTGCATTTCAATATACTGCTGCCTTCCGTAAGAAAGCAATGCCGGCACCAGGGACTGCATCACGCCGTAAGCCTCCTGCTTCGCCGCTTGCTCCATGTCTCCAAAATCAATCCCCAACCTGCACATGGCGCTGTTTTCTTCTCTTTTATCCAAAAAAAACTCTATATGGTAATCTTCTTCCAGGCACTTCAGATGGCTTTCCAGATATCTTGCAACCGGCTCTTCAATGGAGCCATAATAAACGGCGTCATCTACTGTTCTGGTATTCTCAAATTTCATCTGTTTACCCTCCCTATAACTTTAAACCCTTTTTCAGCCGCTCCTGATATCCAGGGGAATTCTTGATTTCCAGCTTATTATCAAACATTTCATACTCCGCATCGGAAATTTTATCTGACAGCCGTTCCTCCACATTGGTTTTATAGACAATCCCCACTGCAACGGAAGGCGCCAAAACGGCGTCCTCTTCATATGCTACACAGGCTTCCTGTACACGCCTGCAGTAATCTTCGGCCTCTCCTTCTTCCGCCATAGGGATAAATACAGCAAACACATCGCCGTCTATCCTTCCGATTATGTATTCCTTCTTTGCCTCCCGCTTTACAATGGAAGCCACTATCTGGATTAGGCTGTCACTTTTCTCTACCCCAAAATTGTCATATACAAATTTCCAGTCATTGATATTCACATTAACCACTGCAACAGGAACCACCTCAGACTGATCCAGCGCCTCCAGCCGGTTCTCCAGATGGTTCTTGGTATATACGCCTGTCAGGATATCCTTTTCTTCGCTGTACAATTTCTGATGACGCCCGTTTTCCAGCTTACTTTCCAATTCGTCAATATAGGAAGCAGATTCCTTCTGCATATAAGTCTCTGTCCCAAGCGATGCCAACATATCCATCGCAAGCCTAAGCATCTTCTCCGACGCTGCTTTTCTCTCCTGCGCCACACCCCCGCAGCGCACATACAAATGCCCTACCGTCCGGTCCGCAATCCTGAGTTTCTCCCCCGGTTCTTTCACCACATCCGGTTCAAATCCGTCAAAATCTCCTAAAATAACCGCTTTTTCCCCATGCCGATCCGTAAGAAGCAGTTCCATTCCATACTCCTGCGCAATCGCTTTCAAATACTCCGTCAGGGTATCCAGGTTGTATAAATTCCTGATTGCATAGTTTTTTATATTCTCTTTCATCCTCTTTTCAAAAGAAACTACATTATAATCCATAGCCCATCCCTCTCACAGCTCAAGGTATTCTATTGCCTCCATTGTTATAGTATACCTTTTTTTATGCATTTTGTCCATGGATTTTAACATTTTTGCCATTGGATTTTCCACTTTATCCTTTTGCCGCAAATGCCATTCCTGCGCTTTCCTTTGCAAAAGCTATCTGATACCCGCTCTCATCCACGTCAAAGCCCACTCCACCGCGGCCGCTTTCTTCCGCCCCCTCCTCTTTCTCCGGCAGTTTCTGATAAGCTTCGCTCTTTATAAACTTCATATACACATCTTTCAAAGCCGCCACCAGCATCTCCTTATCCGGATCTTTATCGCTCACGCCGGACGCTGCGCCGGAAAAAACTTCCTGCGCCTCCTGCTTTGATTTGCAGTTTTTCAGCCTGTTTTCCAACATTTTTCGCATCGCCTGGACACGCAAAGCCTTTTGGTATAATACCGGGTTCGTCCTTGCAAGGAAACGCATCTCATCCACGGTCAGTTCTTCTCCCATCTGCAATTTCGCGTAAATCCTGGAAGCATACTGTTCCTCGCTTTCCCCTCGCCGGCCCTCTTCCCGCATTTTGCAGTAATATTCAAACATTTGTTCGTTCACCGGACGCGGCCCTTTCCCCTGCCCCGTCCCATTGGGCAGCATACCGTCCCCTGCCCCGCTTCCAAACCGCGCGCTCATTCCCATTGTCATCTTTCCATTCCCTCCGCCCTATCTTCTCCCATCCATTCCCATTTCCCCTGTCATCTCCCGATGGCTTTCGCAATTCCCCCTCCTAAACCCCTTCCGCACGCCGCCAGCCGCCCAAAGGCGCCGCATCTTTCCTCCCTAACCCCAAAGCAGCTTGAAAAGACAGCCTTTCGCATGAAACGCATAAAAGAAGTTCCCAATTGGCGTTTTGCGCCGCTTTAGAACTTCTCTTCCTACCCGCAAATTGTGCCAGCCTCTTAGGAAGCGCATTTATCCAAATGCCCTTTAAGCCTTGGAGCAAATCGCCATAATCTCCGCCACGCTCAGGCTTTTGCTAAGCGGCGGTTTCTCTATATAAACGTCTTCCCCCACTGCACGCTCTATGGATATCTTCTCATTCATCTGATGGATTTCATCCTGTCTGGCCAGATACTGCTTCCATGCCAGCTTTTCCCTCAGCTTCTTCTGAATCCTTTTTTTACGAAGCCGTTCTTCCTGCAGCCGTTTCTGCTCCCTCCGGTTTTCCTCCCGGATACGGCGCATCTGCTCATCCCATTTTTTCAGTTTCTCGTCCCAGTCGTCCTTTTCCACCGTCTCCCGCTCTCCCCCGTCCCGGCCTTGGCGTTCTGCAGCCTTTTGCCTGCTTACGGCGGATTTTTCCCTGTAATAAGATATGTCCCTGCCAAAATCCCTGATGTCCATACGCACTTTCTCCTTCCTTTTTGTTCCCCATGTGTCTATATTTGCGTATCTTTACGGAAGAAAACGGAAAAAAGACGATGCAGATGCATATATTTAACCGCAAAAGCGCCGATATCCCCGGACTCCGTCCCATATCAGCGCTTTCCATAGCTTCCTACTTCCGTTTCCTGCCCGACAATCCCTGCGTCCGCAAAGAACCTTTCCCGCGGCCAGCCTGCCGCCGCCTTTTTTCCGGAGCATGTTTGAAAATGTTTTAGAAAAAGCCATTAATCATAAGCCCTTTGAAATCGTCTTCCATTAACCCGGCCTCCCGCAGCATCTTCTCCACCGACTTTTGCAAATCTTCCTGCTCTTTTGCAATATCCAGCATCTTATCATTTTCTTCCGCCGGCTTCTCTTTTATGACAGTCACGCTCACTGCCTCCGTTTCCAACTTTTGTTTCTGCTCCGAAGCCGCTTCCTTGATGGCTTGCGTAAGTTCTTCCTGCGTCTGTTTCTTCTCTTCGGCAGCTTCTTTTTTCTTTTCCTCTTCTTCCATCTCTTCGGCTTTCTTCTTTGCCGCCTCTATGATTTCCTGCAGCTTTTCATCCACAAAGTTCTTTGCGTCATCTCTCAACATGCCGATAATGTCTTCGGAAGCCGCCTTCCTTATAACATCCGCACTGTCATAAGCTTTGGAAATGCCTTTATAGCTCGTTTTCAATAGTCCCTGGCGCAATGTGACAACCGTAGACGTATTCGCTCTTGCCTCCTTTTCCAGGTCTGGCAAATCTTTTTCTATCGTCTCAATCGCATCATCGCCTTCCAGGCATTTGCGCTGGTATGACGTCAACTGGGTGGGATCCATGCTTGCTATCTCTATCAGGTCGTCTTTGGTCAGCCCTTTCCAATTGCCTGTTTTTAAGCAATCGTTCACTTTACGAATCATGTCCAGTTTCTTCTGCTCTTCACTGTCCGGCATAACTCCATGCTGAACCCGCAATTCTTCCTGCCAGTCCCGGATGCCTTTCACCTGATCCCGGATATCCGCTATTTCCCCTTTGATTTCCTTATTTCTCCCACGCAATTCATCCTGTCTGTCCGTAATCTCATTGTCCCTGTCAAACTGTTCTTTTAACGCCCTGCTTGCCTCTTGCCTGGCCCTGGCTCTGCGCTGCTCAATGCGGTCGTCCCCATCTTTGCGCAAACTCCCGGCAAAAATCGCCCCATTCTTTGCCTGGCCCGGTTCCTTCTTTGTTTTTTCCGCACTCCCTGATGCGCCCGCTATGCCAAGCCGGTTCCCCTCATCCCCTGTAAACCCTGCCACATAAATTGCCACTGTTCCCATATCCTTCTCCTCCTTGAACCCTTTACTTGAATGGAAAATCCTTTTTCCTTCCATGCGCTGCCCTGTTGTTGCAAAAATGGAAAAACGTCCCTCTCACCGGACTTTTACACTATTATTCTTTATATCGGCGTCTTTTTCCTATTTGTAAATCATTTTTTTAAAGAATTGTATGAAATAATAAATCATAAAGAAAAATCGGGACAAAATTCCCTTTCGCCTATGCTCCCTGCCCCTTGTCGTATATCCCCCGGAATGCGCGGTATGTTTTCGCCATCCCTTGTGCAAAATCCGTATAAAGGAGCCCCAGTTCCCGTTTGCTTCTTTCATTGGAATACAGTTCCGTTTCTTCCTCCGTCACGGGAAACGGGAGCGGCATCCCCTGCGCCGCAGCATCCGCCGCAGTCAGCCTGATTTCCTGCGCCTCACTATCGGCAGCTTCTTTCAGCCCATCCAGAAACAAATCGTATGTCAATGTCAAATCCTGGCATAAATTATAAGCGCGCCCATAAGCGTTCCTGTTTCCCAGGCACTTTCTGACAGCTTCCGCCGCGTCCTTTACATAAACCATCTGGAACTTGCCGACGGCATCCGTAATGCGCGGCAAAATATGGTTTTGCACCATCATCTGGATATAGATTGATTCCCTGGGGGCATAATTCAACGGCCCATACAAAATCGCCGGACGTAAAACCGTATATGGTATCCCCCTCTTTTCGCATTCTTCCGCCACTTCCCCTTCCAACGCCACTTTCCCCGCGATATAAGCCCCGGCTTCCCCGGCAAAAATACGCCGCTCCAATGGCGCGCTTTCCTCCTTGCGCCCTCCCACTCCCCGCTCATATACATCCACGGTGCTGATGAAAATATACTGCCCCACCTTCTCCGGCAGGTTTTCCAAAACGGTTGCAATATCGCCTTTTTCATATGCGCAAAAGTCAACTGCCACATCATATGTTTCCGTACATGCTTTCCATGTGGCCGTCTCTCTCCTGTCCCCCTTTACCTGCTTTACCCCAAACCCATCCATCGGGTACGAACCTCTGTTGACTACCGTAATTTCATGCTCCTTTGCCGTCAGCATCACAAAAACCCGGCCTAAAAAATAGCTTCCGCCCACTACCAATATTTTCATCCCCTGCCTTATCCGCCCTTTCCGTTTCCGCTCCTCCGGCCTTTTGCCGGATTCTCCCACAGTCTTAACCACCCTATGCGCTAGAGCGCGTTTCCCGTCTTATATCTTCAAACGATACCCATCCCGTCCCTGCGCCTTAACCAAAATCCCTTCCTGCGCCATCTGCATCAGCGCCGCCTCTGCCTCCTGTCCGCTGATTCCAAGTTCTTCCCCCGCCTCTTTTGCGTTTACGTAAATCGCCCATGTCACATAATCTAAAAGCGCGTCTTTATCTTCCTGCATCCCCAATATAGGTTCCTGTTCCTGGCTGCCTGGCCCGACCGCCTCCAAAGGGAGCTTGAACGTAATCCGGTCTGGTTTTAAACGCTCCTGTATCTCCGGCATACGCCACCCGTTGCGTTTCCATACCCGGTACATATCCGGCACGCCTTTTCCGGTGCGGGTGCCGACTTTAACCAAATGGAACAGTTTGGCAATCCGCGTATTGCGCGGATCGGATTTTCCGCCGTTGACCGCCTCCAGAATATCCATCCGGAAACTGCCGGGATTGGTCACACAGATTTCATCCGCCTTCTTTATAATCGTTAATCCCCCATATCCCATATAATCGCCGTTTACCATGCAGTTGGCCACGGCTTCCCGCACCGGACGGTGGGTGTCGCCTGGCAGTCCCCGCACAATTTTCCCTGAAATCCTTAGATAAAAGTCAAACAGGTTGCCGCTCCATTTGCCTGAATTGGATACAATCCGTTCCCTTAATTGCCCGTCCCTCCCCCGTTCCTGGTAATCCAGGGTAAAATAAGGATATTCCTTTACAATCTCATCCTCATAACCAAACATCAGCAGCCCCGCCGCCGTAGGATGCGCCTGCCCGTCCTTCCCGTACCCGGCGGCACCAATCCTGCATAACAGCCTGTCTTGCGGTTCCGCGCCATACCCATGTCCCGGATTCCGGTCTTTTAAATAAGCGCGGTAACGCCGTACCGTTTCCGCTACAAACACTTCCTCTGCCAGATGGGGCAGGAGTTTCTCATCCATCGTCCGCTCTTCCCGGTCCCGCAGCATCATCCGCACTTCTTCCCGTGTACAATGGTAATCCCCTTCCCCATCCCTTCTGTAAGAACCAAGGTAAGGATTGTTTCCAATATACACCGGCCTTTCCCTCCGGCCTGCCCGCGGCACTGTAATACTAATCATCCGGCTGCCGTTGACCTCATGGATTTCCACATCCTCTTTGGACAAAATATTCCCGCTGACCTTTCCTCTGTCCCCAAGAATCTCCCAAAATTCCGCAATCAGCTTCTCCGGCGCAGGCAAATCCACCATCCGGAAAGTTCCGTCCTCCATTTCCTCCACGCCTAAAAGCAAAATCCCTCCAAACGAATTGGCAAAGGCGGAATATGTCTCCCAAATGCTGCGCGGAAGTCCTCCCAAGGCCCTTTTTGCCTCTATACGGTTATTTTCGTTGTATTCCTCTATCCGCTCAAAATCAATCATCCCTGTTTTCCTTTACCGGTATTCTTCCTTTAAAAAATCCGCCTCCCCATAGGGAATCACAAAGTCAAAACTGCCTGCCACATAAGGCGCTATGGCATAGGTATTCGCTATAATATGAAACCCATCTTCCCCTAAATACCAGGAACCATCCGCAACCAGGCCGGCCAGACTGTCCTTATAGTTGCTGAAAAAAACGCCTCCATACTCTTCTTTTTCCGTCTCCTTTATCAGGAACCCCACTGCCGCCTCCACTGCTGCCGCTTCGTCCTGAACCACATCCGCTAACAGCAGCCGCTGCCCCGTCTGCGCGTCAAAGGTAAGCCCCACATCAAAGGTATTGGGATGCGCCCCGCCCAGGTAAAAATAAGACGATAAGAGAAAACTGATTGCCTTATCATCCATCCGGCCAAGCCGATAGCCCGTGGAATAGCTATATTCCCCATACCAGTTATCTTTTCCCCGCTCCTTATAGTCCATTTCGGCGCTTTCAAAAAGCTCTTCTTCCGACATACCGGCTATGCTTTCCCCACCATAAAATTCCCCTTCCCGGATATAGGCATTGATTGCCTGCGCCGCCTCCTTTCTGTCTGGCATATCCACAACAGGATATGCCCTCTCCACAATTAACAAAAGCGTGCCGTCTGCCGCCTTATATTCCTCTGCCGTTTCCTGCGTCCGCACATACTGGCTCCCGTCTACGTCCGCGCCAACGCCATCCTGGCCTGTGCCGCTTGCCTCCGCCTGTCCGCTTTCCTGCCCCGCCGTCTGCTCTCCCTGTTGGTTTTCCCCTACCCTTAGCTCCTGCTCCCTGGCAAGGTCCGCTTCCTGTTTCCCTCCAGGTTCCTGTCCGGCTCCCTGGGCTTCTTCCTGCACCTGCGTTTTGGCTTTTTGCGTCGCCTCCACGTCCTCCGGCTCCTGCGTCCCGGCTTTTTGCGTCGCCTCCACGTCCTCTGTCTCTTGCGTCCCGGCTTCTTCCGGCCCCTTCGTGTCCTCTGCCTCCTGCGTCCTGGCTTCTTCCGGCCCCTGCGCTTCCTCTGCCTCCTGCTCCCTGGCTTCCGGCGACTCTTGCTTTTGCGCCTCTTCTATGCCATTTACGTCCTTCGCCTGCGCTTCTTCCTGACCTTGCTTCCCGCCCCCACATGCCGCCATACCCAGCGAACCTACCATAAGCGCCGTCAAACACAAAACCCTTTTCTTCATCCCTGCCTCCCGTCTGAACATGTAAAAAATCATTCCAATAAAACTCCGCGCTTTCTACCCGGCTTTCTCTTTCTTCGGTATAAAGCTGTCAAAAATAAACAAGTCGAAATCCTTCCTCCTGGCTTCCAGCTCCTTCTGGCTCTTAATCGTCCAGGCCACCGCCAGCCCCCGGTACAGCTTCTTACAAATCTGCCTTGACAGCGTCCAGTAATACTTATGATTATATGCAATGAAATCCGGTTTGGTTGCGAAATTCAAAAGCATATGCTCCAGGACGAAATAAAGAAGCCCCTTTAATCCTTCTTCCTGCAAAAAAGCGTCCGAAAGCTGCCCCCGCATAATCCCATTCCGGTGCTTCCGGTACCAGAGAAGCGCCAACGGGTTAAAGGATTCGATGCAGTAAACCCCTTTATACTTTTGTAACAGCCTGTCCGCCAGGGGACAGACCATTACGTCCGTCCATTCCACCTTATATTCCACAATCAAAGGCACCCTGCCGCCCACCATCTTCAGAAACTCCTCAAAGCTTGGTATCCTCTCCTGTGAATGGAACAGCCGCAATTTCTGCAACTCCTCGTATGTATAATTGCACACCTTCCCTTCCACCCCACATACCCTTTCCAGCGTAAAATCATGGAACACCACCGGCACTTTGTCCTTGGAAAGCTGCACGTCCAATTCGATTCCATAGCCGGCTTCCACTGCCCGGCAAAACGCTTTCATGGAATTCTCCGGCGCTTCCCCTTCATTGTCATGCAGCCCCCTGTGGGCGTAAAGCACCCCCTGGAACGGCCTTCTGTCCGGCCGATGCCACATCCTTGGCATAATTGCCAACAAATATAACACTGCCACGATTGCTACCAAAACCACTAAAACCATCGTTCCTTTTTAATCCTCCACATCAAAGTTATCCAGTATGTCCTTTTTCTTCTCCGGTTTGGAATCGCCATGGCGCACCTGCAGCATCGTAAAAAAAGCCAGCGTGGAAAACAGGAACGCATAAGGGAATAACGTGCGGTAAGACACATTTTCTAACAAAAAGCCCGACAGCACCGGCGTAATAATCTGCGCCGCCATGGAAAACGTATAATATGTCCCCGTAAATTTCCCAATGTCGCTACCCTTGGCCATTTCCACAATCATCGGATAAGAATTCACGTTAATGGCCGCCCAGCCTATGCCAATCGCCGCAAAGGCAATGTTGACCGCCGGGTGGTAAGCCCCTGCGAAAATCGCCGCAAAATAGCACAGGCTCATCAACACAATCCCCGTCAGAATCGTTTTCTTCCTGCCTACCCTGCTGGCAATGTTCCCAATGGGGATATAGCTTAGGATAGCCGCCACAGTGGCTACCATCAGGCAATCCGCAAAACTGCCGCCTTCCATATGCCATACTACCCTCGTATAGCGCGAAAAAGCAGTGGTGACAGCATTATAAGCCGTAAACCAAAGCAGAATGGACATAAGCAAAAAAGCCATACTGCGCTTGACCGGTTTGGACAATGCCCTCCCGCTGTCCGCGCCAACCTCCGCACCGGACGCTCTCCCTTCCTTTCGGCCTGCGCCAACCTCCTCACCGGACGCTCCCCCTTCCTTCCGGCCTGCGCCAGCTTCCGCCTGCCCGGGCCGCTTCCCCTCTTCCTGTTCCATGCCGGCCTGCCTGTACTGCCGCTCTTCCTCCACCACCTGTCTGGCTGCCTGTTTCTCCCGCACTGTAATAAACAATACGGCCACCGCCGCAACCATCAATCCGCCTATGCTTAGAAACAAAGGCAAATAATCCGGCCTTTCCCCTCTGCCTACCAACCGCTTAATCATCAACAGGGCATATACGCCGCCCACCGCCCCCATCAGGTTAATTACGGCATTTGCCTTGCTCCGCAAACGGTTCGGCGTCAAATCCGGCATCAGGGCCACCGCAGGGGAGCGGTACAGCCCCATGGAAAGCAGAAGCAAAAACAAGGTGACTATAAACAACGCCAGATTCTGTCTCCTGTCCGCCACATTCAAAAACAGCAAAAACAAAACCGCCAGCGCCGTGCCGCCCACAATAAATGGCATCCGCTTCCCAATCCCCGTGTCCGCCCTGTCCGACAACGCCCCAAACAGCGGCAGCAGGAAAATCGCAAGCACATTGTCCATGGCCATCAGCATCCCCGTCACCGTTTCTCCCAAATGAAAGGTATTTTGCAGCATCAGCGGAATAATGCTGTCATACATCTGCCAGAATGCCGAAATCGAAAGAAACGCCAGCCCAATCAAAAAAGTCCTTTTGTAATTTAATTTCATATGCCACCTATGCTTTCCTTTGCTCCCTCTGCTCCCTTTGCTCCCTTTGCTCCCTTTGCTCCCTTTGCTCCCTTTGCTCCCTCAATATAAAAATATTATAAACCACCTTATAGGGAAATGCTATATTAAGTTCTTTTTTCTTCCTGCCGCGCATAAAATATGCCGTCTTTTGCCTCCGCTCCCATCCGCATGCCATATCCCATCGCTATCCGTCCGGCTCCCTTTTTCTTCATTGCAAAATACCCCCACATAAGGTAAAATAAGAGCAGAAACAGGCAAAGCCTGAAACGCCCGCCCAATGTCCCTGCACAGCCGGCGCCCGGCATATCGCCTGCAAAAATAAGAAGAAAGGAAAATCATATTATGAACAAAAAAACGCGTAATATTATAATAGGAACTTTGTCGGCCCTCTTGCTTCTTACGCTCTTTATCCTATCCATGCTTTCGCAGAGGATTAAAATGAATACGGACAACGTGACAGGCAATACAGCCGGGAACCTGAACAACAGCGGCCTTTTTTGCGAGCGCAACGGCATTGTTTATTTTTCCAACCTCTATGACAACGGCTGTCTGTACTCTATGTCGCCGGATGGCAGCAATATGAAGAAACTGACTTCCACAAAAGCCACCTCCATCAACGCTGACGACCATTACTTATACTTCTTCCTGGACAGCTACAACTCCGGAGAGGGCATAGAATTCGCCCAGCGGACTTATGGGCTATACCGCTGCCAGCTAAACGGCAAAAACAGCCAATGCCTGAAACGCGGCAACGCCATCACCCTGCAGCTATGCGGCAATTACCTGTATTATCAGAACTTTGACAACCATAACAAAAACGGTACGGAGCTTTATAAAATTAAAATTGACAAATCCGAAGATAAACTCGTTGCCAATTACCTGGTAAACCCTGCTTCCTGCGTGGATGGCGTCATCTATTTCAACGGCACGCAGGAGAATCATCATTTGTACGCTTTAAATACGTCCAATGATTCCATTTCCACTGTCTGGGACGGCAATGTCTTTACCCCCGTCTATGAAGGCGGTTACTTCTACTATATGGATGTGGCTGAAAATTACCGGCTGTGCCGCTATTCCGTTCCGGCGAACACCATCGAAGTGTTGACCAACGAAAGGATTGACTGTTTTAACGTATATGGGAACCAGATTTTTTATCAAACCAACTCCAAAACGTCGCCAGCCTTAAAACGCATGAACACCGATGGCAGCAATGTGGAAACCATTGCAGAGGGGATTTACAAAAATATTAACGTAACTTCTTCCTATGTATATTTTACCGCTTTCGGGGAAGACACCCCTATGTACATGACGCCTCTTCACGGCCCCGTATCCGTTACCGTATTTGAGGCCGCTGCACAGGCCGCCCTGGAAAACCAGAAGGATAAATAGCCGTCTTCACCTATTCCGGCCGCTTTCCCTTCAATTCCGGCAGCGTAGTAAAAACCATGGCCAGAAAGCAGGCGCTGCCCCCCAGGAAATTGGAAACCGGCTCTGCGGCAAATACCCCCATTGCCCCCAGGCCCCCCACATAAGGCAGCAGGAAAGTCAATGGAACCACAATCACTGCCTTACGCAGCAGCGAAAAGAAAATCGCCTGTTTCTTTTTATTCAGTGATTTAAACACCGTCTGCCCGCTGTACTGCAGCGCCTGGAAAAGAAAAGCGAAAAAGTAAATATGTAGCGCAGGAACTGCCACCTCCAGCAGCGAGCTGTCCCTGTTAAATATCCCGATGAACATTTCCGGGAGCAATAAAACAAGCGCCCAGACTGCCGTCGTATACACAAGCGCCGTCCATGTGACAAAACGGATGGCCTTTTTTACCGCATCATACCGTTTTGCCCCATAATTAAAGCTTAAAATCGGGGAAGCGCCGTCTGCTATGGCCATAACAGGCGTATCCAGAATCTGGCGTACGGAATGGATAATCGTCATTGTGGAAACATACACATCGCCGCCAAACGTCCCCAGCATCCGGTTGCAGGCAATCTGCACCAGGCTGTTTGTGCATTGCATCACAAAACTGGCGCTCCCAAGCCCTATAATATCCAAAACATGCCTTTTTAAAAGCTGCGGCTTCCTGTTTAGCCAAAGCCGCAGCTCCGCCTTGCCGCTCATCAAAAAGCGCATCACGAAAACCGCCGACAACGCCTGTGAGCAGACCGTCGCCCAGGCCGCTCCCTGTATCCCAAACCCAAGGACGAAAATAAACAATGGATCCAGTATAATGTTCGTAACGGCCCCAAGGAAAATAGTGGTCATTCCCACATTGGCAAACCCTTGGGAATTAATAAACGGGTTCATCCCCAAAGCCACCATGGAAAAAACAGCGCCAAACAGATAAATCCGCATATAAGGCAGCGCATAGGGCAGCGAACTGTCCGAAGCCCCAAATAAAACCAGCACAGGGCGGCAAAAGACGCTTCCGAAAAGAGTCAAAAGCCCGCCCGTCAGCACAAGCAGGCAAAAGGACGTATTCATGATTTTTTCCGCCTCCTCTGTATTGCCCCGTCCCCGTTCAATGGAGCAAAGCGGCGCCCCGCCTGCCCCATACAGATTGGTAAACGCCGTAATCA
>CAJTQO010000052.1 GCA_910578405.1 uncultured Lachnospiraceae bacterium | reverse complement strand
GGCCGTGAACTCTTCAAAGAGGAGTGGGGATTATCCGGGCAGGTATAAAATATGGAATAGGAGGTGAGGAAGGATGAAGAAGAGTTTGGCAGCGGGAATCATTTGTCTGTCCTTGTTAGCTATGCCTTTCCCGGTGAAAGCGGCGCAGGCACAGCCAACCTGCCCTGTCAGCGGGTGCGCCATGGGATATTGTTTTATGGCGGCGGATGAATATGGCATGTGCGGGGAGCATTGTTTTACCGATGAAAACGGGGATGGAATTTGCGATTACCATTGTTATGCAGACGGAAATGGCGACGGCGTTTGTGATTATTTCATAGATGATAACGGCGACGGCGTTTGCGACCATTGCCATGACCATGGCAGGCCGGCTGTAACGTATAACGCTTATGGACGCAGGGGCCGTAGGGGAGGCCGTTGCGGCGGATGCTGCCGCGGTTCCTGGTAAAGGCAGGCTATAAGGCGGCGCTGATTGGCGGAAGCGCTTTGAAATGGCATTGGCATAATGGGCGCCAGTACGGATTATTCGTAACCCGATGCGGCATTGGTTTAATGAGGGGCGTGTCTGCAATCCGCTTTCCGATAAGATATGCATGGGAATGCATAAATATCGGGAAGGGCAGGCACGCTATATTTTTACCTTTCTGGATAACGGACGGATACGTTCATTATCCGGCAAAGAGGGCTTACTAAGAGGGCAAAGACGCATTCTTTCCAAAGGATAACAGGCAAAAGAGGACTGAGAGAGGGATTCCAATGAAAAAGAAAAGTATTTTTAGGCAACTGTTTATTCCGGTGATGGCAATTATCTGCACGCTTGCCGTGGTATTGCCTGTGGTTTTTACCACATCCTATGAAAAGGATATTTATGAAAGGAACCGGGAGATTTCCAATCTGCTGGCAGGGGAAATCTCTATGTTTATGGAAGGGGCATACCGTATGAATGGGGAATTGGCGGACAGTCCCAGCCTGCTGACTATGGAGACGCAGGTGCAGACCCCGGTTTTGGAACAGTGCGTGAAAAGGAATCCATATCTTGACCAGCTTTATATACAGGGGACGGACGGGATGCAGACCGGGCGGTCGTCAGGGGAATTGGCGGATCGTTCGGCGAGATGGTGGTTTGTGAAGATGATGGAGGAACGGGAGGCGTTTGTGTCCAAATCGTATTATTCGGTTGCCACAGGTATGCCCTGCGCTTCCCTGTTTTTTCCAATGTACCGGGACGGCGCAATGGTTGGCATTTATGCGGCGGACTTGAAGCTGGATTTTTTGCAGGAGCTGATTGGGGAATATTCCCGGGAAGAGGATGGCAGAACTTCATTTGTGATAGACGGGGAAGGCGTGGTGGTGGCGCATCCCCAACTGGTTCAGGTGGAGGAGCAGTATAATTACAAAGACAGGATACGCACGGTTTCCGTGAAGGATGCTTCCGGCAAGCCTGCCACAGATGCGGACGGAAATATTGTGACGCAGCAATACGCTTTGGAGATTGAAGAGGATTTCCAGCAAGTGATAGCAGGGGTAATGGCGGGAAACAGCGGCAGCAGTAAAATAACGTATGATGGGGAAACATACTATGCCAGTTATACTTCTATCCCATTATTGGGCAAATCGGATTCCTGGTCGTTGGTGACGCTGCAAAAGAGCAGCGTGGCTATGTCTATGGTTTACCGGATGTTATGGGTGGTGGGCGTGATTTCGCTGTTTGCGGTTATGGCGGCGGTTTTCGCCGTGGTTTTGCTTGCCAGAAAGCTGACAAAGCCAATGGCGGTCATTGCAGGACTGATGCGGGATGCGGCGGAGGGGAATTTTTCTATCCATGCGAAAGCAAGCAGCCAGGACGAGGTGGGGGAACTGGCGGTGAATTATAATATGATGGCAGGGAAAATTTCCGGCGCCCTTGGCCGCATTATGGACTTTACAAAAGAAGTTGCGCGCTGTTTGGGCATACTGCGGGGAATTGCCGCCCATATAGGGGAAATCAGTCATTCACTGAAAGAAATATCCGACGGTACGGTAGCGCAGACGACGGATGTCAATGATGTGGTGGAACGTATGGCTGAGATGGAAGCGCGGTTTGGGGAATTGCGGGAGAAAAGCGGGGAACTGCTCAGTGAAGCCAAACGGACGATTCAGTCCGGGGAAGAGGGCGTGCAAAGCATACAGGAACTGGATGGGCAGAACCGCCGCGTGGAAGCAAAGGTAGGCCGTTCTTATGATAAAATTAAGGCATTGGAAACGTATTCGGCCAAAATTTCAGAAATGGTTGAAACCATCGGAAATATTTCTTCGGAAACGGAGCTATTGGCATTGAATGCCAGCATTGAAGCGGCGCGGGCAGGAGAACATGGCAGGGGATTTGCCGTTGTGGCGGAGTCCATCGGGAGGCTGGCGGCGGATTCCACCCATGCAACGGCAGACATTGAAAACATTATGGAAGAGCTTTGCCGGGAAATCGCTGTTTTGGTTTCCGATATCGAAGAGATGAGAGGGACAATGGCGATGCAAGTGCAGGCAGTGCGCAAAGCGGGGGAAGCTGTTTTAGGCTTTCAGCGGATTACGGAGCAGACCGGCAGGTCAGCAGGGGATATGGACAGGATGATTGAAGAAATGTACGAAATAGACCGGTTTATCGTAAGCGCGGCGCAGCGTATCCATGACGTTTCCCAAAAGACGGAGGATTTGTCTATGGAAGTGGATGCTTCCCTGGAAAGTGAATTGGAAAGGATACAGGGCAGCGTACAAAGCCTGGCAGAAGTTTCCACAGAGATGGAACGGGAAATGGGGAAATTCCAGTTAAGCCGGAAGGAGTAGAATGCGGCGGATGGAAGCCTGGCAAATAAGTTGCAGGCCAATGAAAGCAAATCATGCAGGTAAAAGTGCATACAAGGAATAGGAGATGATGCAAGTGGAAAAAACAAATGAACTGGCAACGAGAAAAATTAGTTCCCTGCTGTTTAGCCTGGCAATTCCGGCCATCATTGCCATGCTGGTCAGTATGCTGTATAACATGGTGGACCGGATTTACATTGGAAATATGCCGGATGGAACGATAGGCATGGCAGGTTTGGCGGTAGCGGTCCCTATTGTTACGTTAATCCAGGGGTTTACGCAGTTGTTTGGCGTCGGAGGGGCGCCATTAGCTGCGATTCGGCTCGGAAAACAGGAAAAGAAGGAAGCGGAAGAAATTATGATGGCTTCTTTTACATCGCTGGTAGTGTCCGGCGTTATATTGACGGTGATTATTGAGCTGTTCAAAGAGCCAATTCTTTTGCTGTTTGGGGCGGATGAGGCGTCACTGCAGCCTGCCATAGAGTATATACAGATTTATGCTTTGGGGACAGTCTGTGTGCAGATTGCCCAGGGCATGAACGCCTATATCAATACGCAGGGATTTGCCAAAATGGGGATGTTTACCATTCTAATCGGAGCGGTTTTGAATATTGTATTGGACCCGATTTTTATTTTTGGCATGGGCATGGGGATTACGGGTGCGGCGGTGGCCACCATTATTTCCCAGGGGGTATCTGCGGTATGGGTGATGTATTTCCTGTTAAAAAAGTCCCCTATGAAAATGCGCCGGGAATATCTGTTGCCGAAATTCCGGACTTTGAGTTCAATTATGATGTTAGGGATTTCTCCCTTTGTGATGAGCGCCACGGAAGGGCTGCTGCAGATTTCTTTTAACAACCAGATGTCATTGTATGGGGGAAGCATGGCAGTAGGCTCTATGGCTATCCTGCTGAGCCTGTATCAAATGGTGCTGCTGCCGCTGACGGGCATTACCCAGGGAGCCCAGCCGATTTTGTCCTACAATTTTGGCGCAGAAGATTACGGAAGGGTAAGGGCGGCTTTCCGCCTGTCTTTTACGGTTTGCCTGATTTACTCCTTTACGGTGGCAGGAGGGATTATGTTGTGCGCCCCTGTCTTTGCGCGGATTTTCTCCGGCGATGCGGATACCATTCGTTATGCGGCATGGGCGATACGGATTTATCTGTTTGGCGGGACGGTGTTTGGCGCCCAGATTGCCTGCCAGCAGTCTTTTATGGCATTGGGCCAGGCGAAACGTTCCATTTGCATGGCATTGCTTCGAAAAGTGGTGCTGCTTATACCGTTGATTTATATTTTGCCATGGGTATTGGGGGATTCCGGCATGGCGCAGGCTATGGCGGCTCCGGTGTTGGAATTGGCCAAGGATGGGGGGCGGACGTTTTGCGTGTTGCTGGCGGAACCCATTGCGGATATCCTGGCGGCAACCGTTACCAGTCTGACTTTCCTGCATTTTTATAAAACCAATTTGAGGAAATGACAGGCGGTTTTTGGCCTGTTTGCCCAAGGGAAATCTTTTGCCTGCGGCTGTAGCGTGCGGCATGGGCAAAAGATTTCCTGCGTTTTTTGGTTTAGTGGCAGAGCTTATAAAAATCTTTTGGATGAAATAAGGAGTGAAAGATGTGAAGCAGTATCAATTGGATAATTCACCTATTATATATTATGTTAGCGGAAGGAAACATGAGGAATGGACGCTTTTCCTTCATGCCGCCTTTGTTGACCATAGGATGTTTAGGACACAGATGGAATCTTTTAGCGACAAATATAATGTGTTAGCGGTTGACATTATCGGCCATGGAAAGTCAATCAATACGAAAAAGGGTGACAGCGTAGATAAAATGTCGGCGTGGATATATGATATTATGAAAGCGGAAAAGATTGGGAAGATACATATGGTGGGAGTTTCATTAGGCGCTGTTTTAGCGCAGGATTTTGCAAACCATTATCCCGATATGGTAAAATCCCTTGCCTGTTTCGGCGCATATGACATTAATCATTTCGATATGGAAATGCAGAAAGAAAATAGTGCGTCACAAGCTCGTATGATGCTAAAAGCCCTAATCTCTGTAAAGTGGTTTGCAAAAGCAAATAAGAAAATATCCGCATATACCGTGCAGGCTCAAAATGATTTTTATGATATGAATGTTCAGTTCCAAAAGAAATCATTTATGTGCTTAGCGTCTCTGAACCGTATGGTAAACGTCTGCCAGACAGGGCAAAGAGCGTATCCTTTGCTCATCGGGTGCGGAAAGTTTGATATACCAATGGAACTGGAAGCAATAAAAATGTGGAAGGATAGAGAACCGCAGTGTAAAGTTGTGCTTTTTGAAAACGCAGGACATTGTGTAAATATGGACGCGCCTCACATATTTAATGCGGCTATGGAGGAATTTTGGACAAAGGGGAGTTGAATAGTGTCCCAATAGGAAGCAGATTTTTTTGGGATAAAATCTTACATATGTAGTAATAAATACGAGAAAGAGATTCCGTGAAAAGACGGGAGGATGCGGATATGGGATGCAGGATACCGGGCCGGAAAGGCAGGTTAAGCAGCGGGCCGGATGCGGCAGGGGACAAAAGAGCTGCCGCCGGAGCGGCTGGATGGGCAGTGGGGGAAGAAGTATGTGGAAGATTTTGAATTGAAGACAACGAAAGCAGTAAGGGAGCCTCATGCCAGAGGAATGATTTATGACTGCAATGGGGAAGTCGACGATGCCAAGAGGCTTTCCGGCCGGGAAAGAAGCTGCGCAGGACATGTGGATGGGAGAGGCAGGAAAGGGACGGCCAAAAGTCTCGTTCCGGTTTCAATCCGTATCCTATATTTGCCACTTAAGTTTCCGGAAGCGGCATAAGTTGCGGGTGAATTGTTTTTAGGTTCCAATTAGTCCGTTTCCTGTCTGTCTTGGGAAAGGAGGGAACGGAGCGCGTCTATCTCCGTTTTGGACAATCTGTCATGCTCCAGATAGGAGGAGAGCATGGCGGAGAGATTGCCATTGTAAAAACGTTTCAGGAAAGAATGGCTCTCCTGGCCAATGTATTCGTCCTCTCCTACCAGTGGGGTATAGACAAAGACGCGGCCTTGCTTTTCATAGGTCAGGGCGCCCTTTGTGACCAGGCGTTTGATAAGGGTCTGTATGGTTTTCGGGCTCCAGGCGGTGCATTTCACCAGACGGTCTGTAATTTCGTTTGTGCTGATGGGCGCGGATTTCCATACGATTTTCATCACTTCAAATTCCGCTTCTGATATTTGGGGCAGAGTCTTCACGGCAGGTTCCTCCTTAAGGGTCAAAAACTGCAGGCAAAATCAGGCGCATAGCGGGCCGTGCAGTGGATTTCCGACTGGCTGGCAAACTGTTTTGTGACAGTTCCTTACATGTGTAATAAATATAGTATAGGGCAGAAGGGAGGGGATGTCAATGGATTTTCAAACACGCTTTCGCGCTTTGCTATGGCTGTTTTGCCGTATCCGTTTCCTCCGGATAGTAATGAAACATTTGCTCACAGATGCTTTTGGCCAGTTCTTCATCCCCCCAGGATAAGGGGTCCGCAGCATAGCACAGAGCCATAAATGGCTCTGTGTCCTGAAGGCTTCCAGGCAGATTCTCCCATAAGCCAAACATGTGATTTGCAAGATGTCTGATATCCGGATTGTTTGCGTAAACCTCTTTTAATTTGCGCATTAAAATTCTGCCAAACCGTTCACTGTCAAGATTTGCATAATCCATATGTATCTTTATATAAAGAATGGCTTTTTTGATATCCGTTTCCCATTCTAAGCAGAGCAAATCATCATTTTCAGGATGGGCAAGAAATAATTCATCAAGCCGCCTGCAATACTCGTTTTCCGTTGCTAATTTTTCAGAAAGTAAAATGGCGTAAACCAATAATTCTTCCATACGCCCCTCCCTCCTTCTGCTGTGCCATATCCCCTCCGCTCCCGCTGTGGGTTTCGCTTTTTAAACAATGCGTTTTGCGGCAATGTCCCTGGTTGCCATCGTTACTTTTGGCTTTTCCATTAAAATATTTCCGCCTGTCATTACGCCGGGCGGATTGCTTTGTTTCCTATTATATCATAAATGAAAGAGCGTGGAAATAGTGAGTGTTTCAGCTATATCATTGATTTGCCTGGCTGTGGGCAGTATAATGAAATGGTTGGGAAATCCCTTTCTTTTGAGCCGCGCAAGAAAAAGACTTATAAATGATGCGAAAAAAGTTTGCCCAAAGGGGCAGAGGGTTTCGTTTTAGAAAAGTGATGGGAGACAAAATATGGGAAGAAGGTATTGGAAGAGGTGTTTGGGGATAAGTGTGTTGCTGTTGATGGTGGGGGGTGCGGCCATGGCGGAAACAGGCACAGGATTACAGCCGGATTTGGAAGCGGAGGTGAGGGCGGATACCGTGAATCGGCAGGAAGCGGGCGGAGCCATAGATGTGGAATCGGCTGCTGTCAAAGACGATGCATTTTATGTACAGTTCCTTCAGAACCTGCATCAGGGGAACAGTATGGCATATGCGGACGGGTATTATTATTTCAGGAGCCAGGCACAGGACTATTCCCTTTGCCGTTCCAAAGGGGCAGGGATGCCTGTGGAGGTGGTTGCCGACCAGACGCCAGGGAGCATTTATGTGGAAGGGGAACAGATTTATTTCCTTAATGTGAGTGACGGCAGGACGCTGTACCGTGTGGGGACGGACGGCAGCGGTTTGGAAAAACTGTCTGGGATTTCCATGCAGGAGCTGGTGGTGGTGGAAGGAAAAGTTTATTTCCGTTCGGTGTATGACCAGGAGTATGATCCGTTTTACCAGTTGACGCAAGAAGAGGCGGAGGGCGACAGGTATCTGTATTCCATGGGGCTTGACGGGAGTGGCTGTACCTTGCTGGCGCCCGAGACTTGCATGGAATTTGTGTCGGACGGGGAATGGCTGTACTACCTGACAAAGCAAGAGGGGGAAGGGGTTGCGCTTAACCGCTGCGGGCTGGATGGGGAAGATAAGGAAAAGATAGCGGTAAGCCAAACGGGTATATGGAATATCCTTCCGTACCGGGGCAGTGTTTATGGGATGGATTATGGGCAGGACAAACGCCTGGTGCGGCTTTGGCCGGACGGGACGGAGGAAACGCTGGCGTATGACGTATTGGGTTATACTATATCTGAGGGATGTGCTTATTTGATGTCAGAGGAAGAAATCCGAAGGGTGGATTTGGAGAGTGGGGAAGAAGGGCTGGCAGTAAAGAAGCGGCCGGAGGAAAACGGGCGAAAAGACACTTACCCGTGGTATGCGGGCAGCTATAACCGTGGGATTTTCCTTGTCAACGGACAATGGTTGGCCAGATATTTTGAATCGCCGGAAAAAGGAGTGTTGTGGCATATTTGGGACAATAAGAAAAGAGAATTTATAGTCTTTGAAGACATGGAGACGATACCGGAGCAGGAATTGGTGTGGGACACTTCCCTGTCCAAGGAATGCAATTACTTTTATCCCGGCTGGGAAGGGGAATCGCCAGAGGAGTATTTGGATGCGGACAAAGAGCTGCATTATGAGGAGTCTTACGGAGTATGGGAAGACGGGACGGATTATGGGAATTTCAGCATTACGCTGCCGAAGTTTGGCCCCGGCCTTTCCTGCTATGAAGAATTGAACAGGAAGATGGATGGACTGATGGAGCTTGCCATGGAAGATAAAGAGTCGCTGTTCCGGGAAATAGAAGAAGCGCAAAAGGAGCAGGAGTATTGCTATAACTGGTGGCTGCGCCATGAATACAGTCACTTATATGTGGGTGAAAAGCATATTTCTATTCTCTATTACAGAAATGGATATAGTGGCGGAATCCGGGAGTGGATGGAACCCATGCCTATGATTTTTGACCGGGAAACAGGGGAATTGCTTCTTATGGATGATTTATTTACGGTAGAACGTAAATATTATATGAAGCGCCTGACAGGGGCTATCTATAAGTATTGCGAAAGGATGGGATACGATTGGTGGAATGAGCCGTTTGATAACAATGTGCTGGCAAAGAATCTGGGGGAGCTTGGATGCTACCTGACGCCGGACGGGCTGGCGCTTTGTTATGAAAGGTATGCCATCCAGATGGGCGCCAGCGGAAGCCCTGCGTTTGGGGTTCCCTATGAAAGATTCGCAGATATATTCCGGTGACGCTGTCTGGCGGCGCTTCTGGCTTTTGTTTTGAAAACATCGTCCAATTTAGGAAGACTGCGCATCGAGCCGTTTAAATTCCCTGCGTACAGCCAGGATGGAGGCCACGAAAGCGATAAAGTCAGCAATAGGCCCGGCAAGCAGCACGCCCCAAATGCCAAACTGCAAGGGAAGGAGCAGGATAAGGGGGATGAGGAAAAACACTTGCCTGGTCAGAGAAAGCAAAAGCCCCTTTATCGCTTTGCCCACTGCGGTAAAAAAGTTGGAAGAAAGGAGCTGCACTCCATTTACAAGCGCCATAAACAGAAAAGTTCTCATAAACTGTATGGCAAAAGCAAAGTATAACGGGTCGCCGCTGCCGAACATGGAAATAATGGGGCGCGGGAAAAACTGGAACAGGATAAAACCGACAAGGGAAACGGCAAAATTCCATTTGATGGCCAGTAAATACGCCTGTTTTACCCGGTTATAGTTCCCGGCGCCGAAATTGAACCCGATAATTGGCTGCACACCTTGGGAAATCCCTACGATAATGGAAAGCAAGATGGCATTTGTTTTCATAACAATCCCACAGGCGGCCAGAGGGATTTCTTTCCCATAGACAGATTGGGCGCCGTAATGCGTGAGGGAATTGTTCAAAACAATCTGTACGATGGTAATGGCGACCTGGTTGATGGAACTGCTTGTCCCCATATAAAAGGTCTGCAGGCTGTCTTTTAAATCCATCCGGAAACTTTCCTTTGTAAGCCGGATGGACTGGAAGCGCCATAGGTAACGCATGGCAAGGAAGAAGGAAAGGAACTGGCCCAGTATGGTTGCCAGGGCGGCGCCGGCTATGCCCCAATCTAACAGGAAAAGAAAGACAGGGTCTAAAATCGTATTGAGGATTGCGCCAGCCACAATGCAGACCATGGAATATTTGGGTTTCCCGTCTGCGCGGATTAGGTTGCTCATTCCGTTGGTAAGGATAAGGAACGGCATCCCAATTAAAGTGATTCCGGCATATTGCCGGGCAAAGGGCAGGACTTCCCCTGTTGCGCCAAAAACCGTAAGAAGGGGCGTTAAAAACGCTTCCCCGACGATAAGATAGAGGATGCCGGCCACAGCCATAAAGAAAATGCCATTTCCGGCGATGCGGGCGGCCCGTTCCGGTTCTTTTTTCCCAAGGCAGATGGAAAACCGGGAGGCGCTGCCGATTCCGATTAAAAGCGAGATGGCCAGGCAGATAGTGGAGAGAGGGTAGGATACATTGGTGGCGGCATTGCCAAGGTATCCGATTCCCTGGCCGATAAAAATCTGGTCTACAATATTATAAAGGGAATTGACCAAGGTTGCCGTAATGCTTGGAATGGCAAAACCTTTTAACAGTTTGGATATGCTTTCGTGCCCTAATGGATTTTCATTCATCGACTTCCTCCTCCTTACGTACAACATTTAGTTTTCCGGCAATCTGTTTTCCCGCATGGAACAAGGCCGTTTCCAATAATGCCTGCTCTTTAGGCGGCATTCCATCCAGCAGGGCGGCCTCCGTTTCCGCACAAGCCTCCTGTATCTGTCCGACGATGGACAATGCTTTTTGCGTAGGGTACAGGCGGCATGTCCGTTTGTCTTTCTCATAAGCTTCCCTTGTAAGGAAACCGTTTTTTTCCAAGGCAGTTATCATACGGACGATATTGCTTGGATGGACATAGAAGCTTTCCAACAAAGAGTCCTGCAGGATTCCCGGATGGCGGCATATTCGCAAAAGATACATATACTGGCTGCTGTTTATGCCAAGCGGCGCAAGTTTGCTGTCCAGGTACGCTTTTGCATAGCGGTCTGCAATGGACAGCCATTTTAATATTTTCATATGTGAACGTTTCCTTTCAATCGGCGACATCGTGTATGGACAGGTTTCTTCCATGGAACATGGTTAGCATAACACAAATTGCGTGCGCACGCAAGTAAAAATCTCTCACAAATTGCGACGCACATCTGCCAGAAAGCAATTTTCAACACGCACGGTAAGTTGTGGGTAGGACAAACCGGAAGGGAATATACTGGTAAAAATGCGAAAGCGGTGTTTACAGCGTATGGAAGAGAAGGAAAGGGAGGAATACGAGGCTGCGGTATATCTGCGTCTTTCGAAAGAAGATGGGGATATATGCAATGGGGGCTATAAAGGGGAAAGCAACAGCATTACAAACCAGAAGCGGCTGATTTATGATTTTTTAAAGGGCAGGGAGGAAATCCATATCTATAAGGAATATGTGGACGATGGTTATTCGGGCTCGGATTTTTTGCGTCCTGCATTCCGGCAGATGATAAAAGAGATGGAAGAGGGAAAGGTAAATCTGATTATCGTAAAGGATTTGTCCCGGTTCGGGCGTGAGTATATTGAAGCCGGGCGATATTTGCAGAAAGTGTTTCCGGCAGCGGGTGTGCGCTTTATTGCGGTTACGGATCATTACGATTCCCTGACGGCCGGACGGACACAGCGAAATATCGTCCTTCCGGTCAAAAATTTTGTCAACGACGCCTATAGCGCAGACCTTTCGGTGAAAATAAGAAGCCACCTGGAGAGTAAACGCAGGAATGGGGAATATACCGGGGCTTATGTATCGTACGGCTTTTTGAAGGATCCAAACAACGGCAGCCGGCTGATTGCGGACCCGGTGGCAGGGGAGAATATCCGGCGGATTTTCCGATGGAAGACGGAGGGGATGAGCAATGGGGGGATTGCGCAAAAGCTCAATGCCCTTGGCATACCTGCTCCGGCGGATTATAAAAGGAGCCTTGGGATACGGTACAGGAGCGGGTTTCAGAAGAACTTATATTCAAAGTGGAGTCCGGTGGCTGTAGGGAGGATTCTGAACAATCCTCTGTGCAGAGGAATGGTGGTGCAGGGGAAACGGGGGCGCATTAACCATAAGATTAAAAAAATGGCAGTGAAGCCGCAAGGGGAGCAGAGCAGGTTTTTACAAAAGGAATTGGCTTTGATTGGGGAAGGGCAGTTTGGGACCGTGCAGGGGCTTTTGGAAAAAGACACCCGCGTATCCCCGGGCAGGGATAAGGCGTATCTTTTCAGCGGTCTGCTTTTCTGCCCGGACTGTGGCAGGCAGATGATACGCCGGAAGGTTTCCCGTAATGGAAAGCAGACCGTTTTCTATATTTGTAAAACATACAATGTGGAGAAAAAATGCACCAGGCACAGCATCAAGGAGGAGGCATTGTTTTCCTTTGTGCAGGAAGCGCTAAGGGGGCGGTTGATAGTGGGGATGGAAGAGCGGAACGCGCAAAGGGCGGCAGAAGCCGCAGTGGGATGGTTGGCGCCTTATATACGGTTGGAGGAAGGGGAGGCCGGACAGGAAAAGCCGCAGGCCAAAGAGCGGAGGTTTGGAAAGAACGGCGCCGGGGAAACCTTTTGGGAGGAAAAGGCAGGCAAGGGGGGCGATGGTTTGCAAGGGGGATTGGAAAAAGAGTTGGAGGAATGTGTGAGGATTTTGGAAGGGCTGGATGCGGACAGGGCGGATGGGATTTTGACGCAGGAGGAGCATCAGGAGATGCTGGAGCTTTATACCGCCCGGTATCGGGAGGTGGAAGGACAGATAGAGGAAAGGCAGGCCATGGCGGCAAACTTCTGCGCCATGGCCAGGGAGGCGGTGCAGTGGCTGGAGGGAATGGCCTCGTGGGAGCATAATGTTTTGCACGGACGGGAAGGCTTGGCGCGGGGGTTTTTAGTGACCTTTTTGGAGAAAATATGGGTGCATGAAGGGAAACGCGTGGAACTCCAGTTCCGCTTCCGGGATAGCGAAGATTTTAACACGCATTAACGCACTAATGCCGTCGGATAGCCATATTAGGACAATTCCAGCCATGCCGGCACAGCGTCTAAAGAGGGGAGTTGGGCAACGGTCATTTTGCGGAATTTTTCCCCGGGCGACTTCAGGTCAGGGATGCAAATTACGTCGATTCCGGCAGAGCAGGCAGCCTGTATCCCCGCTTCACTGTCTTCCAGCACAAGGCAGCGTTCGGGAGGCTCCCCTGCCGCGCTGCAGGCTTTTTGGAAAATATCCGGGTAAGGCTTCCCACGCGCTACCTCCGCGCCGAATACCATATGGTGGAAAAAGTGCGCAATGTTGTTTTGGGTTAAAATCTTTACGGCGCGTTCCTTTGTGCTGGAGGAAGCCAGTAAGATTTTATATTGCTTTTTTTGAAGATAAGACAACAGTTGCATGGCGCCTTGCTTTAAGGCAACGCCTTCTTGAAAATATTCTTTTTCTTTTTGGTTTACAAAAGCAAGCCCTTCTTCCATGGAAATGGGAAGGCCGTGTACTTCCATCATCCGCCGCATATTGACGGTTTCGTTTTTCCCGCTGAAATGATGGATATATTCTTCCAGGGAAATCTTTTGTCCATATTGGGCGGTCAGGTCGCAGAAAAGCCGGTAACTGATTGCTTCGCTGTCAATGAGCAGGCCGTCCAGGTCAAAAATTACAGTATTTTTCATAATACAGACTCCTTTTTAACGAATGTTGCCGGCATAAGCCTTTGTTTCCTGCCTTGGCTATGAAGCCATATTGGTTTTTGTGGGAAGGCAGGCGGCTGTCTCGTCCGTAAACTCCGCTTTATGCATCATACATGCGCCTAAGATAAAAACGAAACAAATCACCCATGTCACAGGCTCACAGATGCATACGGCGGGATAGCCCCAGACAGGGACAAGGAAAAAGGCAAATATTACCTTTCCGGCCAGTTCTAACGTGCTGCATATAAGCGGCGATATGGAATGCTGCATTCCCTGCAGGGCGTTACGCAGGATAACGAGAGCCGCCATTGGGGGAATCATAGTGATGCCTGCTTTCAGATAGAGGACGGCATTGGAAACCACCTGTGGGTTATGGCTGCCTGTAATCAACTGCACGGCCTGTGGGGCAAGTAAGAAGAGGAAAAGCAGGGCAATGCCCCACCAGACGGCATACAAAAGCAGAGCAGTCCATATTCCTTTTTTAATCCTGGCCCCGTACCCTGCGCCGAAATTCTGGCTGGAATAGGTGGCGACGCTTGTGCCAAGGACAAGGCCGGGAGTGTAAAACAATTCCGCCAGACGCCTGCCGCCAATCTGCGCTGCAATATAGACGGTTCCCAAGGCATTGATGCTGCTTTGCAAAATGACGCTGCCTATATTATAAACCGTTCCCATCAGCGCCATACTTAATCCGGCCCAATACATTTGAAACACAAAATCCCGTTTTACAGAAAGCTGCGCTGCGCCAAAACGAAGCAGCGGGTAATTTCGCACGATGTAGGCCATCCCAAACGCTGCGCTGACGCCCTGCGCCAGCACGGTGGCGGCTGCGGCTCCACGCACGCCCATGGCAAGAGGCCCCATAAACAGGAAGTCCAAAATCACATTCAATACGCTGCTGAAAAATAAAAACAGCAGCGGCGTGGAGCTGTCGCCCACTGCCTGCAGCAGTCCGGCTTCCAGGTTATAAGCCATCATAAGAGGGATGCCTGCCAGGATAATGGTCAGATAGCCCGTGGCCCCTTCCAGCATATGTTCCGGCACCTGCATGGCGGAAAGGAGCGTATGGCGCATCAGGAGAAAACCTGCGGTGAGAAAGAGGGCGGATATGCCGGAAAGGAGCGTCATCCAGCAGGACGCTTCTTTCACTTTCTTCTCATCCATGGCGCCAAAGCAGCGGCTGACCGTCAAGGCAAGCCCATTGTTTAATCCAAATGCGGCATTGATAATCAGGCTGTAGAGGGCGGCCGTGGCGCCAATCTGGGAAAGGGCCGTGTCCCCAAGCAGATGCCCGGCAATGGAAGTGTCTGCCAGATTATATAGCTGTTGAAGCAGGTTGCCGAAAAACAGGGGCAGGGTAAAGCGCAGCAAAAGCCGCGCAGGACTGCCTTTTGTCATATCCAGGACATGTTTTCCTTTTCCATCCATAAGTGTTTCCTCCTCTGGGTTTGTGGGATTATATTTTGCCAGATGCGTAAAAGCGATATCCTAAAGACGCAATTTTTAAATGCGCGCTGGCGCCGTTACGTTTGCGGCGTTCCATGGTTATTCCAGGGGCACAGTGGCAAGGGCCATGGCTTTATGCGAGGTCTGGCTTTTTATGAGATGTATTTTAGCATGGAATCCAGCCTTGCGGCTTTAGGGAAAACGACATATAATATAACAAAAGCGACAGGATGTGATGGTATGATACAAAGCAGGACTTCCGTTTTTACGGATGGGGAAGGGAAGGAACTGTTAGAAGAAGATCTCCGGTTCTTTCCACTGATAGTGAACGATGGGGATATCCGGCAGTATATTGCAGGGCATATCCCGTCCCATTGGCATAAGGAGCTGGAAATATTTGTTTTACATAAAGGGAGCGTGCGGATAGGCATTGGAGATTGTTTCTATACTTTGCAGGCGGGGGAAGGGTGCTTTATCAATGCAGAGGTGATTCATTCTTTTACGGCGGAGGCGCCGGGTTCCTGTGCGTTCCGCTCCTTTGTGTTTGGCCCCGATGTAGTGGGCGGAATGCCGGGAAGCGTGTTTGATACGGCGTATGTACGCCCGTTGGTGGAAAGCGGCGTGCCTTTTTTGGAATTCAGGGAAGAAGATGGGGACGGGTTATATTTTGAACAGTTTAGACGGGCGTTTCAGGCATGTGCGGAAGAGTGCTATGGGTTTGAATTTCAGGTGAGGGAGGCGCTTTCCAACATATTGCTGCATGTGAAAGCAAAGAGCCGGACAGGCGCGGCCCGGGCGGTTGCGTCCGCGCAGGAAGCGCGGTTAAAAGATATGCTGTTATGGATAGACGGGCATTTCCGGGAAGGGGCGTCTGTTTCGGATATTGCAGGCGCCGCAAACATCTGCGTCAGGGAATGCCAGCGCATCTTTCGGCAATACCTGCATTACAGCCCTATGGAATATGTGCAAAGGAAGCGGATTTTTGCCGCCGCCAAGCAGTTGGCCGATACGGACGGTTCCGTGACGGATATTGCCTTGGGGTGCGGGTTTTCCAATTCCAGCTATTTTTGTAAACTGTTCAAGGCGTTGATGGGGAGTACGCCCGGAAAGTACCGGGAGGGTGTGCAGGCCAGTCTGTCCGGGCAGGCAGGAACAGCAAAGGGATTGGCAAAGGATTTGTCATCATCATAGAGGATATTTTGCATGTAATGTACAGGCCAAAAGGCATATACTGGAAAAAGAATATGGCGCAAGACATCGAATGCAGGCAGGAGGAAGGAAATGGGAGAAAGGGCTTTGGCTTTGTATTTCAGGCTGTCCAAAGAGGATAAGAAAGAGGCGGGAGGCGGGATGGCGGATGAGAGCAATAGTATCGCAAACCAGAGGAAGCTTCTTTTGGATTATGTAAGAAAGAAAAAAGATTTGGCGGAGTGCAAAGTTGTGCAGTACATAGACGATGGCTATTCCGGTACGGCTTTTCACCGCCCCGGTTTCTGCAAAATGATGGAAGACGTCAAAAAGGGACAGGTGCAGTGCGTGTTGGTAAAAGATTTTTCCCGCTTTGGAAGGGATTATATCGAATTGGGAGATTATATAGAACATATTTTCCCTTTTATGCAAGTGCGGTTTATATCAGTGAACGATGGATATGACAGCTTGGAATACAGAGGAAGAACGCCAGAGATTGACGTGCCGTTCCGCAACCTGGCGTATGCTTTATACAGCCAGGATATTTCAGATAAGGTAAAGTCCTCCCTGGCCGCGCGACAGAAAAACGGTTTTTACATTGGAGCCATCCCCCCTTACGGTTATCGGCGGGACAAAGAGGGCGCGTTGGAGCCGGATGAGGAAACGGAGGCGGTGGTGCGGCGTATTTTCAAGGAATATCTGGAAGGAGAGGGGCTTACGGGACTGGCCGGGAAATTGAACCGGGAGGGGATGCTTTCCCCGAAACAATATAAAATAAGAAAAGGGATATTAAAGGGGAAGGAGGGGGAAACTTATAGCTGGACGCCAGGAACGGTACGGCAGATTCTGCGGAACAGAATTTATATAGGGGAAGCGTCTTCCGGCGCATACAAAAACGGGCCGCTTGGGAGCGGAAAACGGATTTATGTGCCGGAAAGCGGACGTATCCGTGTAGAGGATGCCCATATGCCCATCATAGATAAAGAAGTTTTCCATAAAGCGCAGGAAAGGATGGGAACGAAAAACACAGGGAAGGGACATGATTTTCTGTTAAAAGGGTTGGTGCGGTGTGGAGAGTGCGGCCGGACTATGGGAAAAGAGAAAAAACGGTTCCGCTGCCGTTACCAGGGTTTTACCGCACATGAAAAGGTAGGCAGCGTTTTGGAAGAAGGGCTGGAAAGCGTGGTATGGGAAGCTGTAAGGAAGGCGCTGTGGCTATGGGAAGGAAACGGGGCGGAAGAGAGCGTGGGCGGACAGGAGAGCAGGAAGCAGGAAAACAGAAAGAACAGGGAAAGCGGGGAGGAGCAGGAGGACAGGGAGAAAAAGGAAGACAGGAAGGAACAGGAGAACAAAAAGGACAGGGAGAAAAAGGAAGGCAGGAAGGAATGGGAGAACAAGAAGGACAGGGAGAAAAAACAAGGCTGTCAGGGAGCGGAAGTTTCCATAAAGGAAGAGCTGTTTCGAAAGGAAAAGGCGTTTTACGCAGAAAGAAGGAAAGGGCTTTTGGAGGAAATCAGGCAAAAAGAGCTTCAGACGGCAAGAAAGAAAGCGGAGGCGCAGCAGCGATACCAAAGATACAAAAAAGGAGAAATAGGAAAAGAGGCATATTTGGCCCAAAAGGCAAAGGAAAAGGGATATCTTGCAAAGATGGAGTCGGAATTGGAAAGACTGAACGAAGACAGCATTAAGTTGTTTAAGAGGATAGAAAGACTGGGGGAAAACAGGCAGGCGATGGCGGAATGGATAGGATGGCATGAAAAAGAGGAAAAGGAGGAATTGTTGCGGTATTTGGTGGAAAATATATTTGTGTATGCAGGAAAACGGGTGGAAATCTGCCTGTCTGTGGCACAGTTTGCGCCTGGCGCGGTTCACTCCGCATCCGGCAGCATATGTGGCGCTGCAAATTTTGGCGCTGCAGCCTTTGAAAGACCAATGGACGCCAAATAACCCAACAACCGAATTGACATCTTTCCCCATGCAATGATAAAATAAAAGCCAGCAGGAAAATTTTGTAGAAAGTCAGGAGGACTTTATATGCCGAAGAGAACAGATATCCATAAAGTGCTAATCATTGGTTCGGGACCTATCATAATAGGGCAGGCTTGCGAATTTGATTATTCAGGAACGCAGGCTTGTAAGGCGTTGCGTAAACTGGGGTATGAAATCGTGCTTGTGAATTCCAATCCGGCTACAATTATGACAGACCCGGAAACAGCGGATGTGACTTATATTGAGCCGCTGAACGTGGAACGTCTGGAGCGGATTATTGCGAAGGAGCGGCCGGATGCGTTGCTGCCGAACCTGGGAGGGCAGTCGGGGCTGAATCTGTGTGCGGAGTTAAATAAGGCAGGCGTTTTAGATAAATATAAAGTAAAAGTAATCGGTGTGCAGGTGGATGCGATTGAGCGTGGGGAAGACCGCATTGAATTTAAGAAAACAATGAACCGGCTCGGGATTGAGATGGCCCGCAGTGAGGTGGCCTATTCCGTGGAAGAGGCGCTTGGCATTGCAGAAGGGCTGGGCTATCCGGTAGTGCTGCGTCCGGCTTACACTATGGGCGGCGCGGGAGGCGGACTGGTCTATAACAGGGAGGAATTGAAGATTGTTTGCGCCAGAGGGCTGCAGGCCAGCCTGGTGGGGCAGGTTTTGGTGGAGGAATCCATCCTTGGATGGGAAGAGCTGGAGCTGGAAGTAGTCCGGGATGCGGAGAATAACATTATTACGGTATGTTTTATAGAAAATATTGACCCCTTGGGCGTACACACGGGGGATTCTTTTTGTGCGGCGCCAATGCTTACGATTTCCGAAGAATGCCAGAAGAGGCTCCAGGAGCAGGCGTATAAGATTGTGGAATCCGTCCGGGTGATTGGCGGGACAAATGTGCAGTTTGCTCATGACCCGGTGACGGACCGGATTATCGTAATAGAGATTAACCCACGCACATCCCGTTCTTCGGCGCTGGCTTCCAAAGCAACAGGATTCCCCATAGCGTTGGTTTCCGCTATGTTGGCGGCAGGGCTTACGTTAAAGGATATTCCCTGCGGCAAGTATGGCACATTGGACAAATATACGCCGGACGGGGACTATGTGGTTATTAAATTCGCCCGTTGGGCTTTTGAGAAATTCAAAGGCGTACAGGACAGATTGGGGACGCAGATGCGCGCTGTAGGGGAAGTGATGAGCATTGGGAAGAATTATAAAGAAGCTTTCCAGAAGGCAATCCGTTCCCTGGAAACGGGACGTTACGGGCTGGGTCATGCAAAGGGCGCCGATGGGGTGGCTTTTGACGGTTTATCCAAAGAGGAACTGCTCCACAGGCTGATTACCCCTTCCAGCGAACGGCATTTCCTAATGTATGAAGCGTTGCGGAAAGGGGCTACGGTAGAGGAAATTCACGAAATTACAAAAGTGAAAACATATTTTATTGAACAGATGAAAGAATTGGCGCAGGAAGAAGAGGCGCTTTTGGCATATCGTGGCAGCCTTCCGACGGATGAAGCGCTGACGGCGGCGAAAAAGGATGGTTTTTCCGATAAATATTTAAGCCAATTGCTGCAGGTGACGGAAGAAGAGATTCGTAACCGCCGTATCGCCCTTGGCGTGGAGGAAACGTGGGAGGGCGTGCATGTAAGCGGGACGCCAGACAGCGCTTATTATTTCTCCACCTACAACGGGCAGGACAAAAATCCGGTTCAGACGGACAAGCCAAAGATTATGATTTTGGGCGGAGGGCCGAACAGGATTGGGCAGGGGATTGAATTTGACTATTGCTGCGTACATGCGGCTATGGCGCTTAAGAAGCTGGGATTTGAAACGATTATCGTAAACTGCAACCCGGAAACGGTATCCACCGATTACGATACTTCCGATAAGCTGTATTTTGAACCGCTGACTTTGGAAGATGTGCTGGCGATTTATAAAAAGGAAAAACCGCTTGGAGTTATTGCGCAGTTTGGCGGGCAAACGCCATTGAACCTGGCGGCGGAGCTGGAGAAATGCGGAGTGAGGATACTTGGCACCTCTCCGTCGGTCATTGATTTGGCTGAAGACCGCGACCAGTTCCGGGCAATGATGGAAAAACTGGAGATTCCCATGCCGGAGTCAGGGATGGCGGCGACGGTGGACGAGGCCCTCTCCATTGCCGGGCAGATTGGATATCCGGTGATGGTGCGTCCCTCCTATGTGCTTGGCGGCAGAGGGATGGAAGTGGTATACGATAGGGACAGCATGGTGGAATATATGAAAGCAGCGGTGGGCGTTACGCCTGACCGCCCGATTCTGATTGACCGTTTCCTAAACCATGCGCTGGAGTGCGAAGCGGACGCCATCAGCGATGGGGAACACGCTTTTGTGCCTGCCGTAATGGAGCATATAGAACTGGCGGGCATTCATTCCGGGGATTCGGCCTGCATTATCCCTTCGGTGCATATCCCGCAGGAAAGTGTGAAAGTCATTAAGGAATATACGCGCAGGATAGCGGAAGAAATGCATGTGAAAGGGCTGATGAACATGCAGTACGCCATTGAAAACGGGAAGGTATTTGTATTGGAAGCCAACCCAAGGGCTTCCCGTACGGTGCCATTGGTGTCCAAAGTGTGCAATATCCGCATGGTGCCGTTGGCCACGGAGATTATTACTTCCGAAATAACAGGCCGCCCTTCGCCTATCCGGGATTTGAAGGAACAGGTGATTCCCAATTATGGGGTAAAGGAAGCCGCCTTCCCCTTCAATATGTTCCCGGAAGTAGACCCGGTGCTTGGCCCGGAGATGCGCTCTACCGGGGAAGTGCTGGGGTTGTCCCGCTCTTATGGGGAAGCTTTCTTTAAAGCGCAGGAGGCAGTTGGCTCCAAGCTGCCGCTGGAAGGCCGGGTGCTGATTTCCGTCAATAAAAAGGACAAGGACGAAGTGGTGGAAGTGGCCAGAAGCCTGGCAAAGGACGGCTTTTGCATTTCGGCTACCGGAGGGACTTATGATTTGATTACGGCAGCGGGCATACCTGCTAAGAAGGTGAAGAAACTGTATGAAGGCCGTCCCAATGTGGGGGATATGATTACCAACGGGGATTTTGACCTGATTATCAATTCCCCGGTAGGGAAGGACAGCATACACGACGACAGCTATTTGCGCAAAGCCGCAATTAAGGCTAAAGTTCCGTATATTACCACCGTGGCCGCAGCCAGGGTGACGGCAGAGGGAATCCATTATTTAAAAACCCATGAGGGAAGCGTGGTGAAGTCATTGCAGGAACTGCATGGTGAAATTTCGGATTAATCCTCATTGTTTCATAAATAACGGCATAAAAATGTTACAGCGCTGATTGCTTTGCTTGCCGCCGATATGCCCCATAGCCTGGTTCCCACAGCATTGCGCAGGAAGTCCCGGCGGCAGTGCGCCGACAGGAAGGACAAAACGAGGAAATATAGCTTGGATTGGATGGGCGCCAGACATGGGCGTGGAAAACAGGGGTGTGGAATGCAGCGGATTAATGAAGATATAAAGTCGGGGCAGTTTAAGCAAATGTATCTGCTCTATGGGGAAGAAGCTTATTTGCGAAAGCAGTATAAGGATAAACTGCGGGAGGCGCTTACGGCGGATGGGGATACGATGAACTGCAGTTATTTTGAAGGCAGGAATATTTCCGTCGGGGCTGTGGTTGACCTGGCGGAAACGCTGCCGTTTTTGGCGCAAAGACGTGTGATTATACTGGAAAACAGCAATTTGTTTAAAGCCGACGGGGAAAAAATGGCGGAATATTTGGCACAGCCGGCCGAGACAGCGTATCTGGTTTTTGTGGAAAAAGAAGTGGATAAGAGGAGCAGGCTGTATAAGGCTGTTGCGGCAAAGGGGACTGTGGTGGAATTTCCGGTGCAGAATGAAGCGACTTTAAAGAAGTGGGTTCTTGGGATGCTGCGGAGGGAAGGGAAGCAGATTACGGAACGGGCTTTGGACAGTTTTTTGGAAAAAACAGGAACGGATATGGAAAACATCCGGGGTGAGCTGGAGAAGCTGATGTGCTATTGCATGGACAGGGATTCGGTTACAGAGCAGGATATTGAGGATATTTGTATCCAGCGCGTCAGCAGCCATATTTTTGACATGATAAGCGCCATTGCAGACCGCAGGCAGAAGCGGGCTTTGGATTTATACTATGAGTTGCTGTCGTTAAAGGAACCGGCGATGCGTATTTTATATTTGATTGCCAGACAGTTTAATATGCTGCTGCAAGTGAAGGAGCTGAAACGAAAGGGGTATGACAATAAGGCGATTGGGGGAAAAGTGGGCCTGCAGCCGTTCATTGCAGGGAAGTATGCAGCGCAGGCGGGAAAGTTTGAAAGCGCAGATTTGCGGAGGGCTTTGGAGGCGTGCGTGGAGACGGAAGAGGCAGTGAAAACGGGGCGGATGAATGACGTAATGGGAGTGGAGCTTTTGATTGTGAAGTACAGTGTGTAGTGTGGGGAAGGTGGCGGCAGCCGCCGGATACAGGGGTGGCAAAGCTATACGGAATGGAAAGGCATAGCGTGAAAAAGGGAAGGAGGACAGGAGGCTATTATGGGAAAAATTGAGGAAATCAGGGCAGAGATGGTCGCTGCGATGAAGGATAAGGATAAAGAGCGCAAGGATACATTGTCTATGCTGCTGGCGGCTCTGAAAAATAAGGCGATTGACAAGCGGGAGGCGCTGACGGAGGCGGAAGAGTATGAGGTGATTAAAAAGGAGATGAAGCAGACAAAGGAGACAATGGAGCTTGCCCCGGAGGGGAGAGAGGATATTAAGGAACAGTGCAGGAAGCGGCTGGAGGTTTTACAGGAATTTGCGCCGGAGGAAATGGGGGAGGATGCAATCCGGGCGGCGGTCCGGGAGTCATTTGCCGCTTTGGGTCTGGACAGCCCCACCGTTAAGGAAAAGGGGAAGGTGATGAAGGAGCTGATGCCTAAAGTAAAGGGGAAGGCGGACGGGGCTTTGGTAAATAAAATTGTAGGAGAGATGCTGCAATAGACGTGATAGAAGCAATAAAAGCAATAGACGCAATGATGCAATGACGCAATAGAAGCAATGACGCAATAGAAGCAATAGAAGAGAAAGGCCAGGCGGAGGCAAGGGGATTGGAATGGAAAAACAGGACAGGAGGGTCTGTTTATGAAGAAAATCGGGATAGTTTGCGCCAGCGATACCGAACTGGAGCCATTTTTGCCTTGCATTGCGCAAGTGACGGAAAAGGCAATGTTAAAATTTTATTCCGGATATATTATGGAGATTGAGGCAGTGGCGGCATACAGCGGCGTTTGTAAAGTGAATGCCGCTATTGCGGCCCAGTTGCTGATTGACGTCTTTCATGTGGATGGGATAATAAATGCAGGTACAGCGGGAGGGATGGATGAAAAAGTCCAGCTTTTCGACACCGTTATCTCGGAGCGTATGGCTTATCATGATGTGGCAGAGGATATTTTAACGGAATTTCATCCATGGCTGAAAGAGAATTATTTTGAAGCCGGACAGGAATTGCTTATGGCAGCCAGGAAATATAGCCAGGAATCGGCATTCCCCATTTGGTTTGGCACAATGGTTACAGGGGAGCAGTTTATTGTAGATGAAAAGAGAGCCGAAATCAATGAAAAATTTGCGCCGCTTTCCGTTGATATGGAAACGGCCAGCATAGCCCATGTTTGTTATGTGAACCGTATTCCGTTTTTAAGTGTGCGGACAATTACGGATACGGTTTCGCACAAGGGGATGGAAAATTTTGAAAAAAATTGTGAAACCGCGTCTGCGCGCTCTGCAGAAATCGTGAGAGGCATATTGGGGCAGTTGCATTCAAAATAATGCCCTATTGCCGCCAGTGATGGAATAATATAACAGGCACAGAGGATTTAGGTCAATTTTGCCTTATAAGAAGTCAAAAAAGCATCTGGCGGCAGCGGCCGGATTGGAATATACTTCTTCTTGTAAACGGAAAACAAAA
>CAJTQO010000051.1:14471-25272 GCA_910578405.1 uncultured Lachnospiraceae bacterium | reverse complement strand
CATCACACCCGCTTCCACCTTATTCCCGGTAAAAGGCAGCACAAAAGCCAGCAAACCTGTATAAAGGTAAGAAGCCCCATGAGCCGCCCATGGCCCGCTGCCCCCAGCCCGCACCAATGCCATATCATAAAAAGCCCCGCCCTGCAGTTCCCCATCAAACCGATACAGCAAAGATAAACGCGCAAAAACAGCCGCTGCAAGCAGCGTCAATACCAGGAAAGCATCTAACGTCAATGCCAGATACCTGCCCGCCTTTCCATCCAAAGACTGGCAAGCCTGCCTTCCCGCTGACAGTCTTGCCAGTCCATGCCCCGCAAACCATATGCCTGCCGTCACGCCAAACATCAGACACACACCTGCAGCCGCCCCATTTTCCCCCATCTCCCATACATAGATGCTAAACCACGAAAAATACGCCGCTGCAGATACCGCCGTAAAAATGGCATACACCAACCATAACGGATAACTCAACCATGTTTTCTTCATCTTCCTGCCCTTTTCCCTGCCGCCTATCCCGCATGGGACGCCGCCTCCTAAGCCTGAACTTTCTTAGTTACCTGCCTGGAACGTTTGCCAAAAGCTTGCCACGCTTTACATACCCGCAAAATGCCATTTCCCATAAGGCAAAAAACAGGCACAGCCAAAAGGGCATACATATCCGCAGACATATATGCGCCTTTCCTTCCGGCCTGCCCTATTACGCTAACTTCTATTCATCCCAATTATGATATACCGCCTGTACGTCATCGTCTTCTTCTAAAAGCTCCAATGTCCTTTGCAGATTCTTGAGCGCCGTTTCGTCCGTCACTTCCACATAATTTTGAGGTATCATCGTCACTTCTGCCGAAGCCATTTCAATCCCGGCATCTTCCAGCGCTTTGCGCACCGCCTCAAAGCCGTCCGGGTCCGTCAGAACTTCATAGCTGTCCTCTTCTTCTGAAAAATCCTCAGCCCCTGCATCCAAAGCCAGCATCATCAGATCATCGGATTCCATGGAACATTCTTCCTTATCAATGATAATCTGCCCTTTCTTGTCAAACATAAACGACACACAGCCCTGCGTCCCTATGCTCCCTTGCCCCTTGGTAAAGGCATTCCGTATATTGGCTGCCGTCCGGTTCTGATTATCGGTCAGTGCATCCACAATAATGGCAATGCCGCTTGGGCCATAGCCTTCATAGGTCACATATTTATAATTTACGTTCCCTACATCGCCCGCCGCCTTTTTAATCCCACGCTCTATCGTATCATTGGGCATGTTGTTGGCTTTTGCCTTTGTAATCACCTGCGCCAGCCTGAAATTATTGGCCGGGTCCGGCCCGCCCTCTTTCACGGCAACTGCAATTTCTCTCCCAATAATTGTAAAAATTTTCCCTTTCGCCGCATCGTTCTTTTCCTTTTTATGCTTAATATTTGCAAATTTTGAATGTCCCGACATTTCCCTTTTCTCCTCTTTCCGTTTCCAGTTGTATAAAAATCTGTCTCAAGCAGCTTTCCTTCCAGACGCTTTTTGCGCCTTTGCCCTCTTACGTTTCGCAAAATCCCCTATGCGCCTTCTGTGCCTATCGTTTCTTTCCCCGCATTGTTTCCGGCCTCTTCCTCCTGCGCGCTCTCTTCACCCTGTATAGGTTCCGCTTTTAACTTTGTAACAAGCACACTCTGTATCATCTTATTTTCCACTGATAAAATACGGAAATTGTAACCGTCCACATCCACTTCAAATTCCTCGTTTTCCTCGGGGATCTTGTCCATTTTGGAAATCAGGAAACCGTTTAAAGTATCAAATTCCTCCTCCTGAAACTGAATCCCGAACCGTTCTTCCAATTCCCGCAGAGGCACTTTTCCTTCTATAATATACTCGTCCGCATTGTCCGTGGCTTCTATATATTCCTCATCCTCATCATATTCATCCATCAGATTGCCTACGATTTCCTCCAGGATATCTTCCATGGCTAACAATCCGGAAGTCTGCCCGTATTCGTCCACTACGATGACCATTTGCGTCTTGGATGACTGCATCATCTGGAACAGAGCGTCGATGTTCTTCGTTTCCGGAATGAATACAGGCTCCCGCAGCAGCCCTTCAATTTCCCCTACCGGACGCTCCAGCTCCTTTTCATCGAAATGTAACCGCATAGCGTCCCTCAAATGCAAAATTCCCGTAATATGGTCTAAATTCTCCCCATATACCGGAAATCGACTGTTGTTGGACTCCAGCATAAACTCCATGGCCTCCTGCAAAGGACGGCTGGCTTCCACGCAAACCATATCCCCGCGGTGCGTCATAATATCCTTAGCTTCCTTGTCGCCAAATTCAAAAATATTCGTAATCATCTCCGCTTCCGCAGCCTGCAAAACCCCTTGCTCATGGCCTTCGTTTACCATGGATATGATTTCCTCTTCCGTCACATCTGCCAGCCCTTCGTCCGCACGGATGCCAAACAGACGCAAAACACTGTTTGTACTCCAAGTCACTGCGCCGGTAAATGGCGACAGCGCCTTCATTATACAGTAAACAGGGCTTATGCACATATATGCCCATTTATCCGGATACCTGGATGCCACTGTCTTTGGAATCAGCACCCCGAAAGTCAGCAGTATGTACAACAGAACCGCCACGGTAACTATAAGCGAAACCGCACCTGCCGCTTCCATCCCTTCCGTCACTATGCCAGCCGCACTTCCTGCCATATACTTTGATACCAGCCTGCGGATATGCCTTAACCAAATGCTAAGGTAAAACCCACCCATAATAATATTGATTAGCGTCACAATCAACTGCACTGTATTTACATACTTAGCCGGGTTCTCAATAATCTCCGCCAGCCTGCGCGACTTTTTGTCGTTCTCCTCCTTTGCCCGCTTCTCAATATCCTTTCCGTTCAGCCCGTGTATCGCCGCACCAAATCCATAAAAAAACATATCAATAAAAATCAATACGATAAATAGAATAATACTGGCAGTAGGCCCGCCATCGTCCATAACCCCATCCCCTCCTGATTCCGCTCTAAAATTTGTTATAACCTCTTATCCTGACATCCTTTCTGAAAATGTCATTATAAACTATACCATTTTACCCTTGTTGCGTCAAGCGTCTGCCCTGTAAAAATGCCATGCCGGTTCCATATACAAGCTTATATAACTATGCTATAATAATGAAAATGCACAAAGGAGGCTATATTATGGACTACAAAATAATGGAAAAAGAAGCTTTCCAAGTAATTGGCATATCCAAAATGTTCCATATGGAAACTTCATATCTGGAAATCCCCGCCTTTTGGTCACAGCATTTCCAATCGGAAAATGCAAAATATATCTGCGGCGCCTATGGCATATGTATAGAAAGCAATGGGGCTGGAGAGGAATTTGAATATCTGATTGCAGATGATTACAAAGAAGGAAAAGATAGGCCAGACGGATGCAAAGTCTTTGAAATAGCGAAGCATACCTGGGCGGTATTCCCCTGCACAGGCCCTATCCCGGAAGCGCTGCAGGAAGTCAATGCAAAAATCTTTTCTGAATGGCTCCCTAACTGCAAAGACTATGAATTTGCAGGCGGATATAATATAGAATATTATTCTAATCCGCAAAACTACGAAAACTGCACACAGGACGAAAAATATTACAGTGAAATCTGGCTCCCTGTCAAAAGGAAATAACGCATATTGCAGGCAAAACGCAAAATATCTCTATGGGCGGGCTCCCCGCCCATACTTCTTATGTATGATACATATTATGCATACCTGCCTTTAACTCCAGGCTGATGAGCAATCCCTCATTCACCTTCTCCATAATCTCACTGTCCAAATGGCAGACTTTATCCTTCAGCCTTTTTTTATCTATCGTCCGTAACTGCTCTAACAAAATCACCGAATCTTTCACCATATCATACCGGTCCGCATTCAGTTCAATATGGGTCGGCAGTTTTGCTTTGTTCAATTTGGATGTAATCGCCGCACAGATTACGGTAGGGCTGTGCCTGTTCCCAATATCATTCTGTATAATTAACACCGGACGAACGCCTCCTTGTTCAGAACCAATGACCGGACGTAAATCCGCATAATAAATGTCTCCACGTTTCATTTTTTCTCACCCTTCATTATAAACTTGTATGGCTAAATTATTGCCAGTTTATCCGAAGGTATTCATTTTCTACCCAAAATCCTGAAAATAATCTTTTGCCCCGACAATTTTCCCTGACTTTAGATAAATCCGTGGTACCCTTTTCCCTATGCAGCAGGCCAGTTCATAATGAAACCTGCCTGACAGCCTGCCCAATTCCTCCATGGTAATTTCTTCTTCCCCTTCTTTCCCAACCAATGTCACCCAATCCCCCTGCCGTGCGTTTGGAATATCCGTCACATCCACCATAAACTGATCCATACAAATACGGCCAATCACAGGCGCCTTCCTCCCCCGGACCAGGATACGGCCTTTGCCGGAAAGCCCCCTCGGATACCCGTCTCCATAACCTACCGGCACCGTCGCCACCCGCATGGGCCTATGGGCGGTAAATGTCCCTCCATAGCTTACCTGCGTCCCTTCTTCCACCTCTTTTACATAAACGATGCGGCTCTTTATTTCCATAGCCGGATGCAAAGAAATCCGGCTCCTGTCCATCTCCTGCGACGGCCATAGCCCATAAAGGGCAATCCCGGCGCGTACAGCGTCCATATCCGCTTCCCGCAGCTCCATCAGTCCTGCGCTGTTGGAGCAATGACAAACCGGAATGCGGTATCCCGTCTCCTTTTCCACATGGTCTACAAACCGTACAAACTGCGCCAATTGGGTTTTCGCAGATGTTTTATCCCTTTCATCCGCCCGTGCAAAATGGGTAAATATCCCTTCCAGCACAAGCTCCGGCGTATCCAGCGCCTTTTTCACCAACGCCAGCCCTTCCCTATCCGGCCGGACGCCAATGCGGGACATCCCGGTATCCACTTTTATGTGTACAACGGCTTTCCGTCCAAGCCTTCCGGCGCAAACCGCCAGTTCCTCTATGGTATCCGGCCGGAATACAGTCGCCCTTATCCCCCTTCTTACCATATCCTTATAATCACAGGAAAACGCATAGCCAAGCGTCAGCACATTTTTGGCAATGCCGCATTCTTTTAAAATCAGGGCTTCCTGCGCCGTAGCCGTGGCAAAACCGCAAATATAATCCAATGGCTCCAATTCCTTTGCAATAGGGACTGCCCCATGCCCGTACCCGTCGGTTTTCACCACTGCATACATCTTCGTTCCAAACGTCAGCCCTGCCTTCATCTGTTCCATATTGTAGCGGATGGCGTCCAAATCCACTGCCGCATATATTCTGCTGTATTTCTCCAAAATATCTTCCATATTCCCACACCTGTCCATTCCCATTCTAACCTGTTTCCCCCCTATATTGACCAATCCTTTTGCGCCGCTCTCTTACGGCTGCGTCTCTTCCCAATCTTCCTGTTTCATACAAAAAGGGAGGAAATGCGCCACATCCCTGGCCATTAACCCGTAACGTCCCATTTTACCGGCAGCCATGTCCCCGGCCAGGCCATGGAGATATACCCCTGTTTCCGCCGCTTCTTGCGCCGTCATGCCCTGCGCCAGAAGCCCTCCGACCACCCCGGCCAGCACATCCCCCATGCCCGCTGTGGCCATACCGTCATTGCCTGTGGCATTCAGGCACCATCCCTCCCGGCGGTTGGACGCCACCACAGTCCGCGCATCCTTCGCCACCATAACACAGCCATACCGGTCCGCCAGCTCCTTGGCCAGTTCCGGCAGGTTTCTTTTCACTTCCGCCACGCCTTTGCCGCAAAGTCTGGCAAATTCCCCTACATGAGGCGTCATCACTATGACTCTTGCGTCCTTGGCATGGTTTTCCATGTATTGACGCAATCCCTTCTCCCGCGCCAGCAGGTTAATGCCGTCTGCGTCCAGCACAAGCGGCTTCTCTGTCCTGGTCAGCGCCCATTCCACCAATGCCCTGGCTTCTTCGCCCTGTCCGATTCCTGGCCCGGCCACAATCACATCCGCCCATTTTGCCGCCTCATGCATACGGCTTTCCATCTCCTGGGCAAACCATCCGTCCATATCCGCCCCTTCTTTGCTTTTTTCCTGCCTTACGGCGCTTCCCCCGTGCCGCAATGCTCTATCACTCTCATCCGGCTCCATACTATTGCATGTCTCCCCGCTTCCTTGCTCTTGCGCCCCTGCCGTTGTCCCGGCGCCATGATATGCCTGGTATGTCATAAGCAGCGCTTCCGGCACCTTTTGCTGGATAATCAAACGGTTTTCTTCCGGCGTAACTGCTTTCACCATACCGGCCCCTGTCCGGTATACGCTTTTTGCACAAAGTTCACAAGCTCCGCTCATCCCTTTGCTCCCCGCTATTACCAGGACTTTTCCAAAGGAGCCTTTATTCCCCCCAGCGTCTCTTTTGGGCAGCATCCGGCTCACCGGCCCCCGCCTGGCATACGTCTTTGGCGCTTTCCCTAAAAAACTCTCTTCCGTTATCCCAATCTGCCTGCATACCACATACCCTGCATACCCGCAGCCCGGATATAATATATGTCCCAGCTTCCGAAAAGCAAAAGTTACCGTTACATCGGCTTTCACCGCCGTCCCCATCACAGCCCCCGTATCCGCATGTATCCCTGACGGGATATCCACGGCGCATACAAACGCATCCCGGCGGTTAACTTCTTCCACCGCCTGTGCATAAATCCCTTCCAAATCCCTGGACAGCCCTACTCCGAATAAGGCATCCACAATAATATCATATTCCTCATCCCCGATTTTGTTTTGCAGGGGACACCCATATTTTTCCATAATCTCTATTTGCCTTGCCGTTTCCCTGCTGCATTTTTCCCTCTCCCCCACCAGCCATAAATCCACCTGATAACCGCTAAGCAGCAAAAGACGCCCCACCGCAATGCCGTCGCCGCCATTGTTTCCGCAGCCTGCCGCTATCAGCGCCTTTTTTCCTGTTTTCTTCCCCTTCCCATAAGCTCTTTTGTATTTGCCTGCGCTTTGCCTGGTTCTTTTCTTTGGCCCTATCTCTTCCTGCCATGCCTCTATTTCTTCCGCCACAGCCAATGCGGCGCGCTCCATCAATACCATGGATGGCACGCCAAAATACTCTATCGTGTTCCTGTCATAAGTCCTCATTTCCTCTGATGTAACGAGATACTCTTTCTGCCCGTCCTGCATTTCCTTCCTCCCATTCCTGCCCCATATCTTTCTGCCGCAAATCTATTATCACAAAAACGGAAAGCCCGGGAATCCACATTCCCAAGGCTTTTCCATCCGTATCCAATATTCCCTCTTTACGTCCCTTTTGTCCGCATTTCCCTGGCTTTTCTGCGTTCCTCCGGATTGTACTTCATATCAAAAATTTCAATCACTTCCGCACCAAAAATATCATGCATGTAAGAATACAGGTCAAAATTGGATTTCTCCCTTTCCTCCTTGCGCACCAGGTTCTTCTTAATTTCAATCCGGACTTCTTTCACCCAATCGTTAATAACGTCAATGTCTTTCGTATTCTCCATAATCCTGCGATAACAAATATCCATCGTCGCCAACATCAATTTGTAGTTCGTACTGTCAATTTCCCCCGGAAGCAGTTTCAGCTCATCCGCATAGTCCTCTAACTTCTCATTGCATTCATTAATCAGCCTCTGCTTTTCCTCCATTTTCTTCTTTTCCTTAGCATCCGGATTTCCCCCTGCCTCATCCGCCAGTTCCATGATTTCCGCCATCAGCTTTTTCTTCAGCTTCCGTATTTCCTTTGATTCCGTATTCAATTTCCCCTGCCGTTTCAGCAGCTCATTGAGCTTTTCCTCGTTACGCCTGACTTCCATCGGTATCTCCGTTTGCGCCTGCGTAAAAAGCTGATGCCATTTGTTGTCCAATGTCAGCACCGGTATTTTCTTTCCCGACAATGCCTGCCGGAAACTGTCCTCTGATTTTGCCATATGTCCCACCCCACTTTTATGTCTGCGCCATCCCTGCCGCTTTGGTTCAAACCCTTGCATACCATCGCAAGCCTGAATCCATCTTTTTCTTTCTTCTATCTTTCTTCTGTCTTTCTTCCGTCTTTGTCCACCCAGGCTCTTCCTGGCCGTTCCTGGCTGTTATGCGCCGTCCCCTTCCTTTCTGGATCTGCTGATATTATATGCTAACTTCATCAGACTGTCTGAAAGATGGACGTTTTCCACCTGTACCTCCTCCGGCACATTCAGGTCCACATGGGCAAAATTCCAAATTCCTTTAATCCCATATCCCACCAGTTCCTCCGCCACCTTTTCCGCCTCCGTCTTAGGTATCGTAAGCACTGCAATGTCGATATCGTTTGCCTGCACAAAACCTTTTATGTTTTCCATGGGCTGTACGGTCTTGTCCCGTATCCTTTTCCCATGCAGCCTTGGATTGCTGTCAAAAACCCCCTTAAAAAGGAAGCCTCTGCGCTCAAAATTCCCATAATTCACAAGCGCCTGCCCCAGATTGCCCGCTCCGATAATAATAAGGTTATGGTTTTGGTCCAACCCAAGTATCTTTCCAATCTCCTGGAACAGGTATTCCACATTATAGCCATATCCCTGCTGCCCGAAGCCTCCAAAATTATTCAAATCCTGCCTAATCTGTGAAGCAGTCACCTTCATAATATCGCTTAGTTCCTGCGAAGACACTCTCTCAATCCCCTGATCCTTCAATTCCCCCAGATACCGGAAATAACGCGGTAAACGGCCGATGACTGCCTGTGAAATTTCCTTTTCTTCCACGGTGTTTCTCCCTGTTTCCTATATAGCCTCCCGCGCCCTCCTTAAAACAGGCGCAAAAAGAGGCCAAGACCCTGTTCCTGCATCCCGAAAAATCATTTCCAAAATCATTTCCCCAAGATATTCCAAACATCCCCAATGTATCTATTATAAAGAGTTGTTAAAATAATGTCAATGAATTGACAGCAGGTTTTATCACCGTTAAAATAGAAGATGTCACTGTCCGCAGGCTAAGCCCCCATGGAGATTGTAACATTAAGGGCATAAGCGCGGACGATAAGAGGCAAGCAGTGAAACTAAAACCGGAACGGTATGAAAGAATGGAGGTTTCCATGATTTTATCATGTCAAAATATTTCAATCGCATTTAATGAAAAACAGGTTTTAAAAGATATTTCTTTCCATATTGAAGACCAGGACAAAGCGGCTATTGTAGGCATTAACGGGGCAGGAAAAACCACCCTGTTAAAAATTATTGTCGGCGGGCTGCAGGCGGACGAAGGCATCGTAGCTCTGTCCAGAGACAAAAATTTCGGCTATCTGGCACAGCATCAGGCCGTGGATACGCAAAACACAATTTACGAAGAACTCCTCACCATAAAGCAGGAACTGGTTGCCCTGGAAGACCGCCTCCGTCAGACGGAGCTGCAAATGAAGACTGCAAACGAACAGGAGCTAAATCGGCTTATGGAGCAATACGCCCAAATGACCCACCGTTTTGAATCGAACGGCGGCTACACCTACCGCAGTGAACTTGTGGGCGTTTTAAAAGGGCTTGGCTTTGCCGAAGAGGAATTTGACAAGCAGGTTTCCACCTTGTCCGGCGGGCAGAAAACACGGGTGGCCCTAAGCAAACTCCTTTTGCAGAAACCAGATTTGATTATGCTGGACGAACCTACCAACCATCTGGATATGTCTTCCATTGCCTGGCTGGAAACATACCTGATGAATTATAAAGGAGCGGTTATCGTGGTTTCCCATGACCGCTATTTTCTGGACCGCATTACCAACAAAATCATTGAAATTGACCAGACCAAAGCCACGGTTTTCCAGGGCAATTACAGCAGTTATGCCGTAAAAAAGGAACAACTTCGCGCCGCACAGCTAAAAGCCTATATGAACCAGCAGCAGGAAATCAAACACCAGGAAGAGGTTATCGCCAAGTTAAAGTCTTTTAACCGGGAAAAATCTATCAAACGCGCGGAAAGCCGTGAGAAAATGCTGAATAAGATAGACCGGCTGGACAAACCGACCCAGGCCCGCACCGATATGCACATTACGCTGGAGCCAAAATATGCCAGTGGCAATGATGTGCTGCATGTGGAAAACCTGTCTAAATCTTTTGATACGCTGCGGTTGTTCCAGGAGATTGGCTTTGATATAAAAAAAGGGGAACATGTGGCCATTATCGGCGATAACGGCGCCGGGAAAACTACGATATTAAAAATCATCAACGGCCTGCTGCCTGCCGACAGCGGCCTCTTACGTCTTGGCACAAACGTACATATCGGCTATTACGACCAGGAGCATCATGTGCTTCATATGGAAAAAACGTTGTTTGAAGAAATTTCCGATGAGTACCCTTCCTTAAACAATACGGAAATCCGCAGCGCTTTAGCCGCTTTCCTATTCACCGGGGATGATGTGTTTAAACGGATTGGCGATTTAAGCGGCGGCGAACGGGGACGGGTTTCCCTTGCCAAGCTGATGCTCTCGGAATCCAACTTCCTAATCCTGGACGAGCCTACCAACCACCTGGACATTGCCTCCAAGGAAATACTGGAAGACGCTTTGAACGGCTATACCGGGACTGTGCTATACGTGTCTCATGACCGTTACTTTATCAACCGCACTGCCAGCCGTATCCTGGAGCTGACCAATCAAACGTTAGTCAACTACCTGGGGAATTATGATTACTACCTGGAGAAAAAAATGCAACTGGCAGCCGCAGACGCTTCCTCCTTGCCAAAGGCTGGCCAGAACCAGGGGCGCGCTGCATTGGCTGTAACGTTGGGACGGTAGGAGTCAGCGCCGGTT
>CAJTQO010000051.1:0-14461 GCA_910578405.1 uncultured Lachnospiraceae bacterium | reverse complement strand
GAACCAGGGGCGCGCTGCAAAAACCGTCGGCAGCCAATCCGGTTATGGCTCTTATGGCCAGACGGCTCCCGGTAAGCAAACCGGCGCTGACTCCTACCGTCCCAACGTTACAGCCAATGCAGCGGACGAAAGCAACATGCCCCTTTCGTCAAAGCAGGCATGGAAGGAGCAGAAAGAACTGCAGGCAAGGCAGCGGAAACGGGAAAATGAGCTAAAGCGGGTGGAAGACCGGATAGAAACCCTGGAAAAGCGGGATGCGGAACTTGACCTGCAGATGGCAAAGCCGGACATCTGCACCAACGTTGCCAAACTGCAGGAACTTTCCAAAGAAAAAGCGGCGATTGCCGATGAACTGGAGCAATTGATGGAACAGTGGGAACTATTGGGAGCGGAAGAATAAATCCATCAAAAATCTCCTGCGGAAATGCCTAAGAAGCTAGTGTTTGAAAATTCATTCCTGACAATGCACGCCCCACTTTGCGTGAGATTTGCGTCAAATTCAGGTTACATAGCCCGCTATGCGCCCTCCTTTGGTAGAGCATTCATGCTCTTAGTCTCCCGCAAATTGTGACGCACATCTGTCGGAAAGCAATTTTCAAACACGCTCTAGGATGCGCTTTGCCACCGCTTCTGTCATTACTTTCTTTCCTATCAGGATTTCTTTTACTCCAGCCAGAACTTCGCACCATTCACTGTGCTGCTGTCCGCGCCTACGAACACTTCAAATTCTCCCGGCTCACTCTCCCAACGGTCATTTTCAGTCAAAAACCGTAACTGTCTGTCCCCTATTTCAAAACAAACTTTCTCTTCCTGTCCCGGCTCCAAAGTCACTTTCCGGAACCCCTTCAATTCTTTCACCGGCCTTACCACACTTGCCGCAATATCGCGGATATACATCTGCAGCGTTTCCGTACCGGCCACATCACCCACGTTCTTCACATTTACCGACGCCTGCAGCGTTTCCCCTTTCTTCATCCGTTCCTTATCCATCTCCACCGGGGAAATGGCAAATCTGGTATAGCTTTTCCCATATCCAAACGGATACAACGGTTCATTGGGGATATCCAAATACTTAGAGCGGAATCTGTCCTTATCCTTCCCTTCCACATGGGGCCGCCCGGTGGAATACTCATTATAATGCACCGGAACCTGTCCTACACAATATGGGAAACTCATCGGCAGTTTACCGCTTGGGTTATAATCCCCGGAAAGCACATCCATAATCGCCCGCGCCCCTTCCGTCCCAGGCATCCATACCTGCAAAACAGCCTGCGCCTTTTCCGAAATTTCCCGGATATCCAATGGCCTGCCGGAAAACAACACCACCGCCACATTTCCATTCACCGCGCAGACCTTACGCAACAGCTCCATCTGCACCTTCGGAATCTGTATCGTAGCATTGCTGGTGGCCTCCCCGGACTGCAGTCGGTGTTCGCCCAGGGCCAATACCACCATATCCGCTCCTTTGGCCAGTTCCACCGCTTCCTCTAACATAACCTGGCATTCTTGCGCCGAAGGCTCCTCTTCCATCGTTTCCGTAAAGCCTTCCAGCTTCATCTCTCCGCCCAAAAGCGTGCAACCGGGGCCAAATACAGCATCTTTCCCCTCTTCCCGCTCCATCACGGCTTCCTTCAATGTGGTCACATCCTTGGCTTCGCCCACAATAGACCAGGAACCCATCATATTGCGGTTTTCCACATACGGCCCAAGGTACGCCACCTTTTTCCCTTTTACCAATGGCAGCGCCCCGTCATTTTTCAACAATACAAAAGATTTCCTGGCTGCTTCCCTTGCCAACTCCCTGTGCGCGCTGCAAAGGATTACTTCTTTCTCCTTTTCCTCATCTGCATCCTTATAAGGATTCTCAAACAGCCCAAGCTTGTTTTTCAGTTCCAGAATCCGGTACACTGCCTCATCCACCAACGCTTCCGACACCTTCCCATCCCGCACCAAATTGCACAGATTCTCCGAATAAATCCCTGTCATCATATCAATGTCCACCCCGGCCTGCACCGCCCGGACAGCCGCTTCCTTCCGGTCTGCGCAATACCCATGGTAAATAATCTCTTCAATCGCCGCCCAGTCAGAAATCAGGACGCCGTCAAAACCCATTTCCCCACGCAGCACATCCCGCATCAGCCACCGATTCCCCGTAGCCGGCACACCGTCCACCGTATTAAAAGAAGTCATCACCAAAGCAGCGCCCGCATCAATCCCCGCCTGATAAGCCGGCAAATAAAACTCCTTAAACGTATGCCTGGACAACTCCACCGTATTATAATCCCGCCCTGCGGTAGGCGCCCCATATCCTGCAAAATGTTTCACACATGCCGCCACATGATAAGGCTCCCTCAAGTCTTCCCCCTGATACCCCCTTACCATAGCCGCCGAAAAAAGACTGTTCAAATAAGGATCTTCCCCAGTAGACTCCATCACGCGTCCCCACCGGGCATCCCGCACCAAATCCACCATAGGGGAAAATGTCACATGCAGCCCGCTGACCGCCGCCTCCTTCGCCGCCACCTGCGCACACCTCTCTGACAACTCCGGCTCAAACGTCGCCCCCTGCCCAAGCGGCACCGGGAACACCGTCTTAAGCCCATTGATTACATCCAGCATAAACAAAAGCGGCACCTTATGCGGATGCTTCTCCATAAACTCTTTCTGAATCTTCTTAAGCTTCTCCGCGCCCAAAGCGCCAAGCGCCGACCCGGCTTTGGAAACATTCTCCTCTGTAAACCCCTTCTCCGCCATCGGCCCCATAGCCATCATATCCCCTGTAAAAAATCCCCCTGCCACCTGCAGCATCTGATTCACTTTCTCCTCCAGCGTCATATCCTGCAGCAACTCCTTCAACTTCTGCTCCGTCATATCAAATCCTCCTATTCCAGTTCCGTATCTACGCTACTAATGCCCCTTTCCTTTGGAAGGATTTCCTCACGCTCACGCGTCCTGAAATCCTTCCCGGGCATTTTACGCTTCGATACTTATTTTCCAGTTCCGTATCTACGCTTCTAATGCCACTTCCCCCCCCTACCCTCGAAACTTCCTTCTGTAATCCAGCGGCGAATACCCTGTATTCTCCTTAAACATCTTTGTAAAATAAGAAAAATTACTATACCCCACATAAATCGAAACCGTGTTTATCGGCAAATTGCTCTGCGCCAGCAGTTTCTTTGCCTCCTCCACCCGCTTCTGCAGAATATAGGAACTGATGGAAACTCCCATCTCTTTCTTGAAAATCCGCGACATATAGTCCGTATTCAGATATACAATCTCCCCCAGGCTGTCCCTGCGGATTTCCTCCTTGTAGTGTACGTCAATATACTGGCGGATCTGCTCCGCCACTGACTCCGTTTTATTTATATATTTCTCATACTGAATCGCCCGTGAAATCAGGTTGCAGGAAAATTGCTTTGCGCTGCGCATCCCTTTCAGGGCATTCTGATAATCATTCTCACTTCCTTTTCCGTCAAACAGCAAATGCGCCTTAATTTCCCTCCTTTCCAACCAGGAATACACCATCTGCATCACATCCATCTGAAACACCCGCAGGATTTCCCTTGTAACCAGCTCCTTTTCCTCCAGCTCCTCCAGATAGGTTTCTATGGAAGCAAGCAGTTCCTCCTCCTTCCCCTCCTCCAACAGCGCCTTCCACACCCCCAAGTTCGGGTTCTGCAAAGAAGTCTCCGGGCATTCGAAATCCGACTGATATAATACCCGGTTCCAGACAGATAAACTGTTATCCCGCATATCCTGCAGCAACAGGAAGGAATTTAGCAGCGCATCCGCCCTCCCCAGGCTCCCTACGCCGCACCAGATATCCATCTGCAGCTTCTCCCCCATCCAACGGATAAACTGCTCGAACACCCCCTTTTCCTTCAACGTCTTTACCGTCTGGACGCCGCTTTCCATCCTCCTGCATACCGCCACACTGCACCCCTTCCCTCTGGGCGCCACCGCTTCCACCAGAAAGCCAACCCCTTCCAGCATCTCCGATAACACATTTTCCACAATGAAATATAACGTCTTCTCATCCCACATCCCCTGACAGTTCATCCCGTCATGAAACGTAAGATACAAAAGCAGGAACTGCGTTTCTCCTGCATAGGGCAGCCTGCGTTTGGTCCGTTCCTCTTCAAAGGCATCCCCTGTAATATTCCCCTGCAGCAGCTCCATCCAAAAATCCCTCCGCAAAAGCGACTGGTTCTGCCGCCACAGCCTGCTTTCCTTGCGTTCCGCCTCATTCTGCCTTGCCTGCGCCGCTTTCTGCACCGCCCTGCACACTGCGTCAGCCAGTTTCTCATAATCAATGGGTTTCAGAAGATAATCCACACTATTCATGGATATGGCGCGCCTGGCATAATCAAACTCTGCGTAACTGGTAAGGAAAATAACCTGTACCCTGTATCTATTATCCCTCACCCAATGAATAAAGTCAAACCCGCTTTGTTTTGGCATGACAATATCACTGATAATAATATCAATTGGAACCATTTCCATAATGCTTTGCGCCTGCTTCATGGAAGAAGCGGCATAAATTTCACCGACCCCACACTTTTCCCAGTCCAAATGCCTTTTGATCCCCTCTACCACATACTCTTCATCGTCCACCATCAGAAGTTTCATCCTAACCCCCATGCTGCCGCACCGCAGCAACTGAATCCAAGTCAACCGCCCAGACACTGGCAACGCGTATTTCCCCTGCATTGCCGTCAAACAGCAGACGCCTGCTCCGTCGGCTGGCATCCTACCCCCGCCTGCACAAAACAACATCTGTGACTCAAAAAGGCGCCGGGCCTGTCTTGTGATATTGCCGGTAAGGAATATGAATATCCACAATCGCGCCGCCCAGCGGACTGTTGCTGAAATTAATTTCTCCCCGGCCATTGTAATATAGCTTAAACCTCTTTAGACAATTGGCAATCCCTACGTGATGCCCCCTTTCCGAAACGCCTTCCCCACGCTGCAGCTTCTCTAACACATCCGAAGGAAAACCGTCTCCTGTATCCGATATATAAATATTGACATAAGTCCCTTCCTGCCTGTCCTCCGGATAGACCGTAACCGAAATCAGGATCCTCTCTTCTAACGTCAGTGCGTGTTTCGCCGCATTTTCCACAAAAACCTGGATTAGGAAAGGGAAAATCTCCGCATCCTTTACCTCATCATGCACCTCCACATAGCCTTCAAAACTGTCCGGATAGCGTAACAGCAAAATATCCAAATAATTCTGACAATGGGCCGTTTCCGCCGTCACAGGCACTTTCTCACTTGTATTGCGGAAAATATAGGTCAGGTAATCTGCCGTAATCTTACTCATCTGCCTGGCATTGTCATACTGCTTAAAATCAATCATGCTGTAAATAAAGTTTAAGCAGTTCAAATAAAAATGAGGCCGTATCTGCAGTTTCAGAAAATCCATCTCCGCCTTTTGTTTTTCCAGCTCCTGTTCGTACAAAGTAATCTTCAGTCTGCGAATCTGACGAATCATATTTTTAAACTTATCGTCAATCTGTTCTAACTCCAGTAAATTCCCCTCTGTCAGGCCAAACGCATATTCTCCGTCATCATACTGCTCCAGCTTCTTTGTAAATTCCCGCACCGGCTCCAGGATATTTCTCTTTAAATAAAGTAAAATCACTGCGCTGGATGCAATCAAAATCGCCGCCAGCAAAACCAGCACCACCATACTGTTCATCATAACAGCCCGAATCCTTTCACCGGAAACGCGCATTCTTATCGTAAACGGCGCCTGTGAAAGCTGTTTTTCGATGGAATACCGGTCTGCTCTTTCCAACTCCAGCCCTTCCTCCGATATGCCCTGGCTGGTCAGCTTTCCCACACATTCCCCTTGCCCGTTGACCAGGCACACATATCCATCCTTCCCCATTGTAATGTGGGAAAACGGCTCCAATATGCTTTTCACATTCACATAGCAGCCCAGGTACACACCATTGTTCTGCGCTATTTTGCACATGTAATTCTCTCCGCCCCCGGAAATGATGTTCCACTTTTTTTTCACGGAATAAGGCACGTTACTGTTATTCAGGTTTTCAATCTGATTTAAAACCGCCTGCAAGACTGCCCCGTCATCCGTATAGCGCCCTTCGGAGTCTATCGTCAACTGGCAGTATTTTTCCTGCTTTTCCAAATAGAGGAAAAAACAATATTCCTGCCCGTATTCCCATGCGCTGGAAAAAAACTGCTCCCTCAGCTTTACCAACGGATAATCCAGCCCGCCTTGCGCATCCATCATGTCCACATAATCCCAGAATACGGAATTGGGCTGGTTTTTCTCCATTATAATCGTAAAGAGCCTCCGGCTAATCCTTTGGAAACGGTTATCCAGCTCGTTAGTATACAACTCCGACATCTGATCCAGTTCCCGGACAGCCAGGCGGCTCTCCCTGTCCAGCAGGACAATACTGCCTGCCGTATACACCACCAAAACAAGCACCAGCACTGCCAGGACACGCTTTACCTGCTGCGCCATTGTCCTTTGTATCCTGTGCTTTGGAATCCGCATAGTTTTCCTCCCGCGCCTGTCTGTTAAAAAACCTGCAAACCCGTCAGCCCTTTACCGCTCCAAGCGTAATCCCTTCTGCAAAATACTTCTGCAAGAACGGATAAATAATAAACAGCGGCAGCATGGCAATAAAAGCAATGGCCATACGTATTGAAGTGGCCGGAAGTTTCGCTACCTCTGCCCCAATGTTCCCTACCACCTTCCCGCTGGCAAGGTATTGGATATCTGTAATCATCTGGTTTAGCAAATTCTGGATGCTGAACAGTTTCTGCCCCTGGTTTCCTGACAAATAGTATAAACCATTTGTCCAGTCATTCCAATACCCCAAGCCGGAAAACAGCCCCATCGTCACCAGGATTGGCTTGCCTAGGGGAAGCACCAGCACGGAAAATATCCTCAGATGCCCGGCGCCGTCAATCTTAGCCGCTTCAAACAACGCCTCCGGAATGCTTGTCATAAAATAACTCCGTATCATCAGCACATTGTTTGCGCTTAAAAGCAGGTTGGGTATAATCAATGCCCACAAGGTATTTTTAATATGGAAATAATTCACATACATAAGGTAAGTAGGCACCAGCCCGCCGTTGAACAACATCGTAAAAAAGATAAAAAAGGTTATGGCCCGGCGGTGCGGCAATGTCTTTACCGACAGCGGATATGCCATCAGCGCTGACATAGCGATGTTTAACACCGTACCAACCACCGTCACAAGGATGGTAACGCCATAAGCCCGCAATATCTTATCTCCCTGGCGGATAATATACTGGTATGCATAAAAACTGAATTTTTCCGGAAAGAAAGAATAACCGTTCCGAATCAATACATTTTCGTCCGTAAGGGAAGAAAGGAAGACAAGCACAAAAGGCAGCACAATAATCAATGTAACCAAAAGCAAAATCACATTGATGACTGCCTGGTAACATCTGCTTTTTTTCGAATCCATCATACACTCTCCCTCCCTTAAAACAATGCCTGGTCTTTATCGACCCTGCGCACAATCCAATTGCTAAACATAACAATCACAAACCCAACCACCGACTGGTAAACGCCGGCCGCCGATGACATACTGATATTTCCCCGTTCAATCAAAGCACGGTATACATAAGTGTCAATAACATTCGTCGTAGGGAACAGCACCCCTGAATTCATCGGCACCTGATAAAACAGACCAAAATCCGAATAGAAAATCCTCCCTATGCTTAAAAGCAGCAGAGTGACTATGGTAGGCACCAGGCTGGGCAGCGTAATCTTGCAAATCTCCTGCCATTTGCTCGCCCCATCCAGCCTTGCCGCCTCATAGTAAGAAGGGTCGATACCCACTAAGGACGCTATGTAAATCAAACACCCATATCCCACGCCTTTCCAGCAGTTTGCGAAAATCAGGATAAACGGCCAATACTTAGGCTCCTGATACCACTGCACAGGCTCTATATTCAGCGCGCTTAAGATTGAATTGTTCACCAAACCATTCTCAGAACTCAAAAGCGCATACACAATATAGCTTAGAATTACCATAGACATCAAAAACGGAAGCAGGATGGCGCTTTGATACAGCTTCTTCATCTTCGTGCTTCTGACTTCACAAATCAGGATGGCAATGGCAATCCCCACCACCATGTTGACTAAAATAAACGCCACATTGTACAACAGGGTGTTACGGGTAATGAGCCAGGCGTCCTTTGTGGCGAACAGGAACTTAAAGTTATCCAGTCCTGCCCACGGGCTGGCAAAAATCCCTTCCGCAAAGTTCAGTTTTTTGAATGCAATGACAATTCCCGCCATCGGAATATAGTTGTTAATTAATAAATATAATAGCCCCGGAAGCAGCATCACATACAAAGGCCAGTGTTCTTTGTACGCTTTCATGCGTGATGATTTCTTCTTCACTTTCTCTCCTCCATTCCAAAATAAATTTCTTCAGGCAATAACGTCAGACACCGCCGGAAATGAAGCGTCTGGCATAAATGCTATAAGTGTAGGAGAACCTGCGCCATTTTGGCACAAATTCTCCCGCTACACCGTTACTGCTTCTTACTGATTTTCAGACAGCCATTTATCAAACTGTTCCTGCTTTGCTGCAATTACCTCATTCACTCCCGCATCTTCCAAAGCGCTTATAAATTCCGGGATATAAACCTCCGGGTCAGCCGAACCGCTGTTCAAAGAACCTGCATACTGCTTCACTACATTGGCCAAAGCCGCCACCTGGTTCTCATACTCGGAATTGTCAAAATAGAAGCCCAGTGCATTGGATTCTTTTGCCGAGTTATTAAACTCTTCCATCTTTTCCCAAAGCTGTGGGTCAGAACCGCTCCATTTATAAGCGATAAACTGGTTGGGAAGCTCCCAGCCCAGGTTCAGGCTATAGCCTACGGTATCTACCGTAACGCCTTCCGGATAATTGATTACTCCGTTTTCTGCGTCTTCCAGCACATAATCCACGCCTTCCTCGCCCCAGTTAATCAGGTTCATCACTTCCGGGCTTCCGTAAATGAAGTCCAACACTTCCATTGCCTTCTCCGGATTCTCCGAATTCTGTGCAATTGAGAAAATAACACTGTTATAACTCTGCGCCATCTTCACCGGATAATCCCTGAAAGGCACGATTTCAAATTCATACCCGGTAGAACTTTCAAACTCTACCGGAGTCCCCGGATGATATGCAAAGAACAAAGAGAACATATTGCCTGCCTTAAACACTGTCCTCCAGTTTTCTGTACTCGTCCCTGCATCCTGGCTGATATAACCTTTTTTATACCAGTCATACAGCATAGTCGTGGTTTCCTTGTACCAATCGCTGGCATAAAAATTCTCCACCGTAGAGCTGTTTTCAGGATCAATCAAAACTCCCAGGTAATTACTGTCCGCCAATGCATCGCCTCCAAACAGACGTGTCAGGGGCGTATCGCCTTCGTTGATGGAGAACAGCATCGTCATATCCGGTTCCCCTGCCTGCACTGTTTCAAATACCTTTTCCAAATCCTTTGGCTCTTTAATGGCAGAAGTGTCAATATTATACTTTTCCACTAAATCCTTACGCATAAAAATAGCCGGGATGCTCCCACGCTCAATCTGCACCGGCACCCCGTACAGGAAGCCATCCACACTGTTGCCTTTCAGCACATCTTCCCCGAAAATATTTTTCAGGTTTGTCCCGTACTGATCCACCAGCCCTGCCATATCCATAATCTGTCCGGAATGCATATACTGTACCGCACTGGTAGCATTGGTATAGAAGAGGTCAATCTTCTCATCCCCCGCTAACATTAACTGCAACTGCTGGGTAGCGCTTGCCCAAGGCAGCACAACCAAATCCAACCTTGCATTCAATTCTTTTTCCAGAATCTCATTCACTTTCGCTTCAATTCTTTCTTCATCCGGCTGCTGGCTGCCATTGAGTACCATAGTGACTGTATAAGGTTCCCCGCCTTCGCCGCCTCCCCCTGAAGATGCCGCATCGCCACCGCCTGCGCTGGTTCCTGCGCTGTCGCCGCCTGTGCCGCCTCCTCCGCAGGCTGCCAGGGACATTACCATAGCGGCAGTCAATACTCCCGCAATCCATTTCTTTTTCATACTTCGTCCTCCTTTTTGCTTTTCTTTCTTTTCTCTATTTTTCCTTTGTGCCTCTTCCTTCTATTCATCTTTTCTTCTTCGTATCCCTTTCTTTTGCAGGTTTTTTTCGCCGCTTCCTGCATCATGGCATTTCCCACCTGCCATTTCCGTTTTTCTTTCGTTCCCCAGCCCATCCAGGCGTTTTCCAGAACGTATCCTTACTTTTCCAATACGTTCCAAGCAAAAATATGGTATCAAAAAAAGCCGGATGAATTCTATAACTCATCCGACTTTTGCGTATTACTGATTTGACTTTTCCACCCTCAAACGGAGCCTTATTTTCTTTCCGCGTCCATATGCATAAAAGGCCGGAAACCCGAAAATAGGTTTCCAGCCCAATGCTGCTGACAAGCGTATACATCCTCTTACTTCATGGCCCCTTCCAGCGTCCTGCGGATTTCTTTGATAAAATCCCCGCTGTTTAACACCGTCACATCTTCCAACGATGTAATCAAGGCCAAATCTTTCGTCATTTTACCGGACTCAATCGTATCTAACGTCGCCTTTTCCAACATATCCGCAAACGCCATCAATTCCTTTATCCCATCCAATTCCCCACGTTTACGCAGCGCGCCCGTCCACGCAAAAATAGTCGCCACCGAATTCGTAGAAGTTTCTTCCCCCTGCAAATGTTTATAGTAATGCCGCTGCACCGTCCCATGCGCCGCCTCATACTCATACACGCCAGTAGGCGATGTCAATACGGAAGTCATCATGGCCAGGGAGCCAAAAGCAGAAGACACCATATCACTCATCACGTCCCCGTCATAGTTCTTGCAAGCCCAGATAAACCCACCCTTTGCTTTCATTACCCGGGCCACAATATCATCTATCAGACTGTAAAAATAGGTAATCCCTGCCTCTTCAAACTTCTCTTTATACTCCTGGGTATAAACCTCCTCAAAAATATCCTTAAAATTATGGTCATACTTTTTGGATATCGTATCCTTTGCTCCAAACCATAAATCCTGCTTAATATCCAATGCATAATTGAAACATGCTTTTGCAAAACTCCGGATGGAAGCATCCGTATTATGCACTCCCTGAATAATCCCTGCATCCGAAAACTCATGGATTGTTTCCCGCGTCACCGACCCGTCTGCCGCCGTATAAACCAACTCCGCTTTCCCAGCCCCAGGCGCCTTGATTTCCACATTTTTATAAATGTCACCATACGCATGACGGGCAATCGTAATCGGCTTTTCCCAATTTTTCACGCAAGGCTCAATCCCTTTCACCACAATAGGCGCACGGAAAACCGTCCCATCCAAAATCGCACGGATTGTCCCGTTCGGACTCTTCCACATCTCCTTTAGCTTATACTCTGTCATACGCGCCGCATTCGGCGTAATCGTCGCACACTTCACCGCAACGCCGTACCGTTTCGTCGCTTCCGCCGAATCCACCGTCACCTGGTCATCCGTCTCATTCCGATGCTCCAGCCCCAAATCATAATACTCCGTCTTCAAATCCACAAACGGAAGCAACAGCTCCTCCTTAATCAACTGCCAAAGAATCCGCGTCATCTCATCCCCGTCCATCTCCACCAACGGAGTCACCATCCTAATTTTCTCCATATCCTTCCTCCTATTCCAGTTCCAAATCCATAATCAAAATACGCCTTTTCCTGGAAGAAATTCCGGCCCTTTCTTGCCCGTAATTCCTTCCGCGCATTTTGATTATGCATTCTGTTTTTCTTCCAGTTCCAAATCCATAATCAAAATGCGCCCTTTCCTCACTATATCTTTAAGGTGTTTAGTTGCAATTCAGCCAATGCAGAGCCACTCACCCTTCGCCATAGACCTCATATAGCCCATTCTTTACCATATTGTCATAAGCATTGGCAATATGCTCGTTGGCCAATGCCTCTGCCCGTTCTTTGTCCCTATCCTTAATCGCCTCCATAATCAGCCTATGCTCATCATTGGAAACTTTCCCTCTCCCGCCGTTTGCCAGCGTTTTGCGTCTGACACGCAGCACATACTCATGGAAATCCTCCAATAACCGCGCTAACTGCTTGCTGCTGCAGGCTTCATAAAGTATTTGGTGGAAGCGGTTATCCAATTCCGCCATTTGGTCTAAATGCCCCTTCTGCGCATGGAAATCCGCAAGGTACACATTTTCCTCCAATTCCTCCAGTTGCTCTTTGGTTATATGCTCTGTAGCCCATCTGGCGCATAGCCCTTCCAGCTTAGAACGTATCATATAAATATCACCCACATCCTTTGCCGTAATGCCTGTTACATAAGCGCCCTTATTCGGCACAATCTGGATTAACCCCTCTAACTCCAACTGACGGAATGCCTCCCGCACCGGGGTGCGGCTCACGCCTAACTCCTCACCAATGGCAACTTCCCGCAATTCCTCATGCTCTTTGTATTTTCCATTTAAAATGTCTTCCCGTATCCGGTTAAATACCCTTCCCCTCAGTGAATACTTATCATTTACTTCCTGCTTTACGTCATAACTGCCCATTTCTTTTCCCCACGGACTTCCTTTTACTGTCCTTTCCTTATACTCCAAAAACGATATCCCCAAATAAGCGGTCAGCGATGCCTCCTTGCCGTCACATTCCAAAATCCACATCCTGCCAAATACCGCCGCCTTGTCTCAAGCTTCCCTGCCACATTCCGCAATTCTTCTTCGCGTCTGCGCCTGCCGGACTGTCAATACTTCCCGCCGTCAATCCCCAGCTTCTCACATGCCTTACGGATTTCCTCCACCAATTCCTCATCCGTCAATACCGTTACCCTGCCGGAAGCGTACTCTTCATCCACCCACTTTTTCACTTCCCGCACCAACTGGGAATTTTTGTCCAACCGTTCCTCTCCGTTCAATTTGTAATAAGTATTCATCCAATGGGCAATGCCCGCCAGTCCTGAAGTATTGCTTACCGCACATATCACCGGACGGTTTAAAAATTTATCTGTGTCAAAAATATTATAAATTTCCTCATTTTTCAAAAGCCCGTCCGCATGGATGCCGGCCCGTGTCACATTGAAATTCCTGCCCACAAAAGGAGTGCGCGGCGGAATCGTATAACCGATTTCCTTTTCATAATACTCTGCCAGCTCGGTAATCACTGTAGTGTCCATCCCATTCAAGCTCCCCTTTAGCTGCGCATATTCAAACACCATCGCTTCCAATGGCGTATTGCCTGTCCGCTCCCCGATTCCAAACAGGGAAGCATTCACCCCGGAACAGCCGTATAGCCACGCTGTTGTAGAATTTGACACAGCCTTATAAAAATCATTGTGCCCGTGCCACTCAATCAGGGCATGAGGCACCCCTGCATGGGTATGTATCGCATATATAATGCCCTGTACGCTCCTTGGAATCACGGCCCCCGGATAGTTTACGCCATACCCCATCGTATCACAGGCGCGCACTTTAATCGGTATCTTGTACTCCTCCATCAGTTTCATCAGTTCCAGGCAAAACGGCACCACATACCCATAGATATCCGCCCGGGTGATATCTTCCAGATGGCATCTAGGGCTAATCCCCTCTTCCAGACAATCACGGATAACGCTCAGGTAATGCTCCATAGCCTGTCTGCGTGTCATTTTCAATTTCAGGAAAATATGGTAATCCGAACAGCTTACCAATATCCCTGTCTCTTTCATCCCGATTTCCTTCACCAGCTTAAAGTCCTCTTTACTGGCGCGAATCCAGCTTGTCACTTCCGGGAACTCATATCCCCGCTCCATACACTGGTAAACAGCGTCCCTGTCTTTTTTACTATATAAAAAGAACTCACTGGCGCGTATCAACCCATTTGGCCCGCCCAGCTTATGGAGGTAATCATAAACCGCCACAATCTGTTCTGTAGTGTACGGCGCTCTGGACTGCTGCCCATCGCGGAATGTGGTATCCGTAATCCAGATTTCTTTCGGCATATTGTGCGGCACAATCCTGTCATTGAAAGGGATCTTCGGAACCTCGGAATAGGGGAACATATTGCGGAAAACATTGGGCTTTTCCACATCATCCAAAATATACATATGTTCCTCTATCTCCAGCAGATTATTTTTCCCGTTCATTGTTACCGGACGGTATTCAAAAGTGTTATTTTGCCTCATGGCGGCTGCCTCCCTCTGCTCCTTTAGCTGCAAATTTGTTATAAAATCCAGTGTTCCATCCTGTCTGAACGAAACGGCATGGTTTGGATGACTAACACGTATAATTGTATACAATCATACGATTCGTGTCAATATTAAATTTGCATGAATCTGGAAAGCAGAAACCATTCTCTCACATATGCACCTAGAGCGTGTTTGAATATTCATTCCCCCAATCTGCACGCTCCACTTTGCGTGA
>CAJTQO010000050.1 GCA_910578405.1 uncultured Lachnospiraceae bacterium | reverse complement strand
CATCGCCGTCGAAATTTTACCTAGCGCTGGCACGAACCATGCAGCCCACAAATCTAATTTCGGCCTAGATGGAACACTAATAATCCATCCGAACAATTATTACACTTTCAGCGCCAGATATTTGGGCAGCCTGCAAAGCGGTGGAGGAAGGCGATGCGGTGGTATCGTTGACTGGCGACAACGCGCAGATGGCAAAATAGGCGGCGCGGAACGTAAACGTGTCAATATGCTTCGGGATTTCCAGAATAAAGGAAGGGACTATCATATGCACAACCAAAGTTTTAAAGCATTAAGCCGTATAGTTTTTGTAACCGGTGCGTTATCAGGTTTGGCAGGGTGTAGCAGCATGCCATCCCAATCAATTCAGACAGAGGAAAAAGCAATCGAGTCTGACGTTACTGTTACTACAGCACAAAATGATACAGAAAGTCAGAAGCAGGAAGCGGAAAGAAGCTCTGAAGCAGAGGGACAGAACTTTGGAAGAGAATTGGATGGGATTGGGGCAGACCGTGTCGGTTTGGATGAAGTGGAGATTGTGAACGCAGTCGAATTTGGCAATCCAAAAGAAGTGTTGGAGCATATGCCGATTACGTCAGATGTTGAAGTAAAAAAAACAGAGGATGATGAATTACAGATTGAATTTGAATTAGAGAATGTGGGACGCTGTACGTTTGCTGCCGGTAAAGAAAAGGCATCCGTTCTGCCAGATGAAGTTTTTGTGGATTCCACCAAAATCGAATGGACGGCGCCAACCGCAGAAGGGGAATATATATTTCCTTATATGAGAGTTAATGAAACCGGTGATATGTTTATGATAGACTGGACATATGATGAATACTATTTTGCTATTTATGGGAAGTCATCACAGAAAACAGGTGACAAAGATATGGCCGGAAAGATTGCGCTGGCTATTATATACAATTTGGGCGGAGCGGAATAATCGTGTTATCAGGTTTGGAAAGTTGAAACTGGAGGGGAAAATGAAGAAGGAAAAGTGGATTCGTATCCTATCAATTTACTCGATTATATATACGGTAATAACATTGTTGAACAGCGTTTTGTACCTTTGTAATGGTATTTATGAAGATCCAAACGGTAACTGGCATGAATTAGACAGGGCTATGATTCTTCTAATTGGGATAGCTGCATTTGAGCTGTGTACAAATTTGCCTGTCAAGCCATTGGCTCTCAGATATTTGATTGCCTATATTCCCTCTCAACTGCTGGCGTTCGTATATGTCTGGTTTACCGGACTGCGGGAACCTTTGGCGAAAACAGCATACAGGGATATTTGGATTAACTTTACGTGCCTTTTTTTGCTGCTATGTATCATCCATACTGTCGTTTATGTTTTGAAAAAACAACATCTTAAAAACAAACTGTCATAACAGCAGGAAGAAATGGGAACCAAACAAACAATTATGCAAAGAATAAAATATTGATGGAATAGAAAAATGAATGAAAAAGTATTACGTACGTTAGAATATAACAAAATCATAGCTATGCTGGCTGAAAAGGCTAACTCAGAGCCAGGCAAAAAACTCTGTATGGAATTAAAGCCCTACACCGATATTGTCCTCATCAACGAAGCGCAGCAGCAGACAGCAGACGCCCTTTCCCGTCTGTTCCGCAAAGGCTCCACTTCCTTTGGCGGCAACAAAGACTTGGGCTACACTTTGAAATCCTTGAGCATCGGAGCATCCCTTTCCACTGCAGAGCTTTTGAAAATCGCCGCCATGTTAGAAAATGTCAGCCGTGTGAAATCTTACGGGAAAAGAGACAGAGACGATAGCGCCGCCGATTCCCTGGATGATTTGTTCCACGCTTTGGAACCTCTGACTCCATTGTCCAGCGAAATCCGCCGCTGTATCCTTTCGGAAGAAGAAATCAGCGACGACGCCAGCCCGGCGTTAAAATCCATCCGGCGAAATATGATGTTGGCCAATGACCGCATCCACAATCAGCTTAACCATATGGTAAACGGCTCCTGCCGCACCTACCTGCAGGATGCCGTTATTACAATGCGCAACAACCGTTACTGCCTCCCGGTAAAAGCGGAACACAAAGGGCAGGTGCCAGGCATGATACATGACCAATCTGCCACCGGTTCCACCTTCTTTATTGAACCGGCAGCCATCGTAAATTTAAACAACCAATTAAAAGAGCTTGCTTTAAAGGAACAGGAAGAAATTGAAATTATCCTTGCCAAATTAAGCGCACAGGCCGGCGAACATACACACGCCCTTTCTAACAATCAAAGGATTATGACTACGCTTGACTTTATTTTTGCCAAAGCGTCTCTTGCCATGGAGCAAAATGCCACAGCTCCGGTTTTTAACACAAACAAATATATCAATATCCGCAAAGGCAGGCATCCCCTGTTAGATAAGAAAAAAGTAGTCCCCATAGATATTTACTTAGGCAGAGACTTTCACCTATTGGTCATTACCGGGCCAAATACCGGAGGCAAGACCGTTTCATTGAAAACAGTAGGGCTTTTTACTCTGATGGGACAGGCTGGGTTGCATATCCCTGCCCTTGACCGTTCAGAACTCTCTGTATTTACAGAAGTGTTTGCAGACATTGGCGATGAACAGAGCATTGAGCAAAGCCTCAGCACATTTTCCTCCCATATGACCAGTATCGTCTCTATCTTAAAGCAGGCAGACGCTGATTCCCTATGCCTTTTCGATGAATTAGGAGCGGGGACGGATCCAACAGAGGGCGCTGCGCTTGCCATCGCTATCTTAGACTGCCTCCATAGAGGGAATATCCGCACCATGGCCACTACTCATTACAGCGAATTAAAGGTGTATGCCCTTTCCACACAACAGGTAGAGAACGCCTGCTGCGAATTTGACGTCAATACTTTGCAGCCCACTTACCGTCTGCTTATCGGCATCCCAGGCAAAAGCAATGCCTTTGCCATTTCTGCCAAGCTGGGACTGCCGGATTATATTATCCAAGCGGCAAAGGAACAAATCAGCCAGGAAAACGAAGCCTTTGAAGATTTGATTGCCGATTTGGAACACAGCAAAGTCACCATTGAAAAAGAACGCTTAGAAGCCGCTTCCTACAAAGAAGAAATCAAGCGCTTAAAAGAACAGCTCCAAAACAAACAAGACAAAATCGAAGAGTCCAAACAACGCATCCTGCGGGAAGCTAATGAAAAAGCACGGGATATCCTGCAGGAAGCCAAAGATGTGGCTGACGAAACTATCCGCGTCTTCCAAAAGGCCGGCCCAAACGCCTCCATGAAAGACCTGGAAAAAACACGGGAACAAATCAGAGGCAAAGTTTCCGAAACAAACAGCAAGCTTACCCTGAAACAAAACCAATCCCCGAAAAAAGAATTAAAACCGAACCAGCTTAAACTGGGCGACAGTGTAAAAATCCTTTCCATGGGACTGACAGGCGCTGTAAGCTCCCTTCCAGACCATAAAGGAAATTTGTTTGTACAATGCGGCATAATCCGTACCCAGGCAAATCTGAAAGATATCGTTCTTATAGAAGATAAGCCAATCACAAAACCGTCAGTTTCAAAACGCTCTGGCGGCAGCAACATCCGAATGGCAAAATCCTACAGCATCTCCACGGAAATCAATCTTTTGGGGAAAACAGTGGATGAAGCCTTATCCGAACTAGACAAATATCTGGACGACGCCTACCTGGCCCACTTGCCAAGCGTGCGCATTGTACATGGCAAAGGGACAGGGGCGCTGCGCAAGGCGGTGCATGGACATTTGAAAAAAATAAAATATGTGGAATCCTTCCGCCTTGGAGAACATGGCGAAGGCGATACCGGCGTTACCATTGCTGTCTTTAAAGCATAAAAAGACGTTTTATGGAATGGAAAGGAGGAAACATGGTAAACAAGCAAAAAATTTTAATTGTGGATGATGATAACAACATTGCGGAGCTGATTGCCCTGTATCTTACCAAAGAATGTTTTGAAACAATGATTGTAAATGATGGGGAATCTGCCCTCACTGCTGCAGATTCCTACAACCCTAACCTTATCCTGCTGGATTTAATGCTCCCCGGCATAGACGGCTACCAGGTCTGCCGGGAAGTCCGGGCTAAATCTCCCACTCCTATTATCATGCTTTCCGCCAAAGGTGAAATTTTTGATAAAGTGTTAGGGCTGGAACTAGGCGCTGACGACTACATGGAAAAACCTTTTGATTCCAAAGAACTGGTTGCCAGAGTCAAAGCGGTGCTGCGCCGTTACAAACCGGCCCCGCCAGCTCCCCAGGCTTCCGATATCAAAAGCGTGGAATATCCCGGCCTTGTCATTAACCGTACCAATTACTCTGTAACCTACCGTGGGGAAACCGTGGATATGCCGCCGAAAGAACTGGAACTTCTCTATTTCCTCGCTTCCTCTCCGAACCAGGTATTTACCAGAGAGCAGCTTCTTGACCAAATATGGGGCTACGAATATATAGGAGACACACGCACTGTAGACGTACATATCAAACGAATCCGTGAAAAACTGGAAGACGAAAACCACCTCACCAACTGGCGCATTACTACGGTCTGGGGCGTTGGATATAAATTTGAAGTGGCCCAGGCCCCTTATGGATCCCAAAAGCCCTTTCCTTCCCAACCTTCCTTCCCAGCCGGATAAAGGGGGCTTCCAATGAGAAAAACCCTTTATTTGAAAATCCTGCTTGGATATCTTATTTTTGGTTTCTTCGGTTTTGTGGTTGTAGCAACCTTTGTATCCAGCATGACGATGGAACAGTTAAAACGTGAAAAAGCAGACTCTCTGTACAAAGAAGCGACACTCATTGCCACTACCTACGCTTCCGACCTGTACAACAGTGAAACTTCCCTGGATGCGGTTAAGAAACAACTGGATGCATTGGACACCTACCTTTCAGCCACTATATGGATTATCAATCCGTCCGGCCGTATGGTATTAAATTCCTCAGCCCCGGTAGACGTGCAAAATGAAATCGTCATTGAAGACTTTGACCCTACCATTACCGCGGAATCTTTTTATACTACCGGAACTTTTTTTGACGCCTTTAAGGAACCTATGCTGAGCGTATTTGCCCCCATTGCCTCCAGATATAAAGTAAAAGGTTATGTGGTCATCCACACCCCAATGCAAGCTATCCAGGCATCCAGTGACAACTTATTGAACATTTCCTACATCCTGTTAGTTATCCTGTTCCTGCTTTCTCTGATTATTTTAATTTTCTTCACGGAAATGGTTTATTTGCCTCTGCGCAAGATAACAGAAGCTACGGAACAATACGCCAGCGGCAATATGCACTATGAATTCCAGGTAGACAGCGAAGACGAAATCGGCTATCTTGCCGCCACTCTTTCCTACATGGCAAGCGAAATTGCCCGTTCGGAAGATGACCAGAAAAAATTTGTGGCAAATGTCTCCCATGATTTCCGTTCCCCGATGACTTCCATCAAAGGCTATCTGGAAGCTATGCTGGACGGCACCATTCCGGTGGAGATGTATGAAAAATATTTGAAAATCGTATTAAATGAAACGGAACGTCTCACGAAACTGACTAACAGCCTGCTGACGCTGAACAATCTAAACACCAAAGGAATGCTGCTAAACCGGTCGGATTTTGACCTGAATCAAGTCATCCGCAACACCGCCGCTTCCTTTGAAGGCACCTGCCGCCAGAAGGCCATTGCCATTGAACTTATCCTGACCGATGATGTTATGTATGTCAATGCGGATATGGATAAAATACAGCAAGTATGTTATAACCTGTTAGACAATGCCATTAAATTCAGCCATAATGACTCTGTCATCAAAATGGAAACAAATGAAAAAAACAATAAAATCCACGTTTCCGTCAAAGACAGCGGAATTGGCATCCCGAAAGATGACTTGAAATTTGTCTGGGACCGTTTTTATAAGTCCGACGCTTCCAGGGGAAAAGACAAAAAAGGAACCGGGCTTGGACTGTCCATTACAAAAGAAATCATCCATGCCCACGGGGAACATATTAATGTCATCAGTACGGAAGGGGTTGGCTCGGAATTTATTTTTTCATTGGAAAAATCCTCAGATGAAGAAGATGACTGAAATGCATATAATTGGGCTGCCGCAGTAAGGCTGAACTGCTCCCTCCTAAGTAACAAGTTTTTATAATTTCACTTGTCTACCTAGAAGGAAGCATATCAATATCCCTTATTGCAGCAGCCCTTTTCCCGTCCTGTTTCTATCCTTATCTGTCCTTTTTACCCTTTTGGTAATCCGCCACCATTTTCTCTATGCTTTCCCTTGACAATGGATAGTGGAATTCCCTGATAATACGGTCTGCCGTATATCCTTTATCCACCAAATGACGGATTGCCCCGCCATAAGCAAAATCTTTCGTAAAATTCGACAACGCTTCCGTAAAATAACTATTCTCCACGTTCCACTTTTCCCTTCTTTTTGCAATAAACTATAAAATCCAGAAGCAAAAATGCCACTGCTGTCGCCACATTCCCAAAACCATCCGTTAAAAAGTGCGTCATATAATCTCCAACCCCTGTATAGTGTCCACATAACATATTGGTCAGAAAATTTCCAGCCACCGCCAACCAGAGAAATACAACAAATGAAGTTAAAAGAGTTGCATGAAACTTTACCCGCACCAATACAGTAAACCAGAGAATCACTGACCAAAGGGCGGCAATCGGCGCCCCGTACTTCCAAAACCATATGTCGCCAATTCCCATCTCATAGTACAGCGTCAGTTGTATCACTCCGATTAAGAAAAAGACACATAGATTCAGGCAGGCCAGCATCTTCAATACCCTATGCTTCTGTCCGCTGATTACAAGATAGACAGGCAAATATCCTGTCACTATACTGACTATCACAATATAAAACCAGGACAGCCTTCCTTCAACCGCCAAGTTTACGATAAAGCATGTTACAATGGCAATCACAGCCGCTGCTCCCATCACCCAATAAAACAAACCCATCCTGGACTTTTTCAGGAATTTTTTAAAATCCTCCACCTCTGGCGCAGGCTCCACAAAAACCGGCTCCTGCATCTGTTTCAATACCATTTCACACTCTCTGCATCCGCCAATATGTTCCTCAATTGACTCATTTGACGCATCACTGGTCATATGGTCAATATACATAGGCAATAAATCCCGCACCGTATCACATACTAACCGTTGTTCCATTCTTCTCTCCCTTTCATTAATCTCTGTTTGCCTCTGTAAAAAGTGACCCTTGCCCAATTTTCTGTTTTTCCCATAATGCTTCCGATTTCCGCAAAGCTTAGTTCTCCGGCCAGCCTCAAATACATAACTTCCCTTACCGCTTCGTCAAGCCGGTGCAGCATCCGAAACACTTCCACCTTCTCCACCTTCAGCAAGTAGTCATTCTCTATATGGCCAAAAGCCGGAAGTCCCTCTTCCACTTCAGACAAAGGCTCTTCCTGGCGTTTGCGCCGTTCCAGTTCTTTGTACCATAACCTTTTCCCTATCTGGCACAGCCAGACCGACACTTTGCATTCACCACGGAACCCGTCAATCCCTTTCATCGCCTGATAAAAAGTTTCCTGCGTCAATTCCTCCGCCAAATCTGCACTATGGGTTAAGCAGAATAAGTATTTGTAGACCGCCTTCACGTTCTCCTCATACATTTTCGTAATCTTCTGCTTATCCACTTTTTCACCTCCTTATAAGATAAGTGCAGGCAAACAGCAATTCGTTACAAGACAGAAAAGAAAAATTTCATATACATTAATTCCCTACGGCCCTATATCCTCCTTTTTCTCTACAAGGCTCAATTCCACTTCCATTCCAAGGCACTCCGCATACCGCATCAGCACATCAATCGTGGGCGTAAACTTCTTCCCTTCCACCCTGGCCACATTTGCCCTCTTCATTCCGGTGGCATTGGCAATGTCCTGCTGCGTCATACGCTTCTGCTTGCGTAGCGCTACCATTTCATCTACCAGCCTGTTGCAGGCGCATTTCCCCTTCGTCTCTATTGCCACCTTTGCTTCCTCCTGATAAATATAATCCATCTTTGTTCCTCCTATTCCAGTTCCGCAACTACCCAATCCAGCAACTGCCCAATCCGCCGCCAGTTTATTCCTTCCACTGCAGTCTGTGTAAATTTCCTTGCAATTGCATGTTTCCAAAATTATTCTGCCGCATTGCCTCATATAAAACCACTGCCACTGCATTTGACAGGTTGAGTGAGCGGATTTTGTCCAACATTGGTATGCGGATGCAGGTTTCCTCGTATTCCACCAATATCTCTTCCGGTATCCCTGCGCTTTCTTTTCCGAACATAATATAATCATCCTCACCAAACGCCACATCCGAATATATATGTTTCGCTTTTGTCGTTGCCATCCAGATTCTGGCTTTGGGGTTTTTTTCCAGGAATTCTTTGAAATTTATATAACGTCTTACATCCAGGCTCTCCCAATAATCCATCCCTGAACGTTTGATTTCCTTTTCATTGAGCCGAAATCCCAACGGTTCAATCAAATGCAGCGCTGCACCCACGGCTACACATGTCCGTCCTATATTCCCCGTATTTGCCGGGATCTCGGGCTGATGTAATACAATATGCATCTGCTGGCCTCCTTACCAAACACTCTTTTCCAAACTATATTATTAATAGTTTACCCCCTGATACATTTATTGACAACCCTTTACTTCCATATCCTTTAAGAATATTCCATTTATCTTAATTTTCTTTAAAATAATATACAGACTACTGTATTTTTCTATTTTTTCCCTGTATACTGGAGCATACAAACCAATCGTCTAATCTGACCTGCGACGGAAAATAATCCCAAAATACCATACTACAAAATATGATATAAGACAAGAAAGGAAAAGCCATGAATAAGAAGAAGATTAAGAAAAAGGATATGTCATTTAAAAAGCCTCCGCTTAGATTTATTTTATCCATCTCTATGGCAGCGTATCTATTCACCGGATGTGGAGACGCAGCGTCCTCTGCTTCCTCCGCTGCCGCGCAGCCCGAAGAATCCGCCAACGTCCTGGCTGACTCTGCTGCCGCAAAGAACAGTTCTTCTGACGCAGCTGCAAACGCTGCACCCGTTTTTACAGTCAGCTCACTGGGCAACAGTAAACATACCATTACTGTAAACAGCAGTGAAAAAGTTACCGTTATTCCAGATATTGCTGAAGTCGTTTATGCCGTCCGCACCGAGGCAAAAGACGCTGCCGCATGCCAGCAGAAAAACACGGAGGATGTCAACCAAGTCATTGACCTTTTGAAAAGCCTTGGCATTGCGGAAACTTCCATCCAAACCTCCAACTATTACATGCAGCCTGTCTATAATTACAGTAACAATACCCAACGGATCACCGGATATGAAGCCACCGCTACCTTGACCGTTTCGGATTTACCCATTGACGGCTTGGGAAATATCCTGTCAGAATCGGTAAAAGCCGGAATCAACAACATCCAGTCCATTACCTACCAGTCCAGCAAATATGACGAAGGCTATGCCAATGCCTTAACGCTGGCTATGGAATCCGCCAAAAACAAAGCAGGCGTTCTGGCCCAGGCTGGCGGATGCACTCTGGGCGGCATCGCAGGGATATGTGAAAACAGCAACTATGGGGAAGCCCGTTATACCGACTATGCTTTATCTTCCCAAATGCGCAGTTATGGAGCTATCAAACAAATGGCAGAGGATGAAAGCCTAAACATTATGCCTGGTGAAGTGGATATTGAAGTCAACATTACTGTGGAATACTTTATACAATAACGGATGCTGCGGTTTTCCCACCGCAGCATCCGGCTCTCTTACGCTTTTTCTTTACGTAACCTATCCACAAACTCCTTTAGCTTCCCAATGGCAACCTTTAGGTTCTCTAACGAATATGCATAGGAAATGCGTACAAATCCTTCCCCACATGCGCCAAACGCTGTCCCCGGGACCACTGCCACCTTCTCTTCCCGCAGGAAACGGTCTGCAAATTCCTCACTGGTCATGCCGAACTCTTTGATGCATGGAAACACATAAAACGCCCCAAACGGTTCAAAGCATTCCAACCCCATCTCCTGAAACGCATACAACAGATAACGTCGTCTTTGATTATACGCTTCCCGCATCTGTCTTACATCTTCCTCCCCATTCCGAAGCGCCTCCACTGCCGCATACTGGCTGGTAGTGGGAGCGCACATAATAGCAAATTGGTGGATTTTCAGCATCTGTTCCATGATAATCTTTGGGCCACATGCATACCCAAGCCTCCATCCGGTCATAGCATAGGATTTTGAAAAACCATTAATAAGTATCGTCCGCTCCTGCATCCCCGGCAGAGAAGCTATGGACACATGCGCCCCGTTATATGTCAGTTCCGCATATATCTCATCCGATATTACAAATAAATCTTTCTCAATCACCACTTTTGCGATTTCTTCCAAATCTCCCTTTTCCATAATAGCCCCTGTCGGGTTATTAGGAAAAGGCAAAATCAGCGCTTTTGTCTTATCCGTTACCGCATCCAAAACTTCCTGCGGCGTAAGCCGGAATTCATTCTCCGCTTTCAGCTCTATAATAACAGGTTTTGCATTTGCCAGGATGGCGCACGGCTCATAAGAAACATAACTGGGCTGTGGAATCAATACTTCCTCCCCAGGGTTAATCATAGCGCGCAGTGCAATGTCGATTGCTTCCGAGCCGCCCACCGTAACAATTGTCTCATGGTTATAATCGTATTCTATGCCCTGCGTCCTCTTTATGTAATGGCATATTTCCATTTTTAATTCTTTCAGTCCGGCATTGGAAGTATAGAAAGTACGCCCTTTTTCCAATGAGTATATCCCTTCATCCCGAATATGCCATGGCGTGTCAAAATCCGGCTCACCCACGCCAAGGGAAATGGCATCCTCCATCTCACTGACAATATCAAAGAATTTGCGGATACCGGAAGGCCGGATGTCTACTACCTTTTCAGCTAATGGATTTCTCATGGTGTAATTTTCTCCCTTTCATCTTCGTATTTTTTCGCCAGTATCGTCCCATGATCCTTATACTTTTTTAAAATAAAATGCGTCGCTGTACTAAGCACAGTTTCCAAGGTAGACAGTTTGTCAGAAACAAACTTGGACACCTCCTTTAAGGACTTCCCTTCTAAAGTTATTAACAAGTCATAACCGCCGGAAATCAAATAGACACTGTTTACTTCCGGATATTTATAAATCCTCTCTGCAATGTTATCAAAACCCTGCCCTCTCTGCGGCGTCACACGCACTTCAATCAGCGCCGTCACTTTCTCGATTGCCGTCTTTTCCCAATCTATCATTGTATGATAACCGCAAATAATGCCTTCTTTCTCCATTGCCGCTAATTCATTGACTACATCAATCTCTTCCACTCCAAGAATCACTGCCAGTTCTTTTAAACCAATCCGGCTGTTCCTTTCTATAATTGATAAAATCTGCTCTCTCATCCCTTTTCTTTTCCTCCATTTTCTCTTCGGATTTAAATTTCCGTCTAATTTAATGCTTTATAAAGCTCATCCGGCTTGGGCCGTTCTAAAAAACGCCTCTCCTCTTCTTTCCTGACTACCCGGTCTTTGCTGTCTGTCGTTTTCCCGATTACCGTAGCGCTGATATGCTCCCTTGCCAAATCCCTTACCAAATCGTATCCGTTATCCGCAATCATCAGCAGACTTCCTCCCGATAACAGACAATATGGGTTTATTTCGAAAAACTCACAAATCTCAATGGTTTCCTGTTTAATTGGGATTTCCCCCAAATCTATATCCAGTCCAACGCCTGCTCCCTCTGCCAGCTCCCAGAGCGCGCCGAATATTCCGCCCTCTGCCACACCATGCATAGCGCAAACGCCGGACTTAATGGCGGTGGCGGCCTCCGGAACAGTAGAAAGGAAGCGGTCAAACTCTTTTGCCTCTTCCATCCATCGAAGCGGATATTTTTCCAATAATTCCGTCTGCCGCTCTCTGGCCAAAATTGCCGTCCCTTCCAACCCAATCCACTTACTCACTACAATATCCTGTCCAGGCTTTATCCTTTTCACAGAGACTGCATCCGCCCCTGGCCATGCCCCAATGCCTGTAACTGTAAGAATTGGACTCTTTACTGCTTTTGTAATCCGTATATTGTCTCCTGCCGCCTGAATATGCAAACCGCTGCACACTTCCTCCAGTTTTACCATCATATCCTGGATACAAGCTTCCTGTATCGTTTCAGGTAGCAGCATAGAAAAAAACACAGCAAGCGGTTCGGCTCCGGAAGCGGCCACTGCATTGGCTGCTCCATGTACGGCATGTTTCACCATATTTTCCCCTTCAACTGTATACACGGATATGGCAGGCTCCCTGCCATCACCCAAAGAAAAAAGAGCGCAGTCATCCCCTTCTCCTGCGCCCATCCGTACTTCATCCCTTTTTGTCCGCATCTGTTTCCAAACAGAACGTTTCCATACATTTCCTGTTAATTTGCCCACTCTCATTATTACCGCCGCTTCCTGGCATATCCTTACCATACTTTGCCACCCAAACCTGCCGCCTTCCAACATAGAATACGGTTTTTGCCCTCCATGTTACCCTTCCGGCTGGGGTTCCTCTGCCGGAGGCTGTTCCACTGGCGGTTGTTCTGCCGGAGGTTGCTCCACTGGCGGTTGTTCTACCGGAGGTTGCTCTACTGCCGGAGGCTGCTCCACTGGTGGTTGTTCTACTGGCGGCTGCTCCGCCGGGGGCTGCGCTGGTGGTTGTTGGTCTGCAGGAACGCCTGGCTGTTGCTCCGCCGGAACAGCCGGAGTTGCAAACTGGGCCAGGGCTGCCGCCACATTTTTCACATGATCTATATTATTGGTTGACACTGCCGCCAGCATTTCATTATACGCATTTACATCATTGGTAGATAAACCTACCGTAGCCGTCCGCGGCACCATCTTATAACTGCTGCTGTTAATCTGCTCACGGCTCACTTCCGTACCGTTCTCTCTGACTACTTTCCACAGTTCTGCCTTATATCCGATATGGGCCGACTGTGAAACCACTTTCCCAAGAGGCATGGCCACGTCTGTGTGAATAATATCGCTTTCCGGACGAATCACCGAAAGCACTTCACTGACATATTCCACTTCACGGCTTTCCGGCCTGGTTTCCACTCCATAAATAGTAAAAGTAATGTCCTTCCCCTGTACATATCCGTCAATATAAACCGGATGCCCGGTATTGTTCACAAATTTAAAGTCTTTACCTGCCGATTCGGCAATTGCCGCATCGGCTGAAGGATCCACATAGCTTACAATCATAGAATGGTTATGCCGTTCCGTCACTTCCAATTCTGCCAGCAACACCGCATTGTACAAAGTAGTTGACACTTGACAGATGCCGCCGCCCAGACTGTCCACTACCTGCCCATTCAGATAAGAACCCGCCATAAAATATCCGTTCTCTTTGGAAAAAGGCGATACTGCCTCATACGTGGAAAATTCATCCCCGGGATACAACGTTGTGCCTGCAATCAGGTCACACCCATTTGTTACATTCGCGCTCCTGGAAGAGCCGGAAGAACTGAAATTGGTGGAAAAAGTCCCAAGCACATCCCGAACCTGTGACAATTCTTCTTCCGTCCCTCTGGGTTCTTCCACCTTTGCCACAAGCTCCAACTGCGCATTTTCCAAATTCCATTCCTGGGTCAGATAATCGTATATTGCATTTAAAGAAGCTTCTTCATCCACCACATATCCAACGGTTCCAGGCGTAACGGAAAAGCCGCTTTCTGTTTTCGTCAGCACAGCATCCTTCGCTTCCGAATTATACTGCGTGCATTGCTCAGCCAAAAACTGACGGATTAATTCTTTGTCCAAATCATACGCTAAGTCAAACACATGATTTTCATGACGCAAATCCTGCAATGCCTTGTAACGCTGCACCACATTCCCCTTTTTCCCAAGAGCCACCGCATCTTTCGCCGCTTCCGGATTGCCCCAAATCAGGCCAAGCTCCCCAACTGTCACCGTAACCTGGTTGCCATTGATTACATCCAGCGCCAGACTCCGGCTTTTCAGCTCCTCAATATGCGCTTCCACTTTATCAATTGCCTGCTCCATTGTTAAACCGGAGACATCTATTGTTCCTATATAAACACCATCTGCGATGGTGTCTCCATCTGCGATGGTGTCTCCATCTGCAATAGTGTCTCCATCTGCAATGGCGTCCCCATCTGTGATGATGTCTCTATCTGCAATGGCGTCCCCATCTGCGACAGTGTCTTCCTTTGAGCTGTTGTCTCCACCTGCAACGTTGCCCCCATCCGTAATAGTCTCATCATCTCCAACGCTGTTTTCATACGCAGCATTATTTCCTTCTGCACTGTCATTATCTGTGATGCCTCCATGGCCAACCGTGGCGGCGCCGTCCCCTTCCTTTTCATCTATCGCTTTCCCGGCGCTGTCTCCATCCATATCAGAATTCCCGTCAGTTTCTGCTACAGTCCCGCTTTCCGCTCCTGCCGTTGTTTCCACCACATTTTGTTCAATGGATTGCGCAGATACAGGCTGCGGCTGCAAAAAAGCGGCAGTTGTAGCAATCGTGAAAAAAAATGACATTTTCCTTATATTTTTCATAACCTCTCCTACTTGTACTAAAAAATAAAATATGATAAAGTTGGAATAAGCATTGCCAATACTATGATAATAATAATGACGGATGATGCAATCCTTTGCTTCTTTTTGTTGTGTAAATCAAACATATTAACCAACCTCCGGGTGATTCTTCTACTTGAAAGGATATTATATATGAATTTACCTTTTTTTGCAAGTTTTATCGTATTCCTTATATTGGTTTCCTATGAGATTTCCAAATCCAGGCGCCATATGGAAAAGCAGCGAACTTCTTTCTGGGAAAGGGAATATATGGCCAATAACACACGCCGCAAATCTCTTGAACATCTAAATTATATCACAATTCCCTTTGATGCCCTCCCTATGGATACGATGGCAGAAGAAGGAACGGTTTCGGAATGCCAGCAAACGCTCCTCTCCCTTTCCGACTCACCCATTGTAAACTTTACCGGCCTTACCAACACTGACCTGAAACTGATGTATGGCGCGCCCAATATTGACCTTCTGATGCGGTATGACCAAAATTATACCACCCTTGCCTGCACACTGCAAAAATGGGCAGATAAGCTATACGGGGAAGGCTATGTGGCAGAAGCCCGGCAAATTCTTGAATTTTCTATTTCCACCAACACAGATGTGGGCAATACCTACCGCCTTCTTGCCTCTATCTATAAAGCGGAAGGCGATGCGGATGGAATTGCCAGGTTAAAGGCTTGCGCCGAACAATTAACGCCTGTGGCTAAAAACCGGATCGTCCGTATTTTACAAGAATTTGAGCCATAAGCCTGTCCGCTTCATTTCTCGTCAGCTTGTCAACATCGCATTCTATAGCTATTTTATGCCTGTTGAGCAATTTATATAACCGCTCTTTTTGAGGTTTCGTAATGGGAACCTCTTTTTTTGTACGGTAAACCAGCGGCTGCGGTTCAAACTCCCCTTCCCTTCCCTCTCCATAAAGCTCTGCAAACTTTAAATACAGCTCTGACGCCGCTCTTGCATCCTCCAGCGCACGATGGGCAGTGGAAACAATGCCATAATAACCGCATAGATATTCCAGCTTCCTACTCTCTGCATCCGGCAGAAACTTTCTTGCCAGCTTTAACGTATCCACTCCCTTTTTTTCAAAAGAATGTCCCTGGTTCACCGCTGCCTTTTTGACAAAAGAATAGTCAAATAAAATACGGTGGCCTACCAGGATATCTTCACCGATAAAGGCAAGCAACGGTTCTAATACTTGTCCGATATCCAAAGCTTCCGCTAACATCCCATCGTTTATCCCTGTCAATTTGCATACTTGCTCCTCCAGCGCCCTGCCAGGATTTACAAGGCGCTGAAAATACCCTTCCTCTCTGCCGCCCCGTATCTTTACCGCGCCAATTTCGATAATCTTATCCAGCTTGGGATTTAATCCTGTCGTCTCTAAATCCAGCGCCGTATAATTGTCTGTCATTCCTATTCTCCTAACCCCTCCTGCGCCTGCGCTAAAATCCCACTTTCCTTCACTCACTCTTTTTGAGGCGGCAAAAACTTTAAACCCTCATCCTAACTTTTGAAGTCATAGTGCGTCATCCCGGTAAATTACCGTTAGCATACTCCGCCGCGTTTTTTTAAATCATCGCAATATTCCGTGAGGAAACATTCACTGCATTTGGGTGTGGGCGCCTTACAAATTTCCCTTCCCAATGTAATCAACTGGATATTCCAAAGAATCCAATGATCTTTCGGAAGTTTTTTCATCAAATCTTTTTCTACTTTTTCCGGTTCATCCTCCTTTGTCAGTCCCAGTTTTTTTGATATTCTTTTTACATGGGTATCTACCACAATACTTGGGTCATTATATATATTGCCTCGTATCACGTTGGCTGTCTTCCTTCCTACCCCTGCCAGTGATGTCAAATCTTCCAATGACCTTGGCACTTCCCCATCAAATCTGCTAACCAGTTCCCTACAGCAGGCAATAATATTTTTGGCTTTATTCCGGTAAAATCCGGTAGAATGGATATCCTTTTCCAGCTCTGCCAGTTCTGCCCCCGCCAAAGCCTCCACACTGGGATATTTCCGGAACAACTCCTTTGTGACAATATTCACCCTCGCGTCTGTACACTGGGCGCTCAATATTGTGGCCACCAATAACTGCCACGCATTTTTATGTTCCAGGGAACAGCGGTAATCCGTGCCGTATCTCTCATCCAATAACTTTAATATCGCTTCTGTTTTCTTTGTCATTTCCGTCACCTTTGTCATCTGAATTTATTGTGATTGTCCTTGCATCCTTTGTCAACGGATTCCTTTCCCCATAGTCAAACAAAACCACGCATGGTTTCCCCAATTTTTCCATATTCACTTTCCCGCCTGTCTGCCATACCGGATAATGAAACACTTCTATATGGAATCTCTGCCTGTTGCTTCTGATTCTGGATTCCATCCCGTCCGCAAAACCATCCGGCATACCCTCTATCTCCTGATACAGCCTGCGCAGCCATGCTTTATCCGGCATCTCTTTCGCAAAAGACGGACGGCTCTTCATATTTTCCCGCAAATACACATCATAAGTTAAAAGCTCTCTGTAGAGTTCCTCCCGTCCGCTATCCCTGCTGCGGGCAAAACCTAGCAATGTTTCATATCGGTAGACCCGCGAGGGACTGTTTCGGAAATACCCCTGCTCCTCATAGTAATCCGCCAGACCTTCATATAAAGCAAAGGGAGAAAGAAACCGCTGTTCCAATACCGAAAGGGTATGGGTAAACTGGCGGCTGTTGTAATACAGCTCTAACATTTCTTCCACTTTTTTCAATCTGACTATTTCTTCATAAGAAATCCACTTTGAGTATAACACTTCATAAGGCGGCAGGGAAGTGTATTTTATACCATAACTGTCAGCTTTTTCATGCATGGGCGAACCTTTAAGCGTCTTCAAAAATCCTAACTGTAATTGATGCGGCTTCATTTGATACACTTCGTCAAAGGAACGCCCGAAACTATTATAATCCTCAAAAGGCAGCCCGGCAATCAAATCCAAATGAATATGCACATTCTCCTTTTCCAGGAGCTTGGCCGTTGCCTTGCGCAGCTTTTCCAAATCAGTATACCGGCAAATTTCCCGCAAAGTTTCCGGATTGACTGACTGCACGCCTATCTCCAACTGTACAAGACCCGGGCGCATCCTGGCCAACAATTCCAATTCCTCCCCGCACAATAAATCCGCTTCCACTTCAAAATGGAAATTTGTCACGCCATTATCATGTTCACAAATATATTTCCAGATTTCCATAGTATGCTCCCGGCTGCAATTAAATGTCCGGTCTACAAATTTCACTTGGGGGACTTTATGCTCCAGGAAAAACTGCAATTCTTTTTTTACTTTCCCTATGCTGCGCAGCCGTATCCCCCGGCTGACGCAAGACAGGCAATAACTGCATTGAAAAGGACAGCCCCGGCTGGATTCATAATATATAATCCGGTTTCGGAATGCTTCCAGTCCATCGTATGCATAATAAAAAAAAGGAATCTCATCCATATCCAGCAAATCCCTTTCCTCTGTCTGTACTATTTTTTCTCCATCCCGGTACACAATCCCACGTATACGGTTAAGCCCGTCCGTCCTGCCCCTTTGGCCATACGCGCTTTCCCCACTCCTCAAAGCTTCCTGCCCGCCTTGTCCAGCCTGTTGCCGCCAATCCCTCTGCCCACAGCCTATAACTGTCCCACAACCCTTTCGGTAATAATCCACTAACTCCAGGAAAGTCTGTTCCCCTTCCCCTGTCATAATACCGCAAACCACCGGAAATTCCTTTAAAACTTGCCCAGCGTCATAAGATACCTCCGGCCCTCCCAGCCATACAGGAATCCCAGGCAGAATCTTCCAAATATCCCCAAGCAATTCCCTCACTACCCTCCAATTCCATATATAACAGGAAAAAGCCATTATATCCGGTTTCCTGGCATAGAGGTCAGAAAGGATTTCCCCGCTACGCTGGTTGATTGTATACTCTGCAATTTCTATAAAGACCTCATCCTCCCCATTTCCGCTTACCCCTATCCGCTCTTCTGCATATGCCTTCAGGCTGTATACTGCCGGATTAGAATGGATATATTTTGCATTCACCGCTGCCAACAAAACTTTCATCTTTTTTCTTTTCCCTCCCTTGCCGGACATCTTCTCCAGCCAAAAAACAAACTTGTCTTTCCTGCCTGTCATGTACCATCTATGATAATTTCTTGCAGACACACCATCAACTGTGTAAATACTTTATCCACACACTTGATATTGTATACATATCTTTGTTTTAATGTATATTTTTTGCTTGCTATTCCAGCCAAAATGTGAAATATTGGTATTGTAACTTATAATTTTCTCGTGAGAAAGGGGCTTTATAAAACATGAAAACAAAAATCAAAGAATTACGGCTAGAACACAAATACACCCAGGACTGCCTTGCCCTGAAAATCGGCGCAAACCAGGCTGCGCTTAGCCGGATTGAATGCGGGATTTCCATACCCGATGCAGAGTTAATCGTCCGCCTGTCCAATGTTTTCGAGGTTTCTACAGATTACCTCCTCTGCCTTTCTGACCAACGTTTTACTGATAGCCGCTCCGAAAGCGCATTACGGTACCTGCAGCATTATCAGGCGCACATTTCCCTCTTGCAAAAACTTAATCCCAATCAACGGACTCATCTGAAACATTTTCTGGAAAGTATGGCTGCCATTTACTAAGCCGTTGGCCTTCTTTCCCATAAGCAACTCTGCGGGAATCAAAAACAGACTGCCGTATCCGCTTTCTGCCCCTTCCAGAGCTTCATTCATCCTGGAAGGCAGATTGCCGGATATGGCAGTTCCTTGTCATTTCTCATTCTTATATTTTAAACTATGCTTTACCATATTCCATCCTTTTGTTTTCCAACCGCCTTATAAAGAATGGATAAACCGTTCAAAAGCCCTGCAGCCGTCCTCTGTCCTTTTGTAAACCCCGGAATCCTCCAGCACCTGCATAAATACCATTCCGATTTCCTTGTGAAGAATCTCTGTTATTTTTTCTTTTGTATCCCTGTCTGCCACCGGATAATTGGGAAGGAATTCCTCCACCCAATCCGCATGTTTTTCTAAAATTTCATCCGCACGGATATCCGTGCCTGCTAACAGAGCGTCTGCCAACGCATCCATTTCCCCTTTCAGCCTTGCCGGAAGCACCGCCAAACCCATTACCTCAATCAAGCCAATGTTCTCCTTTTTAATATGATGCAGATTGGCATGGGGATGATAAACCCCAAGAGGATGTTCTTTAGTGGTAATATTATTACGCAATACCAAATCTAATTCGAAGTTCTCCCCCCGCTTTCTGGCAATGGGGGTAATGGTATTATGCGGTTCCCCATCTGTATATGCGTAAATAAAGGCATCCTCATCTGTATAGCTTCGCCACTTTTCCAAAATCACATCGGCCAGCACAATCAGCCTGTCGCTGTCCGTGGATGAAATACGAATCACGGACATAGGCCATTTTACAATGCCTGCCTTTACATCTTCAAACCCTTTTACGGTAAATGCTTTTTCCACTTCCGCCCTGGCCATGGCAAATTCATAATGCCCGCCCTGGAAATGGTCATGGCTTAAAATGGAGCCGCCCACAATGGGAAGGTCAGCATTGGAACCGACAAAATAATGTGGAAACTGTTTTACAAAATCAAATAGCTTACAAAAAGTGTCATGCTCAATCTTCATGGGAATATGTTGCAGATTAAACACAATGCAATGCTCGTTATAATACACATACGGGGAATACTGGAACCCCCATTTCGAACCATTGATTTCAATGGGGATAATCCTGTGGTTCTGCCGTGCAGGATGATTCACTCTCCCTGCATAGCCCTCATTTTCCGCACAGAGCAGACATTTGGGATAACCAGCCTGTTTGGCATTTTTTGCCGCTGCAATTGCTTTCGGGTCCTTTTCGGGCTTGGACAGGTTAATCGTTATATCCAAATCCCCATATTGCGTGGACGCTACCCATTTCTGGTCTTTTTTAATACGGTACCTACGGATATAATCCGTATCCTGGCTGAATTTATAATAAAAATCTGTAGCTTTCCGCGCATCCTTGGCATACAGCTCCCGGAACTTACGGATTACCTCACTTGGACGCGGCACAAGCAGACTCATAATTTTGGTATCGAACAAATCCCGGTATACTATGCCGTCCTCCTCCATAATTCCTTCTTTCACCGCATAATCCATCATCCGCCCCAGCGTTTCTTCCAACTCCCCGATTTCCATGGACACTCCATCCACTGTGCCGTCAGATGCATCACAGCCTGCCCCACTGACATTGTTTGTATCCTCCGCTCCTGTCAGTTCATCCAGGCCGAATAATTCCAAAAGCCTGTTCGTTGTATATATTTTATCTTCCTCTTCCATCAACCCGGTCATCAAACCATACGCTACCAACTTCCTGATATCCTGTTCTATCATTTCCGCCCTACTCCTTCCAAACCGCTCCAGCCTGACGCTTTTAGCGCCTCCTTGTTCCTTTTATAATTTCGATGGGCCATCCCCAATCTCTACCACATAAAAATCCGCATCATAGCCAATTTTCTTTTGATATGCTTTTCCTACCTGCTCAATAAAAGCGTCAATCGCATCATCCTTTACAATGCTTACTGTGCAGCCGCCAAAACCTGCTCCCGTCATACGGGACCCAATTACCCCATCTACCTTCCATGCCTCTTCCACCAAAGTATCCAATTCCACCCCTGTCACTTCATAATCATACTGAAGGGAAATATGGGATTCATTCATCAGCTTCCCAAACAATTCTATTTTATTGGCCTTTAACGCTTCCACCGCCTGAATTGTTCTCTGGTTTTCATAAACTGCATGTTTTGCCCGCTTTACGCGCACTTCATCCTTAATCGCCGCTTTATACTGTTCAAATTGCTCCTGCGTCAAATCACCAAGGTTCCGGATGCCCACCACTTCCTGCAGTTCCGCCAATGCTGTTTCACATTCGCTTCTGCGCTCATTATATTTGGAATCCGCCAGCCCCCGTTTTTTATTACTGCAGGAAATGACAATCTTTGCATTCTCCAATTGAATTGGCGCATACTCAAAAGACAAATCAGCCGTATCTAAGAAAATCGCACGTCCCTTTTTCCCCATAGCGCTGGCAAACTGATCCATAATTCCGCAATTTACCCCGTTGAATTTATTCTCTGCATATTGGCCAATTAACGCCAGCTCCTGATTGGTCACTTCAAACCCAAACAAATCCTTTAAGATAAACCCTGTCAGCACTTCCACCGACGCCGAAGAAGAAAGGCCGGAGCCATTGGGAATATTTCCATTTAAAAGCAAATCCATGCCAAAAGGAACCTGATACCCCTTTTCACCAAAAGCCCATATCATTCCCTTTGGATAATTCGTCCACCCCGCCTCTTTTTCCATCTTTAACTCATCCAAAGAAGATTCCATTACCCCAAGATGCTCAAAATTCATAGAATAAAAGCGTAACTTCCCATCCTCTCTCTTGCGGGCCGCCCCATATGTCCCAATCGTTAGCGCACAGGGAAAAACATGCCCTCCATTATAATCTGTATGCTCCCCAATCATGTTCACACGGCCAGGCGCAAAATAAACATTAACGCCCTGCGCGCCGCCAAATACTTCTTCAAATTTCTTTAATGCCAGTTCCTTCATATTTTCTGCCATAACCCATCCCTTTCCGTCTGGAGCCTCCGCCAGACTTCCCATTGCCTTTCCCTCTGCTCTCTTCCCCTTCCGGCCTGCCCTGTCTTATTCCATGGCTGCATGATTTCCATCTACTTAAAATTATAGTGCGCCAAGCCTGAAATTCCATGCTGCATTGTTACAATAAGCTGTCAAAATGTTATATTTTATTATCCCTTATTCAACTGCTCAATCTGGCTGATAAATTCCTCAACCTGTTCCAGATGTTCCTTGTTGCGCCTGCTTTCTCCTTTTTGTATTTCCTTGCGGTAGGCAGACGGCGACATATGCTTCATCTGCCGGAATGCCTTTGTAAAAACCAAAGGGTCCTGATAACCGCAGGAAATGGCAATGCTTTCTATAGAAAGGGAAGTCAATTGCAGCAATTCCGTCGCTTTGGTTATGCGAAATGTCATAAGAAACTGCTGCGGAGACATTCCCAACGAATTTTGAAACAACGTATAAAGGTAGCTTCGATTAATACAGACGTAATCCGCCACATCCGTCACCCGTATGGGATTGCAATAATTCCCCTGGATAAATTCCACCGCTTTGCGGACATAAGTATTGGCCCTGTCGCCTTCATTTTTTTCCGACAACGGCACATTTTCCGCAATTATGGATAAAAATAAAGACAACTGCCCATTTCTGCGCAAATCATTGGCCACGCCATATGTATTATGCTCCATCATATCCCGTACAGCCTGGTATAATTCTTCCGAACGTTCCGAACGGAACACAGGATGAGAAATGGAAAGTCCGATAGATTTCATATACTCCTCTGCCTTCGTGCCGCTAAATCCAACCCATACATACGTCCAAGGTTCCTTTTCACTGGCCTGGTAAAAAGCCAGTTCCTCCGGAGCTATCAAAAAACCGTACCCTTCCTCCAAAGGATACGTTTTCCCCCCAATGGAAAATTTTCCTTTCCCGCTTAATATATAATGGATAATATAATGGGGTTTTAATGCCGGCCCAAAACTATGCAGCGGCTCTGTTTTGGAACAGCCGCAGCAATTCACATACAAGCTTCCTGACTTTTCCCCTGCAAATTCCAATTTATATGCTTTTTCCATAATAGTTTTACACCTGCACCTTTAAATTCCTGCCTATTCCTACCCTATTCCGTATCCTTATCGTACCACAGATTTTATTTTACTGCCTATCCCTTTTATTAACAAATTGCACCATATGGAAACTATCACAGTAACTGTAGCGCTGACCAAAAAACGCAGGGCAATGCCACATTCCAGCACATTCACCATCCACATAAAAATAAAAGTGTGGGTCAGGTAAATATACAACGAACGCTTCCCTAAATATGACAAAACCTTTCCCTTTCTTCTGCATTTTACTGTCAGGACTAATACAAGCAGCGTCCATATCAACGATGCGCCAATTTCCATCCGCAACAGTTCTTCCGCGCCTTTTTCCGCCGCAATGCCAGGCTCCAAACCAGACCGAACCGCCAAGGCCATCCCTGCCCCAAGCACAGCCATAAGCAGGCCCCCTGCTTTTTTTATTAGTTTTCCAACCTCCTCTTCGTATTCCCCCACTGCCACCCCTATGGCAAAAGCGGCATTCGACACAAACCAGAAATCCGCCATCCCCTCCCTGTACATCCCATAAGACATGCAATAGGTAAAAATACAAAAAACAACGCATCTTGACCCCTTCCCACCCATTATTGTATATATAACAATAAAACCGATGTAAAATAGGAACAGCACATGCATATACCAATAATCTTTCCCACTGATAAAATCCCAAAAATCCTGCCAGGAATGAAATCCATCGGAAACCAACTCTATACTGCCTACCACCAGAAAATAGGGAAAAAAGACATTGCGCACCCTTTTCCAGATAAAGTTCGGATACATTCGCTCCTGCCCCATGGAATGCACCATCGCATACCCGGAAAATAAAAAAAAGATATCCACCCCATATGCCCCAAGCTTACTTACGCCCAGCCGTAAAACCTCCCATTTCCCTTCCGTTGCGGCAAACCACGTCCACCATTGCGCATAATGGGACAGCACAACCATAATAACCGCTATTCCACGAAACCAATCCGTTACTCCCTTTTCCATAATCTGGCTGCCTCTTTCCTCCATCCAGACCGCCTCCATTCCTCCCATATCCACCGCTAGTTTCCAAAAACTACCTGCATCATAACAGCCCCTATAAGTATGGTCAAGAAAGTGCGGTTTAAGGTTTTCTTAAGTTTCTTTTAAGATGGAAGGGCGGAATAGTGGCATTTCCCGGCATATGAGTGTCACTAGCGCGTCACTAGTGCGGTACATACCCCGCCAGTTTGCTCATGTGAGATAAAGAAGTAAAAGAAGTGTAAAAAATTTTGCCGTTCCCTATCCGGCTGACTGCCGGACGGGTCGGGCTTTAGTCGGGCAATTCTACCTTGCCGACAAAAGAGTAATAGATTTCGATTTCCTGTCTGCGGAGCTTCCCCCGGCGTTTCCCGTCAAGGGCTTCCGATTCGTGGATTACGATTTCCTCAAAGCTGGTGTACTTGCGTACCACTTTCATAAACTTTTCAGCGTTTGCCGTGGCTTCCAGCGTCTTAGAAAGCTCGCTCTGCAAAGCGGCGGCTTTCTCTTTCAGTTCCTTTTGCTCGGCTTCGTAGTCTGCCGAAAGCTCCGTGAAACGCTCGTCCGATATGCGCCCGGTCACGCTGTCCTCATACAGCCGCTTGAAGATAGCGGAGAGTTCCGCAATCCGTTTTTCTGCCGCTTCCAGTTCTTTCTTCTTGGCGGCGTTCCGGCGTTTGCTCCCGTCCTCGGTCTGCTCGGTCAACAGCTTCATAAACCGGGCTTCGTGCTTGGCGGCGTAGCTGGTGACTTTCCGTAGGTTCTCGGTCACTCCCTCGGTCAACAGGTCGGTGCGGATAAAGTGCGCCGTACAGTCTGCCGTGCGCTTCTTGTAGCTGCCGCAGATATAGCAGTCCTGCCGCCGCTTGTCCGTCTGATACCTCTGCTGGTACATGACGCTGCCGCAGTCGGCACAAAAGAGTATGCCGGAGAACAAGCCCACTTCATCATAGCGGTTAGGGCGTTTGCGCTGCTTGCGCAGCTCCTGCACACGCTCCCATGTGTCCCTGTCGATTATCTGCTCGTGGTGGTTCTCGAAGATTGCCTGTTTGTCCTCGCTGTTGTAGATAATCTTGCTGCACTTGTAGGA
>CAJTQO010000049.1 GCA_910578405.1 uncultured Lachnospiraceae bacterium | reverse complement strand
CCTCACCCCCAGGTACATTCTACCACCCCCAACATTCGCTTTACAAGTAAAATAAATACTGATAAAATAGGAGTGTTACTTTTTTAACATAAAAAGCCAAAGCTTGGCATTTTCTGCCAGTTTATGGACCACTGAAAAAATAGAATGAGATAAAAAGATGATAAAATTAACGAAATATTATAAAAGAGCAAGAATAAGGAAAATTAAGGTAGCGGTTTTAGCATTAATTGCCAGCATATTATTTATGCCGGGATATATTAAAATAGAAAGTATGGGAGATAATATGTTTACGGTGATGTTAAATGGAGAAACCGTAGGCGAAGTGGGCAGCAGGGAAACGGCGGAGGAATGCCTGAAACAGGCGCGCAGGATTATGGCAGGCGACGGCGCGGAATTGGTTTTAATTGACAGCGATATGGAGCTGGAAGGAAAAGAAGTGTTTTGGGGGCATATTGACGATGAAGAAGATGTGACCGGACGGATGGTAAACGTATTGCAGGAAAATGTAAAACATACCCTACACCGTTCGTATACAGTCAAAATCAATGAATACACCGTAAACCTGGCCAGCAAGGATGAGGTGCTGCAGCTTTTGCATTCTTCCATCGACAAATATGATACGCAAAGAGCGTATGATGTGGAACTGGTGTTAGACCCGGCAAGGGAATTAAATGTACTTACCACCCATATACTATCCAGGGAGGAAAAGGAAGCCGGGGAAGGGGAACAGGAAGTTTTTGCGTCGGCAGGGATTTACGCTGCGCTGGATGAAATGTTCGATGCGGTGGAACCGGCGGGAGAAAAGGAATTTTCCGATTACGAACTGGGCCTGATTTCCTTAGAGTTTGGGGATGACATAGAGGTGGTGGAATCTTACCTGGCGGAAGAAGAGCTGACGCCCCTGGATGAAGCAATCCAGGAAGTGACGAAAGACCAGGAGAAAAACCAGATTTATGAAGTGGTGGCAGGGGACAGTCTGTCTAAAATCGCATTGGAAAATGACCTTACCATTGAAAAGCTGGTAGCGATGAACGAAAGTATAGAAAATGAGAATTCCATGATCCGGGTGGGGGATGAAATCATCGTAACGGTGCCGGAACCGGAACTCTCGGTAGAGCGGAAGGAAACTTTGTACTACGAGGAGGATTACGAAGCGGAAATTATATATGTGGATAATGACAACTGGTACACTACCGATATGAAAACTTTGCAGGAACCTTCCGCAGGACACCGGAAGGTGGTGGCGGAAGTTTCCTACCGGGACCGGGCAGAGACTGGAAGGGAGATATTAAAGGAAGAGGTCACATATGAAGCGGTGCCAAAGATTGTAGAGCGGGGCACGAAGATACCGCCTACGTATATCAAACCGATTTCCGGCGGGAGGCTGACTTCGAATTTCGGAAGGAGGAGCAGGCCCACAAGAGGCGCAAGCTCGTACCACAAGGGCATAGACTGGGCTACGCCGGTAGGGACGGCGGTTATGGCTTCTTCCGCAGGCACAGTGGCGAAGGCAGGCTGGGGCAGCGGTTACGGATACGTGGTATATATTAACCATGCGGACGGCAGGCAGACCAGGTACGGGCATCTGAGCAAAGTGCTGGTATCGGCAGGGCAGAGCGTGTCGCAGGGACAGAAGATAGCGCTTAGCGGCAATACGGGAGTCAGCACGGGGCCGCATGTCCATTTTGAAATTTTAATCAACGGTTCACAGGTGAATCCATTAAAGTATTTGAACTAAAGGAAAAGGGTCATTTACAAATAGGGATTTTGTGGTATAATCATAAAGATAGATGGATTATATGAGCTGGAACGGCGCTAATGTGTGTGCATGATATCTGGTGAACTCCGAAGGATAAATTTTCATCCGCAAGGAGGAGAAGGGAGGCGATGCGGTGGCATCGTTGACTCCAGCAACGCAGTCTGATATTCAGGCAGGTCATTTGACGAAATGCAAACATGTCAGCACACTGGCGGCAGTTTTGGATTTTGATAGAATAGAAGGGGCAGGCCAAAAGCAATTTCAAACTTGGACTCCACAGTAAGGGTATGTCCCGGAAAACAGTATGGAAAATAGAATAGGCGGTTCCGGCGCAGGCAATTGCCATAAAAATGACTGTCCTGCGGCCTGGAAAAGGGTCATATAGGAAAATAAATTGAGGGTACACCATGGAACAATATGCAATCAAAGGCGGGAATCCGTTGGTTGGCGAGGTGGAAATCGGCGGCGCTAAAAACGCGGCGCTTGCCATCCTTGCGGCTGCAACGATGACGGATGAAACCGTATTAATAGAAAACGTGCCGGATGTCCGGGACACAAATGTACTGATTCAGGCAATGGAGAGCATAGGAGTCATTGTAAGCCGCATAGACAGGCATACAATGAAGATTAATGCTTCCCACATCCACGATTTAACGATAGAAGACGATTACATTAAGAAAATCAGGGCTTCCTATTATCTGTTAGGCGCCCTGTTAGGGAAATACCGGAAAGCGGAAGTGTCCCTGCCGGGCGGCTGCAACATCGGCCTGCGGCCCATCGACCAGCATATCAAAGGGTTTCGTGCGCTGGGGGCAAGCGTGAGGATTGAACACGGGCTGATTATTACGGAAACGGAGGAGTTAAAAGGGAACCATATATACCTGGATGTGGTTTCGGTGGGCGCCACCATTAATGTTATGATGGCGGCGACTATGGCGACAGGCAAGACAACGATTGAAAATGCGGCCAAGGAACCCCATGTGGTGGATTTGGCCAATTTCCTGAACAGTATGGGGGCGGATATCAAAGGCGCAGGGACGGATGTAATCCGTATCAAAGGTGTGCCAAAACTTCATGGAAGCGAATATACCATTATTCCGGACCAGATAGAGGCAGGGACGTTTATGTTTGCTGCTGCGGTGACAAAAGGAGATGTGACCGTAAAAAATGTGATTCCGAAACATCTGGAGTCCATAAGCGCAAAATTGCTGGAAATCGGATGTGAAATCGAAGAATCGGACGATGCGGTGCGTGTGGTTGCGTCCAAACCATTGGGGCATACCCATGTCAAGACTTTGCCGTATCCTGGGTTTCCCACTGATATGCAGCCACAGATTGTCGTGGCGCTGGGATTGTCGGGGGGAACAAGCATTGTGACGGAGAGTATATTTGAAAACAGGTTCAAGTATGTGGACGAACTGACCCGGATGGGCGCCAGCATCAAGGTGGAGGGGAACACGGCGATAATTGACGGCGTAGAACGGTATACAGGGGCGGGCATTACCGCGCCGGATTTGCGTGCGGGGGCTGCGCTTGTTATTGCAGGGCTTTCGGCGGAAGGGCTTACCGTGGTGGATGACATTAAGTTTATTGAGCGCGGCTACGAGGATTTCCACTTAAAACTGCAGACTTTAGGGGCGCAGATTGAACGGGTGAATACAGAGCGCGAATTACAGAAATTTAAGCTGAAAGTAGGTTGAAAGAAGACAGGTTTACCGGATAAGCCAGATATAAGCAAGAAGCTGTCGCAGCAAGCGTTTAAAGCACAAGATATGGCATTCCTCAAAAGATATAACCCATATATCCTGTATTTTCAATCCTTACTGCGGCAGGCTTTTTCTAAATGCACATAAAGAGGGCTTCGCAGTCCCTGCACGTTTGCAGCGCATAAAACAGTGCGCGGGTTTGTGCGGGTAAGTGTTTGCGATGTTGTTTTTATAAAAGATATAAAACGCCGCGATGTAATATCGTGCCGTTTTTATTTGTATGTTCTTTCGGACTTTCTATTTCTTTTTTCCCAATGAAAATTGAATTGTTGCAAGCGATAATGCAAACCAGAGGCGACAGCCTGCGTTTGCTGCCGCCTCTGGCGCTGCCAGAACCTTAAATCAGAGCGTCTATGAAAAGATGAGGTTCTTTGGAAAGGTCAATATACTTATTTCCGACCCGTACCGTGGGTTTGGAAAGTTTATCCGGGTTGATATAAATAATATCCCCTTCTTCGCCGTTGGTAAGGCGCACCCGGTGGAGTATGTAAGTATTGACAATATTTTTCAAAAAAGTAAGGATATAAGCCGGGTCGTATTTTTGAAGGCCCTCTTTTTCAAATGCGGCGATGGCGTCAAAAGGCGACCGGGGAACATGGTAAGACCGGTTGGACGTCATTGCGTCGTAGACATCGGCAATGGCCACTATTTTTGCATAAGGGTCAATTTGAGCGGAAGTTAGTTTCAATGGATACCCCGAACCGTCGCATCGTTCATGATGCATTAAAGCGGCATTCTTTACGTGTTCGCTGACCGGGGCCGCCATAAGGATATTGTAGCCTTCACGGGGATGGGTGCGTGCCACGCTAAGTTCCCATTCCGTCAAACGGCCGGGTTTCTTTATAATCTTTTCCGGTATTTTGAGCTTACCGATGTCATGGAGCAGGCCGCAGATGGTAGCCAGCTTCACTTCCTCTTCGTCCATTTTCATCCAGCGGGCCAGGATATTGCACATTAAACTTACATTCATACAGTGTATGTAAGTATTATCATCCATCTGGCGCATACTGTGGAGCATATCAAACACACTGATATGCTTATCTTCGCTGGAAAGGAGGGAGAGCGTACTGGAAATCAGTTCATCTACGTTGAGATTCTCCACATTTTCAATCACTTCGCTCATAGATTCCTTAAATGAGTTGGTAGCCTCACGGTAATCTTTTTCAAAAGCCTGGAACTCTTCCGATTGCCGCAGGCGTTCGGAATAAGGCATTTGCTCCATAGGGGCAGGCTGGGGGGCCGGTTCTTTTGCCATGGCGGCTTCTTGCGGCTCTGGCGCAACAGGTTCCTCCGATACAGGAACCGCGGACGCATCTTCCGGAGTGGGAGCGTCCTCCTCCGATACCATTTGGCTGTCTTCCTCCGATGCCGTTTGGCCGTCCTCTTGTGGAGCTTCCTCTTTGGCCGGCCCGGCGGACGGGGTGTCTATATCGTCAAAATTGATGTTCAATGCATTGTCTGTTTCCGCTGCGTCCGTCTCAGGGTCGCCGTCTTCTTCCACCCTGACGTTGATTACGGAATAAAATTCCAGCTTTTCAATGGATTCGGCAGTCAATACGTGGCCTTTCGGAAGTATCAGGTGGCCTTTGTAGTTAAATACTTCTTCTGCTGTAACCATACCTGGCAAAAGGGCAGATGTGCTTACTCTTTTCATAATGTCATAATGTCCTCCCAACTTTTCGCATAAAATTAAAGTTATTCCAGTTGTGAAAAGCATAACACTAACAGGTATAACAATAAAATTATAGGAGTTTTAAGGGATGTTGTCAATAAATAAACAATAGAAAATCGCCGGAAAAAGGACGATTGCAGCTTCTGCGTTTGAAAATGGGGAAAAATGACGGTTGACAAAACCGGATGCATAGTGTATGGTAATTAACAGATATGAAAATTCAATATTGTTATAGAATCTCTTATTCGGAGTGGTGGAGGTACATAGGACCTATGAAGCCACGGCAACCCCTAAGAAGGAAGGTGCCTGCCTGAGCGAGTCAATCGAACAATAAGAGGATTTGATTATCGGATCCGCTTATGAGTAAAGCGGATTTTTTTGTTATAGGAAACAGTGTCGTTTTTACAATCCCTGTCCGGGTCTGGCTTTCTGTCCGGGCGCGCGGGAAAGGGAGGCAGGGCATAGCGTTTTGCATACTGTGGCAGGGTTTATAAGACGGCAGGCAAGAGGAAAGGAGAAAAAGCCAATGGAGAAATTTTTATTTACATCAGAATCTGTAACAGAAGGGCATCCGGACAAAGTCTGCGATGCAATTTCCGATGCGGTGTTAGACGCATTGATGGAAAAAGACCCGATGAGCCGCGTTGCCTGTGAGGTGGCGACCTGTACGGGGTTTGTGCTGGTAACGGGTGAGATTACGACCAGCGCCTATGTGGACATTCAGAAAATTGCCCGTGAAACGATTAAAGAAATCGGGTATACCAAATCGGAATATGGCTTTGACGGCAACACTTGCGCAGTGCTGGTGGCGATTGACGAGCAGTCTTCCGATATCGCCATGGGCGTGGATAAGGCGCTGGAAGCGAAAGAAAACAAAATGACGGATGCGGAAATCGAAGCCATCGGCGCAGGCGACCAGGGGATGATGTTCGGTTATGCAACCAATGAGACGGAAGAGTATATGCCTTATTCCATCGCTTTGGCGCATAAGCTGGCGCGTCAGCTTACAAAAGTGCGTAAAGACGGCACATTGAACTATTTAAGGCCGGACGGCAAGAGCCAGGTATCGGTGGAATACGATGCCCAGGGCAAACCGCTGCGCTTGGAAGCAGTGGTTCTGTCCACCCAGCATGATGCGGAAGTGACGCAGGAACAGATTCATGAAGACATTAAGAAATATGTTTTCGAACCGGTTCTGCCAAAGGAACTGATTGATGGGGAAACCAGGTTTTACATCAATCCTACCGGACGTTTCGTTATCGGCGGGCCTCACGGCGACGCTGGCCTGACCGGGCGCAAGATTATCGTGGATACTTACGGCGGTTATGCCCGTCATGGCGGCGGCGCATTCTCCGGCAAGGACTGCACCAAAGTTGACCGCTCCGCAGCATATGCGGCGCGCTATGTGGCAAAGAACATAGTAGCGGCCGGCCTGGCGGATAAATGTGAAATCCAGTTGTCCTATGCCATCGGTGTGGCGCAGCCTACATCCATTATGGTGGATACCTTTGGAACGGGCAAGCTGGAAGATGAGAAACTGGTGGAAATTGTACGTGAAAACTTCGATTTGCGCCCGGCCGGAATTATTAAGATGTTGGATTTGCGCCGTCCGATTTACAAGCAGACCTCAGCTTATGGTCATTTCGGACGCAACGATTTGGATTTGCCGTGGGAGAAAACGGACAAAGTGGAGACGCTGAAGAAATATATGTAAAAGCGTAGGCGTATGGGAAAAAGATGGCAGTCTGGAAAGGACTGCCATTTTTCAAAAGGTCTGGCGCTGTATTTCCGCAAAAGCTGACGGACGGTCAGACAAGGGGCCAGACAACGGAAAGGGACAGGTGATGTGATGGGAATTGTGTTAAAGGATATTTTAGCCATCCTTCCGGGACAGGATGGGGATGAAGTAAAAAAGACCAGCATTTATATAGAAGGGAACCGCATCGCGGCGGTGGGGGAAAAGCCGGAAGGCTTTTTGGAAGAAAAAATCATAGATGGCCGGGACAGGCTGGCAATCCCTGGCCTTGTAAACTGCCATACTCATTCTTATATGGCCTTTATGCGCAATGTGGCCGATGATTTGTCGTTTATGGATTGGCTGTTTGGAACCATAGACCCCATAGAGCAGCAAATGACGGACGAGGATACGTATTGGGGGGCATGTCTGGCTATTATAGAGATGATAAAGAGCGGGACGACCTGTTTCAATGATATGCAGATGAATATTCACCAGACGACCCGTGCAGTGAAAGAGTCCGGTATGCGGGCAGTGATTAGCAGAGGGCTGATTGGAAGCGGCATGGACGAAGCCGGGCAGATGCGGCTGCGTCAGGCATATGAGGAGAGGGACGCCGCCAGGGACTGTGACAGATTAAGCTTTATGTTAGGCCCCCATGCTCCCTATACTTGTGACGAAGGCTTTATGCAGGCAGTGTCTGGGGAGGCAAAGAAAAATAACATGCGTATTCATGTGCATCTGTCGGAAAGCGTCAGTGAAACAGAGCAGATTCGGGAAAAATACGGATGCACGCCGATTGAGATGGCGGACAGGAACGGGCTGTTTGACGTGCCTGCCATTGCAGCCCATTGCGTACAGGCCACAGACCATGATTTGGATATTTTAAAAGAAAAACAGGTTAGCGTGGTAACGAATCCTGCCAGCAATATGAAGTTGGGCAACGGCTTTGCGCCAGTGGCAAAGATGTTGGAAAAGGGGATAAATGTCTGCCTTGGAACAGACGGGGCCGCTTCCAACAACAGCCTGAATATGTTCCATGAACTGAATCTGTTAGCTTTGATACACAAAGGCGTAAACCAGACGCCTCAGTGCGTCAGCGCAAAGGAAGGGTTTCGCATAGCCACGATTAACGGGGCGAAGGCATTGGGGCTGGAACAGGAAATCGGCTCCATTGAAGCCGGGAAAAAAGCGGATTTGGCCATTTTGAGCCTAAATACTCCATCGTTTACGCCAAGGAACAACCTGATGGCAGGGCTGTCCTATTCGGCCAACGGCTCCGAAGTGGAAACGGTGATTATTGATGGGAAAATCGTAATGGAAGACAGAAAGCTATTGACGATGGATGAGGAATTGGTGTATAAAAAGATAGACGGAATCATTGCCCGTATGGGTCTTGATAAGAAGGAATATTAGAGGCGAAAGAAAAGGAAGCGTTAGAAACAGAAGGAAAGAAATCGTTTAGAAACGAAAGAAAAGAAAGCGTATAAAGACAAAAGAAAGCAGAGTGCGTAAAGCAAAAGGAAACAGAGCGTCGGGGATAAAACGGAATATAGGGACAAAAGAAAAAGAGAATGGTAAGGAAAACAAAAGTGATGATAGGACAGACGACCATCACTATAATAAAAATTCGGCTGAATATATCTCATAATTTTATTGGAGGAAGAGAACATGAGCAGTGAAATCAGGGACATTACTTTAGCCGAATCCGGCGAACGCAAGATTGAATGGGTAAAAAGGAACTGCGACCTGCTGCGCGCTTTGGAGCAGGAATTTACAGAAACAAAGCCTTTTGCAGGGAAGAAAATTGCGCTTTCCGTACATTTGGAAGCCAAGACCGCTTACCTGTGCAAAGTGCTGAAAGCAGGGGGCGCGCAGATGTATGTGACAGGCTCCAATCCTCTTTCCACACAGGATGATGTGGCGGCGGCTTTGGTGAAGGACGGTCTGGAGGTACACGCCTGGTATGACTGTACGCCGGAGGAATATGAGCTTCATATCCGCCATGTGCTGGAGGCAGGGCCTAATATTATTATAGATGACGGCGGCGATTTGGTGAATATGGTGCATACCAAAATGCCGGAACTGATTCCAGCCATTATCGGCGGCTGTGAGGAAACCACCACAGGAATTATCCGCTTAGAAGCTATGAACCGGGCCGGGGAGCTGAAGTTCCCTATGGTGCGTGTGAACAATGCGGACTGCAAACATTTGTTTGACAATAGATATGGGACAGGACAGTCGGTATGGGATGGGATTAACCGTACCACGAATCTGATTGTGGCAGGAAAAATAGTGGTGGTGGCAGGCTATGGCTGGTGCGGCAAAGGCACGGCGATGCGGGCCAAGGGGCTTGGCGCAAGGGTAATCGTAACAGAGATTGACCCTATTAAAGCTATTGAGGCTATCATGGACGGATTTGATGTTATGCCGATGAAAGAAGCGGCTAAGATAGGGGATTTCTTCGTAACGGTGACAGGCTGTGACAAGGTAATCGACGAAGAAGACTTTGCCGTGATGAAGGACGGGGCGATATTGTGCAATGCCGGGCATTTTGACTGTGAAATTGATATGGCAAGGCTGCGTGAAATTGCCGTGGAGACAAGGGAACAGCGAAAGAACATTATGGGCTACAAGCTGCCTGGCGGACAGTGGATTTTCGTCTTGGCGGAAGGCAGGCTGGTAAACCTGGCGGCAGGCGACGGCCATCCGGCGGAGATTATGGATATGAGTTTTGCCATTCAGGCGCTTTCCGCCAAATATCTGGTGGAACATGGCAGCGGGCTGAAAGAGAAGCTCATTGACGTGCCAAGGGAAGTGGACATGGATGTGGCAAAACGCAAGCTTTCTTTCCTGGGCAAGGAAATTGACGTGCTGACGGAAGAACAGGAGAAATATTTGAACAGTTATACGGTATAAATGGGATTATACGGTATAAAGAAGCCAAACAATAAGAGAAGGCAGCATATGGGCCGGAGGGGAAGCCGGGCGTATGCCGCCTTTTTTGTAAGGGCAGTTTTTGCTATTGGCCGTCAATCAATACTTTTTTCCCACAGAAAGCAAAACCGTATTTGCGGATGCGTTCTTTCGGAATGCCTCTGACTCCCACCACTGCCGGATAAAATCCGTTTTGTCTATATAAAAATTGTGGTTGACCCTGATTTTTTCAAAATCCTGTCTTCCAATGGCGATTGTCCGTGCCATAGCATCCCTCCTTTCAGGCGGTTCACCGTTTTTGCATGTGGGGCGCAGATTCATTGTTTATAGTATATCCATATTTCATGTATAAAGCAATGGGCATTAACGGGATGGCGGGGATTGGGCTATATGTTTGCCGATATCTTGCGGAACTTTCCTCAGTGTGCTATAATGCAAAAAGCGCATAATTTAAAATAAAAATGCGTTGGCGGACGGCAGGGACTATGCGCTGCCTCTATGCTTTTGGACATTGAAAACAGAATAGGGTAAATGACAGAAATTATATGGATTTCAGATGCACGAAGCAAAAATCTGTAGCCAGTAACTTCCAGCGCCATTTTCCATCTAGCGCCATGCACCTGCCGGGGAGGCTTTGAAATAGAGCGTCCGGGGCGGCAGGTTGACGAGGAGGAAGGTTATCGAAAATTCGGCGGGTGCCTTCCCGCACGGCTCCGATGCGTGATATGCCGGTAAATATGCGGGTAACTGCAAAACAAAGTCGGCATAGCGGAGATGCAGGTTATGGGAATGTGGAAACGAAGGAAAAGGGATATGGGACAAACTGCCAAAGGACAGGGGATGCGGAAAATAAAAACTGTAAACGGCAGGAACCGACGACACATAACCATAGATGCAGCAATACAATAAGTTAGAAAGAATGAAAATGGAAAAAACATTGAAAGATGAGGAATCGGTATGTGTGGAATTATTGGATATACAGGCAGGAATGAAGCGGAAGGAATCATGCTGGATGCGCTGGAAGTGTTGGAGTACAGGGGATATGACAGCGCAGGCATCGCGGTCTGCGGGGAAGACCATCAGGTGCGGATACGCAAATGCGCAGGACGTGTGAAGGATTTGCGCTCCTTATGTGAAAGGGACGGGCTCAGTGGCGTATGCGGTATCGGCCATACAAGATGGGCCACCCATGGCGGCGTCAGCGATGCCAATGCTCATCCGCACCAATTTGGGGGCGTGACGGTGATACATAACGGCATTATTGAAAACTATAAAAGCCTTATCGCGCAGTATAAGCTGGAGGAGAAGCTGAAGTCACAAACGGACAGTGAAGTGGCGGCGGCAGTGGCCTCCCATTTTTACAATGGGGATCCCTATGCGGCAATCCGTAAGACCGTATTGAAGCTTAAGGGCACATTTGCTTTGGGCATTATGTTTGAGGATATCCCGGATGTGATTTTTGCAGTGAGGAACGTTAGCCCGATTGTAGTCGCCAGGACGGAGGAAGGGAGCATGATGGCTTCCGATGTGACTGCGCTTGGGCAGTATTCAAAGGACTATTTCGTTTTGCCGGAATTTCATGTGGCGACTTTGAAAAAAGAGAGTGTGGAGTTATATGATATGTCCGGCGAGCCAGTGGAACCCCAATGGCTCACTGTGAATTGGGATGTGAACCGCAGCAGTAAAGGCGGATATCCGTTCTATATGGAAAAGGAAATTATGGAGCAGCCGCAAGTAATCCGGGAGACGATAGAACCGCGGATGAAAGAGGGCCTGCCCGACTTAACGCAGGACGGCATACCCGACAGCCTGCTGACGGAATGCAGCCAAATCTGTGTGGTGGCCTGCGGGACGGCCATGCACGCAGGGCTGGTGGGGAAAGCGTTGATGCAGTCTTTTGTGAAAATGCATATGGACGTGGAGCTGGCCAGTGAGTTTATGTATACGGATTCGCTGGTGGACGGGAAAACGCTGGTGATTGCCATTTCCCAGTCCGGGGAAACGATAGATACGCTGGAGGCTTTGAAATATGCAAAAAGGAATGGGGCAAAGACTCTGGCCATTGTAAATGTAAAGGGCGCTTCCATTGCCAGGGAGAGCGATTATGTGATTTATACCAATGCAGGGCCGGAAATTGCAGTGGCCAGCACAAAAGCGTATACAACGCAGTTGGCGGCGCTGTATCTGCTTACGGGGCGGATGGCATATGCAAGGGGCGTTTTTGACGAAGCGGCCACCAGGGCGTTTATGGCGGAATTGCAGAGGGCGCCCGAGGCGATACAGAAGGTTTTGGACAGGAGGGAAGAGATTCATTACATTGCCAGAAGAATCTTAAATGCAAAAGACGTGTTTATGATTGGCCGCGGCATGGATTATTCCATCCTGCTGGAAGGGTCTTTGAAGCTAAAAGAAATTTCCTACATCCATTCAGAGGCTTATGCGTCCGGTGAACTAAAGCACGGAACCATTGCGCTTATTACGCAGGACACTCCGGTGATTGCGGTGATTACCCAGGATAAGGTACAGTCCAAGGAGTTTTCCAATGTGAAGGAAGTGCAGTCCAGAGGGGCTGAGGTGATTTTGTTTATGAAGGAAAACTATAGGCTGGATGAGGACGCGTCATGGGACAGTGTGTTTAAACTGCCCCAAATGCGGGATGAGTTTATGGTGATGCCTGTTTCGGCGGCACTGCAGCTTCTGGCTTATTATGTTTCATTGGATAAGGGGCTGGATGTGGATAAACCGAGAAACCTGGCGAAGGTGGTTACGGTGGAGTAAGGAAAAGAAGTTTTGGTTCGTGCAATAAAAACAGGTAGGGGATTTGGCATAGCAAGCCTGGCTGCGGATTGCGCTTCGTGTATCTGAAATCTGTATAATCATAACAAAGATTTCCCCTTTTCGGAACGATATGCCGATTATTTTGGTTGTGCGCCAACCGACATTGGGCGCAGTATGGAGGAGGAACAAAAATAAGGAATTCCTAAAGGGCGTTTTGGCCAGAATATCTTCCACAGGGGAAGGCCCGGGATGGGAGGATGCGGATGCGGAAGAAAGGCAAAATTGGAAGTAAAGCGGGACTGGAATAGGAGGAGCGGTATGGCGTTTGCTCATTTGCATGTACATACGGAATATAGTTTATTGGACGGTTCCAATAAAATTAAGGAATATGTAAAGCGGGTGAAGGAGCTGGGGATGGACAGCGCCGCCATCACAGACCATGGGGTTATGTATGGCGTGATTGATTTTTATAAGGAAGCGAAGGCGGCAGGCATTAATCCCATTATGGGCTGTGAAGTCTATGTGGCGCCCAATTCCCGCTTTGATAAAGAATTGAACGGGGGAGAAGATCGTTATTACCATTTGGTTCTGCTGGCGGAGAATAACGCCGGGTATGCGAACCTGATGAAGATTGTAAGCCGTGGTTTTACGGAAGGGTTTTATTACAGGCCCCGTGTGGATATGGAAGTTTTGCGGCAATTCCATGAAGGGATTATAGCGCTGTCGGCGTGCCTGGCCGGGGAGGTGCAGCGTTATATTGTAAAGGGGCTGGTGGAGGAAGCGAAAAAATCGGCGCGAAAGTATGAGGAATGTTTTGGGAAAGGGAATTATTTCCTGGAGATGCAGGATCATGGCATTCCAGAGCAGAAGACGGTGAATGCGGCGCTGCTGCAGATGAGCAAAGAACTGGACATCCCGCTGGTGGTGACCAATGATGTGCATTATACTTATGCGGAGGATGAGAAGCCCCATGATATCCTGCTGTGCATCCAGACCGCCAAGAAACTGGCGGATGAAGACCGGATGCGCTACGAGGGCGGACAGTATTATGTAAAGAGCGAGGAAGAGATGAAAGGGCTGTTTCCCTATGCCTGGGAAGCGGTGGAAAATACCCAGAGGATTGCAGACCGTTGTCATGTGGAAATTGAGTTTGGCGTAACGAAGCTGCCTCGCTTCGAAGTGCCTCAGGGGCATGATTCCTGGTCTTATTTGAACAAACTTTGCTATGACGGGCTGTATGAGAGATATGGCGTGCGGATGGAGCCTGGAGAGCCAGGAAACTGTTCGGAATTCGGAGAGCCTGGGAAGCGGACGGATATGGAAGCGGGAACGGACGACGGCGTCGTGCGGCGGCAGGAAGAGGAAACGGAGTATGGCGCCGTGCGGCGGCAGGAAGCGGACGACGGCGCCGGGCAGCGGCAGGAAGTGGGAACGGAGTATGGCGCCGGACGGCAGCGGGCAGAGGAAGCGGAGTATGGCCTGCGGATACCGGAAGGGATGACGGCCGAAGGGCTGAAAGAGCGGCTGGACTATGAGCTGAATGTCATACGGACGATGGGTTATGTGGATTATTTCCTGATTGTATGGGACTTTATTAATTTTGCCAAAAGCCATGAGATTATGGTGGGGCCAGGGAGGGGGTCTGCGGCGGGGAGCATTGTTTCTTATTGTCTTAGGATTACGGATATTGACCCAATCCGCTATAATCTGCTGTTTGAACGTTTTTTGAATCCGGAAAGAGTGTCCATGCCCGATATCGACATTGATTTTTGCTTTGAAAGGCGCCAAGAAGTCATTGACTATGTGGGGAAGAAATATGGTTCGGACAAGGTGGTGCAGATTGTAACCTTCCTGACGATGGCGGCCAAAGGCGTAATACGGGATGTGGGAAGGGTGATGGATTTGCCCTATGCCTATGTGGATTCCATTGCCAAGATGATTCCTAATGAACTGAATATTACGATAGAGCGGGCTCTTTCCATCAACCCGGAGCTGCGTAAAATGTATGAACAGGATGAGCAGGTGAAAAGTCTGATAGACATGAGCCGCAGGTTAGAGGGCTTGCCAAGGAATGCTTCCATGCATGCGGCCGGGGTGGTAATCTGCAGCAAACCGGCGGAGGAATTTGTTCCGTTATCCAGAGGCAGCGACGGTTCCATTACTACACAGTTTACTATGACCACGATAGAAGAACTGGGGCTTTTGAAAATGGATTTCCTTGGTCTTCGCACGTTGACGGTGATTCAGAATGCAGTCCGCTTTATCCGGAAAACAAAAGGGATTTTGGTGGATATGGAACAGGTCGATTATAACGACCAGGCCGTGTTAAGCGCCATTGGGACGGGGCGCACGGACGGGGTGTTCCAGTTGGAAAGCGGCGGCATGAAAAACTTTATGAAGGAACTCAAACCCCATAGCCTGGAGGATATTATTGCCGGCATTTCTTTGTACCGTCCAGGCCCCATGGATTTTATCCCCAAATATGTGCGGGGCAAAAACAGCGGCGGGGAAATCACCTATGCATGTCCGCAGTTGGAGCCAATCCTGGCGCCCACCTATGGCTGTATCGTCTACCAGGAGCAGGTAATGCAGATTGTGCGGGATTTGGGCGGCTATACTTTGGGGCGCAGCGACCTGGTGCGGCGTGCCATGAGCAAAAAGAAACAGGCAGTGATGGAAAAGGAACGGGACAATTTCGTCTATGGGAATCAGGAGGAAGGGGTGCCTGGCTGTATAGCCAATGGCATTGCGGAAGGGACGGCGCGGCAGATTTATGCGGATATGATGGATTTTGCCAAATATGCGTTTAACAAATCCCATGCCGCCTGCTATGCGGTGGTTTCTTACCAGACGGCTTATTTGAAATATTATTATCCGGTGGAATTTATGGCGGCTTTGCTGACTTCGGTGATTGATTACCCAATGAAGGTGTCGGAATATATTATGACCTGCCGCAGCATGGGAATTGCCATCTTGCCGCCGGATATCAATGGCGGGGAGGCCGGCTTTTCCGTTACGGAGGGCGGCATACGTTATGCCCTGACGGCCATAAAGAGCATAGGGAGGCCGATTATCGACGCGATTGTGGAGGAAAGGGAAGCATGTGGGGCCTATAAAAATTTGAAAGACTTTATTGCCAGGGTGGCGGATAAAGAGATAAATAAGCGTGCGGTGGAAAACTTTATCAAAGCCGGGGCGCTGGACAGCCTGGGCGGCACCCGCAAACAGTTTATGAGTGTGTATGTGCAGATTATGGACCGCATACAGCAGGATAAGAAAAATAACCTGGCCGGGCAGATTTCCCTTTTTGACTGGGTTTCTGAGGAGCAGAAAGAAGAGTTTGAGATAAAAATGCCAAATCTTGGCGAATATTCCAAGGAGATGCTGCTTGCTTTTGAAAAAGAGGTATTGGGCGTATATATCAGCGGCCATCCGCTGGAAGAATATGAGGATATGTGGAAAAAGAACGCCACAAACACAACGGCGGATTTTCTGTTGGATGAGGAAACCGGGGCTACGGCGGTACGGGACGGGCAGACGGCCACCATTGGGGGAATTATTGCGGATAAAAAAATAAAATATACAAAAAACGATAAGGTGATGGCATTTTTACAGATTGAGGATTTGCTGGGGAGCGTGGAGGTTATCGTATTCCCCAGAGACTATGAGAAGAATTCGGCGCTGCTGGCAGAGGACAATAAGGTGTTTGTCAGGGGAAGGGTATCTGTGGAGGAAGAAAAGGACGGGAAGCTGATTTGCGAACGGATTACGGCCTTTGATGAAATTACGAGGAAACTATGGATTAAATTCCCAAGCAAGGAGGCTTACGAGGAAGCGGAAAGCGGTTTGCTTGCCCGGCTGGCGGAGTCGGACGGGCGGGACCAGGTATGCATCTATGTGGAAAACCCAAGGGCTGTGAAAAACCTGCCGCCCAACCGGAACGTAAAGGCAGACCGGGAGCTGGTGGAAAGGCTGGCGGCGCTGTATGGGGAAGGGAATGTGAAGGTAACGTAGGGAGAGATTTTCGACGGGCGTCATCGCAGTAAATTGCCCTGACATAGGGGATTATTGTGAAAAATCTATTGAAAAGGATGCATAAACAAGGTAGAATAAAAGTAGCATAGCATATATGGGCGCGTTGCTGCGCCGAAGGGTTCTGTGGGCATTGCCCTGGGTGGTTTGACTGGAGAAGGCAGACTGGGGCGGGAAAGAGGCAGGGGGCCGGACGGAGTGGCGGCGCACCGGTATATTGGGACTGCAGGAAAAGGATTTTTTGCGGTTTTCTGGCTTTTAGTATTGGATAAGGGAATAAAGAGGTGTGGTCATGGCAAAAGAAATGAGAGCGATAGGTGTATTGACGAGCGGTGGGGATGCACCGGGAATGAATGCAGCCATCCGTGCGGTGGTAAGGAAAGCGATAGCCAACGGAATGAAGGTAAAGGGTATTAAGAAGGGCTATCAGGGGCTTTTGAATGAAGAGATTTTGGATTTGGAGAAATGGAGCGTAGCGGATATTATCCAAAGAGGCGGCACCATATTGGGCACGGCCCGGTGTACGGAGTTTAAAACGGAGGAAGGCCAGCAGAAGGGGGCGGAGATTTGCCGCAAGCATGGCATTGACGGGTTGGTGGTAATTGGCGGGGACGGCTCTTACCGTGGGGCGCAGGCTCTTTCCAGGCAAGGGATTAATACGGTGGGCATTCCCGGAACGATTGACCTGGACATTACCTGCACAGAGTATACGATAGGGTTTGACACGGCAATCAATACGGCGATGGACGCGATTGATAAGGTGCGTGACACTTCTTCTTCCCACGAAAGGTGCAGCATCATTGAAGTAATGGGCAGGAATGCAGGGTATATCGCTCTTTGGTGCGGGGTCGCCAACGGTGCGGAGGACATTCTCCTGCCGGAAAAATATGATAAAAACGAACAGACAATTATTAACAACATAATCAATAACAGGAAGCGTGGCAAGACGCATCATATTATTATCAATGCGGAGGGGATTGGCCATTCCACGTCTATGGCGCGGAGGATTGAGGCGGCGACTGGCATTGAGACGAGGGCGACGATTCTTGGGTACATGCAGCGCGGCGGCAATCCGACTTGTAAGGATCGTTTCTATGCATCCATTATGGGGGCCTACGCGGCGGATATCCTTTGCCAGGGAAAGACAAACCGCGTGGTAGGCTATAAGCATGGGGAGTTCCAGGACTTTGACATAGAGGAAGCGCTGGCTATGAAGAAGAGCATTTCCGAATACCAGTATGAAGTGAGCAGGGCGTTGTCGATGTAAGGCGGATATGTTTTTGCAGTCCGATGGCATGGTTGTTTGGAATGTATGGGTTGTTTTGTTTATGTGCGGACTTTTAGGAAGGGCTTTCGCAGTAAGGGGCTAAAGTGCGGGATGTAGATAATTTATTTTTGAAGCATCACATTCTACGCTTTGGCTCCTGAAGGCGGCGGCTCTTTTTATCGTTTACATAAAAGGAAAAGGGTTAAGGAAAAAGGCTTTGGACGCAAAAAGCATTTTGTTTGGGAAGCGGAGATAAAGGGAGGGCAGGAGGGAGGCAGTGGTTATGATAACAAGTCTGGCGAACCAGAAAGTAAAATATGTGGCGCAGTTAAGGAAAAAACCGGCGCTGCGCAGGCAAGAGGGGGTTTTTTTGACAGAGGGGGTAAAGATGTTTTTGGAGGCCCCGGAAAAGATGCTGGAGGAAGTTTACGTGTCCGAGGATGTATGGAAAAACGGGGGGATGCACTCTGCATTATGGGAAAAGGCATACGGGAAATTGGAGCGGTGCGGTTTTGAGACGGTTTCCGGGGAGGCATTTGCCAAGATGTCGGATACACAGTCACCGCAGGGAATCTTATGCATAGTCAGGCAGCAGACGTATCGGTTGGAGGATATGATAGGAAAGAGGGAACGTCCTTTTTTCCTTATTTTGGAGAATCTGCAGGACCCGGGGAATCTTGGGACGATACTGCGCACCGGGGAAGGGGCAGGGGTGAGTGGGATTATTATGGACAGCGATACGGTGGATATTTATAACCCAAAGACGGTGCGGGCGACGATGGGCTCCATATACAGGGTGCCATTTTTGTATACCGGGCATCTCCATGGCGCCATACGGCAGATGCAGGGACAGGGGATAAAGGTTTATGCCGCGCACCTGGAGGGGGAGCAATGTTATGATGAATGCGACTACTGCAGGCCCACCGCTTTTTTAATTGGCAATGAAGGCAATGGGCTGACAAGGGAAACGGCGGGGTTGGCGGACGCCTATATACGGATTCCTATGGCGGGGCAGTTGGAATCCCTGAATGCGGCAGTGGCGGCGGCGCTGCTATTATATGCGGTGGAAGGGCAGAGGCGGGCGGCGCTGCGGTGACATCGTTACGTGAAGCCAACGCAGTCAGGTGGAAATTTAGACAACGAAACATAGGGATAAGTTAGGTGGATGATTAGCGCTTTTATTAAATATGAAAATGGAGGATATGCATGAGACGTAAGGACAGGGAAATAAAGGACAGGCAGGAAATCCTGGAAGTAATGAAACGGTGCGACGTATGCAGGCTGGCGCTGCACGATGAGGAATTCCCGTATATTGTGCCGGTGAATTTCGGAATGGAGGTAATGGATGGGGAGATTACCTTATATTTCCATGGTGCGACGGAAGGGAAAAAATATGAATTAATGGCAAGGGATAACAGGGCCGGATTTGAGATGGATTGTTCCCATGAGCTGGTGACGGATTATGCCAATGGGAACTGTACGATGAATTATGAAAGCGTAATCGGCTGCGGCAGGTTGGAAATGGTTCCGGAAGAGGAGAAGCACAGGGCTTTGTCTGTGCTGATGGGGCATTTCCATAAGGAAGATTTTCCGTTCCAGAAGGCGGTTATGCCGCAAACCAAAGTTTATTGTCTGAAAGTAGAGCGGCTAACCGGGAAGCGCCGAAGCGGGAAGAAGTAGGGGCGTTTCTGGACAAATGCGGAACTGGAATAAAAACAGCATGTGTCCAAGAAGCGCCGGGAAGGAATGCCGGATGTGGAAGCATCGGGAATTCCTTCCAAGAGAAGTGGGCGTTTCTGGACAGATGCGGAACTGGAATTAAGAAAGGGGCAGGAAGGATGAAAATAGGTTTTATCGGGTTGGGGAATATGGCAAAAGCGATGATTGGGGGAATGCTGAAGCAGGGAATTGTGGGGGCTTCGGATATTATTGGGTCGGCCAAGACAGAAGCGACCAGAAGGAAGATGGAAGAGGAATATGGAATCAAAACGTCAGCGGATAACCGTCAGGTGGCGCAGCAGGCGCAAACGTTGATTCTTGCGGTGAAGCCTGTTTTTTTTCCGGAGGTGATTGGTGAGATAAAGGATGTAGTGGATGGGGAAAAATTGTTGGTCAGCATTGCGGCAGGCAAAACGATAGCATGGATAGAAGAGGAATTTGGCAAACAGATTAGGTTAATCCGCTGTATGCCGAACACTCCCGCTTTGGTGGGGGCGGGCTGCACGGCTGTATGCAGTAATCCCTTTGTAACGCCGGAAGAAGAGGCTTTTTGCCGGAAGTTGATGGAAAGTTTCGGAAGCGCAGTGGCGATTCCGGAGCGGTTAATGGATGCGGCTGGCGCGGTGGGCGGCAGTTCCCCGGCCTTTGCGTTTATGTTTATCGAAGCTATGGCTGACGGGGCGGTGCAGGCAGGCATGCCCCGGGCGCAGGCGTATCAGTTTGCGGCGCAGGCGGCGCTTGGGAGTGCAAAGATGGTTTTGGAAACCGGGCGGCATCCGGGGGAATTGAAAGATATGGTCTGTTCGCCGGGAGGGACGACCATTGAAGGGGTAAAGGCATTGGAGCAAAATGGGTTTCGCGCGGCAGTGATGGGAGCCATAGAGGCTTGTGTGGAGAAATCGCGGAAGCTGTAGCGGTAAAGTTTACGGATGTTTGGCTATGTCCGCATTGGCCATGGACAGGGCGGATTTCAGGTGTTTTGGAGGGGGAGGCGGACGACGTAAAAGAGAGCGAAAGGATGAAAAAGACTGCGTAAAGAGTATATAAAAACAGACCGCAAAGCATAATCTTGACAAAAAGCAATTCCTTTGATATTATATTCATGTAACAAAATTAATAATTTTGTAACAAATCCATAAGAAAAGGGTATACTAAGTATGAAATGTCCTTGCAGGCAGAGGGATTTGCAAAGCGGCAGGGGCATAATAAAAACCTGGAGGGAAAGAAAATGTCAAGGAACAGAAGTTTGGTTCATAGACTGTCTGGCTTCGCTTTTGGGCTGGCCACAATGATGGCTATGAGTATGACGGCTGTAGCCAAGGATAATGCAACAAGCAGTAAGGAGTATCTGGATTCGCTGAACGTAGGCGTGGCGGCTATGGGAAATGCCAGCCTGCCGGAGGGGAAGGATGCGACAAGCAGCAAGGAGTGTCTGGATACATTGAATGCAGGGGTGACTGCAGTCTTTGCGTCTGACGTTGCAAAAGCGACATTCGATGAAGAATATGCAAGAGGGTTTCTGCCGGATCCTTCCTTTGGAAACGGAATGGCCGCAAGAAGGGGGAACCGCAGCAGCGTGGAACAGAAAGAGGAAGCGTCCGACCTGGTGATGGCGGATGTGCAGAATGCGTTAAACGTACGTGCCGAGGCCAGCGAGGATTCGGAGAAGGTCGGGTTGCTTTACAAGGACTGCGGCGGCAGGATTTTAGAGCGGCGGGACGGCTGGACGAAGATAAAATCCGGCAATCTGATTGGCTGGGCAAAGGATGAATACCTATTGTTTGGTGAAGAGGCGGAAAGTCTGGCGGGCGAAGTAGGGAATATGATTGTAACCATTGAAACAGACGCTTTGCGTGTGCGCAAGGAGCCGAACACGGATGCCGGCGTATTTGCGCTGATTGCGCAAGACGATGAATTGGATGTGGTGGAAGTGGTCAACGATGAGTGGATTAGCGTAGACTACGGCGATGAAGTGGGTTATGTGTCCGCAGAGTTTGTAAACATGGATTTCCATATTGACACCGGTGAAACTATGGAAGTTATCCGTGCAAGGGAAAAGGCGGAGGCCGAAGCGCGCGCCAAAGCGAAACTGACCGCAAATCAAGGGGCGGTGGCAGCAGGCGCAGACGATACAAGGCTGCTGGCGGCTTTGATTTACTGTGAGGCGGGCAACCAAGGTTACGAAGGGCAGCTTGCGGTAGGCGCGACAGTGATGAACCGTGTCAGGAGCGGCGCTTATCCGAATTCCATTTCCGGCGTGATTTATGCTTCCGGACAGTTCACTCCGGCATTGAACGGCAGACTGGCAAGGGCATACGGGAACAATATTCCGGAAAGCTGCTTTACGGCAGCCAGGGAGGCGTTAAACGGCGCAACCAATATTGGCGGCGCGACGCATTTCCGGCGTGCAGGCACACATGAAGGGCTTGTTATCCGTGACCATGTTTTCTGGTAAGAGAAGGCGGATACAGGGAAAACGGTATATGGCATTCCGGCCGGCGTAAGCAGTGCGCCAACAGGCAAAAGCTATAAAAATCTATATGGATAAAGGAAGAATCCCCAGACGGTGTGGCGCAGTTTGGGGATTTTTTCTTTCCGTTTGCGAAGCAAATTTTGCATGGATTTTCACCTGTTACTGGAACGGAGTGAGCCGTAACGGAATGTTTGCATGAACTGCGAATAATACAGAATGTTATATTGAATATAAGGAAAAAATATAGTAAGATAAAAGAGGCACAGAAGGGTAAGCACAAAAAGGAGGCGGGAAGGGGGCATGTATAAATGATGAATGAGACGATTTTCTGGCTTGTGGCATTGGTTGTGTTTATCGGGGTGGAAATAGTGACCATGGGGCTGACGACGATATGGTTTGCAGGAGGCGCATTGGCAGCGGTGATTGCCGCTGGCTTTGGGGCGCCGTTTATCGTGCAGATAGTCCTCTGTTTAATCGTGTCGGTAGTGTTTCTCTATTTTACCAGGCCGGTGGCTGTCCGGTATTTCAACAAGGATAGGATCCGAACGAATGCGGAAAGCCTGGTGGGAAAGCAGGCCATTGTGGTCAGCGAAATCAATAACCTCCAGGGCATCGGGCAGGTGACGGTAGGCGGTATGGAGTGGATGGCGCGCACAACGGAAGACGGTTTAGCGCTCCAGGCCGGCAGTGTGGTGGATATTGTCGCAATCAATGGCGTAAAGCTGATTGTAGAAGAAAGGAAAGAGGAGAAGTAATATGGGATGGATATTGGTAGCTATTTTGGGCATTTTTGTAGCGGTTCTGGCATCCTGCATCAAGATTGTCCCGCAGGCATATGCATATGTTATGGAACGCTTGGGCGCATACCAGGGTACATGGTCGGTAGGGCTTCATTTTAAAACGCCTTTTTTGGATAAGGTGGCAAAGAAAGTCAACTTAAAGGAGCAGGTAGTGGATTTTGCGCCTCAGCCGGTGATTACAAAAGATAATGTAACGATGCGTATTGATACGGTGGTTTTTTTCCAGATTACAGATCCCAAGCTTTTTGCTTACGGGGTGGAAAACCCGATTATGGCCATTGAAAATCTGACGGCAACTACTTTGCGTAATATCATCGGTGAGATGGAATTGGATCAGACGCTGACTTCCAGGGAAGTGATTAATACGAAAATGCGCGCATCTTTGGATATCGCCACAGACCCGTGGGGGATTAAAGTCAACCGTGTGGAATTGAAGAATATCATCCCTCCGGCGGCGATTCAGGATGCGATGGAGAAGCAGATGAAAGCGGAACGTGAGAGGCGTGAGGCGATTCTGCGTGCGGAAGGGGAGAAGAAATCGACCGTGCTGGTAGCCGAAGGTAAGAAAGAATCGGCCATTCTGGAGGCGGAGGCGGAGAAACAGTCAGCGATTCTGCGTGCAGAAGCGCAAAAGGAGAAAATGATCCGTGAGGCGGAAGGTGAGGCGGAAGCGATTCTGAAAGTGCAGCAGGCAAAAGCAGACGGTATCCGCATGATCCGTGAAGCGGGCGCCGATGATTCGGTGCTGACGATTAAGAGCCTGGAGGCGTTTGAAAAGGCGGCGGACGGGAAGGCGACGAAAATTATTATTCCTTCCCAAATCCAGGGGGTGGCCGGACTGGCGGCATCTATTAAGGAAGTAATGGGATAATAAGGGCTTATAATTTTTCCGGATGGAAAACAGAATCCGGCAGTTGGAATGGAAGATTCCTTCTGCCGGTTTTCCGATATTTTTGGAAACAGGATGGGAAAGGAGAAAGAGAGGAAATGGATGTGAATTTAAAGGGAAGGGATTTTTTAAAGCTGTTAGATTTTACAACGGAGGAAATTACATATATGCTGGATTTGGCGGCGGATTTGAAAGAGAAGAAAAAAAAGGGGACTCTGACTCAGTGGCATAAGGGGAAGAATGTGGCGTTGATTTTTGAAAAAACCAGCACCAGGACACGGAGCGCCTTTGAAGTGGCGGCCCATGACCTGGGGATGGGAACCACTTATTTGGACCCGTCCAGCTCCCAGATTGGGAAAAAAGAGAGCATTGCGGATACGGCCAGGGTGTTGGCCGGAATGTTTGAGGGGATTGAATACCGCGGGTTTGAGCAAGACATTGTGGAAGAGCTGGCAAAATATGCGCCGGTTCCGGTATGGAACGGTTTAACCAATGAGTTTCATCCAACGCAGATGTTGGCAGATATGCTGACCATCCGGGAGCGTTTTGGCAGGCTGGAAGGCATCCGTCTGACGTATATGGGCGATGCCCGGTATAATATGGGCAATTCGCTGATGGTGGCATGTGCGAAGTTAGGAATGCATTTTGTGGCATGCACTTCTAAAAAATATTTTCCGGAAAGTGCGTTAGTGGAGGAATGCAGAAGGATTGCGGCGCAGACCGGGGCTTCCATTACGCTGACGGAAGATGTGGCGGAAGGGACAAAGGATGCGGATGTGGTTTACACGGATGTATGGGTTTCCATGGGGGAGCCGGATGAAGTGTGGGAAGAGCGCATCCGGGAGCTGTCTCCTTATCAGGTGAATAAAGCGGCCATGGCAAATGCGAAGGAAGATGCGGTCTTTATGCACTGCCTTCCGGCTTTCCATGATGTAAAGACAAAAGTTGGGAAGGAAATCGAAGGGAAATTCGGCATTGCGGAAATGGAAGTGACGGACGAGGTATTTGAATCCGAAGCCTCTATTGTGTTTGAGGAAGCGGAGAACCGTATGCATACAATTAAGGCTGTGATGGCGGCTACCCTTGGAATCCCGCAGGCATAGGGGGGGGGCTATGGAAATGAAATCCGAAATCCTGACTGTCCTGAGGGAAAGCGGGGATTATATTTCCGGGCAGGAGCTTTGCAATCATTTTCACGTATCCAGGACAGCGGTCTGGAAAGCGATGAAGCAGTTACAGGAAGAGGGGTATACCATCGAAGCCGTGCGGAATAAAGGGTATATACTGAAAGGAAATCCGGATGTGCTTTCCCTGGATGAATTAAAGAGCCGTATCCATAACCGTTGGGCAGGCAGGGAAATTTATTTTTATGAAGAAACCGGGTCTACCAATATAGATGCAAAACGGCTGGGGGAGGAAGGGGCTCCGCACGGGGCCGTGGTAGTGGCGGACAAGCAAAATGCGGGCCGGGGCAGAAGGGGACGCGCCTGGGAATCGCCGGCCGGAAAGGATATTTATTTTACCATCCTCCTTCGCCCGGACTGCCAGCCGTCCCAGGCGGCTGGACTGACGTTGGCAATGGCGCTTTCCGTTGTGCAGGCGGTGGAAAAGGAATGCGGCGTGGAAGCCGGGATTAAATGGCCCAATGATGTGGTGGTGCATGGGAAAAAGGTTTGCGGGATACTGACAGAGCTGTCATTGGAAAGGGATTACATCCAGCATGTGGTGACTGGAGTGGGGATTAATGTAAACATGGATGTGATGCCGCAGGAGATTGCGGAAACGGCCACATCCCTTTTTTTAGAAAGTGGGAAGAGGGTGGCGAGGGCGGCTTTGCTGCAGGCGGTTTTGAGGGAATTTGAGTGCAATTATGACAGGTATGCGGCGGATTTAAGCATGGAATCCATGATGGAAGAATATAATGCCCATTTGGTCAATCGGGACAGGCAGGTGCGTATTCTGGATCCGAAGGGGGAATGGGAAGGGA
>CAJTQO010000048.1 GCA_910578405.1 uncultured Lachnospiraceae bacterium | reverse complement strand
TCACGCAAAGTGGAGCGTGCAGATTGGGGGAATGAATATTCAAACACGCTCTAGCATATATTTATCATACTGTACTTCTTTATGCATTTCAACAAACTATTTGGCATTTTCCAGCTCCTGCCTTTTCTCTCCATATCCGTCCTCCAGATAGTTTTCAACAATCCGATGAAAATTTGACACAATCTCATCTAACGGTATCCCCCAATCCCTATCGCCTCCGATATCATGGGATGTGCCGTATGCCATGGAAATCAAATAACCATACTGGTCAAAAACAGCCGAGCCGGAATCCCCGGATTCCAAACCGACTGCCATCTCCGTTTCCTCTTCCCCATTTCCCCAGGGAAATGCCGTTTTCTTTCGTACCAATTTTCCGCTCAAAATGCTTTCCTCCCCTGTTTCCAAATCTATGCGCAGCAATCCGATTTCCACTTCCTTCTCCTTAAGCTGGTTCCAATACTCCAGGTCAATGTGTACTGTGCGCAGCTCTTGGGCCAACTGCCCCGGAACTTTTTCCCACTCCACAGCAATCACGGCAATGTCATAGCTCCCGCTTACTCCCGCCGCCACACCCTGCACTTTGCTTCCGTCATAAAAGCTGACCTCCCACTCCGGATATTTTTCCACTACATGGCGGTTCGTGCTTATCCATATCCTCCCTTCGGAAATATCCATCAGGAAACCGGAACCAGTTATAAACCCTCCATCCTCCAGTTCATGTCTCAACCGAACCAATGCAGGGCGCAAATATTCCAGATTCTCTTCCAACGTCAGTTCCGTGCAGACCCCTGCATCATATTCCTTTGGCGCCCCCACAATCCGCGCCTCCCGACGGTTGATTTGCCGTGTGTCTATCCATTTCTGGATTTGCGCCGCGTCCGCCACCGTTACTTTCGCTTCTCCCTGCACCATGCCCCCTTGCGAATCCGTCACGCTGTAATAGAGCGGGTACACACCCTCCGTTTCTGTTTTTACCTTAGAAGCATCCACTGCCACTTTGCCTGCCGGCTTTGCGTCCTTTCCTCCCTTTCCGCTTTCTGCAAAAACCCCTTCCAAAAAATCGCACTCCTGCCCTTTTGCCAAATATATGTCCCGGATGCCGGACAACCTTAATGCGGATTCTTCTTCCCTCCCCTCAGACACTTTACCTGCTTTCTGCGCACTGTATACCGGGTTATCTGATATTTCAAAAACGTTTGCCAAAGCCTCCAAACCGTATTTTACGCCTATTGATTCATCCGCTTCTTTTCCGGCAACCGTTAATCCACCAGCCTCATCCCTGGCGTTCATTGATTTCCCTGGCGCGTGTCTGGCGTTTATTTTCCCTCCGTATACTGACAGCGTTACACTTATCCCAAGCAATGCCAGCCCCGCTGTCCAAACAATGAAATCCTTCCCATTTTTGCCTTTCACGCTCAACCCCTCCCTTCCGCTGCACCTATATACCTCATTATAATATCCAATTAATCCTTCATTTTCCATTTAAATCCATCAAAAAAAGCTTGCGGATAATTTCCGTCTAAAATAGCAGCGGCAGCTATGACATATTCCATAGCCGCCGCAGTGATTATACTTTTACATACTTATGTTTATCCCTATCGCCTGTTTTACCCTTTTTCTTTTGTCTCCATACTGTAAGCGCTAATTCCAGTGTCATACTCCCCATAAATCGAACTCTCATCCGAATTATAAGCATTCATGTCAACCACCTGGCCATTTACGATTTTGAAGACATTCCATACCGTGCCTTGTGATTTCAACGGGACATTGTACTCTTTTACAAGAGCAGCCCCTTTATATACTTTCACATTAGCGCCGCTGTTGGACATCTCTGTCGAAACGGAATTTCCGCCGTTGCTGAAATCTTTTACCGAATAGTAATATATTTTATCCTTTCTTACATTGTTAATTGTAATGGTTTCCGGCCCATAACTGTCAACATCATCTACATCCAGGGACACTTCCCTTTCTTCTTCCCAATGTTCCCTCTGGCCATAATATACATGGAAAGAAGAATCAGAGCCGGCCGGCCCTACCAGGTGGGAATCCAAATCGAAAGGCGTCTCCCCCCATGTAAGGACTATCCGGTAATCTTCCCCACCATCCTGATCCTGGTCTGGCGATGATGCATCGCCATTCGGATTTAACACACAGTCCTTAACGCCTGTGCTGCCTGAACTGGTCACATTAATAAAGGAAGATGAATAACCTGCAATCACAAACTCAATGGTATAATATCCTCTGGCCAAGTCAACATTGTACCCACCTGCGGAATCTGTGGCTGTTTCCGTAACCACATCTCCTGAAGTGTTGTTCCAGTTAGGACGGATAAGGACTGTAGCCCCGGCAATTCCTCCCCCTGTGGTGGCGTCCACTGCCTGCCCATGCGCTGTCCCTGACTGGTCTGAATTTTCATTCAGCAAGTCAAAGGTTGGAAGAGTAACGCTTCCGGCGTCTGAATTAATATAGATGGAAATAATAGTCAGCGAAAAATAGCCTTCTGCCTCTACCTGTACGGAGTATACGCCCGGGTCAAACTCCGGAATCTCATAAAACCCGTCCTCATCCGTCTCTACTTCATAGAATCCATCCCCTACAATTACGGAAGAGTCTCCGTCTTCATCATCAGAATCATCCGGCGCTGTTGTGTCATCGCCTTCACCAGGAATAGTTCCTTCTCCGGGATTCTCACCTTCTCCCGGAACTTCACCTTCTCCTGGGGTTTCGCCTTCTCCCGGAACTTCACCTTCTCCCTGGTTATCTCCTCCGGGATTCTCACCTTCTCCTGGAGTTTCGCCTTCTCCCTGGTTATCCCCTCCCGGATTTTCTCCTTCTCCTGGAGTTTCGCCTTCTCCTTGGTTATCCCCTCCCGGATTTTCTCCTCCTCCGGGATTCTCACCTTCTCCTTGGTTCTCACCTTCTCCTGTGCCGTTTTCTCCCCCAGACGTTCCGTCATTTTCACCGTTTTCCGTCCCATCCCCTTCAATAATAGCAGCATGGGAATCAAAAGAACTTCTGGTAAACCTCAGAGTTGCATTCGCAACAGCCTCGCCTGTTTCGGGATCCACCAAACGGCCCATTGTGCGAACAGGATCCGTATTTGATATGGGAGGCTCTTCCTCAGAACCAGAATCTTCCCCACCATCGCCTTCATTTCCACTTCCGGAGGAATCCTCATCTCCTGTGCCTTCATTTCCGCTTCCGGAAGAATCCTCATCTCCTGTGCCTTCATTTCCACTTCCGGAAGAACCCCCGTCTCCTGTGCCTTCATTTCCGCTTCCGGAAGAACCTCCGCCAGGATTTTCATTTTCGGAACCGGAAGAGCTGCCGCCAGAAGAACTTCCTCCCTGGTTTTCATTTCCTGAACCGGAAGAACTTCCGCCGGAGCCTTCATTCGAAGAACCGGAATCCGAAGAGCTTCCTTCTGAAGAACTTGCATTGATATAATTAGCCCTTGGCGCAACCCACTGCATCGGGGCTCCGTTTCTGCCCTCTGCCCTGCCATAGTCCATATAATGTTTATAAAGCGCAAGCACGTCATATCCAAATGCTCTTTTCAAATCGGGATATCTGTCCGCATAAGCGCGGGCGTCAAATGTCCCAAAGGACTTCCTTCCTTCGTGAAAACCAAAATTTATATAATGGTTTACATATGCGTCATAATTATTTCCAAATGCTGCATTTAAATCCGGGTAGGCAGCCCTGTATTTGGCTATGTCAATCAGCTCTGACATATTTCTTCCTTCCGCCTTGCCTACCGTGCTGTAATGCCTGTATAAAGCCGAATCACTATTCCCTACGCTCTTTTTCACATCATTATATGTATTGGCATAGTATTGGGCGTCAAATACATCTTTCACCGTTGCCGCCTGCACCGGCACAGCGCTCGCTGTCAGCATGGCCCCTACCAAAGCAACGGCCAGCATCCTTTTCACATTCCCTTTCCGGGAATGTCCTATGAATCCTTTCACCTGTCTCCATTTCATACGCTTTCTCCTCTTTCCTGAAAATAAATTGCAACTGTTCCACAAGCATTTTTCGTTTGGAATACTCTGTTTTTTATATGCCTATGGATATCCGTCCTTCCAACGTTGGCATGGGCTAGATTATAACATTGACAATTTTCATATGCAATGGTAAACTCCAATTTAAGGTTTTGTTTATTATTACTACATTATACGTGTTGTAAAACCATATTTTTGTGCAATATGCACCAATTTGGTGCGAATTTATACCATAAAAAACCACATAGGTTTCTTTCAAAAGAACTTTTACAACAAAACGCACCTTCTGTGTAACATTCATATAAAGCTTTTTCCCGGACAGCATTCCTCATTTGATTCATAAATCCATTTCTTTTAAACTTTTGGATAAAAACAAAAATAACAGGCATCCGGCTTTTACCAGATACCTGTTATCGTGTTTGGCCCTTCGTCTGACAATGCAATATTCTCTTCCTGCTTAGCGCTTGGTACTTATGTTGAATCGTTTTCAAAAGGCAGCTAAGACTGTATCATTCACTTTACCCACTGCGCCCATTTCATCCGGTACTCTTCCGCCGTCATCCCTTCCCCATCCTGGAAGAGCCTGCGGAACAAGTCGTCATTTCCTATCCCGGATTCCGCAATGATTTCCTTCACAGGTTTTATGGTAAACCGAAGCAATTCCTTGGCCGCTGTAAACCTCCGGTTCAGAATATAATCCCTCAGCGTAATGCCGTACGCTTTCTGGAAACTTGCATCCAGTTCCTCTTCCTCCACTGCATATTTCCCTGCCAGCGCAGCGACAAGGTCACTTTGCTGGTATTTCTCATTCACACATTCCCTGATTTCCCTGCACATTGTCTTATAAATATCCTGTGGGTCCGCTTTCTGGTGCATTACAGACATAATGCAGGAATTTACCAGCCGCAGCAATAACTCCCCGCTCTGCAGTTCCGCCTCCAGGCTCTTTTCCTTCTGGTATTCCATAAGTTCTTTGATGTATTTCTGCATGTCTTTCATATTGTTTGGGCGGAAAATATTCTTCTGCTCATTCTGTTCTAAAAATAAACGGAAATATTCTTCCGCACTGCCGCCATTAAAATGCACCCACATCAGTTCCCATGGGTTCCCTTCGCTACTCTCATGGGCATAATAATCCGTGCAGTTAATCAACGCGCAATCCCCTTCTTTTACTTTCTGCCCCTTTTCACCGATAAAAATCGTCCCTTCTCCCCGGACAACGCCCAAAAACAGAAAAGAATTTAAGCTTTTCCGCTGGGATTTGTGGCACTGCAGGCTTTTCAGCGTCCCTACTTCCTGCACATAAAATAAATTTTTTCTGGCGAACTCTCCAGGTGTGTGAAGCATCCGCACCGAATCCGTAATTCCTTTTGTCGCAAATAATGAATATATATCTCCCATATTGTCTCTTATTCCAGTTCCGCATCTGAACCATCCACGCCCCCTTCCTTTAGAAGGCTTTCTGGCTCAGATGCTGTTTTTAGTTTATATCTGCTCCGCCAGTTGCTCCCGCCAGTAATCCAGCGTTTCACGGATAGTCTGTTCCAGCGGTATCTGGGGGCTCCATCCGGTCAGTTCCCGGATTTTGGAGATATCCGCCTCTATCACCGGTATGTCCACCGGACGGAGTTTGTTCCGGTCTGTCTCAACTTTTACCTCCCGGCCGCACATGGATAGAATTAATTCCAGCGCTTCTTTTATGCTGACGGAACTCCCCCTCCCCACATTGTAAGTTTCTCCCGGTTCTCCAAACTCCATAAGCAGGCTGTATGCCTGCACCACATCACGCACATCTGTAAAGTCTCTTCTGGCGCTTAAGTTTCCCACATACATCACTGGCTTGCGCAGGCCACGTTCTATCTCTGCCGCCTGCCTGCAAAAATCAGACACCACAAAAATAGAAGACTGCGCCGGCCCAATGTGATTAAAGGCCCGCACCATCATAACTTCCATATCGTACGCCTGCGCATAAATCCTTCCAATCATATTCTGGCAGGCTTTTGTGGCTGCATAAAGATTGCCGGGCCGAATCCTGTTTTCCTCTTTCAGCGGTATCTCATCCGCGCGTATCTGCCCATATTCCTCCCCAGAGCCAATCAGGAGTATCCTTGGTTTATAATACAGCTCCCGGGCCGCATCCATCACGTTTACGCTGCCCTTAATATTGATATCTATAGTCAGCGAAGGGTTTCTCCAGGCTACGCCCACCGAGCTTTGCGCCGCCAGATGGAAAATATAGTCGGGCCGTATTTCATACAGCAAAGAAACAATGTCTTCTTTGTTTAATATATCTAAATTATATACATTCCCATTCCGCTCTCTGAGTTCCTCTGCGGGCAATTTGGTCACATGCACTTCCATCCCGCAGCCATCCCGCAGATGCCGGGTCAGGTATCCTCCTACAAACCCTGCCGCCCCTATAATCAATGCTTTTTTCATATTCCCTTACCTTTTATAGTAAATATTCTTTCCCCCTGCGGCGCCCATGCACCGCTTGGATTTTCGTATAGCCAATGCTATTTACTATAAATTGTTGTACGCAATCTCCTTTGCCACAAGCTCCAGGTCATTTTTCACCATTTTTTCCACCATTCCATCAAAGGAAATGCTGCGTTTCCAGCCAAGTTCCTTCTCCGCCTTCGCCGGATTCCCAATCAGCAGCTCCACTTCCGCCGGCCGGAAAAAATCTTTCTTTACCTTTACCACCACTTTGCCGGAATCTTTGTCCGTCCCTATCTCATCCAGGCCGGAGCCAGACCATTCCACCGTTATCCCTGCTTTGGAAAATGCCGTTTCCGCAAATTCCCTGACAGACCTGGTTTCATTGGTTGCCACACAATAATCATCCGCATGATCCTGCTGGAGCATCAGCCACATGGCATACACATAATCTATGGAGTGGCCCCAGTCACGCCGGGAATCCAAATTCCCAAGTTCCACACACTCCTGCACGCCCAATTTAATACGCGCCACGGCATTCGTTATTTTGCGCGTCACAAATTCCATGCCCCGCCTCTCGCTCTCATGGTTGAATAAAATGCCGCTGCAGGCATACATCCCATAGCTTTCCCGGTAATTTTTTGTAATCCAGTGGCCATACAGCTTCGCCACCCCATATGGGCTTCTTGGGTAAAAAGGCGTAGACTCACACTGTGGCACGGCCTGTACCATCCCATACATCTCCGAAGTGGAAGCCTGGTAAAAACGGCAGGACGGCTTCACCATACGGATAGCCTCCAGCATGTTTGTAACCCCCAGCGCGTCAATCTGCGCCGTGGCGAGGGGCTGCTCCCAAGAGGTGGCCACAAAAGACTGCGCCGCCAGATTGTATACTTCATCCGCATCCGAAATCCGCATCGCATTGAGCAGGGACGCCATGTCCGTCATATCGGCATAGATAAAATGGATTTTGTCTTTTATATGTTCTACATTCCCGTAATCCACCACCGCTTTCCTACGCATGATTCCATATACCTTATACCCTTTTTCCAACAAAAGTTCTGCCAGATAGGAACCGTCCTGCCCGGCTATCCCTGTAATTAATGCATTTTTCATATTTATAACCATGCTCCTTTCCAAAGCCCTGAGACAATGCGCGTAGCGCAAACCTCCAGCCTCCTTCCTTTTGGTAAAAATATCTTTGTCGTCTTATTATAACGAATATCTGGAAATATATAAACCTATTTTTTTGATTTCTGAAGAATCATGTGGGAAAAAGCTGCAAATCCGTTTAGATTCCTCCATGCTTCCCTATGTATTCCAAAGCAGCTTCACAGTCTATACTATTTTGCAGCTTGTTTAAAAAACTGACGCAGACTTTATTTTTCAGCTTTTCCGTGCTATGTACACAATACAAATCACTATAATACTTTGTTTCATTCCCAAGTTCAACCATTTTTTTAACTATTGAGCTTCGTATTGCATCTTCTTTTAAAAACACCATTTTTAAAGTGGCAATTAACCCCCTGCACGTATGAATATCCGTCAGCTTGCATTCAGAGATAATTTCATCGAAAAAAATCTGAAAATTATTTTTCTCTTTAAAATCTATATGCGGCAAAAAATGTATCATATCGTCTAAATCCTTTAGACGGGGCCTTACAAGAATTTGATGCATTTTCCAAGCTGTCTGGTACAACAAAGGCGTGGCGTTTTTCAATAACGTTTCTTTTCCTTCCATTGATTTATATAAAATGGTTTCCGGCTGAAAATGAAGAGGCAAATCAATGGCAACATCAATTTCAATACACATTTGGCAATCGTAAATCTCAAGGCCAACCGTTGTAAAATCACCATCCGCAGCATAGTTTACCAGGAAAAGACCGATTGTGCGGCTATCTCTAAATATTTTATCATACCCAAGCTCTTCCAGTTCTAAAATAAACAATGGCCGTGCCGACAGGTTTAATTTCCGTGTCATAATCTCTTCTAATTTATAAAAAATATCAATCAGTTCATTTCTCAGTAATTTTTCAACCCCACGGATAAACTGATGATAACTATCCCAATCAAATTTTTCCGGCGTAAAGATATTACTGTTTTGGTCATTATAAATCAAATCAATGTCCCCGCCATTAAGAAGCCTTGCATAGGGATTGGAATGATACTGGCTTGTTAAAAAACTGCCCTTTATAACAAAAGGCAGATGATTTGCAATATAAATCATCAGTTCTTCTTTGATTTCTAAACCAATTTTGTCATAATTCATACGAATCTCCATTCCGCCCTTGGCGGCTCAAATAAAAATAAAAAACACGATTCCTCCATATCAGAGCAATTTATTGCCATGGCACGCGAACTCTTTTATATGACAGGCGCTTTGAATCCCCAATTTTCATCAAGGTCTTTATTGCTGTCATAAATGCAGCATTCATATTTTTCTTTTATAATTTCCATCCCGGCCTTTTTTAAATCGCCTTCAAATGTTCTTGAAAAATTTTTACTATGCAAATAAAACCTTCTCAAATCAGCATGGCCTTCATACGATGCCTTCAACGCTTCCATTAAATTTTTGCGGACAGACAAAAACCTGATAGCAGGCTCTCTGTCATTCTGTGAAAGATAAAGATTGTTCTTAATGGCAATTGCTTCCAGTAAATCAATATCATTATATTTTACTTTTACATGCGCCTCAAAATAACTGTTTTTCATTTTAGCCAGGCAGCTTTCCCTGTATTGTGTATTTTCCCACTTATCAACATCAATTTCAAAATAATCTATAACGCTTTCTGCATTTATTTCAATTTTTGCCCTAACTGCCTGTAAGCCATTTTCTGAAAAAACATTTTTTACTCTATCCACTTCTAACAACGCATCGCCCAGGTTTCTCGCAACAATTTGTTGTGTATACATTGGTTGATTTACATAATCGCCTTGCGCAAGCTTAATTAGAACAGGCTTTACCTCCTGTTCTTTACATAATTCTATATAACCAGATATATTGTTTACTGTTCCCACTGTGATATGCGCCTGAAAACAAAAATTCTCTTTGGGGTTTTTGTTAGAAAAACTCATATTTCCTCCAATAGTATAAACGATAATTATTCTCTATTTGGTTCTTCCCCATTTTTCATCTCATTTTAAGTCTCTTCTCCACAATTCATTGCATCTGCCATCATAAGACGGCCTTATACACAGCTTCCCTAAAAGTCCGCGTCCTGCCGGAATCTCATTGCTCTTTCCAGTAAAACTTTGCTGGGCAAAGCAATCTCTTGTTCCGCAGCCCCAATGCGGGCTACACCCATGGACTTTCACAACTGCTCCTTTTCTCTATGGAACGAATCGTTTCCCATACAAGTAGAATGCAAATTTCTGTTTATTTTCTCACAACAGAAACGTTGGAACTTTTCTCCCTGTTCCTTGGATATCCAAATATCCAAGGATGAATCCAGCTTACATTTTCAAATCACAGGCCCCCTGCGTGGAACAATGGTTATAGCATCTATTCCACTATATTAATATCCATCACATTCCTTTATAGTGTCTATATTTTCAAAATATCGTACAATAAGATTCTTTTCTATAGATTCTATTATACACAATCTAATCAAATTTTGAAAATAATTTCCGCCGACCACACGCCTATTGCAGGATCACCCCCGCACACGCGGGGAAAACTTCGGGATGAAAACACTGGAGGCTGTAAGGGCAGGATCACCCCCGCACACGCGGGGAAAACACATCCCATTTCCCTCCAGCAGTATAGTAGACAGGATCACCCCCGCACACGCGGGGAAAACTCTGCCGCATCTGCCAACATGCTTCTTACATAAGGATCACCCCCGCACACGCGGGGAAAACCTTGACTTGATTCCGCATTTCCAAGTAGGCGGAGGATCACCCCCGCACACGCGGGGAAAACGAAGTTCCGGAGCGTTTAGTGCGTCTGATTGGAGGATCACCCCCGCACACGCGGGGAAAACGTAAGAAAAGCAAAACTTTCACATCGACTCCCGGGATCACCCCCGCACACGCGGGGAAAACTTTACTTATAATATCCTTGACCCACGAACCACAGGATCACCCCCGCACACGCGGGGAAAACTCCCATGAATCTTCTAAAAATTCTGCAATGCCAGGATCACCCCCGCACACGCGGGGAAAACATTATTCTATTATAATAAACGATGAGCCAGTCAGGATCACCCCCGCACACGCGGGGAAAACTGGAGAGCGCAGCGCCGTCTTATGATGATTTGAGGATCACCCCCGCACACGCGGGGAAAACGAATATTTGGAAATAAAAGTAGCTGGTGTTACAGGATCACCCCCGCACACGCGGGGAAAACTTCTCTCCGCTTATGCCTACTCTGGTTGTCATAGGATCACCCCCGCACACGCGGGGAAAACTAACATTGATAGCATTATTTCCGTGGTTATCAAGGATCACCCCCGCACACGCGGGGAAAACTCAGTGCTTTTGAGAGCCTGCTTATCAACAATAGGATCACCCCCGCACACGCGGGGAAAACACTAAAAAAACCGCGAAAATCCACACAATTCTACTTCTTCAACCTCACAATTTATTTAGTTCGCAATAGATCCCATACGTCAAAACGCAATCCGGCAATGCCCGGCGCACCCTGCCACACTCCAAAGAAAAATACCCTGCCACTGTTTCCAATTTATAGTCCTCCAGCTCATCCAATTCCCGGCGCGCCATATCAAGCACATCTTTCGTCCTTTTTACCTCGAATTCCTTCCCTAAACGTTTCCCCAGCCTCTCTATAAAGCCCACATGAAACCGCACGTCAAATCCAACTACCAAATGCTCCCCGATAAACGCGCAAATTTTATCAAACGCTTCTTCCTCCTCCAGCCCTTCCTCCTCCACCATATCATTTGTAATCCCCATCACCTGTCCTGCCTCATCATCCGCAATTCCCTTCCCGGACTTAAGAAAACACTGAAACTGCGCTCCCACCCCATCCCCTTCTATTTCCAACAGCCCCACTTCTATTATCCGGTCTACATCAATATCTATGCCTGTCGTCTTTACATCCACGACTACATAACCCGCTGCCGTTTTGCCACTTTTCATCCTGCTTGCTTTTCTATACTTTGCAGCCTTGCTAAACCCCAGCCGTAACATCCCATCGCCTTCTGCAGGTTCTGGCTGCTCCAGGGGCTTCTGCATTAATATAATGCCTTCAAAATCGACTGGCTTCCATACGGCATTATGTACAAGAAAAGCATATCCCTGCTCATTATTTGTAGAATAAACCATAGTTGCCTGCCCGTTTTTCATATTGGCGCAGACCCTGGCCCAAAGCTCCTCCCGCACTCTGGCGCTTACCCTCCCTACATAAACGCCTGCATTGATTTCATTTAGCCATTTTGATAAATCCCCCCGCAATCCCGGCGGACAATTTACCACACTTAATACAATCACTTTCAACCACCATCTTCTGCATAAGAAATCCCATGTTCCAACACACCCTCTAAGTTATCCCACAAATAGAGTGCGCTTTCGTAATCTTCCTCTTCACCGTCATCCGCCAATAACTTTTTAATGTCACGGACCATACGGTCTAATATATGCCCTTTGCGCATTTCATCACGCAGCCTGCGCCTGGCAGCGCTTCCAATATCCTCCGGGTTCTCCGCCGCTATTTCAAAAGCAATTGGTATCGTAGTCTCCGCTTTGTATAAATCCGCAATATCATAGGCAAAAGACAGTTCATGCCCAACATGCACAAATCCAAGCCCCGGCGAACACCCAAGCGCACATATCACCGCATGAGCCAGCCCGTACAAACAGGCATTCCCTGCCGATAATGCCTGATTGACCGGATCCCCTGACTGAAAATCCTCTGGGCTGTATTCCCTCCTGTCCCAATCCACGTTCCACTTTTTCGACTGTTCTCTGTAAAGCGCCCGAATCCTACTCCCCTCACGCCCTCTAAGCTGCTGCATAGTCAACCTGGAAACATCCTCTTTGGGAAAACGCATCTGGTACATCATCCGCGCCACCTGTATATGCTTTTTTTCATTGCTTACCAACTGCGCCTGTTTCACCAAAAGCGTAGAATGGTTTGTAAGCGCCCGTCCATGCGCGTAATACCGTACCCCATGCTCTCCTACCCATATGACAGTAACCCCAGCATCCCCAATCAATTCCATTGCACGGTGCGTGACATCTGTCCCCGGCCCCAAAAGCAAAACAGAAATGGCTGCCGCCGGGATATCCGTTATGCCCTGTTGTGACTTAACCGAAATGGCTCCTTTATCCCTGTTAATTTTACAATGCTCCAAATAAATAAAAGTCATCCTGTCCTGCACACGGGGAAGCGCCTGAATTTCCGGTTTTTCAATCCCTCCCTTATTTCCCATTCAGCCCTCCGCTTCCTGCAACGGTTAATAGCCCAAGCCCATATGCCTTTTCCCGGCCAATGCCGCCCACCAGCGCCTCTTTGAAAAGCTCTGCATTTTCCACCTGCAGCCTTCCTTCATAAGCAACCGCCAACATCCATACCTTTTGCTTGCCATCCTGTTTCAGAAAAACCTTCCAATCGGATTCCAGAATCCCCACGCTGTCTGGCAGCAACCGAAACCCTTTTTTCCCGGACTGCCGCTCCAGCCACTCCAATTGCCTCCCCGCCACCGTATGCGCCCGCACTTTCCCCCTACCCTCTCCCTTTTTCACACAATAGGTAGGGTTGGCCACCAAGCGGAAACGCCAGACAGACCCTTCCTGTATGCGGGCCAACAGCGATGTATAATCCTTTGTTTCCCCACACTCCCCTCTATTTCCAAACTGACCTGCAATATATTCCAAATCCGGCCTAGACGGGCTAAGGAGCAGCAAATAGGTTTTTCCTTGGAAAGCATCAATCCTCCACAAATTCCTGCCTTGCCTTTCCGCAAATGCCTCTTCGATGGCGCCATGAAACTTATTTGGCGCCACAAGGGCAATCTGCGTTTTTCTTTTTGTTATATCCAGTGGAATTCTTGACAAATACATCACGCATCACCTCTCTTTTGCTCCAAAGCCACATTCTGCCGCTTCAGAAATAGAGCTATCCTCTGTCAGCTCTGCCATAGGATCCTGCTCTGTCTCAGCAGGGGGCTTCCACCTTGTCATAAGCTTTGCTGGCGCTTCCCGCACATACCGTTGCCTGTACTCTCTTTTCAAAGGAGAAAAAGAAACCGGGACATCCTTCTTTCTGGCGTCTCCTACCGCCCCATCTATTACAATGCGCAAAGGAATCTCATCCGTAAACCGGAACAAAGCCCTCCTCATCCCTTCCGGCGCCAGCCATTCTTCCTCCCGGAGCGTCTGCTCCAAAGCCCCTTCACGTATCCCCAATACCAACGGCAAAGTCGGAGGGCAGGACCTTCTTCCAAGAAAAAGGCAAAACCTTGGATGTTTCAACGCTTCCTCCAGCTTTTCAAGGAAAGCCATATCCCCACATTCCAAACCTACAAGGAAAACCGCATCGCTCAAATAACTCCTGGTGGAAAGATTTGCATTCCTTTTATCCCCCATGTCGGTAATCTGGAAATCATCCAACTTCGTTCCAGGCAAATCAACCCTGACGCCAAAGCCCAACCGCGCCAAATCTTCCAACGGTTCGTCCCTTTTCCTCCCAAGCGCCGCCGCAAGCATCCCAATCACGCCGCTTTTCGTAGGCATATCATCCGTTTCACGGCGGTCATAGAAAGAACCTGAACCCCACGCCTGCAAAGGCGCACTGAACCTGAGCAACAATGTATGCAAAGTATCACATCCCTTCCCCGGCATACCGCCCTATTTCCATTTCCAACTGCTCCAACAGCCCGGGAATATCCACCTGCTGCGCAAAACCGCTCTCCGCTTCCCCCACTGCCCAGGCTTTTTGCGGGAACGCCGCGAAATTCCGGTACACCTTTTGAGCTTGGGCAACCAAAGCCGCCTGCGACTTTTCCACATATCCTCCCATCCCTGCCGGTACCGGTTTTTCAAAGGCCCCCGCCAGGTTCACTGGCTGGTCACTGCGCAGAGTAACATATACCATATCCGGCAATGTCCTGTTTGCAAAGCTATTCTGCTTCCCGTCAGGCATAGAATGAATAAAAGCCTGCGCAAATCCTTTCAACGCCATCTTTAATTCCTCCGGCTGCAGAAATTGGGCCAGCTCTCTGACGTTTACCGTGGCATATCGGTAAAGCGTAGAGGAATTGAACTCTACCGTTCCAATATGCCCGGCTCCTGTCTCTTGCGTACAGTCATCCACCGCTGTAAAATAGTCATATTCATTGGAAATCGTATGAGTGGAAATACTGTGCGCCACCTGTGCCGCCGCATCGTAGTTCAAACTTGGATTGCTTGCCGCCATCCGCCCAAACAACAGGATATCCACGCTTGGATTTTCCTTTAATGCAGCCTCCACACGTTTTTTATACGCTTTTTCCTTTTCTTTCTTCCCGGATGTATCCTGTTGGCATTCCACTGCCAGCCTGGCAAGCCCCTCCACCTGGAGAGAGCTTATGAAAAATAGAACTTCTTTTTTATCGTCCTCCACCTTCATGCCCGCAAAAGACAAGATAGACGCTGCCATCTTTTCCGCCGCTTCCTCCTCTATATCCGGATTCTCTTGGCATATCTTTTCCGTAACCAACGCCTTGATTTTTTTAGTGCGCAATCCAATCTGAGCGGATGTAAAAATTTTTTTAAACTCCAACCGCATCGCCCGTTTCCACGCCTGGGAGGAAACCCTCGCACGCAGCGTCCCCCCATACACCGCTGTTTTAGGGCTCCCTGTATCATCCCTGTTTATACAGCTTGGCGGCACAGTCTGAATTGCATGAAAATCAACATATAAATTCTTATCCATAATAAACCCTCCTATTCCTCTTCTACAGACTTTTTCCCCTTCCTTTCCCTTTCCATATAAAAATCCTGCCCCCATCTTAAATTTACACGGCTTTTTCCATCCGCATATTGGAACTCATACAAGTCCGCCGCCAATATTTCATAATTAACCGGAATGCCATCCCGTCCCAAAAGACGTATAATATTCCGCAAATGATGGGAAGCCTCCTTCATGTCCAGCGCAGTCGCAAACGACTGCAGCTTCTGCATAGACCGTTTCTCCCCATTAGCGTCAACGCAACGCTTAGCCATCTGCGCCATTGCCCTTCCTATGCTTGTCCGTTCACTGGTGTGCATCGGCCTGCCCTTTGGGCTGAAGCCCTGCTGATGCACGGCATATAAAGTCAGCGCAATATAACACGCCCATTCCTCCTTGGTCGGCATCCCCTCCTCACTCATAAATTCTTGTGGCATGTCTAACAAAATGGTTCCGAAAAGCTGTGGCAGCTCTCCCGGTTCATGGCCGGCCCCCCGCCGCAGGTTTGCCATCTGCGCTTTTCCCTCGCCCGTCTCTGACATCGCCTGAAGCATCCTGACTTTTTCTCCTATAAAACTTTTAATTTCCGACTTTTTATCCATATCCCCCACCTTTTTCAGTTCCTGCATCCATACGTCTGCCCTATTTCCAATAAAGCTTCTCCATATGCCCACCGCTTCATAGTCCCAGTGAAAACCCATTTATCCCTTTCGCCATCCAAGCCGCATATTTCATTGCCGCCGCTCCTATCTTCCCCACGCGCCGTCCGCACTGGCCGCTTTCCCTTCCACTATCCCTGGATAAATCCTCCACAATTCCTTGATATATTGATTCATCGCCTGTGGCGCCGTAATCGAAACCGACTTCCCCTTTTTATCTTCCCTTTGTTTGCAGGCATAAAGGTTTATGTTGCGCATTGCAATAAATTCTTCCACCGTCTGCCTGGCGAAACGGTAAGATTCCCTTTCCCATTCCTCCTGTTTCTCCTCCCGGCTGTCCTCCTCCGGGCGGATGCCTGCCAGCCATGCACGGAATGCACGGTCAATTTTGTAAAAGTAAGAGCGCACTAACGTTTGCCTTATCCCATTTCCGCTATTTGCGTCACCTTTTTTGCCCTCTCCCCCGCACAATAATTCTTTCATGTTTTTTGCAAAGTTTCCAATAGCCACCTTAGCCACTTTTTGGCAATTTTCCACCTCATTGGAAATATACTGGTTCCACTCCTCCCACATGCCGGAAAGCAGTCCCGCCGACAACGTAAGGCTGTCATTGATGCAATCGCCATACGTGTACCTCATCTGATCGCCATACGCAATCCCTACCATACGGAACTGCACTAAGCCATCTAAGGAGGCCGCATTTTCATCCCTTAAAAATTTTATCCATAAAACAAGGCCCGGTATACGCCCTCCTTCCCTTCCATACATAAGCGCAGGAAATTCTTCCCATGCATGCATGGCGGCATCATGCGCCTGCGGAACAAAAACCGGACGCTGCATCCCCTTTTTCATTTTCACTTCCCGCCAAAGCGTCATCTGCTCATGAAAGCCATCCTCCATGGAGCAAAAATCCCCTCCTGCCGCCCGAAAGCCATTCACAAATCCATCTTTACGTTTGAGCATAACCCGCCTGGATTGCATAGTATACAATTCCGGCAGATTGTCCGGCTGCGGGATTTGCACTCCCTGCTCCATTTGCACAGCTTGCTCCCAAGCCGGCCTAGGTTCCCCCCAAGCGCTGTCCCCATCCCTTAACGCGCACAAATTCAGCATCAAAACCCGAAACAGATTGTTTTCTCCTACTGCCACAAGCCCAAGCTGTCCAAGACGGCCTGTGCCTACCGGCAGGGCAGACCCTGGGGCGTTTTCATCCGCCTTTATATTCACGCCATATGCCATGAGATGAATCAGCCATCTGGTTGCCTCCGCATAACCCAGACGCTCCAGCGCTTCTCCTTCCGCCATGCTGAAATGATGTCTGGTTGCCTTATTGTTGCTTTCCTTCATATTTCCAATCAGACATTCCACGCCATAGTCCGTGCCATACTGTAAATCCGGCACTTGGTAAAACGGCGTCTCTTTGTGGAACAGCCAAAAGCGTTCATGGCTGACCCTCATATATTCCTTTACCGCCTTTTCCGGGAATCTTCCTAACTCCCAATAAGCCTTGAAACGCTCCAACACCTCCGTTGTATGTTCACCGTTCTCTTTAGAAAGCGCCTTCCTCTCCCCCATTTCATTATAACGGTAAAAAACAGTTTGCGCCATGGCCAGCAACAGCCGCAAAATAGCCGCATCCACGGCTGGCGTCTCCCCGGATAAATCGGCATACTCCTGCGCATGAAGCAGCGCGTCCGATAAGGAAACTTCTTTTTGCGCCAAATCCATTGCGCTAACCCGAATCCAAGGCTCCTCTAACAAATTAAACTCTTTCTCCAGCATTTTACTTCCAATTCCGCACCTGCCGGCAGAGAAAGCGCGGACTTTTCATTTTCCAAGCCGGCTCTGCTTTTACAGCCTCTCTGCCCAGATGCTGTTTTTATTTATTCCGGTTCCCTATCCGCACAGACAGGGCTGCATTCCAGCCCCTTTTCATAGCTATAAGATAACAGACAGTCGCCTAGGACAGCCTGCCCCTTTTCGTCCAACAGCAAAACCAATTCTCCGCGTATCCATGGCGACTGCTGCCAAACTGACAATTCTCTCCGGTTCCTTTCCTCCAGCTCCTTCACTGTATTGTCTATCTTCCATAGATTGCCAAGCCGATGAGGCAGCCTTATCCGCTGCATGGCAATCCGCCGTCCCTCTTTATTTCCCGGCGGCTGCTGCGCCGAAAGCCTGTTCTGTCCTATAAAATCCTGTTCTATGGGTTCCTGCCCCATAACGCCCTGTCTGTCTGTGTCCCATCCTTTGTCATACGGTTCCTCGTCACAGCCTGCGTCCTTTCGTCTTGCACCGTCCTGTTCCTGAGCCTCACACTCTGTGCCGTTGTCTTCTAAAAACAGGATGCTGCCGTTCCTTCCCTTCCTCATCAATAACACTTCAAGAGAAGACGCTCCATCGCGCACACACGCCTCCGCCATTTTTTCCCCTGACCGCTCTTCGTTTACCAGTAACTTCTCCAACCCTTTCGATTCCTCTGGCTCCCTCATTAAATAGTTCGCTGCTCTTTGCCGTTTATCCTTCAACTCCTTCTGGAATTTTTGATACGCTTCCCCCAATGCTAACGGATGCGCCTCTGTTGTTATTCTATCGACCGCCGTTTCAGGCATCCCCCGTTTCTTTCCTGCGTTTTCCCCTTCCAAAGCATCCTCTTGCCCATACACCTTCTGCACCAGCTCCGAAATGCTGTTTGGAATGTTTACCTCCTGTGGCAGGATATGGTTCGTGCGCATCAGCAGATAGTCCCCATAAACCGCCTGGCTACCGGAATCGTAGCTTTCCTCTCCATCTTCCAGAATAAAGCATTCCGGCTCCCTTAACCCTGCGGGCCGCGACTGCTCCGGCTTGCTTCCATCCCTGGCATGTCTGTGCAGCCGCCCAATCCGCTGCAACAACAAATCTACAGGACATAGCTGCGTCACCATAATGTCCGCATCATAATCCAGGGACTGTTCCAAAACCTGGCTCCCTATCAGAATCAGCCGCCGTCTGTCCTTATCCTGCGAATCCTTGCCCATCTTTTCCAACAGCAACTTTTCCTTTTTTATACGGTCCGGCATAATAAACTGCGCATGGTATAAAATGAGGTTGACGTCCTTGACAGTGTCTTTGCACAAAGAATAAATCTCCTGGGCGCTTTTTACCGTATTGGCTATCACACATGCACAGCCTCCGTCTTCCAGCCGCCGGTCTAGCATCTTGGCCATCTCTTCTATGGAGTGCAGCCGTTGCAGTTTAACTGTTTTTTCCGGCCATGCCTGGTTTATTTTCTCCTGGCGGATACACTCCCCATCCGTCCATGTCAGCAAAGGATAGGCAAGGCTTTGTTCCCAACCCGCTTTCCCATATGTAATTTCAAGTTTCTTCTTTTTCAGATAATATCTTGCATATGCCTTGGCATAACACTCTGCCAACGCTCTTCGCCGCTGCGCCGGAAGCGTGGCGGAAAGCAGGACTGTCGGAACGCCGTACGCTGCCAGCCATTGCAGCCCCCGTTCCAGGTAGGCGTTCATATAAGCGTCATACGCATGGCATTCGTCTATAATCACCACTTTCCCTGCCAGCCCAATATGCCTTAACATAAAATGCTTACGCCGCAGCGCCGCCATCAGGAACTGATCCACCGTGCCTATGACAAAATTGGACAAAAGCGCTCTCTTATTCCCCTGGAACCAAGGATGGACGCCCAATCCTTCCTGCTGCGTCTCCCCATCCGCAATTTGCGCCCTCCCCTTTGCCAGCAACCGCTGATAGTCATCGTTTAATTCCGCTGCGCCATGCGCCAGGCTAATTGCCATTGCCGTTTCCTCTGAAACACTCTCCCCCCATTGAAATAACCTGGGAAACAGCCCATTGCTCGTTGTCTGAGTTGGCAGGCCAAAGAAAATGCCTCCTTCTTTTTTCCTGGAAGCCAGCGTCTCAGCCGCCGCCAACGCCGCCTCAGTCTTCCCTACCCCCATCTGCGCCTCCAGAATAAACAGCCCCGGATTTTCGCATCCGTTCACCACCTTATACAAAGCCGCCTGCACTTCATTGGGTTCAAACCCAAACCTGGCCCGGAACAGTTTTTTGTCCATTGCATGGATTTCACTGTTCCAACAGGCAGGAAAAGACAGCCTGTCCCATCCTTCCTCCACCCTAGCTGGATAATCGGCTTCCTCCCCCCTTTTCTCCCCCGCCAGCAAAGGGAAGAAATCCTGATTGCTGGCTATCCAGTCCGCCATTACCAGTAAGCCGGACAACAACACCTGTGCCTTTAACGTCAGCTTGGGCAATTCTTCTACAGAATCTGCCCCCGCCAATTGCAGCGCCTGGTTAAGCGTTTCTTTCCATGCATCCTTCCATACGCTTTTTACATCGTCCCCTTTTTCCACTCCAAAGAAATTCACCGGGTATGTTTTCAACAAATCCACCGTCTCTATAGAACCGCAACTGGCATCCGGATTTCCATGATGCGCCCCTACCACCGCCGCCAGCCAACGGTCGGCCCCAAAACCGTCCGTATCGTTTTGCAGAATCCACTGACCTGCATAAGCATGAGGCGTTTTCCCCTGGTTCCGGTACTTTTGGTTGACCAAATACCCTTGGCTGGTCACTTCCCCGTACTTCTCCGGCCAGCGCTTTGTAATTACGCTTTGGAAATAAGAAGTCGCCTTTCCAATATCATGAACTGCCGCCAGAAACACAGCCACAGTCCGAAACTGTCTGTATTCCAGCCCGGATGCATCTATAACCGACTGTGGAAGCCACTTGGCCACCAACTTCTTCATAATCCCTGCCGTGTCTCTCAAATGCATCCATAGCGGCAACCACTTTTCCTCTCCCCCCTGGTCAGCCTTTCCAACCAGCGTCCGGTATCCCAACGTCAAATGTGCGCTTTGCTTCTGTCCCCTTTCCATTTGTTTGTGCCCCTTTTGTCTTTTCCTATATTTTCAGACACGCTTAGCCTTCAACGGCAGCTCCCTATACAAGCCGTCCCATCCACACCCTTCACTACCCTTCACTGGCTAAAGCGTCCATCACCCATTTTCCCATTTACCGCTTTCCCCATCTTTATTTTTCACTCTATTTCTGCATAACATTATTGCGTCATTGTATATGCCAAGTTCGTGGATGCCATGCAGAAAACTCTGGATTGGAAATTTTCCATTTTCAATCTTAATCCTCAAACACAATCCTGAAAAATTTTTTCATCAGTGGAAGATACGTTATAACAAAAACCAAAAATGCAATTTTCCCAGCCCGTTTCTTTCCCTTTACAGGTATTTTCATTCCAACCAATACGCCTATGGAAAAAAGACAAAATTTTAACGCAGCCAAATCTTTCCAATCGCTTTCCTCTATATATTGATTCGCATAGTCAAATATATTTTTCATAAACACTGTCTCCTTTTTTTAATATTGTTTACTAAATTTACACGCTAGTCCAACCCTTATAAAATTTCCAGCTATATTCCTTACCTGCCAATACTGTAATATTCCACCCCAGCCTCTTTCATTTCCTCCACGCCATATACATTCCGCCCATCATACACAAGGGGGATTTGCATAAACCGCCTGTAATGCGCCGCCGGAATCCCTTTAATTTCTTTCCACTCCGTAAAAATAAAACAAATATTTGCCCCTTCCAACGCCTGTTGTGGGCTGTCCACATAAGTAATCGTTCCCTTCCCAACTTCCCCTTCCGGATATTTCTTTTTAAAATTTTCCATTGCCACCGGGTCATAGGCATACACATTGGCCCCGCCTGCCAGCAAAAGCCCTATATTATCCACTGACGGCGCCTCCCTTAAATCATCCGTTCCCGGCTTAAAAGCCAGCCCCAGCGCCGCCACTTTTAACCCCTGGAACGTAATCATCCGGTCGCTCGCCTTTTTAAACAGCCTGGTTTTCTGCCGTGCATTTACCGCCACCGCCGCTTCCACTGTCTCTAAATGATAGCCCGCCTTTTCCGCCAAAAACTTTAACGCCTTGGTATCTTTCGGAAAGCAGCTTCCTCCATACCCGATTCCGGCCTTTAAAAAATTAGCCCCTATCCTGGCGTCATAACTCATCCCCTTAGCCACATCCTCAATGTCCGCTCCCACCAGTTCGCAAAGATTAGCGATATCATTCATATAAGATATTTTCAACGCAAGGAAATCATTGCTTGCATATTTAATCATTTCCGCGCTCCTGCGGCTGACCGACACCACAGGAAGCCCAAACGGCCTGTAAATCTCTTTCAACAGCTCTTCCGCTTCCCTGCTCTGCGTCCCGATAATAATCCTTGCCGCATAGAGGGTGTCATGCACCGCTGAGCCCTGCGCCAGAAACTCCGGGTTGGAAGCCACTTCTATTTTCACCTCATTTACAAGAAAATCTTTTATAAACTGCTCCACCTTATCGTTTGTCCCCACCGGCACCGTAGACTTCACCACCACCAGGCAATCCCGCTCCACCGATTCCGCAATCTGCCTGGAAACCGTAGCGATATAACTTAAGTCCGCCGAGCCATCCGGCTGCTCCGGCGTTCCCACCCCAATAAAAATAGCGTCCGCATCCCGGTATGCCTCCCGGTAATCCACGGTATAATGCAGCCTGCCCGACGCATTGTTCCTTCGCATCAGCGCTTCCAGCCCTTCCTCAAAAATTGGCGAAACGCCGGATTCCATTAATTTTACTTTCTTTTCATCCACATCCACACAGGTCACATCATGGCCTACCTCTGCAAAGCAAACCCCCGCCACCAGGCCAACATACCCTGTCCCTGCCACTACAATCTTCATGCTTCCTCCTATTCCAGTTCCGCTTACATGAAGGGAACGCCACCCTCTGTGGAAGCATTTCAGCACGCTGCCGCGTCCCAAAATCCTTCCTGGCTTTCCCTACATGTTCGCTGGTTTTATTCCAGTTCCGCTGACTTGAAGGGAACGCCACCCTCTGTGGAAGCATCCCTCAGCGCCTTCCTGAATATTCTTTAAACCATTCTACAAACCGGCCAATCCCTTCCTCCAGCGGCGTATCCGGCTTAAATCCGTAATCCTCCATTAACTCCGATACATCTGCATACGTCTGGTAAACATCCCCGGGCTGCATGGGCAAATATTCTTTCTGCGCTTCTTTCCCCAGGCATTTCTCCAAAATGGAAATAAAATCCATCAGTTTTTCCGGCCTGTTATTCCCTATATTGTACACTTTATAATAAACCCCTTTTCCATCTTCCCCGGGCGGGTTGCAAAGTATGTTGCCAATCCCCGTCACAATATCATCTATATAAGTAAAATCACGGTACATATCTCCGTTGTTATATATTTGAATCGGCTTCCCCTCCAAAATCTTCCTGGCAAACTTAAAATATGCCATATCCGGCCTGCCATATGGCCCATATACGGTAAAAAACCTAAGTCCTGTAGCCGGAATCCCGTACAACTTACTATACGAATACGCCATCAGCTCATTGGACTTCTTCGTGGCCGCATACAGGCTCACCGGACAGTCCACCCGGTCCTGCGTGGAAAAAGGCGTCTTGTCATTCCCTCCATATACCGAACTGGAAGAAGCAAACACCAGATGCCGCACCGGATAGTGGCGGCAAGCTTCTAACACATGGAAAAAGCCTACGATATTGGACTGGATATAAGCGTCCGGATTGTCAATGCTGTACCGCACTCCCGCCTGCGCCGCCAGGTTTACCACTATGCCTGGCTTTTCTTTTTCAAACAGTCCAAACACAGCCCCCTTGTCCGCCAAATCATATTTATAAAAAGAAAACGATGCATATTGCTCCAAAATGGAAAGCCTCTCTTCCTTTAAAGCCACTTCGTAGTAGTCGTTCATATTATCCAGGCCAATCACCTTAGCGCCCGCTTCCAACAATCGTTTGCATAAGTGGAACCCGATAAAGCCTGCCGCTCCAGTGACCAGATAAGCCTGGTCTGTCTCTATTTTATTCATTCCTTTTCCTTCCTTTCGCTTTCTTTCCATTAGCTTTTTATGCTTTTTCCCCAACTTCCGATGCCGCCCCTCCCCATGTTCTATAATAAAAGCCCATTTCCTCCAAAAATCCTTTCTACGCTGACGCTTCTGCACTGTATCCAGTATATACCAAAAAGCGCCCATCCTCAATCTATTTCTCTACTTTCTTCTGCGCTGCCGCTTTACACAACAGCGCATCTTCCGGCGCAATGCCCTTTTTCATTTAAAAAGATAATGCAACCATAAGGAACCTTCCATCCTTTCCATATCGCCTCCTGTCACAGGTAGACAACGTAATCATCCTTTTCGCCTCTCCTTCCGGCTGCCGGAAATGCAGCGCCCTTGCCCGGAGCTGTTCCATCCAGGCTTTGCCATCTTCCAGACAGCTAAAATCCCTTTCCCTGAAATCCCACTCTCCAATATCTTTTATATCGTACTCTATGGCTGCAATGATTTCATATTGCATTTCCTTTCCATAAGCATCCGTAAAATACAGAAACCGGCATTCTTCAAAATACGCCTTTTCCTTATATTTTAAAAGCGTTGAAAACATGGCTTCCGACCCTGCTCCCATATTATGCCCATAAATCACACGATTAAAATCCCCTTTGTCCGTCTCTTTATCCATAAACAAACAACCTGCCTGGCTCTCCGTCCCGTCAAAGTCATGGGAAAGGTAAAAGCTGTTATCTTTGTCCCCTGCCCCTACCACCGGGAAATCAATCCGGCTTCCTGGCAGGCACAGCCACCCAACCGTATCCGGGTTTCTGTCACAAAGGCTTCCCCAGTCATAATCTGTGCGCTCCTTTGTCTGACTCCACGCGCCTTGCGCCTCGCGTCTTTGGCCGCCTCCTTCCTCCCACCCCTGAATGCCCTCCAATCCGGTTCCCTCATTCGCTTTTTTCTCCAATTGGGGCAAATTATTTCCCACACTTCTTGTTTCCGCTTCCGTTTCCTTCCCTTCCTCCCTTTCCGTTTCCCACTTTTCCCACTCTTCACCGGTTTCCAAAACCCGGCTTTCCTGCGCCTCCTTGGGCATATCCTGCAGCCAATCCAGACACCCCATGTAAGCATCTCCTATTTCCCCATAGTTCTCTATCCCGCTGTCCTGGCATATCCTGTAGGCTTCCCCTATTTCCTCATATTTTTCCATCTCCTCAGCCTCCCATCCACGGTACCGCTCCATACCCGCCACGGAAATCCCAAACAAGAAAACTCCTGCCGACAGCCCAAACCAAAATTTCTTCCCACGCTTTCTCCCTATACCGGAAAAATCCCCAGCCTTTCTTTCCCCCTGTACAGCCTTCTCCTTTTCCAGCCTTGCCACTGTCCCAGACGCAACCATAACCATCAGCACAATGCATTCCCATAGAAAGCTTGTCTTTCCACGCTTTGCCCCGTCTGCAGGGCTTTTCTTTTTTCCTGATAATATCCGCTCAAACACCGTCGCCATCCAATGGACAATCGGCTGATTCCTGCCTTTCCCAAGCCATTGGCGAAACTTCTGCCCCCATAACCCCCATATAGACAATAAAATCAGGATGACGCCGCCAATCCCGACCGGGAAAAGGAAACCGGCTGGTGAAATGCGCCCTGTCTGGATAACCGATTCCCCAGCTTCTTTGCCACCATGGTCTGTCTTCCCTACATTCCCCCTGTCCTTTGCCATTCTGACATTTCCCCCACTGTTTCCAATCCCTTCACTATTCCCGTTCCCTCCATTGCCCGCTCCTTCTATTCCGTTTCCACTGCCTCTCCCATTGCCTTCTCCGGTTTCATTTTCACTGTTTCCTCCGGTTTCTCCTGCATTTCCTTCTTCTGTCCCATTTCCGCTCCCTCCTTCTATTCCGTTTCCATTCCCCGCTCCATCCCCATCTATGTTTTCTCCCTCAGTTCCCCCGACAGTTTCCCCTCCGGTTTCATTTTCGTTACCTTCTTCCACTCCGCTTCCCACTCCACTTCCGGCTTCGCTCCCTCCTCCGGTTTCTCCTGCATTTCCTTCCCCTGTCTCATTTCCGCTCCCTCCTCCTATTC
>CAJTQO010000047.1:2995-26056 GCA_910578405.1 uncultured Lachnospiraceae bacterium | reverse complement strand
ATCCATTCCCCTTCCAGACATCCAGCCCCTCCCAAACGCCCATCCACACCCAAGATTTTTCCCTGTTTTTCGCAGCCCCACCCCGCCTGTCCCCCAAACTTTCTCCCGCCATCTTCTTCGGCACTCCATACGGCCTAAACCAGGATACCCGTCCCTGCCTAATTTCCATCCGTTCCGGCGGTCAGGTGCAAGCCGCTTTCCCCTACCATTTCTCCTTAAAGCCGCTAAACTGCTATCTGCTCCTCTACACACACAAGGGATGCGGGAAACTAACCTTTGCCGGGCATACCTGCCTGTTGTCTCCCCGCTCCCTCCTTTTTCTAAACTGCAGCGCTCCTTTTGAAGTGGAAACCTCCGTTTCCCCCTGGCGCTACACCGTTTTTTTTCTGGAAGGAACCCCGCTGGACTTTTATTACCGCTGTCTGCCCCCCGGCCAAATCCCATTGCATACGCTCCCTACGCACTCTCCCATTCTCCGCAGCCTCCACAGCCTGGAAGAAAACAAGACAACGGAGCCTGTGAAAAATAAATTGGCCGACCATAAGCTCCTTACCGACATTCTCACGGATTTCCTGTTAGAAGGCATGGCTTCCAACCAAGAACAAGAGAAAATCCCTCCCTATTTGGCGCAAATAAAAGAAGCCTTTGACTTACAATATCAAACCAGTTATACCCTAGACCGTCTGGCCGAACAATATTCCGTCAGCAAATACCGGCTCTGCAGGGAATTCCACCATCACTTTGGTCTGCCTCCCCTGCAATATGTGAACGAACGGCGGATGGAAGCCGCCAAAAGCCTGCTGTTAAACACAGACCTCCGCATTCATGAAATCGGAAGCCAGATAGGCATTGAAAATACCAACCACTTTATTTACCTATTCAAAAGATATGCCGGAACCACCCCTTTGGCATTCCGGCGCAGCACATAGGCTTTGCCCCAGCCTGCATTCCGTGAAAACGCCCTGCGGCAAAGCTGCACGAATTCAAACCTGTAAATACAAATAAGTCAGGAATCCTATCCGATTCCGGAAAGGCATGGTTTTCTATGAATTTGCAACATATTACGCAAAATTTTATGCATAGCCATTACTATATTTCCATCTTCCTGCGCCTTACCCTGGCTATGGGCATGGGAGCCGTCATCGGCTATGAAAGAGCCATCAAAAAAAGCACGGCAGGGCTGCGCACCTTCTCCATTGTCTGCACCGCCTCCGCTTTTACCATGATTATCAACGAATACCTGATTGAGCAATACGGAACCGGGGACGCAGCCAGGCTGGCCGCCCAAGTCATCAGCGGCATCGGCTTCCTTGGCATGGGCAGCATCATCCTCACTTCCCGCAACCAAGTCCGCGGCCTGACCACTGCAGCCACCTTATGGGCCACCGCCATCCTTGGCGTCGCCATAGGCGCAGGCATGTTGTTTCCCAGCCTCATCGCTTTCCTGATTATGCTCTTTACCACCACCATCCTGTACTACATCAGCCAGCGTCTGGAGCATTACAACCGCTATATCACCATCTACCTGGAAATCGACCGTTCCGCCGGCCTGCGGCAGATTATTGACGCTCTGACGGAACAGGGTTTTGAAGTGATGCAGCTCCAGAAGCACAAAAGCTCGCCGGAAGGCGACTTGACTTTGCAGCTTGATCTAAACCTTAAAGGAAAATACCTGCACTCTGATATTATTTATCATCTTGGGCAGATGGAAAGCATTCATTACATTGAAGAAGTCCGGAAAAAATAGAAAATACGAATGATGCAAATTCTATGCATCTTTGATGCTTGTTTGATGCCTCTTTGACGCTTCTCTGATGCCTGCCTGCGATACTATCCTATTTAGAAAGACGTTCCAGTCAATAACCTTGCGGCAACCGCCAAATGTCCGTGCAAGCACGGCTGCCCGGCTCGTTGTGCGCGGGAATCAAAATAGGAAATCGAGGTGTCCCATATGAAAAGCAGCAAAACAAAAACACACAGACAAAGCAAAGAAATCCATGATGGCATGACAAACGATAAGCGCCGTAAAAAAGCTCTGCGGGGAAGAAAGAGACTTCCCTGCCCGCTTTCCCCATGCCTGTCCAAATGCCTTGTGGCATTGCTCTCCCTTACCCTCTTTTTCTGCGCCTTCCCGTCCTCTGTCGTGGAAGCCGCACAGGCAAAACAGGAAGAAGCCAAAGAAAATGACGTCACCAAAACCCTGTCCCCTTATTTTTTCATTGAAGGGGCTGACACTTCCGTAGACTGCCTGCCGTTAAAGGATACGGAAGTCCATGTAAATATCAACGGAACCATTGCGGAAACCTATGTGACCCAGACCTACGCCAACGAAGGGAAGAACCCCATCAGCGCCACTTATGTCTTCCCCGCTTCCACCGGCGTAACCGTCCATGGCATGAAGATGCAGATTGGCGACCAGGTTATTACGGCCAAAATCAAAGAGCGGGAAGAAGCAAAAGAAGAATATGAGCAGGCCAAGAGCGAAGGGAAAAGCGCCTCCCTGCTGGAGCAGCAGCGTCCCAATGTCTTTACCATGAACCTGTCCAACCTTATGCCAGGCCAAACCATCCGCCTGGAACTTCATTACACCGAACTAGTCCATGCCACAGACGGCGTCTACCAGTTCGTATTCCCCACCGTGGTAGGGCCCCGCTATGCCACTCCGCCTGCAGAAGGGGAAGAGGAAAGCAGCGGATGGACGGCCACTCCTTATCTGGAAGATGGCGAAACCGCCTCCGGCTCTTTTCGCATCACGGCCAACCTGTCCACCGGAGTCCCTATTACCGGACTTTCCAGTAAATCCCACGAAATTGATATTGCCTGGAACAGCGACTCCAATGCACAGGTTACTCTTTCCGACCCTTCCGATTTTGCAGGAAACCGTGACTACATTCTGGAATACCGGCTTACCGGGGAAGACATCCACTGCGGCCTTATGCTCGATAAGGGAGAAGGAGAAGAGGAAAACTTTTTCTTGCTGATGGTACAGCCTCCTGCACGATGCGAACCGGAATCCATTCCCCCAAGAGACTATACCTTTGTAGTAGACGTATCCGGCTCCATGGAGGGATACCCGTTAGACACTGCCAAAGAATTAATCCGCAGCCTGGTTACTTCCTTAAAAGAAACCGACACCTTTAATGTAGTATTGTTTTCCGGCGCCTCGGTACAGCTATCTTCTAAACCTTTGCCCGCCACGCAGGAAAATATCCGGGCAGCTTTGGAAATCGTAGAAGGCCAGGTAGGCGCAGGCGGTACGGAACTTGCCCCGGCGTTGGAAAACGCCATAGCGCTTCCTTCCCCGCAAGGCAGCGCGCGCAGCATCGTCCTTGTTACAGACGGTTACATCTCCGGGGAAAAAGAAGTCTTTGACCTAATCCGCCGCAACTTGGATACAACAAATTTCTTTTCCTTTGGCATCGGCGGTTCCGTCAACCGCTACCTAATCGAAGGCATTGCCAAAATAGGCGGCGGCGAATCCTTTGTGGTAACGGATTCCAAAGATGCCTTGGAGATGGCAGACCGTTTCCGCACTTACATTCAATCGCCCGTTTTGACTGATATCCGTATCGTCACCAGGAACTTCTATATTTATGACTTAGAACCAGCGAAACTTTCCACTCTCTTCGCCCAAAAACCCATAATCCTCTATGGCAAATGGAGCGGCGAGCCGTCCGGAAGCATCCTTATCACCGGGAAAAACGGGACACAGGACTATTCCCAGGAAATCCAGGTTTCTAAGGCACAAGCCGCCCCGCAAAACCGGGCCATCCGCTACCTGTGGGCGCGCAGCCGCGTGGAACGGCTTATGGACTATGGATTTCACTTTAACCAGGACGATAAGGCCGTAAAAAAAGAAGTCACTGAACTTGGACTCACCTACAGCATGATGACCCCTTATACCTCGTTCATTGCGGTATTGGAAACCGTCCAAAACACTACCGGGGAAAATACGGATGTTGACCAGCCCCAGCCCCTTCCCTCCCACGTATCGTCTCTTGCCATAGGCGGTTACCTGTTTGGTTCGGAGCCGGAACTGCTGCCCCTTTGCCTGTTGCTCCTGCTCTTATCCCCTGTATATTTTCTGCGCAGGCAGCGCAAAAACAGCCAGAAAGGAGGCGCCCTATGAAAGAAACAAAAAACAAAACGTCCCTTTTCCCCTGCCTGACGGCTCTTCTCCTTATTGTCTGCGTCAAATATTGGCGCCGCTTTGCCGGAAGCAATGAATTGGATTGGCTCCTCGCCCCCACCGCCCGGTGGGTGGAAATCCTAAGCGGCCTTTCCTTCGAAAAAATACCGCACTTAGGATACCTCAACCACTCTGTGCGCCTTATTATCGCTCCATCCTGCTCCGGCATCCAATTTATGCTGATTGCTTTTGCCGTCCTTTCCTTTCCGTTCCTTCCCAGAATAAAAAACAGGAAGCGCGAAATGGCCTGGCTCGCTCTCTCCCTGCCTGTCGCCTACCTGTATGCCATTGGAGTCAACGGTATTCGAATCGTCCTTTCCGTCTGCCTCCCCCCTATGGTTCCTTCCCTCCTGCGCCCCCTTCCTCACAGCGCCGCCATTCTCACATGGCTGACGGCAAAGCGGCTGCATACACTCATCGGGGCGACGGTATCCCTTATTTTCCTGTTTCTCCTTTACCGGATTGCCGGGCTTCTCTTTAACCGGATCTTTTCCCACCGGACGGGCCAGGCTTTTTCCGCTTCCCATGCCCACCCCTATACAGCCAAACGCTTCGTTTGGCAATACTTGCCGCCACTGCTTTGCTACTTCTCCATTGTGCTTGGCATTCCGCTGTTTGGGAGAATCCGCAAAAGCGAATGGGACGGTTTTGCAGACTTCGCCCTGCTTACTGCCGCCGCCTGCCTTGCCGCCCTGCTCCCTTTTTGCCTTACCGCTTTCCTACGCAGGCTAAAATAAACGCCTGCAACAACAAAAGGCGTGGAATCCAACTCCACGCCCTTTTATCATTGCATCTTATTCTTCCATTGCGTCCTGTTCTTCCGGCCCGGCCTCCTCCGGACAAGTCCCGTTCCTCTTAGCCACACTGTCCTTCAAAACCATACGCCCTTCCACCGTCACCACCTTCTGCCCGGCCTTCTCCCCGGCAATCCGGCTAAGCAAAGTGGAAACGCTCATAGCCGCCATCCCTTTCATATCCACTTCATATGTGGTTATGTCCACGTCGCACAGACCAGGATAAATATAATTATCATACCCTACCACAGAAAAATCGTCCGGCACCCGATACCCCATCCCTTCCAGTTTCCTTATAACCTGCCCGGCGGCATAGTCACAGTTGCAGGCAAAGGCAGTGGGCATCTGCTGCGGCATTTTCAACTCAAATCCGGCGTCCGACCTTCCTGTCACCCGGTCTCTGTCATCCAGAATCCAATCCTCCCGTATCTGCACGCCATGTTCCATCAGCGCTTTCGCATAACCGAAATACCGGTCCGTAATGCTCTCCGTCGCCAGCAGGTTCCCCACATAGGCAATCTCCGTATGCCCCATTTCAAACAAATAACTGGTCAGTCTGTACATCCCAAAATAATTGTCTGTCACCACGGCGTCGCATTCATGGCTCTTTGCAAAAAAATCCAGATAAACCATAGGCGCCTTTACATTTTTGCGCAACAACGCCAAATACTCTTCCTCCAATATCCCCAGGACAATCACCCCGTCCACTTTATTCTCACGTAGCAGCGTGGGAAGGATACGGTTCTTTTCCGTCTGCGCCGTTAACGCTTCCAGCGTGGCGATACACCCCTCAGCCAGGGCCTTTTGCGCCACCTCCTGGTATAAATTCCAATAAAAGGAGTCGTATTTGTCCAAATACCTGTCTCCAACCAAAACGCCAATGCTGTAGCCTTTTTTCTTCCCCCCCGCCTTCCCTGCGGAAGGCTGCTTATAGCCCATCTCATCCGCCAGCTTCTTTATCTTCTCCCTCACTTCCTCGCTGACGCCTTTTTGTCCCGATAACGCTTTGGACACCGTCACTATACTGACATTCATTTTCCCGGCGATATCCGCCAGTTTTACCGCTTTTGCCACTAAAAATACCCTCTCTTCTCCCTTCATGACAAGCCCACAGTTTCTGCGCCGTGAAATCCTTTCCAGCGAAACTTTTCCAAATTCCCCGGCCGGCCGCATGAAACAGCCGGTTCCCCTTCTTACGGATGCGCCTTACGTCCCATCCAGCCAAAACCTGCCTCTCCCCTTTACATGTCTCCTGCCTCTGCAGCTTACAATGCGGTTATATGAACCAGTTTCCCCCGGAAATCTCCCCAGAAGTTTTCCATCGGTATCCCCGCTTTCATCAGGGTATCTCCCAGATAGCTCCCTTCCATCCCTTCCACCCGGTAAACCGCATCCGCCTTAAGCCCTTTCAGACAGATATGCCTGCTTCGTCTGTTGGAGCTGTTCAATACCTGCACATAAGTGACCAACGCTTCTTTTCTATCTTTGCTAACGACCTCGTAACAGTCATACACCTTGTTCTCCTGATAGGAAGCCAGCCGGTAGTAGTCCCCTTCCCGCACCAAATCATTGTATTTATGGTACATGGCTATCTGCTCCGGTATCATCTTCTGCTCCTCTTGCGGAATCTTCGTCACATCCAGCTCATAGCCAAAAGTCCCCGCCAATGCCACATATCCCCTTGTTTCAAAGGGCGTAGTCCTGCCAATGGCATGATTGGGGCAGTCCGACACATGGGCGCCCATGGTGGACAGCGGATAAACCAAAGCGGTTCCCTCCTGGATGGCAAGGCGCTCTATCGCGTCCGTATCGTCAGAACACCAAATCTGAGGACTGTAGTACAGCATCCCCGGGTCAAAGCGCGCGCCTCCGCCGGAACAGTTCTCCAAAAGTAAATCGGGGAAATCCGTAATCAGGCGCTCCTGCATCTCATACAGCCCCAGCACATAACGGTGGTACAGCTCTCCCTGCCTGTCAGCCGCAAGACCGCTGCTGCCTAAGTCGGAAAGGGGACGGTTCATATCCCATTTTACATACTCCACATTGGCGCTGCGCAAAACCTTTGCCACACACTCATACACATAATCCCGCACTTCTTTCCTGCTGATATCCAATACATACTGTTCCCTGGCCATAGCCGCCGTCCGTCCCGGAATCTGGATGGCCCAGTCCGGATGCGCCCGGTACAAATCGGAATCCGGCGAAACCATTTCCGGCTCAAACCAGATGCCAAATTTCATTCCCAGCTTATTCACCTCATCCACCAGGTATTTCAGCCCGCCTTTTAGCTTTTCTTCGTTCACCTGCCAGTCGCCCAGGCCGCAGTTGTCACTGTTGCGTTTCCCAAACCAACCGTCATCCATAACCAGCATCTCAATCCCAAGTTTCGACGCCTGTCTGGCAATCCCAATCAGCTTGTCCGTATCAAAATCAAAATAAGTGGCTTCCCAGTTGTTTAAAAGAATGGGGCGTTTCTTATCTTTATAAGGGCTGCGGAGCAAATGCTTCCGGTACAAATCATGGAAACTGCGCGTCATGCCGCCAAGCCCTTCTGCCGAATAAACCAACACCGCCTCCGGCGCCTGGAAACTTTCCTGCGGCTCCAGTTTCCAGCAAAAGTCCTCCGGCTGGATTCCCATTGACATACGCACACTGTCATACTGGCTCATTTCCACCTGCGTGAAGAAATTTCCTGAATAGACGAAATTCATGGCGTACACTTCCCCCGCATCCTGGCCAGCTCCTTTCGTCGCCAAAGCCAGAAAGGGATGTTCCTGATGCCCCGGCTCCCCACGCAGCGAAGATACCGCATACTTCCCGTATCCCACAGGCTGTCTCTGGATATGCCGCTCCCTGGCCCAGGAGCCGTGCAGGGAAATATGTTCAAATTCCTTATTGTCCATATCCAGGCAGGCCGACAATGCCTTGGTCAGATAAATTTCCTCACCTGACATATTTGTCACCTTTATACTCCTGGTAATGGCGTCCACATCATGAAATGCTGTATACATTAACGTGGCTTTCAGCCCAAGCGTTGCATCTTCACACTCTATTTCCAACGTACTGCATTCTTTTTCCGTGCCGAAAGTAGCCGGAAGCCCTTCTAACTTCTTTTTCCCGTCATATATCTTGTGTGACGTCACTGTCAGGTTTACTGCGCTATGCCCGCCCTTAGAACGCACGCTGATGCAGCCGTCCCGGTAATCCCCCAGGCCATGCCCCGGATATTCCATAGGAAAAGCATCCATAAAAGAACACCGCTCCCTGTTATTCCCCGAAGGCGCCGAAGGCTTTTCCTGCGTCCTAAGCAGATAGGAAACATCATAATCCTCCAGCCGTCCTCCATAGTATACGTGTCCCAGAAAGTTCTCATCATCCACAACCGCCATAATATAGCTGGTGTGCGGTGTATCCAGTTTAAAAATACGTTGCTTTTCATAATATTGAATTCCAATTCCCATTGAATGACCCATACCTTTCTTTTCCCATTCTTCCATTTTCTCTGCCGTCGTGTCCCTTTACCCTAAAAAGGCAAACGGCTCCTCTGCCCGGCTTTGCATAAACTGCATCAACAGATAAGCGCACCGAAGGGAAACCCGCTCCGTGGCCAGAATCCGCCCCGCTTCTTCCTTATCCGCCAGCAAAACCTGTATACTCTCACTGTCTTCCAAATATTGATCCGTCACCTTCCCGCTGGCATAACCGAACACAGCCGCTGAACACTCATCCGTAAAACCCGCGCCCATAAAAAACGGCCGCCGAAATGCGGGGCTGCCTCCCTCGTATACTTCGAAATCCAGCCCTGTTTCCTCTTTCATTTCACGTATGGCGGCCTGTGCCGGGGTTTCTCCCCCGTCCACCAGTCCGGCCGGAAGTTCATACAAAAAGCAGTCCAGCGGATACCGGTATTGCCGAATCAGCACAATCTTATCCGGCGCATCCTTTAACACCGGATAGATGACAATCCCTTCCACATTCAGCGCCTTTGTTTTCAGTTTAATATGCGCTTCGTCGTTGCGGGAGCCAAAATAATATCCAAACGGCTTTCCGCTGTTCGTCCGCGCATCCATTTCATATAAATTGAAAAACGGATTGTCCGTCACCTTCCGCACTGCCGTAAACCTCTCTTGTTTCCTGGTTTCCCTTCCCATCCCTAAAATCCTTCCTCTGAATAATGCAACGCGCAGTCCACCGCCCGTTTCCAGCCCGCTAACCGCTTTTTCCGTTCCTCTCCTTCCATGGACGGCGCAAACGACCTGCCTAACTGCCAGTTTTCACGTATTTCTTCTTTGTCCTTATAATATCCGGTAGCCAGTCCCGCCAGATAAGCCGCGCCCAAAGCTGTAGTTTCTATACACCTGGGACGATGCACCACCGCATCAATGATGTCAGCCTGGAACTTCATCAGGAAATCGTTTGCACTGGCGCCGCCGTCCACTTTCAACTCCTTGAGCGGGATTTGGGTATCCTCTTCCATCGCCCGCAGCACATCTGCCGTCTGGTAGGCGATGGATTCCAGCGCAGCCCGGATAAAATGCTCCTTCCTGCAGCCCCTGGTAATCCCCGTTACCGTCCCTCTGGTATACTGATTCCAATAGGGCGCGCCCAAACCTGCAAAAGCAGGGACGATGTACACTCCGGCGGTATCCGTTACCCCATTCGCATATTCCTCCGACTGGGAAGCGTTTTTAATCATCCGCATCTCATCCCGCAGCCATTGCACAGCCGCGCCTGCCACAAATACGCTGCCTTCCAGGGCGTACTCCGCCTCTCCCCCGGCGCTGGCCGCAATGGTAGTCAGCAGCCCGTTGCCTGAAGCCACCGCCGTATTGCCTGTGTGCATCAAAAGAAAACAGCCCGTGCCATATGTATTTTTCACCTGCCCCTTTTCAAAACAGCATTGCCCAAATAACGCCGCCTGCTGATCCCCTGCCGCTCCCGCAATGGGAATGTTCCCTCCCAACACTCCCGCATCGGTATAGCCGTAAATGCAACTGGAAGGCTTCACCTCCGGCAGCATAGCAGCGGGAATTTGCAGTTTTTCCAGCAACTCCTTATCCCAGCAAAGGTCATGGATGTCAAAAAGCATTGTCCGGGAGGCATTGGTGTAATCGGTTACATGCACGGCCCCTTTCGTTAAATTCCAAATCAGCCAGCTATCCACCGTGCCAAACAAAAGCTCTCCCCGTTTGGCCCGTTCCCTGGCGCCTTCCACATGCTCTAAAATCCACGCTATCTTCGTCGCGGAAAAATATGCGTCCGGCACAAGCCCCGTCTTTTCCCGGATGATTTCCCCATACCCATCCTTTTGCAGTTCATCCACCATCCCTGCCGTTCTGCGGCACTGCCATACAATGGCATTGTATACCGGAACTCCGGTCTTCCTGTCCCAGACAATCGTTGTTTCCCGCTGGTTCGTAATGCCAATGCCGCTAATCTCCTCGGCAGAAGCCCCTAAAACCGCCATTGCCTCTGTCGCCACCGCAAGCTGGGAAGACCAGATTTCCATAGGGTTATGCTCCACCCAGCCGGGATTTGGATATAACTGGGTAAATTCCTTCTGCGCCATACTTAGTATTTTCCCCGTTTTATCAAACAAGATACACCGCGAACTGGTCGTCCCCTGATCCAATGCCATGATATACTTTGCCATACATCCCTTCCTTTCCGGCCTACCCCACCTTCTCCACGCTCTTTGTCACCACCATATCCACACCCGTCCCGGCCACATTCGCCAAAGCCACATCCCCAATACGGACAGGCGCCTCCAGTTCCACATCCCTCAGCGCTGCCATACATTCCATCATCTTCCCTTTCGGAATATCCGACTTTGTTTTCACTGAAGTCACCGCCTGCGCCCCATTCCGCAGCCGGACGGTGGAAGTCACTATCCTTGTGGGGTCGGTCAGCTCCTTTTTCGCATATTCCGCCCCCCTGTTACATGTATTGCCTGTAATGTCCCATGTCCCGTCCGGCCGTTTTGCCACCGTTACCATACAGCCAATCGGACACCGGATACAAACCAGCTCCGTCGCTGCTCCTTCCATTTTACTCTTCCCATTTTCCGTTTTCATATGCCTGATTCCTTCTCCCGATTCCCTTCCACGCCTGTTCACTCTTAACGCCTCACCGCTGCAGTCTATATCCGCATTCCAATAACAGCGGCTATCCTGCCACCATCAACTCCTGCTCTCCATTCCGGCCTCACTTCCGCAATCAGCCTCTGCGCCCCGTCACGCCTGCTCCACCGCAATCTGTATTTCCTTCAACCCCGGATGCTTTTCTATATTCTCCTTCTTTAGCTTTACCTGCTCCATTTCCGCAGGAACCATTATACGCTTCTTCATCCGCATCACAGGGGCGCCGTCAAAATAAACCACAAGTTCCACCTCCCGGCACACCTCGCCGACCCGGAAGCGGATTACCTGTTCTTCCTGCATATATTGGGGCCTTAGCACAGACGGCACGGTATACCGCACCCCGCGCCCCGTCTTTACCGCTATTCCGCTCCCCTGCTTTGCGGCGCTATTTGGGGCTTCATCTCCGTCCACAGCCAGACCGTCCTGTATTTTTGCCTCTGCACTCCTGCCCGCGTCTGCCATATCGCAAATCTCTGCGCTTTCTTTTTCCGCCCTCTGCTGTCCCTGTCCTGTTTCCGGCTTCCTGCGCAGCGCATATTCCGCCGCATTTCTCCCGGCGCTTTCCGCCTCTTCCGACACATAATCCACCAGGTCATGGACATGCAGCACGTTACCGCAGGCAAATACCCCCTCCACATTTGTCTCCAGGCTCTCGTTCACCACCGGCCCTGCCGTAACCGGATTCAGTTCCACACCCAATCCGGCGGACAATTCGTTCTCCGGTATCAGCCCGCAGGAAAGCAGCAACGTGTCACAGCTAATATATTCCTCCGTTCCGGCAATGGGCCTGCGGTTCTCATCCACCTGCGCCACCGTAACGCCCTTCACCCGTTCCTTTCCGTCAATATCCACCACCGTATGGCTTAACTTTAACGGAATGCCGAAATCGTCCAGACATTGCGCAATATTCCTTTTCAGGCCGCCCGAATAAGGCATCAGCTCTGCCACCAGCTTTACCTTTGCCCCTTCTAACGTCATACGCCTTGCCATAATCAGCCCGATGTCCCCGGAGCCTAAAATCACCACTTCTTTGCCGGGCATACGCCCTTCTATATTTACATAACGCTGGGCTGTCCCTGCGGAATAAATCCCCGCGGGACGGTATCCGGGAATGTTCAAGGCTCCTCTGGAACGCTCCCTGCATCCCATGGCCAAAACCACGGCGCCCGCTTCCACCGTAAATATCCCTTCCTGCTTATTCATTGCCGTCACATACTTCGTCCCGCAAACGCCCTTGTCTTTTCCGTCCCCTGTGCGGATATCGACCACGATTGTCTGCAGCAGATACGGTATGTGCGCCGCCTGCACCTTCTCCGCATACCGCTGCGCATATTCCGGGCCGGTCAGTTCCTCTTTAAAGGTATGCAGCCCAAACCCATTATGGATGCACTGGTTTAAAATCCCCCCCAATTCCCTGTCCCGCTCCACAATCAGGATATCTTCCGCTTTTACCCCTGCTTCCTTTGCCGCGGCAGCAGCCGCCAGACCTGCTGGGCCCCCGCCAACCACCAATATTTCCACACTCTTGTTCATACCACACCTCATCCCTCTTTGCTGTACCCGGCAAAGAACGTGGACTCTCCTGCGTTCTTCCTTATCTGCGCCATATCTTTCCCCAGTTCCCTTGCCAATATTTCCACCGTCTTTGGCGCGCAAAAACCTGCCTGGCACCTGCCCATGCCTGCCCTGGTGCGCCGTTTCACGCCATCTAAAGTAGTCGCCCCTACCGGACGGTGGATAGCGTCCATAATTTCACCTTCCGTCACCAGTTCGCAACGGCATATCACATTGGCATACGCCGGGTTCTTCCGGATGAACTCCCGCCTTTGCGCCTCATCCGCCAAAGCCACGGAAGGAATCCCCTTGCGTTTTGCTATAAAATCCGTTTTCTTCGCAGCCGGAATCCGTTTGCGCACCAATTCCGCCACATATTCCCCAATAGCCGGAGCGCAGGTCAGTCCTGGCGACTCAATGCCCGCCACATCTATGAATCCTTCCGCATCCTCCGGCTCCCCAATTACAAAATCATCTCCGGCCTCATGAGCCCGCAGCCCTGCAAAAGAAGTAATCACTTTCCCGGCAAATATCTTCTGCACACTGTAGCCGCCTCTTTTCAGCACATCCTCCAATCCGTCCCCGGTCGTGTTCACTCCTTCCTTATCCGCAATGTCTTCCGCCGTCGGCCCCACTAATAAGTTTCCATGGACAGTCGGCGTGACTAACACCCCTTTGCCATATTTTGTAGGCAACTGGAAGACAGTGCAGCTTACATAATCCCCCAATGTTTTGTCAAACAGGCAATATTCCCCCTTGCGCGGCGTTATTTGCAGCTTCTTTGCGCTCACCATATTGTGGAATGCATCCGCATACACCCCTGCTGCATTGACCACTGCTTTGCTTTCAAACACTCCCTTGGAAGACTCCACCCGATACCCTTTTTCCATTTTCTCCACGCTTTGCACTTCTGTATCCAAATGGAATTCCACGCCGTTGACACAGGCATTTTCCGCCAGCGCCACTGTCAGCCCAAACGGGCATACGATGCCACCGGTAGGCGCATATAACGCCGCCACCGCTTCCTCTGAAATATTCGGCTCCAGCTTTGTCAACTCCTCCCGCTCCAGGATACGCAGCTCCTCCACGCCATTCTTCCGCCCCCGCTCCAGCAGCTCCTGCAGTTTTTCCCTGTCGCTTTCCTCAAAGCACAATACAAGGGAACCGTTCCTCTTATAGGGAAAATCCAATTCTTCCGACAAAGCTTCCATCCGCCTGCTGCCCTGTATATTCAAAAATGCTTTCTTCGACCCTGGCTCCGCGTCATATCCGGCATGCACAATCCCACTGTTGGCCTTGGATGTCCCTTCACAGACATCGGACGCCCGCTCCAAAACCGCAACTTTCATCTCATACCTGGACAATTCCCTTGCCACGGCACAGCCGCTCACCCCTGCGCCTATAATGATTGCATCATACATCCTTTATCCCTCTCTCCCATCTTATTCATGCCACTTCTTCCATGGATAGATTATACCCTAATTCTTCTTTCCTCTCAATTAAATTCTCACAAATTTCACAAATGTCCTTTCCGGATGCGGCATAAGACTGTGCATAAAGAAACGGCATAGCCTGCAAGCTACGCCATTTCCCATACCCCTTTATCTTTGAAACCACTCTTTCATCACATGCAACACCTGCACCAATTCCCCCTCTCCGATGATATAAGGGACCATGGCATACATATAGTTCAAAAACGGACGGCTGAACACACCTCTTTCGTATGCAAACTGCTGAAAGCCTTTCAGCTCCTGCGCATCATATACCTCCACACAGACACAGCCTCCCATAATCCGCACTTCCTTCACCCGCGCATCGGCAAAGCCTTCCATTTCCCTTCGCGTCACCGCCTCAATATCGCGTATTTTCCCCATATAGTCTTCCTGTTCAAACACCTTTATGGACTGCAGCGCCACACTGCAGGCCAGCGCATTTCCCATAAACGTTGGCCCATGCATCAGGGCATGTCTGCTCTCATCGCTGTAAAATCCCTGGAATACTTTATGGTTCGCCACCGTTGCCGCATGGCCGATATAACCCCCGGTCAGCGCTTTTCCTAACACAAGGATATCCGGGCAGACCAAATCCGCCACAAACCGATTGCCTGTCCGCCCAAACCCGGTGGCTACTTCATCAAAAATAAGAAGCGTATCATAAGCGTCGCATAACTCCCTGGCCCGCTTTAAAAAAGCCACATCATACATCCGCATACCGCCCGCCCCCTGCAAAAGCGGTTCTACAATAAAACAGTAAAACCTGTCTCCGTACTTGGCAAAGGCTTCCTCCAAAGCGGCAATCTGCGTAGGAATATGGATAACCCCTTTCTTTTCCCCAAAAGCAAAATGGTAGTCCTCATCATCCCCCACTTCCATTGTTTTGAACGTGTCTCCATGGTAGGCATGGGTAAGTGACAATGCCATATCCCTGCCGCTGCCACGGTTGGTATTGAACTGCAAGGCCATTTTCAGCGCCACTTCCACTGCCACGCTTCCCGAATCGGAGAAAAAACAGTAGTCCAAATCTCCCGGCAGGAATGCCTGCAGTTTTTCCGACAGCCGAAGCGCCGGATCGTGGGTCAGGCCACCCAGCATCACATGGGAAAAACGGTCTGCCTGACGCTTAATCGCCTCTGTGAGCGCCGGATGCCGGTACCCATGAATCATGCACCACCAGGAAGACACCGAATCAATTAACTTCTGGTCTTGCGTATATAAATAAACTCCCTCTGCATCCACAATTTTATATGGCTGCCTCATTGTCTTCATTTGTTCATAAGGATACCAAATCATACGATATTATACTCCATTCCCGTTTCCTTCCACCCTTACGCCATAGCGTGTTTGAAAATTGCTTTCTGGAGCGGAAACGATTACTCATAAAGCGCCGCCAATGCCTCTGCGTCCATTTCCAGGCTCTTAGCCCCATCGCTCACACAGGTTAATACATTTAACCCTGTCAGTTCTTCGCACATCCGTTTATTGTCCTCTTCCATCACATTCCCGGCATGGAAATGGTTCAAAATTAACCCTTTCACCGGAATGCCTCTGCCGCGCATATATTCTGCGGTCAGCGTCACACTGTTAATCGTGCCAAGGCCCGCATCCGCAACAATCAGGCAGGAAAGCCCCAGGCCCGTTATCACTTCCTCCAGCAATATCCCCTTCCTGCCAGTCCCGTCAAAGCAAAGCGGACACAAAATCCCGCCGCTGCCCTCCACCGTCACGTACTCGTATTTCCTCGAAACCTCCAGAAACTTTTCCTTTACCACCTCCATGCGCACCGGGTTGCCCTCTAACCGGGCAGCCAAATGGGGGGAATAGGCATGTTCGTACACATAAGGACACATTTCCTCCAGCGGCTGTTCAATGCCGGATGTTTCCTTTACCCAAACGGCGTCTCCCGGAATCAGCCTCCCGTCTTCCCTGCGCGCATTGCCGCTCATGGCCGCTTTATAATACGCCGCCTTTTTCCCGCTTTCCTTTAATTTCTGAACGATTAACCCAGTCACAAAGGTTTTCCCTACCTCCGTCCCTGTGCCTGTAATAAATATATTTTTACTCATTGCCTACTCTTACCTCATATCCCAGTTTCCCGACCAGCTCCATATCCGTTTCCACCGTAATCCCCGCTGTCGTCAGCATATCGCCGGAAATGGCGGCATTGGCGCCGCTTCTAAAGCAGTTCTCCCCCTTATCCTCTATCAGCCCCCGGCCTCCGGCCAGACGTATCATCCCGTCCGGGATTAAGAAACGGAATATTGCAATGACCCGGCAAAGCTCTTCCCCTGTCAAAACCTGGTTCTTTTCATAGGGCGTCCCCGGAATGGGGTTTAACAAATTCACCGGAACGGATTTCACCCCTAATCCCCTTGCTGTCAGCGCCAGGTCTATCCTGTCCTCCATCGTCTCTCCAAGCCCCATAATCCCACCGGAACAAATAGACAATCCGGCGCGTCCGGCCGCTTTTAGCGTCTCCACTTTTTCGGCATAGGTATGGGTGGTACACACTTCCGAAAAAAAGCGTTCCGACGTTTCCAGATTGCAATGCACCCTGGAAGCCCCCGCCTCTTTTAACTTACGAAATTGCTCTTCCTTTAACAGTCCAAGGGAAACGCATACCTGAAGCGCCGTCTCTTTGCGTATTGCCCGGATTCCCTCACAGACCTGCTCCACCTCCCTGTCCGGCAAAGCCCTGCCGGAAGTCACAATGGAATACCGCAGCACCCCTTGCTTCTCCACATATTTCGCCTGTTCCAGCAGTTCCCCTGCAGACAGCAGCGGATAGCTTTCCTCACAGGCCGTATGGTAATGGGCGCTCTGGGCGCAATATTTACAATCCTCCGAACATCTGCCGCATTTCCCATTGATAATCGTACACATATCGAACCTATTCCCGCAAAAATGCTCCCGTATTTCATCCGCAGCCTGTGCCAGCTCCTCCAAAGGCTCCTCCTGCAGACTCACCGCCTCTTCCCTGCTTAACCATTCACCATTCAAAACTTTCTCTTTTAAAGTCCCTACAACACTCATGCTTCCCTCCATATCTGCGCTGCCGCGATTTTCGCCGCACTTCTATAGCCATAGCCAAACGCTCTGCCCGCGTCCATTCCTATTTCCATAAGACAGGCCGCAGCCGTCTTGCCAGAAATGCCGCCAGAATGCATAAACAGACATCCCCCGGCGCTGCCAACAGAAAACAATATAAAAACAGCGGCCACACCCCAATGGGCGTATGAATGACAAAATTGCAGATTATGTAATAATAAACCATACCCATTCCATAGACAATGGCAAGCCCGGTAAAATTGGCCGCTAAATACTTAGCCACCGTCAGCTTCTTTGCCCGCTCCACTATTCTTCCTGTCACATAAGCCCCTATGCAAAAACCGATAATATATCCGAAACTTGGCTTTAACACATACCAGAAGCCGCCGCCTTCCGTAAATACCGGCAGTCCCACCAATCCCAGAAACATATAAACGGCTACGCTCACCGCTCCCATCCGGCTCCCCAAAAGCAACCCGGCCAGCATCGTAAACAAAAACTGCAGCGTAAAGGGAACCACCGGAACCGGAACCTTAATAAACGCCCCTACGGCAATCAATGCGGTAAAAATGCCGCAATAGACCAATTCCTGCGCTTTCGTCCTTTTCTTTCCCTCCTGCCTGCCGTCTAACTCTTGCGCCAAATAATTTTCTTTCATACCAGCCACCTTTCCTGCAGACGACTGCTTATACAAAGCTCCGGCGCCTGCCGCTTTCCTTCCAACTTTTTCCTTCCAGCATTTCCCTTCCACAGTTTTAAGTTTACTTGAAAAGCAAGCAATTGTCAACCATCTTTTATTTATGGTTGACAATTGTTTTTGTGACAGCTATTCTTTCTCTTCCAAATTGTCCTCCGCTCACAACGCGCACAGAATCACTTCAACGCATCCGCCGTCTCCCCTCTTTTTTTGCACAATACAAAAACGGCACACCCTGCCGCAACCGTAAAGAGCGAAATAAACTGCGACGTAGACAAACTTCCCACCTTCCCCCGTATTTGATCCCCCCGGTAGAATTCCAACACAAACCTTCCAATGCTATAAAGAATCAAATAGAGTCCTCCTACCTGCCCATCCGCCTTCTTCCGCTTTGCAAACCAGACTAACGCTGCAAAATGCAAAAAATCCAATCCACTGGAAATCAACTGTGTAGGCAGCAGCCGCACACCGTTCGGCGCATACAAAGACTCCCGGAATACAATGCCAAGCGGCCCATCCGTCTCCATCCCATAGCAGCATCCTGCCAGAAAACAGCCTATTCTCCCAAACCCCTGGGCCAGCGCCACAGAAGGAATCAGCAAATCAAAATATGCGGGGAAACACAGCCCTTTTATCCTTGCATACAGCATAGCCGCCAGAATGCCGCCTATAATTCCCCCATACACTACCCAGCCGTCCGCAATGTCAAACAACAGCGCCGGGTTCTTCCATATATTTTTTATATCCGTAATATAATACAGAAGCTTTGATCCGGAAAAACCGCCGATTACACACCAAATCACAAAGTAAAAGATATGGTCAGGTTCCAGCCCATACTTCTTTGCCCGGTATTCTCCCACCCAATACGCTGCCAATATTCCCAAAGCAATCATCAGCCCATATCCGTAGACTGTAAAAGGCCCTATGGTAAACAACTCATTTTTCATAACTTTCCTCCGCAAGCCAAAAACAGCCACTGCTCCTTCCGGCTCCTATAAATAACTATACTCCGCAAGTTTGAAAACACCCAAACCTGCGGAGCAAAAATCCCTATTTCCTATCCAAAGCTATAAACGGAACTACACCAATTTAATTTAAAAATTTTGAAAGTACGCACATACATTCCTTCACATCCAAAGGTTTGGGAATATGCGCATCCATCCCCACTTCTATACAGTGCTGGGCGTCATCGGAAAAAGCGTCCGCCGTCATAGCGATAATCGGCAGCCCCACATCCGCGCGATTCAAAGAACGGATTGCCACGGTGGCGTCATACCCATTCATAACCGGCATACGGATATCCATTAAAATTGCGTCATAATGTCCCACCTCTGACTTTTCAAACATTTCCACGCATTCTTTCCCGTTGGTCGCCCTGTCCAGAAGCATCCCCGTTTCGGACAGTATTTCACTGGCAATTTCCCAGTTTAAGTCGATGTCTTCCGAAAGCAAAATATGCTTTCCGGTAAAATCAACTTCCTGCCCATCATCCTTCTCTTCTTCCATGTAGCCATCTGCATACCTGTTTAAATGCTCAAATAAAGTGGATTTAAACAACGGCTTGGGAATAAAGCCTTCCACAGAAGATTCTTTCGCCTCTTCCTCAATTTCCGCCCAGTCATAGGCTGACATAAGAAATACCGGAATGCCATTCCCTACGCGCCTGCGCAGCTCACGCACCATCTGCATCCCATCCATAACCGGCATTTTCCAGTCAATCAGCACAAAATGATAGTCGTCATTTGCTCTATGGCGTTCTTCCACCATCCGCAAAGCTTCTTCCCCATCCACCGTCCACTCCGCATGGGCGCCCAATTCCTCCAAATTAATTACAGCGCTGGAACACAGCATTTCATTATCATCCACTACCAGGATGTTCCAGGCAGGCAGTTTCATATCTTCTTCTCTTATCCGCTCAATCCGCAAATCCAGTATCACATGGAAATCGGTTCCTTTCCCCTGCTCGCTATGCACTTTTATCGTGCCGCCCATTAAATCCACAATACATTTGGTAATGGCCATGCCCAGCCCGGTTCCTGTGATTTTGTGTACCTGATCCGTCTCCTCCCGTGTAAAAGTATCAAATATTTTCTGCTGGAATTCCTCAGACATCCCTATTCCCGTATCCTTTACCCGGAAATGCGTACGTACGTAGTCCTCCCCTTTGGGCGACTCCTCCTGATACAGAAATACGTCAATCCTTCCGCCTTCCGGCGTAAACTTAGTGGCATTGGATAAGAAATTCAGCAACACCTGATTCAGCCGGACACTGTCGCAAAAAACCACCTCAGCCAATATCTTGTCGATAAAAATATCAAAATACTGCTTCCTGTCCTTCACCTGCGGCTGAATGATGTTCACAATGTCATCCATTGTTTCCCGCAAAGACATAGGCTCCATGCTAAGCGTCATCTTGCCGCTCTCTATCTTAGACATATCCAATACGTCATTAATCAGCCCAAGCAAATGTTTGCTGGACAATTTCACCTTGTGAAGGCAATCCTCAATCCGGCCATTGTCCTGCATATTCCTAAGCGCAATTTCCGTCATTCCGATAATGGCGTTCATGGGTGTGCGGATGTCATGGCTCATATTGGAAAGAAACTCACTCTTTGCCATATTCGCCGCCACAGCCTCCCGCTGCGCAGCCGCCAGACTTTTCATCTGCTGCTGGGAGAACCGGTAATACAACAGGAAAATGACGGACATTGTCGCCATAATAGCCGCCGCGGAGCCAATCATAATCATCAGTCTTATACTGTCCAGTTTGGTAATAGTCTCGTCCAGAATGCCCTCCGGCATCGCCGTAATCAGATACCAGTTGGAATTCTCGGAAAGCGCGGAGCAGTACAGGTGCTGCACCCCATCCTCGGTCCGGAATAAGGTCGAATAATCGCTGTTGCTTTTTATGGCGGCTTCCAATTCCTGTACGTAGTCTTCGGTATGCTTTCCCTCGTACTCTATATATTCTTCCCGGATCCGCTCAAAATAATTCTGTCTGTAAGCGCCGCTGCTTCGGACAATAAAGCTTCCGTCCGAATCTATGATATGGGAATACAGCATAGCGTCCTTTTCATCCAAAAACAGGGATTCCTTCAAAAAATCCATAGAAATGCCTGCCAGCAGCGCCGTGCTTTTCTCCTCATTCCCTAAATTATATTCCACCATGGAACCAAGCAGGAGAATCTTATTCCCCTCCTTGTCAGTGCCTCTCATTATGGCCCTTCCGTCCTTATCCAGATATTCACGGATATCTTCCGCCCCGTCAATCTTTAACTCGCCGCCATATATGGTATCAATGCTGTTATCTTCCATATAGAACCCGAGCCAGATAAAATTCCTGATTTTGGCGTCCCGCTCCATCGTTTCCAGCATCTCTTCCGTCAGTTTCATTTCCGTAGCCGGAGTCCCTTTCACAATCCCCTCCACCCGTTCCAGGCACAGGCCGATGATTACGCTGAATTTCTGCTGAATCTGCGTATTCATCTCTGACATATAAATATTGCTGATTTCCTTAATGGATTCCTGTGTTTTATATGACATCAGCTCTGTCAGCAACACAAATACCACAATACAAATAAGCGCGGTGCTGATAAAGCCACGCTGTACAAGTCTGGTTACTTTCTTATCCATAGTTATTGCCCACTCTCATATATTCCAAGCCGCCCTGCCTTCCGGGCGGCGCAATCACCCGGCTTTTTCAGATTTGCTCCAATGCGTTTCGGAAAACTTCCAGCAATTTAGGGTTAAAAGCGCCACATTCCCCATGATATATCATGTCTACCGCTTTTTCCCGGCTGTACGCCGCCTTATATACCCGCTCTGAAGTTAATGCATCGTATACATCAGCCACCGCCACCACTTGCGCCCAAATGGAAATTTCATCGCCTCTAAGGCCGTCCGGATATCCCTTCCCGTCCCAGCGTTCATGATGGTGCCTGCAAATATCATAACTGTAACTGTAAATGCTCTTATCCATAATGTCCGGGATGCTCTGCAGAATCTCACACCCCTTCACCGTATGCTGCTTCATAATGTCAAACTCTTCCGCCGTCAGCCTTCCCGGCTTATTCAGGATTTGGTCGGGAATGGAAATCTTCCCTATATCATGCAACACAGACGATGTAACGATTATATCAATCTCCTCTTTCGGCAAATAATACTCCGGATATGTATTGCTCACCTCCGTCATCATTACCCTTGTCAGTTTGCCGATCCTCTTTACATGCTCCCCGGATTCACAGTCCCGGAATTCAATAATGGCCGCCAGCGTTTCCACCATAGACCGATTGACCGCCTGCAGCTTCTCCACCTGCTCTTCCACAATATCTTCCAAGGCATTCCTGTGGGCATACAGCTCAATCAGGTTGCTTACCCTGCATTGCAAAAACTGCGTCATAAACGGCTTGCGAATCACATCCACCGCGCCAAGATGGTACCCCTCCATCAGTACGGCTTCGCTTTCCGCCGCCGTTATAAGGAAAACCGGGATATGTTTAATCCTCCCTGTCCTGTTCATATCTTCCAGCACCCCCAGGCCGCTCACGCCAGGCATGAGCAAATCCAGAAGGACTGCCACAATATCCGGATGGCCGTTAATAATCCCTATGGCTTCCGCACCGCTGCCTGCCTCTACAATCTGATAGCTGTCCTTGAAGATTTCCGCCAGGATTACACGGTTAATTTCCACATCGTCTACAATAAGTATCGTTTTATTTTTCTTCATCCGACCCTTTTCCCCATATCTCCTTTATGCATTGGCATGCCTTTCTATACAATCCAGAATCTTCCCCTGCACCGGCAGCACATCTTTCAAAACTTTCCTGGCCTCTTCCGGCTGCTGGCTGCGCAGTAAATCCACAATCTTCCCATATGCCTCATAAACAGGCGTTACTGACAAATTCCCGGCCGCTCCCTTCAATGCATGGGCTATTTCAATCACTTCCCCATAGTCATTGCTGTCAAAATCAGGAGAAACCACCGATTTTTTCATCATATCCAAAAATTTAAACATCATCCTCTCATACAACGCCTGTTTCCCCGCTAAGCGCTTGACTCCCCCATCCACATCCACGCCCAGGCTTTTCAGTTCTTCCAAAAGACTCATAACCAGTTACCTCCACTCGTATTTTTCTACCCCAAA
>CAJTQO010000047.1:0-2985 GCA_910578405.1 uncultured Lachnospiraceae bacterium | reverse complement strand
CGCCTGCCCTTTGCGCTGGCCGGACATGCATTCAGCCCGCAAATTCCCCTTGCCGCAAAACCAGTTGATAGTATCTTTATTCTAACACAAAGGATATACCCGGTCAATTGAAAAATAAACCGTTTCCTGCCGGAGCGCATTTGAACATGAATGCGCTGATGGAATTTGCGCTGAATTTAAAAACACGCCAACTGCCCCTCTTCCATTTGGCGCAAATCTCTTGCAAACTGTAACGCATCGGTACGAAAAAGCGCTTTTTAACACGCTCTAGTGGAGGAAATTGTCTATTACCACATTCTCGGCCTCTTCCTCCGTCATTCCAAAGGAACGCAGCTTCAGCAACTGTTCTGTGTTAATCCTGCCGATTGCCGCCTCATGAATAATCTGCGCATCCACATTCCGTGCGTCTATTTCCGGTATGGAGCATACCTGCGCCTGATCCATAATAATGGAATCACACTGGATATGCGCCTTGCAAAGCGCATTGCCCACCGCATTGGGATGGAAAGTCTGCCTGGAGCTTCCCTTAGCCACCGAGCGGGACACAATCTGCGCCAGACTCCCTGCCCCGTTCATCCTTATCTCCATATTGGAAACCGCCTCCTGGCTGTCATGGGTCATCAGCTTCTCCATAACGTACAGCCTGCTGCCCGGCCCCATATCCACGTCCGTCCTTCGCTGTGTGGAATCCACGCCGCGTATCTGTACCGTATCCAGCGTAAAAACCGCCCCTTCCTCTAAATCAATCTGCGTCACCGGGTTTAAGATATTCTCCCCCGTCCCTTCCCCTTCTCCGTAATGCTTCTCTTCATACACTACTTTCGCATTTTTCCCCACATGGAATGCGTGAACGCCATCATGCCTCGTTTCATTGCAGCCGCTGTTATGAATGCCGCAGCCTGCCACAATGACTACATCCGCCCCCTCTTCAATATAAAAATCATTATAAACAATATCCGACATGCCTGACTTGGAAATCACCACCGGGATATGCACCTGCTCCCCTTGCGCGCCGCTGCTGATAAACACATCAATTCCCGGTTTGCCTTCCTTTTTCTTTATTTTAATATGCTCGCTGTCTCCATGGCACAGCGCCTGCCCGTTATAACGCAGATTGTATGCGCCTTCCTGTTGGAAGCCTCCGGCGTCAATCGCCGCCAGCACCTTACTCGTTACCGCATCCAGTTCCATAAATCTGTCCTCCCTTCCGGCCCATGCAGGCGCACTCCCGTCCTTCCCCAAACAACATCGGCAAAATCTCTTTTGCATTGCCGCATTCCTTTACCAAACCGTCTTTTATAATGAGAATCCGGTCTGCCATACGGATAATTTTCTCCTGATGGGAAATCAAAAGCAGCGTCTCCCGCTTCCTACTGTGTATCTTCTCAAATTCCTTTACCAACATGGAAAAACTCCACAAGTCAATCCCTGCCTCTGGCTCATCAAAAATGCACACCCTGTGGCTTTTCGCCAATACTGTGGCAATTTCCACCCGTTTGCGCTCCCCTCCGGATAATGTGGCGTCCACTTCCCTGTCCAGATACTCCCTGGCGCACATGCCCACATTGCTTAACAGGTCACAGCATACATGTTCCGGCAGTTCCTCTCCCGCCGCCAGGTTTAACAACCGCCGTATCGTCATTCCCTTAAAAACCGGCGGCTGCTGGAATGCATAGCCAATCCCTGCTTTCGCCCTCTGGTCTATGTCCATGTCCTGTATCGGTTTACCGTCTAAAAGAATCTCCCCTCCCGTCGCTTTTAAAACGCCCATTAGCAGCTTTGCCACCGTAGACTTCCCGCCGCCGTTTGGGCCGGTAATCACTAACATTTCCCCGTCTCCCACCGTAAAATCAATATCCTTTACAATAGTGATTTTTTCCCCATTTTCCACCACTTCATAAGTCAGATTGCGTACCTCTAACATTTTATGTCCTCTCTTTTATGAAATCTCAACATTCTATTATACCCCACATTTCCTTATTATATCGTTTCTCCCTCCCCACTGCAATATGAAGATTCCCTTCCCTTTTAAATCGCTGCGCGATAGCGCTGTGCGCCTTTGCGGCTTTACTGTCCAGCAGAAATTATTTTTCAAAAGCGCTTGACATTTACAGGAGAAAACTCACCGCTTCCTATTTATCTCCCGATAAATCTTTCGTATACCTTCCCTCCGTCTTCCACCCTGTCCCTCCATTCCATCCCCAATTTAGCGCATAGCTTTGCCGAAGCCACATTGCCTGGCTCCACCAGAGCCTGTATCTCCCCAAAGCCCAGCTCTTCCCTTCCATATTCCATAATTGCGCGGCATACCTCATAAGCATATCCCTTGCGCTGACAGGGAACTTCTATCATAAAACCAATCTCCGGAAGGTTAAACCCTTCCCGCCAGCTTAAACCGGCCCGGCCAATCACCCTGTTGCTGTCCTTTTGCACAATGCTCCACATCCCATACCCATAAAATCCATAGACGCACCTTTGGTATTCCTCCGTATAGGCCCTTTCTTCCTCCGGCGTGGCATAAAGCATATCCATATATTCCGTAATGGATGGCTCCGCATAAATCCGGTAAAATTCCTCCACATCCTCCACCGTAGTCTCCCGCACGATACAGCGTGGCGTTTCCAGGATAATCCAGGGCAGCCCCGCCATACGCCGGAATGCCTGGTCGAAGGAATCCATAGACAATTGCTCCATATCCGTCACCGCATAAGTCGCCCCTGCAAAATCTTCCTTTTCATTCCCTTCGTACAGCAAAGCAATGACATGCCGCCCCTGCCTCTGCAATTCCCGCAATATCACCCCTTTATCCGTAATAAAAAGCGTGCTTTCCCTTTCATATGCTTCCAGGCATTTCGGTTCCCGAGCCATTTCCTCTTTTCTTTTCCATTGGCCAATCCTACAACCGAAGGCTTCCTCACAGCCGGCCTCTCTGCCGACGGATGTTCCGTCCCCGTCCCAGCCCTCTCCACGTCCCTTCCCCTCATC
>CAJTQO010000046.1 GCA_910578405.1 uncultured Lachnospiraceae bacterium | reverse complement strand
GTGAGTAACCACTGCAAGGATTTTACCCTGCCATGTTTACCCTCTTGATGAGCCTTTACGATACGCATTTGTAGTTTTTTAACGTACGCATTGGCTTTGTTCCAATCAATCTTGTCCCATTCCTTTGCGACGTCAGAAGCCGCACACATTTTCATGTCCATTTGCTTTACTCCTTTCAAAAATTCTATAAATTCTCTCGTAATTAAGCACCATGCGGAAGTCTGCTCCCCTTTCGGGTGGGGCAAATTTTGAACCCCTATCCACTTCATTACAAAGTGGCATTCGCTTTTTCCGCAATCCCATACCCGCATTTCCGACAGCTTTCCTTACGGTCTGCCTGCCCAATGGGCAGAAATACGGGCTTACCGTGTTCCACTTAATTAACATGATAGGTTAGGTTCCGCCTCTTCTCCGGCAGTCTTATGTCCGTGTACCCCCATCGCTGGAGAGGGGTATCCAACTGCACACCTTTTGGTTCAAGCCTGTCAGCTACTTTGGCTTGTTTCGCCTTAACGAAGTTTATCAGCGGTTCACATGTGTTAACCATACTATCAAAGCCTGCACCCTAACCGCATTGTAGCTTGCAGTTTCGGTTTTAACCTCACGGTTTAAACCTCCCAGTAGGGTTACTTTTATCACCAGCTTTTGAACAATGCCATTACTGACAGAGCCAATGGTGACGGCTTCAGCCAACGGAATGGCTGGTTTGGTCGGATAGTCCGCCAAACAGTTAAATTAAGCGACTTCACGTCGCACCCAGGAATATGCGTTAAAGGCATTGATATATCAAAGTATGCTTTGGAACATGCAAAAGAAGAGGTTCGCAGCGGGCTGCAATATGGGCAAGCGCAAAATATTCCGTTTCCGGACAAGGAGTTTGATTTGGTTATATCTCTGGCAACTTTACATAATCTGAAAGTCTATGACCTGAAAAAGGCGATACAGGAAATAGAGCGTGTAAGCAAAGGAAAAAGTTATATTATGGTGGAATCTTTCCGGAATGAGAGGGAAGAAGTAAATATGCTGTACTGGCAGTTGACATGTGCAAGTTATTATTCTACAGAGGAGTGGGAGTGGCTGTATAAGGAATGGGGATATAAAGGGGACTATAGTTTTATTTTCTTTGAATAAGGAATAGGTTAGAAAGGGGCCGGGGAAAATGGAGAAATGCAAGTGTTGTGGCGGGGAGAACCTTCATACGTTGATTGATTTTGGATTACAGCCGGTGGCGCATAATCTTTTGGAAAGCGAAGAGGAAGAGGATGCCATAAAACATCTATTATGTCTGCACTATTGCAAGGATTGTGGATTTGTACAGATAAATAAGCCGATTAATCCGAGTGAGTTGTATATAAAGTATAATTATTGTTTTAGCGCATGGAAAAGACAACCGCACATTCCGGATGAAATTGAAATGCTATCAAGGCATATAAAAGATAAAAACAGCCGCATATTGGAAATTGGATGTAATGATGGCGTATTTTTGGAGCCTATGCAAAAGGCTGGATATAGCAATGTAGTGGGGATTGAAGCGAACCGATATGCTGCAAAAGAGGCCGAAGCATATGGGTTTGATATTTTAAATATAATGTTTGATAAATATTCAGCAGCGCAGATAAAAGCAAATTACGGAACATTTGAAGTGATAGTGATGCGGCAGGCGCTTGAACATATTCCTGATTTAGATGGATTGTTTGAGGCGCTGGATAGGATGCTTGGAGGAGAAAAATGGATATTTATTGAAGTTCCTGATTTCGCAAAAGCTTTAGACTATGGAGATTGTTCAACAATCTGGGAGGAACATCCCAATTATTTTACATCCGATGTATTGGAATATTTGTTAAATAGGAAAGGTTATATAGTTATTGAAAAAGCTTTTTATAATTTTAGTGGAGGCGCACTATCTGTCTTGGCAAAGAAAGCGGAAAAAATGCTTTATCCATTAGCGCATGGAAATAGGGAGTGGCTAAAATATGAAAATTTTGCCAGTAGGGTAAGCGAGTATGCGTTAAAATTAAAAGCTGCTTTGAAAAATATGAAAAAGAAGGGGTGTGGAATATTTTTATATGGAACAGGTGCAAGAGCATGTACTTTGGTAAATGGGCTTGGCCTGGCGGGGGTGGATAAATTGATTGATTATGCAGTGGATGATCAGAAAGAAAAGCAGGGACGCTATATGCCCGGCAGCCACCTTTTGATTTTAGGATTAAATGAGGTAAAAAGCATAAAGGGGGAAAAATTATTTTTACTGGCGGTAAATCAGGAAAATGAGAAAGCAGTATATGAGAAAATATTAGCTTTCTTAGGTACGGAGCATATAAAAGCCATCTCTCTTTTTGCGCCTAATGACATTTTGAAAGAAGTGGAAAAAATAGCGATGCAGGAGGACAAATAATTGGATGGGGAAGCATATTTTAATTCTGACAGCATAATTAAAGTGGACACAAAGGTGATTGGGGAGTTAAAGGCTAAAGCGTGTAATAATGTAAGCGGCCGGTATCGGTTGTGTATGCATCATGCACCGGAAGAGAGCCTACATGAAATGTTTATTGTACGTAGGCGCGGCGATTATGGAAGACCTGAAAAACATCTGCATACGGCAGAAACGCATCTGATTTTAGACGGGATATTAAGGATAATCGTTTTTAACGGTGATGGCAAAATAATAGATTTTTTTGAACTGGCGGCAGAAGATTGTCTGTCGTACCGGATTGACGCAGGTATATACCACATGTCGATTCCTCTTACAGAACAGGTTGTTTATTATGAAGCGAAATTGGGTCCGTTTCCTAATGAAGGGAATATTTTCGCTGAGTGGGCGCCTGAGCCTGGTGATAAAGAAAAAGTCAAAATATTTATGGAAGGGTTAGAGGCGGAATTAAAGAGCTGTCCTATGGAGACAAAAAAATGAGGAAGAAATTGTTGTTTATTGTCCCGCCCTGCGTGGCAATATCAGATTTGACGCCAAATGAAAATAAGACATTTTCCAGCAAAATCCGGAAAGAAATTCCATTGGGGGCATTATCATTAGCAACCTATATGGAAAGGTATACAAATGCAGAGGCAGTTATTTTAGATTTGAACCTGAAATTTTATACATTAGTGAATGAAGGAAAAATTGATCAAGTAAATACTGCTGAAAAATATATTAGACATTTTATTAGCCAGATTCGTGAAGACGAATTTGATTTCTGCGGTATTTCAGCGATTTTTAGCCCAACCTTCGGTTATTTGAAAATAATAAGCCGGATTGTCAAGGAGATTTTTCCGACAGCGGTGGTAACAACCGGAGGCGGTGTGCCAAGTAATTTGATGCAAGAGGTATTTGCTGATGCACAAGATATAGATTTCATTTCTTATGGTGAAGGTGAAATAGGGATTTCCGGCTTTGTTAATTCAGAAAATGAAAAAGAGTATTTGGAGCATTCTAAGAGTCTGATTACGCGTGAAAAATTAGAAAAGGGATTTCAATGTTCTTTTGAGTTTATTAAGGATTTGGATGAGATTCCGCCCCTTGATTTTTCATTGATAGAGTTTGGAAAGTATAACAGCCATGCTCATTCGCAGGTGGATAGGGAAGTAGTGGCAATGCCTCTTATGTTTTCCAGAGGATGTCCGTTTAATTGCTGCTTTTGCGCCTCACACAGCATACATGGGAAAAAGGTGAGGTATAACAGCTTGCAGCGCATCAAATCAGATATAAAGCTTGCAGTGGATAAATATCAGGTAAATACAATTACAGTTTGGGATGATAATTTCTTTGTAGATAAAGAGCAGGCTTTGATTTTGCTTGATTATTTTATGGAATTGCAGTTGACGGTGGAGTTTGTAAATGGTTTTCCGGTTTACCGTATGGACGATGACATGGCAAGACGTTTAAAAATGTCAGGGATTGACGTTGTTACGCTCGCAATTGAGTCCGGGAATCCGAGGATATTAAAAGAAATTATTCACAAACCGTTGAAGCTGGAAATGGTTCCTCATGCGATTGCATGTTTGAATAAGTATGACATATATGTAAAAGGGCTATTTGTAATAGGGTTTCCAGGGGAGTCATTGGAGGATATCCAGATGACTATGGATTTTATACATACCAGTGACTTAAATTGGGTGGATATTTTTATAGCCTCTCCTTTACCAGGAAGCGATTTATATGACATGTGTAAAGCAAAAGGATATTTAAAAAACGAGAGCCTTGACACATGCAATTTTTTGGAAGGAAATATAGAAACAGAGTTTTTTCATGCAGGGCAGATTGAAGAAATACAGGTTTACAATACAATAAAGAAAGATTTTGTATGCAATTTGGATATGAGAAACAGAAAATGGGAAAGGGCATTGGTTAATTTTGAATATGTCATTCATGCAAAGCACAAGAATCCTTTTGCATATTATTATGCGGCTAAGGCGGCAAAGGAAATCGGACTATTGGAAAAAGCAGAGGTATATTACAATGCGTATCAGGAAATTAGGAAAAATAGCATAGAGTGGGAAAAAGTATTTCAGAAGTTTGGCAGGGAGTTTATAGAATTTCCGGAAATATAAAATATAGGAAGATTTTAAATGTATTTAATAATAGGGGCGTCAGGTTTTATTGGCAGTCATTTGTATAGCTATTGCAAGCGGAATGGGATTCATGTAGCAGGTACATATTATTCCCACTCTTTTGTTAAGGAATGGATTCGGTTTGATTTATGTCAAGATGATTTTGGAAGCATATGCCAAAATTATTTTAAGGAAAATCTGCCGAAAGCAGTAATAGTATGTGGGGCGAATGCAAATATTGATAACTGCAAAAGAGATGAGTATGGCAGCCGCCTGCTTAATGTGGAAGGAACCAGGAGGATTTTTGAGCAGGCTGCAGAAATGGGAGTGAAAAGCGTTTTTTTATCATCAGAGGCGGTTTTTGACGGTTACAGAGGGATGTATCGGGAAGAAGATGTTCCTAACCCGCTCACTCTTTATGGCAGACAGAAACTTCAGATAGAAGAATATATGGCTGGTAGGTTGGATGAGTATTTGATTTTCAGGTTAAGTAGGGCAGTTGGAAGTAGTTTTGGTGAAAAGGATATATTTCATGAGTTTTATAACAGGATTATATGCCAAAAGGAAATCATTTGCCTAAAGGAGCAAAGCTTTTGCCTTACAGAAGTAGATGACATTGCGTGTACTATAATAAGAGCCTTGGAGTCAGGTATAAATGGAGTATATCATTTAGCAAGCAATAATTACATTACACGTTTTGATTTGGCAAATATTTATGCAAAGAAAATATTTGGCGGGTATGGAAAAATTTTAGAAATGGAATATGAAAATTTCAAGTTTCTAGATCACAGGCATATTCATGGAGGGCTAAGGGGAGACCGTTTGGCAGGGCTGCTTGGAATGAAATATATGGATATAGAAACAATTTTAGATAGATACAAAAGATCATATAGGAGAAATGGATGAAGGTTATTATTTTTGGTGCAGACAGGTTAGGAATTGATTTTTATTTTGAAATAAAGGAGAAAGAAGAAGTAGTTGCATTTGTTGACAATAGTTATGAAAAACAGGGAAAGGAAATTCTTGGCATTGAGGTTTTTGGCGCAGAACAACTTATGCACTTAAAGTATGACAAAATATATATTGCCTCATTGCGCCATTATAGGGAAATAGGATATCAAATAAAAAATTTGGGAATAGGGTTAGATAAAATTAGTTTTTTGCCAATTTATCATCATAGAAAATTTTTGAATGAAATGTCCCAGTTTCAGGAAGTGTGGAGGAAGGACGAATTCGAAGAAGAGTGGAAAAGGATAGGTAAAACATTTAAGGGAATTGAAATTTATGGATTGCCTGTAAATGCTGTCGGAGAATTAATTCCTCGTTATTTTATGGCTAAAAATACTTTTCATTCCGATGAGACGCTGCGTATATTTATTCCAGATACAGAAACCGGAAGCGGTGGAAGGATATGCAATAAGCATTTACTAAAGCTATTAAATAAAGAACTGCATATTATGCAGGAAAAGGAAATAGCGTTTTGGAGATATGTTTTAAGAGAGCATCCGGAAGATGTCAATATTCTAGAATTTGACAGATTTAAATGTAGAGGAAGCTATCCCAAATACAAAATCAAAGCGAACAGCAATAATCAATGGTTTACGGATGCAGAGATTCAAAAAGGCGAGGAGAGGATAAGGCGGATGGGAATAAAGCATCCATTTGTCTGTGTTGCCGCCAGGACGTCTGTCTATAATAAAAAGACAATCGGACATGATTTTTGTTATGACTATAGAAATACAAATTTTAATGATTATAAATTGGCATTAAACTTTTTGCAACAAAATGGAATAACAACTGTCAGAATGGGACGTTTGGAAGAAAAAATTGAAATGATGGGAAATTGTATTGATTATGCTGGAAAGTATGCAGATGATTTTAATGATTTATATTTACTTTCTAATTGCAAGTTTATACTTACCACATCATCAGGAATATTATATATCGCAACTTTTTTTTCAAAGCCAGCGTTTGTGGTGAATGGGCTTTTTACATCTTTTGGCTATGGGGGAACGCCGTATACAGACATGGATTTGTATATTCCAAGAAAGTATTATGATATTAGAAAAGAGAGATATTTAACATTAAGGGAAATGGCTAAGATAGAATCGGAATGTCTTATATGGGGGGAACGCTATGAAAAAAAGGGTATTTGCTTCATTGATAATACTGCAGAAGAAATTGCGGAAGCCACGAAGGAAATGATTGACAGATTAGAGGGAAAGTGGCAGGAAAGCGCTGAGGATATAGAAAATTATAAAAAATATATGGAAATATACAATGAAATGGAAAAAGCGGCGGATAACAATGAGGAGAATTGGATAGGAGGCGCAGTTCCATATAGAATCGCATCAACATATCTGCGGAATAATTTGTATTTATTAGAATAGGGAGGTTTACAATGTCTGCAGAAGCAGAGGCTTTTCAGGGGAATTTCTAATTTTGGGCAGGAAGGAGCGCAGTATATAGCATACTGTTTAAAGCAAACATGTATTTGGAAGATTATATCCATATAATAAACGGCAAACTAAAGTTAATAGAATCAGGAAAAAGAATAGGGGTATGGGGAGCTGCGGAACATACAGCAAAATTATTGCAGTATACATTACTTTCTGAATATGGAATAAACTGTGTAATGGATAAAAAATTATGTGGCTCGTATTTCTTTGGACAAATAGTTCAGCATCCCGACGAAGTGGATTTTGAAATGTTGGATTGCATAATAATTTCCTCATTTTTCAGAGAGAAGGAAATTAAAAGGGAATTATTGGATAAATACCATTTTAAAGGGAAAGCGCTTACATTTTATGAGGATTTGGAACAACCATTTTACCAGCATATTTCCAAAGCGGATATTAAGGTCGATAGTGTAGTGGGCGGCACATTAAGCAGAAATTCTGAATATAAGGATAAGCATGCAGGGGAAAGGGTTTTTATTTTATGTACAGGGCCATCCATTCGGGAAATGGATTTAATGAAACTAAAAAAGGAGAGGACCATTGCTGTTTCCAGCTTTTATTTACATAAAGACTGCAGGCAAATAAAACCGGATTATTATTGCGTGCCTACATTTGAGGATTTTATAACAAAAGAAAATGCAATTAAGTGGCTGCGGGAGATGAAGGAGGGATGTCCATACTCCCACTTTTTCTTAAGTATTCATGAAAAGGAGTATATTGAGGTTCTGCCGGAATATAAAGAGAAAGAAGTGAGTTATATTTCATTTTCCAATTTGCCGGATTATTATGATGAGATAGATTTGACACAGTCTGTTTTAAATGTACAGTCTGTTGCGATTATGTGTTTAGAATTGGCTATTTATATGGGATTTAAGAAAATATATCTTGTAGGGACAGAACATAGCGAATTAATTACAGGGAAATATAGCCATTTCTATAAATATAGTGAAAGCATCATTTCGAAGGAGGATAGCGTGGTTGACGAAACCGATCAATTGTTAGTTCCTTTTAAAGAAATGTTATGCGCCGTACATAATCTTTGGAAACAATACGCATTGATGAAAAGAATTGCGGAAAAAAGGGGAATTGAAATATATAATGCAACCATTGGAGGGTCTTTAGACTTATTTGAAAGGGTAAACTATGAAGGCTTATTCTAAAAAGGCGGATACATGGAAAGGGAATGGAGCAGTATAGAGCTTATTATAAGCGATTTTGACGGAGTTATGACAGATAACAGGGTTTTGGTGGATGAAGCAGGGAAAGAAAGTGTTTTTGTAAGCCGTGCGGACGGACAGGCTGTGCATCTGCTTCGCTCCATGGGGATTGATGTAGTGATTATATCTTCGGAAACAAATGGGGTAGTGGGCAGAAGAGCTGATAAATTGAAGGTAAAATGCATCCAGAGTGTTTCCGACAAAAAAGAATGTGTAAAAAAGTATAGTGAGGAAAATGGGATTCTCTTTAAAAAGATAGCCTATGTAGGCAATGACATTAATGATTATGCGGCGATGCAGTTATGCGGAATAAAAATCGTTCCTAACGATGCATATGAGGAAGTAAAACATATTGCAGATTATATAACGCAAGCAAAAGGGGGATATGGAGTAATCCGGGAGATTGCAGACGTAGTCAAAAGAAACAGAAGGCATAACTTTGAATGAGGATGGGGAGAATGGCGAAACAGGAAATTGTAATAGGAGATTATGTAATTAATGAAAGTTCTTTTCCTTATGTAATTGCGGAAATAGGGATTAACCATAATGGCAATTTGCAGATTGCTAAAAAATTAATAGATGCAGCAAATGCATGTGGTTGGGATTGTGTAAAGTTTCAAAAACGGGAACCGGATATTGCAGTCCCGGAGGGGCAGAAAAATATAATAAGGGATACTCCATGGGGAAAAATAACTTATTTGGAATACAAGAAAAAAGTGGAGTTTGGCAGGACGGAATATAATTACATAGATGCTTATTGCAGGGAAAAGCCTATTGCATGGACGGCTTCGCCATGGGATATTCCAAGTCTGGAATTTTTACTGTCTTATGATTTGCCTTTTATAAAAATTGCTTCTGCGGGAAATGCAAATCAGGAATTGTTAAAACGGGCATGTGAAAGCGGGAAAACCTTAATGGTATCTACTGGGATGAGCGTTTTGGAAGAAATGGATAAAACGGTGGAATTCCTGGAAAAGCATTCAAATGGAAATTATATTTTACTTCATACCAATTCTGTTTATCCAACGCCAGTGGAAGAATTGAACTTAAATATGATTCCAGCCTTGCGCAAGCGGTATCATTGCCTTGTAGGATATAGCGGGCATGAAAGTAACTTGGAACCGACAGTGGTAGCGGTATCATTAGGCGCAAAGGTAATTGAGAGGCATATTACGCTCGACCATAATATGTGGGGGACGGATCAGGCATCCAGTTTGTCTGTAACGGCAATGGCCATGCTGCATGGACGGATGAAGGAAGTATTGGTAATGCTTGGAAGTGGAGAAAAGACAATAACTGCCCGTGAGAAGGAAGTGAGGAAAAAACTTAGAGGGGAATAGGAGAGCAGGGGATGGCGGGCCGATAAGATAAGTATATGGACGAGGTTTGAAATGAAATATGAAATATTAAAATCAATTAGGGATGCAGTAATAGAAGAGGATTGCATATGGATAATAACGGATTATCTAAACTGTTTATTCAAGTATGATTTCCGAAGCCAGGAAATTGAGGCTGCGGCCGTATTCCCAGATACGATGAGCTGCTCTTTTGCGTCGTTTTCCCAAATACTGAAATTAGAAAATGAAATATATTTTATTCCACGCATGGCTAGAAGTGTTTTCTGTTATGATATAGTTAAAACGAAGTTTTATGAAGTGAATATTCCGTTTGAAGGTTTTCAAAGTGATAAAAAAATGGATGCAATTGTATACGGAAAGGATATTTACTGCGTAAACCGTTATCCGGATATAGTCATAAAAATTGATTCTATGTCGAAAGAGACAGAAGTGTTTTTCCCGGATAAAAGCAATGCTGTAAAGGAAGAAATGGAAGGAAAGGTGCATAAGGCATATAAAGCGCCTTGCATATTTCAGAAACAATTAATCTGGTCTAACTATAATGATACGCTTACTATATTTGATATAAAGACAAAAGCTTTTTCAATCGAACATTTGAATGGCGTTATGTTTGGAATGGTTGAAAGACTGCAGAAGCCTTTGGACAGACAGGTGAAGGACTGGATTGTGGGAGTGCGTTCTTTTAGGGAGCGAATATGGCTTTTTTCTTTTGAAGGAAAAGTTTTTCTGCATGATTTAGGGATGCATAGGACAGAATTCATTTCAATGGAGCAATATAAGCGTTACGACGATACTGACAATATACGTGAACTGGTTATACATGATTTGGCAATTGTGAAAGGGGAAGTCTTTTTTATTCCATCTTATGAAAATCAGTATATAAAATATGACTGCTCTACGAGACAATTTGAGGAATGTATGGGGGAAAGTTTACGGAGCTGGAAGAATTACAGAAGAAGCTATACTCTTTGTAAAGTTTTCAACTATAATATCTGGCTTTATAGTTATTATGAAAATTGTTTTTATATATTGGATACGAAAAAAAATGTGGAGCATAAAAAGCAGTTAGAGATTTGCTATAAAAAGCTTATTATGGAAAATCCTTTATTTGAAGATATGATGACAAAGAATAAGGCATATGAGTTTGATGATTTGGACTATTTATGTGATAAGGTAAGCGCAGGAGACAGCAAAGGAAAGATGGAAAAGGATTTTTCAATGGTAGGCAAACGGATATTAAGTAAATTTATAACAGAAACATGAGGAAAGAAAGGGATGGAAAAATACAAGAATATCGTTTTTATACCAGCGCGTGGGGGAAGTAAATCAATACCTGGTAAGAATATAAAAGAGATAAACGGAAAGCCTTTGATTTATTGGGCGATTATGGCTTCATGCAGATGTCGTTTTACAGATATGGTTTATGTGGCAACCGATGACAGACTGATAAGAGAAACGGTGGAAGGATTTGGCATCCAAAAGTTAAAGGCAGTAGGAAGAAGTGAGGATTCAGCTACGGATACTGCATCGACAGAGCTGGCAATGCTGCAATTTGCCAAGGAGCATGAGTTTGAAAATATTATTTTAGTGCAGGCTACTTCCCCGATGTTGACCAGCCAGGAACTGGAAGAAGGCATTCAGAAGTTTAGAGAACCTGGTATAGACAGTGTATTGTCTGTAGTAAGGCAGAGGAGATTTTGCTGGGAACGCTGTGCCGGCAATAGGGCCAGACCATTGAACTATGATGTGGTAAGGCGGCCGAGGAGGCAGGAGTTTGAGGGATTTTTCGTTGAAAATGGAGCGTTTTACATAACAAGCAAAGAGGCGTTGCTACGTACAGGATGCAGGCTGTCCGGAAATATAGGAATGGTGGAAATGCAGGAGGATTCCTATTATGAAATTGATGAACCGAAAGACTGGGAGATTGTGGAGCATTTATTAAAGCTGAGGGAAAGCAGGTAAGGGATTGAATAAAGTTGGAAAACGTCGTGCATATGTATTTGGGTGTGGAGAAGTTTTTTTAAGCAAACAGGAAGATATATTAAAGGATTATGAAGTAGTTGGTTTTTTTGATAATAATAGAAAAGGGGGATTTTTACTAAGTAATGGGAAGGAAGCGCCTTTATGTAAGCCGTATTATAAAGAGGATGCAATAGTGGTTATTGCAATAGCCAGGTTTTATGATATTTGGCAGCAATTAAGACAGTTGGGGTATAAAAGGGAATCCATTGTTTTTCCGAATGAAGCAGGGGCGTTAACTGGTCTGGAGAAAAAGTTATTTTCCTGTGGAGAGGAATTAACAGTCATTGGCGATAATTTATTCTATATGGATAGCCACAAAGAGCTGTTTTTGATAAACAAAGGGGAGAGCTTTGAAGAGCTTGCGCAGGTTCAGGAACGGAAGAAACGCAGCGGCAGTTTTATATGTGAGAATGGGCCTATAGATGCTTTGAACAGGGATTTTGGGTTTTCCAGGGGAACGCCGATCGACCGGTATTACATAGAGAAGTTTTTGGAGGCGGAAAAAGAAACTATAACAGGAGACGTATTGGAAATAGCGGAAGATACCTATACCAGGAAGTTTGGAGGGGAAAGGGTAAGAAACTCCTATATATTGCATGTGAATTCGGTTCGGGACGGATATATAAAGGGAAATTTTGAAACAGGGGAAGGCATAGAGCCGGATTCCATGGACTGCATTATTTTAACGCAGACTTTACCGTTTCTTTTTGATTGTAAAAGTGCGATTTCAAATATTTTTCGTATGTTGCGGCAGGGAGGGGCTGCGCTTATTACAGTTTGTGGAATTACACAAATAAGCAGATATGATATGGAGCAGTGGGGACAATATTGGAGTTTTACGGATTTATGTTTGAAAAAGTTGTTTGACGTTACAGTTCCTGGAGCGGAATATAGGATAATGGCTTATGGGAATGTGAAGACTGCGGCAGCTTTGTTATATGGGATATGTGCAGAAGAATTAGCAAGAGAGGAATTGGACTACAATGATAAGGATTACCAGGTTTCCATATGCGCGGTGTTAAAAAAGTGTGACGCATAAAATGTTGGGACATAGCGTCAGGAGGAATAGGATGGGAAAAGTTCTTACGCTGTTATACCATAGGGTTAATGTACTGGAAAGGGATATTCATTTGCTGGCAGTTTCACCGGATCATTTTTATGAACAGATGGTATGGTTGAAAAGGAATTTTAGAATTGTCCGGTTTGAAGATGACTGGGATAGGTTGGAAGGAGAAGCTGTCTGCATAACCTTTGATGACGGATATATGGACAATTTTTCAATGGCTTTGCCAATTTTGGAGGAATTGAATATTCCTGCGACGATTTTTATCTGCACTGGGAGCATAAATACAGAAAATGAGCTTTGGTGGGATGAATTAGAACGGTATTTGTTGGATGAGGAAAAGCATTATCCAGAGAATTTTTATCTTCAGGATGATTTTTTTGGATGTGGATGGGCGACGAAAACATACCGTGAGAGACGTGAATTATATGATACTATGCATTGGCTGATGTATAACAAGATTGATGTGAAAAAAAGGCTGGAATGGATGAAACAGCTCAAAAGCTGGAGCGGGTGCAGTGGGCAAGGGCGTACGGAAAACTGTGTGCTTCAGACGGATACAGGGCAGAAATATTTATCGCCACTGTTGACAATCGGCGCGCATACGCAAAACCATCCTTCACTCAAAAGTTTGCCGCGGCAGCAGCAATACTCGGAAATGGCCGTGTCGCAAAGTATGCTTTCCACTTTGTTTGAGCGTAAAATCACGGTTTTTTCTTATCCATTTGGAGGGAAAGGGGATTATGATGAAACAACCATTGAGATATGCAGAGAGCTTGGCTTTTATAAGGCAGCGGCAAATTATCCCGCCATATGGTCCCCAGGATGCGACCCGTTTCAGATACCAAGGCATATTATTAGGGATTGGGGAAAAGAAGAGTTTGTAAAAAAGGTAGGGGAAACTTTGGGGGATAGTTTTGTATGGAATATATAGGGAAGATAGAATATGATAAAAAAATACGGAATGGCATAGGTGATATTGTTATTTTCGGGGCAGGAAATATGCTTAGGGAACTGCTTGGGGATTTAGAAAAGCTTGGCATTAAGGATAGGGTCGTATGTATCTGTGATAACTCATCAGAAGTATGTGGAAAGACGGAAGATGGCATTTTCATATGTAGCGCCAGTCAGGTTTTCAAAGATTATAAAGATGCGGATTATATTGTATATAACAAGTATAGTTTGGACATATGCAGACAACTGATGGAAAACGGCATTGCAAAGATACATTTCATAAGGAGATAGAAAAGTAAGAGTATGGAAAAGGAAAAGGCAATTGTTTATGGAAAGGGTGGATTTTATAAGGAAAACAAAGAGGTTATTGAGCGGCAGTTTGATGTAATTGCGCTTGTGGACAGGAAGGAGAAAGAGGGAACCGTCAGTCTGTCAGAGGCCGTTAAAATGCCTTACAATAAAGTTATTATTGCAATATATGACGTGGGAATGTGTTTCGAGGTAATAAAAGTTTTAATGGAGACATACCAAATTCCCGCTGAAAATATTGTTTTAGGACGCAGTCAGATAGATGATGTATGGGAATCGGTATGCGTTGATTCAGAAGGAAATATAAAAGTTAGCCTGAACGGAATATCTGTATCAGCCAGAAATGTTGATGAATATAACAATATCTATGACATATTTAAATTAAATTGCTATGGGTATGATATAGGCAACGAAACTGCAGAAGTAGTTTTGGACATAGGAATGAATATAGGGGGCGCCGTATTATTCTTCTTATTAAAGAATAATGTAAAAAAGGTGTATGCGTATGAGCCTTTTAAAGACACGTACCGACAGGCGATGAAAAACATAAATGAAAACAGTCATTTGGGAGCAGAAAGAAAGATGTGTTTTCATTATGGGGTAAGTAATGCAAATGGGTCAAGGGAAGTCCTATATAATCCCAATATGTCTTGTGGGCAAAGCACGGATGCGCAGACTAATTTGCACGCAAGGAAAAACTATGAGGGATGGCAGCTTATTTCCAAGGATGACGACAAAGTTGAAAAAATATGGATAAAAGACATTAAAGAAATACTAATGGATATTTATAAAAATCATATTTTAGAACATATTGTATTAAAGATAGATTGTGAAGGTGAGGAGTATAAAATCTTGGAAAGAATAGATGAATGCAATTTATTCGCCAGGATTAAAGTGATTATGCTGGAGTGGCACTATATGGGGAGTGAAAGGATTATAAATATTTTGAAAAAAAATGGTTATGTTTATTGGAATTTTAATCAGGAGAATAACACAGGGTTGATATATGCATATAGAAAATAAAGAGAGTTGATGCGAATGAACATCATATACTTTTTGGATGATTGGAGTGGTTTTGGCGGCGCAGCGAACAATTTGCTGCATCAGGCTTATGCAATGCAGTGGGAGGGGAATCGGGTTAAGGTAGTTTTACCCGAAAACGAAGAGGGGGAGTACAGCAAGGAAGCGGCAAAAAGATGTGGAAGATATGGCTTAGGGTTTGTCAGGCTCCGTTTTTTCACCGCAACAAGCATAAGGGAAATAAATATATATGAGGCCATAAGGGATTCCATTGCCGTAGAGAATTTTTTGCTGACCCAAGGAGCTGATTTAGTGCATAGCATACAATTGAACATAGCGGTGGAACTGGCATGCAGAGGACTGGGTATAGGGCATGTGATGAGTATTTATTCCATTTATGCAGGGGAATTCAGGATTCCATATGTGGATATTTTTCCAAAGTATCTGATATGCGACTCAGAGTTTTACAGCAGACTATGGGAAATGGGGCTGAAGGTAAAAACCCGGTGCATAAGGAACTGTATGGATAGAAAGGAAAAGGGATATGGCGCGCCGTGGCATAAAAAAAGGAATGAAGTTTTGGAAGTTTTGACGCTTGGCCATATATACAAGGCCAAAAACCAACTGGAAATAATTAAATTTGTAGACAAATGCATTTCCGGTGGGATTTTAATACGTTTGACGTTATGCGGAGATGATGTTGGAGCGTACGCAGACGTCTGCAGGACGTATGTGGAAGAAAATGGGCTGGACAGGTATGTTTTGTTTAAAGGATTTGTTTCCGATATTACAGGCTATTTAAAAAATGCCGATTTGCTTTTATGTGGCAGTACAAGGGAATCTTTTCCGTTTTCCATAACGGAAAGCATGATGTTTGGGGTTCCGGTTCTTACAACCTGTGCGGGCGGGATACCTGAATTAATAAAGGACGGATGGAACGGGTATTTGGCAGAAGGCTATGATGCAAAAAGCATCTATGTGAAATTTAAGGAATTTCTGGCTGACAGGGAAACTGGCAGAATAGAAAGCGTCATTGCTAATTCTTATGAAACCTATTTAAAAAATAATACTCCTGAGGTAGTCGCCGCCAGGATACGGAATTTTTACGAGGTTGTTATATCCCGGAAGGAGCGGCATTCCGCTCTGATATGCCGAAGCGGACTGGAGTCTGGGCTTCAGAATATAAAAAGTATGTTTGAAGGGAATAAAAGCTTTTTTAACGATGAAAAGTATGTGTATTCCAGATTATGGTATATTTATAGCCTGCAAAATTCTCCGTTAGGTAAAAGACGTTTAGAGGTATACATATGGGGGGCAGGGAAGTTAGGCAGGGAAGCAGGAAATATAGTAAAGGTCTTCTTTAAAGAATGGGTCATCAAAGGGTATATGGACGCTTTTAAAACAGGAAGCTTGGACGGATATTGCATCCATGCCCCTGATGAAGTTGTTGCATCTTGGACAGGGCTAATTATTGTGGCAAATTACGCAGCTTCCGATGAAATTATATTATCTTTAGAAAGCAGGGGAAAACAGTGCGGCAGCGACTTTATATTAATGATATGACGAAAAAACCCAAAGTATCCATCATAACCGTCTGCCTAAACAGCGCCGGCACAATAGAACAGACCATCCGCAGCGTGCTTGGCCAGACTTACCCCAATATAGAATACATTATTATAGACGGCGGTTCCACGGACGGCACCAAGGAAATGCTCCAAAAATATAAAAGCGGGATTTCCTGCTGCCTCAGCGAAAAAGACGGCGGCATATATAACGCTATGAACAAAGGGATAGAAAACGCGACCGGGGAAGTGGTCGGAATTATTAACAGCGACGACTGGTATGCGCCCGGCGCGGTGGAACTGGCGGTTAGCCACCTGCAAACCAAGGGAAGCCAGGCGGTTCATGGAGGGCTGGTGTTTGTGTACCCGGACGGAAGGACAAGGGAGGAGAAGGGAACGGGCAAAGAAGTGACGCAGGAGCTGCATACAGCGATGCAGATTTGCCATCCTACGGTGTTTGCGCGAAAAGCCCTTTATGAAAAATATGGCGGTTTTGACGAGTCTTACCGCAGTGCCGCTGATTATGAGCTTATGCTGCGCTGGTATGTCAACCGGGTTACGATACGCTATATACCGGAAGTTATGGCATATTTCCGGACAGGCGGCTACAGTCAGACGGATTTCCGGATAGGAATGGAAGAATCCTACAACATCTCTATGAAGTATATGGAGCGGTATAACGGCGCAAGGAAAGAATATTACCTGGAGCGGATTCGGAAGATGAGGGCGGAGAACGAAGTCAGGGCTGCAGTGAAGGATAAGCTGGCCGGATTGGAAGAGGAAGGGCGCAGGCGGATACGGGAGCGGGTTACGGATGGGAAGGAAATGATTTTGTTCGGCGCTGGAGAGTATGGCCTGTGGTGTTATGAAATGCTGCAGGGGCTTGGGGCGGATATCCGCTGGTGGATGGACAATGACAGGGGAAGGCAGGGTAAGGAGCTGTTGGGGAGGCTTATCGCCCCATGCATGCAAATAGATGCAAAGCGGCAGAGAATCCTTGTGGGGACAAAGGATTACGAGACGGAAGTGGCCAGACAGCTTGAAGCGATGGGGATTGGAAAAGGGGGATACATGCTGGGCACGGAATTGGAACGGCTTCTGGCGGGTGAGCCGGATGTTCCATCCGGATGCAAAGGATAGCCCGTTTTAGGGATGCTTCCGCCCGGTGAACCAAAGGGGAAAACGGCGTGTTAGCGTCAAAAGGGAGAATGGGCCGACGCGGCATAGAAGGGCATGCAGACGGGAGGCGGAAAGAATGGGCGATGCAAAAGTAAAAGGGCAGGAGGCGCCTGTCAGAGGGATGGAGTATGGATATATGAGAACGGTGGTGGGCGTCAGGCAGACGGTTCATCCTATCCGTGTGCGGGACAATGACGAAACATTGGAGAAGCTGTATAAAGAAAGGCTGTCCATAGCCCGTTTTGGCGATGGGGAAATGAACATTATGCGGGGGAATCCCATTGACTTCCAGAAATATAATAAAATATTGGCGGACCGTCTAACGGAAATTTTAAAGGGCGGCCAGGGGAGATGCCTGATTGGGGTCCCTCCTGTGTTAAGGAGCCTGCGCGGCTTTCGGATTCAGGCAAAAAGATATTGGGTGGAGAACCTGTATGATAACTATGAATGGTGGAAGGAAAGCCTGGGGGACAAAGAGCGCTATTCGGCCAACATTACCAGGCCATACATTGACTATAAGGACAGGAAAAAGGCAAGCGCCTGGTTTTCCCAAATAAAAAAGCTATGGGACGGGAGAAAGGCGCTTATTGTGGAGGGTACAGGCACAAGGTTTGGGGTGGGCAATGACCTGCTGGCTGGCGCGTTGGAAGTGAAAAGGGTGGTATGCCCGGCCAGAGACGCTTTTTCTTTGTACCGGGAAATTCTGGAGTGCGCCTTGGGGTTTGATAAATCCTATCTTGTTTTGGCGGCTCTTGGCCCGACGGCGACGGTTCTGGCGTATGACCTGGCGCGTTATGGATATCAGGCCATTGACATTGGCCACTGTGACATTGAGTATGAATGGTTTTTGAAAAAGGCCAGGTACAAAGAGGCCGTGGAGGGGAAGTTCACCAATGAAGTGAAGGGCGCAAGCCAGGTGGCGCAGTGCCGGGATGAGGCTTACCTGGGGCAGGTTGCGGCTTATATTGACAGCCGGGAGGGCGGATATGCGTAAAGGGTTAAAACAGGCGGCGGCAGGCGCGCTTTGCGTCGCCTTTGGCTTTGCCGCCGGGGCGGCTTTTGATTATAGGGGCTTTAGCCGGGCAGCCCAAAAGAAGGACGCGGAGATAAAACGCTGCAAAGGATATTTCAATACGTTAAGCCAGTGGATGTATTTAAGGCATGAGGGCATATCCATTGCGGACTGCCTGCTGCAAAGGGGACTCCGGACGGTGGCCGTATATGGGCTGGGGGAATTGGGCCGGCTGCTTTGCAGGGAGCTTTGCGGCACAGGGGTTTGCGTGGCGTATGGGTTAGATAGGGACGCCGGGGAGAAGGAAGCGGATAGTTTTTGCGGCGTCAGGCGGATTGCGGGCTTGGAAGGGGAGTTAGGGAGCGTGGACGCGGTGATTGTGACGCTGCCCCATGCGTTTAAGGAACTGGAGGGAATCCTGAAAGGGAAATTTGGATGCCCTGTGTTGGATTTGGAGCGGGTTTTGTTTGAGGCGGAGCGGGACGCTTTTCATAAGGGGGACGGGAAATGCCCTGGCGCGAAGCCTTCCAACGTCCGCAGGCGATAGGGATGAAAAGCAATGAAGAAAAAAGTCAGCGTTATTGTCCCCGTGTACAATGTGGGGGAATATTTGGACCAATGTCTGGAAAGCGTGGTCAGCCAGACATTTACGGACATGGAAATCCTGTTGATTGACGACGGCTCCACGGACGTTTCCGGCGCCGTCTGCAAAGAGTGGGCCGGAAAGGACGGCCGCATCCGTTACATAAGGAAGGAAAACGAAGGGCTTGGCCCAACCAGGCAGATGGGGATTCGGGAAGCGCAGGGAGAGTGCGTTCTGTTTATAGATGGGGATGACTGGGTGGAAAGGCGGTATGTGGAGCGCTTGGCCACGCCGGTTTTAAACGGGGAGGCGGAAATCGCCATTTGCGATTACCGCAAAGTGTGGTGCGACGACAGTGGGTGCATTGTGCGGGAAAGGGAGTATAAAACGCCGATAGCGGAAGAAGGCGCCGTTTGCCCCAGGGAATCCTTGGACTATCTGTTTTACGGCCGCTTTTTTATGTGGCTGAAGGCTTATAAAAAGGATTTGCTGCTGCGCTGCAGGGCGAAACAGCCGGCAGGGGCTACGGAGGATTCGCCGGTTTCCTTCCTGTATCTGTATGAGGCCGCCAAGATTCTGCATGTTAAAAAGACGCTCTATAACTACAGGCAGCGGCGGGGAAGCCTGATTTACAGCGATAAACTGTACCAATATGCAAGGAATGCGCTGCGGATAACCAAGGAGAACATAGACGCGTATGCGCCGGAACTGAAAGGGTCTTACATAACGAAGAAAATAGCGGCGGCGAACGTAATCGGCTACCGCTTCGTCCATGGAGAGACGCAGCGCGCCGAAAGCCTGCGGCAATATTTTTATGAATTGTTTCTGCCGGATCCAGCCCATGACGTAGGAAGCCTGAAATGCTGCTCGTTTGGGAGCTACAACCTGCGGGCGATGGTAAGCGAACTGGAATATATGCCTCCAAAGCATTACGGGTTCTCCAGCCTCATTGCGGCGATGTCCTGCCGGAAAGAGGGGAGCGTCGCCTTGAGCCATGGGAACCCATTCCGGGAAGAGGCGCTGCGCGGGGAAATCCAGGGGGAATTTTACCGGGCTTTATTCCATGCGGACTATGTGTTTCTGGATTTGCTGGAAGAGCGGTTTGACATCGCCGTTTTGGACGATGGGACATACCTGACAAAAAGCGACGCTTTTGAGGAAGCCCTATATAACGGTCCGCCGTTAAGAGAGGCAATCAGGCAGGGGGACGGCAGATGGAGCGCTTTGTGGGAAGCGAGCGTGGAGAAGCTGGCGGAAGCCGTGAAGAAGGCTGGCGTAAAGAGGGTGGTGTTGGTGCAGACGCGGCTGGCGGAGCATTTCGGGGCGCAAGGGAAGGAACGCCAGTATCCCAATGCGGCGAAAAGCAGGCGGTTTAACGAAAGGCTGGAACGGATGGAGCGGCGTGTCGCCGACAGGGTGGAAAACGTAACGCTTGTTTCCCTTCCGGCGGAACTGGTTTACACGGACCGGGATTTTGCGCATGGCTGTTATCCCTGGCATTTAAATGACTATTTATATTGCAAAATGCCTGGCAGGATAAGGCGGGCGTTAGAGGGCGCGCAGCGTTGACTGAACCGGACATATTTTATGGGAGGAAGGCGGAATATGCGCCACAGGGGCGCTGACGGCGTTGTCGGAATTGGCTTTGCCAGGTTCAGGCGGATGGCGGCAGAGCGGAAAAGGATGAAAGAGGATGGATGGCAAGTTATGGTATGAAAATAAGCTCATAGACAGGCTGCGGGAGACGGACGGAATCATTATTTATGGCGCGGGGGTGATGGGAAGGGCGGTGAAACGGTGCCTGGAGGGGGCCCCTTACGGCATGCGGGTAAAAAGCTTTCTGGTGGAAAGCCTGGAGGGGAACGCGCAAACCGTTGACGGTGCGCCCGTGCTTGAACTCGCAAATGCGCAGCGGCACCGGGACGCGCTGATTCTGGTGGCGCTGCATGAGAGACATATGGCTAGAGCGATGGAAAGGCTAAGGGAGGAAGGGTTTTCCGACCTTGCCCCCGTTTCCTTTGACAGCGACGTCTGGAGCGACATACGGGGAAACTGGTTCCGGCACAGGCAGGCGGCGGCTGGCCCGCCCTGCGCGGATTTGGAGGAGGAATTGGGGAATGAGGTGCGCGTTTACGTGGTTCATAGCGCGGCGGACAAACAGGCGGCGCAGGGAATGGCGGACAGGGAGTTTGAAATCCCCATCCAGGCAGGCGCAGCATTGACCGAACAGGTCATCGCTCCAGTCAGAGACAACCAGGGGAGCCACATTTCGGAGCGGAACGGGAAATACTGTGAACTGACGGCATTGTATTGGATATGGAAAAATGACAGGTCAAAATACGCGGGGCTTTGCCATTACCGCAGGCGGTTTGCGTTGGAGGATGGGATGGCAAACAAGCTGGCGGGCTCCGGTATAGATGTGGTGTTGACTGTTCCGGTCTTAAATTTCCCCAACGTAAAGGCACAGTATTGCGCCGACCACGAACCGGGGGACTGGGACGTTATGATGGAGGCCGTCCGGTTGCTTTGGCCAGAATATATGGAGACGGCGGAGGAAATCCAGAATGGAGTATATTACTATGCCTATAATATGTTCATTGCCAGAAAGGATATCCTGGACAGGTTTTGCGCATGGCTTTTTCCCGTTTTATTCTATTGTGAGCAAAAGATTGGCGATAAGGGCGACCGTTACCAGAACCGATACATCGGTTTTCTGGGGGAGCGTCTGATGACCATATTTTTTGTCCATCACAGCGGGGAATATAAGATGGCCATTGCGCGGAAGCATTTTATAGGAAAGCAGGAATAAGGAGCGGTTTTGGTTGGCGCTTTGTCTGATTTTGGTTTGGATGGGGCGTTTATTATGGAAGGGAAAGAAAGCAGATGGATATGGCAATCTATGGCGCGCAGGGCATTGCGTTGAGCGCGTATGCCGCAATGCATACGTTGTTTCCGGCGCGGAGGATTCGGTGTTTTTTGGTGACAAGCCGGGAAGGAAACCCGGACTGCCTGGCAGGGTTGCCCGTATGGGAGCTTGGGGCGTTTTCCGGCATGGTGCCCGACGCGGAAAAAGAAAACATAGAGATATTAATCGCCACGCCGCAAGGGGTTATGGCGCAGATAGAGGAAGGGCTTGCCAAAGCGGGATTCCTTTGCCATGTAAGGCTGGATTCAAAACGCCTGGGGGAACTTATGGGATATTATTATGCATCCAGGAAAGAGTTCCTTCCGCTGTCCGCTTTGCCTGTCGGATATCACAAGGCAAGGCTGCAGGTTTACATGGTGAAATGCCATAAGGACAGGCCGTTGACCGGCGATTGCGTCATTCCGGAATGGATGATTCCCATCCAGGCGGGCGCGGCGCTGTGCAGGGAACGGGTGGCGGATTTGCTGGACTGCGCAGGGGAGCATATTTCCGGGAAAAACGGCAATTATTCGGAACTGACGGGGCTTTACTGGATATGGAAGAACCGGACGCGGGAGGAAGCGCAGGAGAACGGGAGCCTTTATTACGGGCTGAACCATTACCGTAGGATATTCCTTTTGGAAGAGGATGATCTGTTTCGCCTGGCGGACAATGAGGTGGATGTGGTGCTGCCATATCCAATGCTGTATGAGCCAAACATAGAAGCGCACCATGCAAGATACTTGCATAAGAAAGACTGGGATGCGCTTTTGGAAGCGCTGCGGGAGCTGGAGCCGGAATATGCAGAGGCGTTTGGACAGATTCTGCGGGAGAAGCGCCTGTATAATTATAATATGATTCTGGCCAGGGGACAGGCGCTGGATGCATACTGCAGTTGGCTGTTCCCTGTTTTGGAACGGGTGGAGCGGTTAAGCGAGCCTAAGGGGGACGAGCGGTCTGACCGATATATTGGCTATATGGGGGAGACGTTGCTGACTTTGTTTTTCCGGTACAATAAGTTTGGGTTCCGGATTGCGCACGCGGGGTGCCGTTTCCTTGTATAATGCAGGATGCGCGCCTTTAAGGGAAGTTTTTCGGAGCGTTAGCGCCTTTCGGCAGCCTGGAGTGAGCTTTATGGCTTGCATTGCCTCAGAAAGCTTCGGTTGACAAAAAGATTGGAGGGAAGGAAAGCATATGCAGTTTGAATTAATGGCCTCTATGATGTGCGCTAATTACGGTAATTTGGAAAAAGAAGTGAAAGACCTGGAGGAAGGCGGCATTGATTCCTTCCATATAGACATTATGGACGGTAGGTATGTGCCTAATTTTGCCATGTCTTTAAACGATATGAAATATATCGCCCAGACTTCCGCCAGGCCGGTGGATGTACACCTGATGATAGAGCATCCCAACAACCGGATTCAATTGTTCTTAAACCATTTAAGGCCAGGCGACACAGTGTACATCCACCCGGAGGCGGAATACCACCCTTCCACCACCCTGCAGAGCATCATTAACGCAGGGATGACGCCAGGCATTGCCATTAATCCGGGCACCTCGGTGGAAACCGTAATGGAAATGCTGCGCATTGTGAAAAAAGTCCTGGTTATGTCCGTGAACCCAGGCAACGCCGGACAGATGTATCTGCCATACGTAGGGAAGAAAATCACGAAACTGCTGGCGCTCAAAGAGGAAATGGATTTTGAAATTTTTTGGGACGGCGCTTGTGGGGCGGATAAGATATTGGAGTATGCGCCAAGGGGAGTAAAAGGCTTTGTCCTTGGCACTACGCTTTTATTTGGGAAGGGACAGGCTTACAAGGACACTTTGCAGGATATCAGGGAACTGCGGTTTTGAAGAAAGGAACCGTGAAGCGATGACTTACATTATGGGAAGGAGCTGGCATGATTGTGGCGTTGATACTTTCCGGCGGGACGGGAAGCAGGTTAGGGGCGGATATTCCAAAACAATACATAGAAGCGGGAGGCAGGCCAGTCATTGGCTATTGTATAGAATGCTTGTCACGTCACAGCCAGATAGGGGCGATTCAGATTGTGGCTGACAGCGGGTGGCGGGACAAGCTTTCCGCATGGCTTTCCGTTTTGGATGTGAACCATAAATTCCGCGGCTATTCCAACCCTGGAGGGAACAGGCAGTTGTCTATTTTGCATGGCCTGGAGGATATCAGGGAGTATGCGGAGCCTTCCGATTGGGCGCTGATTCATGACGCGGCCAGGCCGCTGCTGTCAAAGCGGTTGGTGGACAGATGCCTGGAGGCGGCCAGAGGGCATGAAGGGGCAGTGCCTGTGCTGCCAATGAAAGACACCGTATATTTCAGTGAAGACGGCCGGACTATTGCTTCCTTATTAAAAAGGGACGCTATTTACGCAGGACAGGCGCCAGAGGCATTCCGGCTGGGGGAATATTATGAGGCTAACCGGAGGCTTATGCCAGAGGAAATATGGAACATCAATGGCTCCACAGAGCCGGCAGTGCTGGCGGGGATGGACATTGCGATGTTTCCCGGGGATGAAGCTAATTTTAAGATTACAACCAAAGCGGACTTGGATAGGTTTATGGAGCAAATTTCCCGCAAACTGTGACGCGCATTTTTATACAAGTGATTTTTAAACATATGAGAAACGCAAATAGAAAGTATAAAATGGAAAATGCCAGATAGTAAAGTATCGGATAGAAAATATAGAAAGCAAAAAAGCAGAAAGAAGAAAAGTGAAAGAGCAGAAAGAAGAGAAGTAAAAGAGCAGAAAAGCAGAAAATAAAAAAGCAGAAAGGTAGAAAAACAAAAAAGCAGGGAAGCAGAAAAACAAAAAAGCAGAAAATAGAAAAGCGGGAACAAGCACAGGAGTTGGCGGACAAAGATGAAAGCATGGGTATTACATAACATTGGCGATATTAGGATGGAGACGGTAAGGGAACCGGAACCAGGGGAGGGGGAGGCGCTGGTTGCCGTAAAAGCGGCGGGAATCTGTGGTTCGGACATTCCCCGGATTTACCGCACAGGCGCTTATTCCCATCCTTTGATTTTAGGGCATGAATTTTCGGGAATCGTCCAAACCGTAGGCAAGGGGACGGACAAAAGATGGGAAAAACGAAGGGTTGGCGTGTTTCCGCTGATTCCGTGCGGCACATGCAGGCCGTGCAGGGAGAAGGCATATGAGATGTGCAGGCATTATAGCTATCTCGGCTCCAGAAGGGATGGCGGGTTTGCGGAATATGTGGCTGTGCCGGATGTTTATAGTACAATGAAATTACCCAAAAAGAGCGTTAGAATTCCCCTTTTTCAGCAAGGGAATTTCCCCATAAAAAGCGGGACATATTGAAACCACCTTACATTACATTTATCCTTTGATAGAGACCAATCTATTCGAAGGAGGAAAGGAAGATGCTCGCTATGTCCCAAATCAATCATATCAAAGATTTGAGTAATTGTGGATACCGGATTAGTGAAATTTCGAAAGAATCCGGTACGGATCCCAAAACGATACGGAAATACCTGTCACAGGAGGACTTCTCCCCCACACCGCCTGTCATGGCGGAAAAACCATCCATTCTCGACCCGTTCAAGCCTGTCATCCGGGAGTGGCTCGAGGACGACAAGAAACACTGGCACAAGCAGCACCATACTGCAAAAAGGGTTTACGAGCGGCTGGTGGAAGAACAGGGGTATACAGGCAGTTACAGCATCGTGCAACGCTATCTGAAAAAATGCAGGAGCCAGCAGGTGGAAAAGGCAAACCTTGAACTCATATGGGATCCGGGGCCTGCACAGGTGGATTTTGGCGAGGCAGATTTCATGGAAGTCGGGAAACCCTGCCGGAAAAAGTACCTTACTGTGTCTTTTCCCTACAGCAATGACGGCTACAGCCAGGTGTTTGGAGGGGAGACAGCGG
>CAJTQO010000045.1 GCA_910578405.1 uncultured Lachnospiraceae bacterium | reverse complement strand
GTCAGTGTGCGGCGGCTGTTCAGCGGCAGGTGGCTGGACAATCTGTTCTATACGGCAGGGATTGCGATTGCCAGCGTGACTTTATTTTATATGATAAACCGGAAGAAGGACAGGGGGAAATACGTGCCGGTTGCCAGGAGATGGAAAGAAAAGGGTGCGGACTATCTGCAGGCAGTCTTTTTCGCGGCGGCAATTTGGGCATGTTGCAATTATATGAATGGCCTGTATGAGATCCACCATCGGGTAGCGGAACGCCAGCTTATGACATTTTTGGCGCTGGCGGCGCTTGTGATGTGTAAAAAGAGGGATCTTTGGAATAAGCTGACGGTGGTTTACGCGGCAGTGGCGGCTGCGGCAATTATAAGGTATTGCAGCATTTACGTGGATTTGATTGCTATGGATGAGTGGGATATCCGCATCCTGCGTTGGGGAATGGCGGCGGCTGTGCTTGGCGGCCTGCTTGTGGTGAGTATCTTTTCCCAGTTGCTGCGCAGACGCAGGATGGTAGGAGTCAGCGTCTGGTATGGAATTGTGCTGGCTGTGTTTTTCCTTCTGCTTGTGGCGTTCCGCAATACAAGATGGTGGACGGTGGCAATGGCAGTGGCATTTCCGCTGTTTTATATCCGGTATGCGCTTTGGCACAAAAAGTCGCATTTGCTGCAAAATATCAATAACGGGTTATTGTTGAATTTTCTTTGCTCCATGCTGTTTTGCCTCGTGCGCAGGCCGTTTTTGGCATGGATTTACCCGCGCTATCCGTTCCTGTTCCATACGGTGACAGTGACGGCGGTATATATGGCATTTATTATGTGCGCGGCATTTCTGGCGCTGTCGGAGCGTTATCTGGAATTTATCAGAGGCGGGAAGAGAGGCCGTTTGGTACGGTATACGGCGAAGGAGCTTTTATTATTTGGCGTGGCAGGCGCATATATGCTTTTTACGGCTTCCCGAACCGGATTTTTGGCAGTGGGAGCCATGGCAGTTGTGGTTTTTGCGCTGATTGCGTCAGACATGGGAAAACAGAAGGTGAAGGGGCTTGCAACGCTGGCAGGCGTGATGGTTCTTTCTGTGGCCTGGTGTTTCCCGATGGTCTTTACGGCGCAGCGGATTCTCCCGGCGGTGTGCGGGAATGTATATCAATATGAGGTGGAGGAGTTCCCGGATGTGATTACGAGGGGAGCGGAGCCGGATTCCATGTATTTTATCAATATCACCCGGTTTGTGGAGGTATTTAATAATAAGATTTTTGACATTCCGGAAGGCGGGGCCACGGCCTATGAAAGGAGCGAGGAGTACCAGCGGTATTTGGCTAAGCGTTTTAACAGCAAAGGGGAAGTGGTCTGGGACGGCAGCATTGAGGATATGTATGCGGAGGATGATTTGACGGATGGCGCAGACGCTGCACAGGACGGAAGCGGCGCAAAAGAGGGGGAAGAAGGCGGAAAGGAAGAGGGGGCAAGCCTGAGCGGGGATAGAGAGGGGACAGGAAGCGAAGCCGCAGAAACGGAAAGAAGCGGTGAAAACCAGGATAGTGAAAGGGAAGCCGGAGGAGCGCAAGGAAACGGCCAAGGCCAGGATAGCGAAAAGGCCGGAGGAGCGCAAGGAAGCGCCGAAAGCCAGGATAGCCAAGCCCAGGAGACAGGGGAAGGCAGCGCAGATGGGAGCGATAACTCAGACGAGGAAGGGGAACAGGCAGAGGGCAGCGACATCGCCGGAATAAGCGGCGCAGACAGGGAAGGGGAAGATAACATGGAAGGGGATACTGGAGACGGAGCGGAAGAAGGGGAGGAGGAAAGCGCCCCCGAAGGGAATGACAGCGGCAATATTGTTATTAACGGCGGCAGGACGTTAAAAATCATCGGCACGAAAACAGTGGATGAGCGTGCGGCGGATGATGCGGCGGCGGCTGAGCGGGAAAAGGAAGCGTTGGAAGGCGATTTTACAGACGATGAGGAGGAAGAGGAACCCATTGGCGTGGATAAGAGCGTCTATGAGAAAACCGAAGAGTATGCCAACGGGCGGATGGATATTTTCAAAGCGTATCTCCAGGAACTGAACCTGAGCGGGCATGAGGAAATGGGAGCGGTATTGCCGGACGGTTCACTGGCTGTACATGCGCATAATATTTACCTTCAGGTAGCGTATGACCATGGGATTTTCGTTGGCGCAGCATTTGTGCTGGTAGGGGCGGCATCCTTTGTGCAAGGCTGTATTTACTATAAGAAGCGGAAAAAAGGGGCGCCTTACGCGGCTTTGCCTGTGGCGACATTGGTCGCTTTTGCCATGGCGGGACTGGTGGAGTGGATTTTCCACCTGTGCAATCCGGCAGGATGTTTACTGATGCTGACGCTGGCTCCTTTGTTATTTGATATGGGTGGAAAAAACGATGGGAAAAAGACCTTTTAATGTAAAATTGTTTTACCGCAGGACCTGTTTGATTATATACGATGTAATCAGCATTATCTTTGCCAGCTATATGGCGGTTATGATTCGGTACGAATTCCGGTTAGATGAGGTGCCGGAACATTTCCTGACTCCAGTGAGCCGGTTTCTGGCATTGAATATCCTGCTGACGCTTTGTATTTTCTATTTATTCCGTATGTACCACAGTTTGTGGGCTTTTGCCGGGGAGACGGAGCTGCAGAACCTGGTTATGGCCTGTGTGGTTTCTACGATGGTGGACAGTGTAGGGCTGCAGTTTTTTAAAACGGCAGGGCAGCCAGTGCCGAAAAGCTATTATTTCCTGTATATGTTTATTCTGATTAGCATGATATTTGCCAGCCGTTTTTCCTATCGGTTCCTGCGCAGCCAGAAGCATAAGCTGCAGAATAAAAAGAACGTGATTTCCGTTATGGTGATAGGAGCCGGGGAGGCGGGGAATGTAATTATTAAGGAGATTGTGAACAGCAATTTCAGCACGATGGTAATTAAATGTATCATTGATGATGATAAGGAGAAATGGGGAAGGTATATCCAGGGGATTAAGGTAACGGGAGGCCGGGATAAGATTATAGAGAGCGCGGATATTTATGATATTGATGAGATTATTGTGGCAATGCCTGCCATTTCCCGGTCAGAACTGCGCCAGATATTGGAAATATGTAAGGAAACGAATTGTAAGCTGCGCTCCCTGCCGGGCATGTATCAGTTGGTAAATGGGGAAGTCAATGTAAGCAAACTGCGGGATGTGGAAGTGGAGGATTTGCTTGGGCGGGATCCAATCTGTGTGGATTTGGATTCCATTTTAGGATATGTGCAGAACAAGACGGTGCTGGTAACGGGAGGGGGCGGCTCCATCGGCAGCGAGCTGTGTCGGCAGATTGCCAGTCATAAGCCGCAGCAGTTGGTAATTCTTGATATTTATGAAAATAATGTGTATGATATACAGCAGGAGCTGAAAACGAAATACCCGGAACTGAAGATGACAGTGCTGATTGCATCGGTGCGCAATACCAACCGGATGAACTGGATTTTCGAACAATACAAGCCGGATATTGTTTATCATGCGGCGGCGCACAAACATGTGCCGCTGATGGAGGACAGCCCCAACGAGGCGGTGAAAAACAATGTGTTCGGCACATGGAAGACAGTGCAGGCGGCGGCGTTTTACGGGGTGAAGAAGTTTGTGCTGATTTCCACGGATAAGGCGGTGAATCCCACGAATATTATGGGGGCCAGCAAGCGGATTTGTGAGATGATTATACAGACTTTTAACAATCATTATGAGACGGAATTTGTGGCAGTGCGTTTCGGCAATGTGCTGGGCAGTAACGGCAGTGTGATTCCGCTGTTCCGCAAGCAGATATTGGCAGGCGGGCCTGTGACAGTGACGCACCCGGACATTATCCGCTATTTTATGACAATACCGGAGGCGGTTTCCCTGGTGTTACAGGCAGGGGCTTATGCAAAGGGCGGCGAAATTTTTGTCCTGGATATGGGAGAGCCGGTGAAAATTTTGGATTTGGCGGAAAATCTGATTCGTTTATCCGGATACCGGGTAGGAGAGGATATTAAGATAGAGTTTACAGGGCTGCGGCCTGGGGAGAAGCTTTATGAGGAGCTTCTAATGGAAGAAGAGGGGATGAAGGAGACGGCCAATAAGCTAATCCATATCGGGAAGCCGATTGAAATTGACGAGATGGGATTTTTTGCCCAGTTAAAGAGACTCAAGGAGGAGTCGAAAAATGAGAGTGGGGATATCAGGCCGCTGATTCAGGAAATCGTGCCGACGTATCACTATCAGCAGGGAACGGTGGGTTAGGGCGTGAAGCCGCTCTAGGAACGGCAAAACAGTTTCTCTTGGGGCGGCTTGTAAAAAAGTAAAAGGTCGTATTAGTTTGGAGGTTTGCTATGGAGGGAAAGAGAATTTATTTGTCATCTCCTACGATGCATGGGAGGGAACAGGAGTTTGTGCAAGAGGCGTTTGACACCAATTGGGTGGCGCCTCTTGGGCCTAATGTGAATGAGTTTGAGAAGGAGATGGCGCAGTATGTGGGGACCGGGCAGGCGGCGGCGCTGAGTGCAGGGACTGCGGCAATCCATCTGGCGCTGCGGACGCTTGGAATCGGGCAGGGGGATGTGGTTTTTGTGCCTACGCTGACGTTTTCGGCCACTTGCAATCCGGTGGTTTATGAAAAGGCGACGCCTGTTTTTATTGATTCTGAAAGGGATACATGGAATATGTCTCCGCAAGCATTGGAGAAAGCATTTGAAAAATACCCGAACCCAAAGGCAGTGATTGTGGTACACCTTTATGGGACTCCGGCCAAATTGGACGAAATTATGGCGATTTGCCACAAGCATGGCACAGCGCTGATTGAGGATGCGGCGGAGTCTTTGAGCAGTACGTATAAGGGGAAGCAGACAGGCACCTTTGGGAAGCTGGGTATTTATTCTTTTAACGGGAATAAGATTATTACCACGTCCGGCGGGGGGATGCTGGTGTCGGAAGAGGGGGATTTGATTGAAAAAGCGCGTTTCCTCGCCACCCAGGCCCGTGACCCGGCAAGGCACTACCAGCATTCCCAGATTGGCTATAATTATCGGATGAGCAATGTGGTGGCGGGAATCGGCAGGGGGCAGCTACTGGCGCTGGAGGAGCATAAGAGGCGTAAGAAGGAGATTTATGCCCGGTATAAGGAGGCTTTTGCGGATATTCCGGAAATTACGATGAATCCGCTGCAGAAGGACACAGACGCAAACTGCTGGCTGTCTTGTATGACCATTGCAAAAGGCTGCAGCGTTACGCCGGATATGGTGATGGATGCGTTGGAAAAGGAGAACATCGAAAGCCGCCCAATCTGGAAGCCTATGCATATGCAGCCTGTATTTGCGGCTTGTGATTTTATCATGGAAGGGCAGCGGGAAAGCGTGGCGGAGGATATATTCCGCAGGGGGGTGTGCCTGCCCAGCGATATTAAAAATACAGAGGAAGATATGGAGAGGATTATCGGCTTGGTAAAGGGGCTTTTCCGATAGAAGGAAAGCTTGGGGACGGCTATGGAGCCAGAACAGGAGAAGAAGTGGAATGTACAAAAAATATGTGAAGCGCGGCCTGGATATAGCGTTTTCGCTGACGGCGCTGCTCCTTCTTAGCCCGTTGTTTTTTTTGCTGGCGGTATTGGTGCGCTGCAGGCTGGGCGCGCCTGTGCTGTTTTGGCAGGAGCGGCCGGGGAAGGATGGCAGGATATTTACTTTATGTAAATTCCGCACTATGACGGATAAGAAGGATGCGCAGGGGAACTTGCTGCCAGATAACGAACGGCTGACGAAGTTCGGACGGCTGTTGCGGGCAACCAGCCTGGATGAATTGCCGGAGCTGCTTAATATTTTAAAGGGGGATATGAGCCTAATCGGGCCAAGGCCGCTGTTGGTTTCTTACCTTCCTTACTATACGCAGGAGGAGCAGTTGCGCCATACAGTCAGGCCGGGGCTAACGGGGCTGGCGCAGGTGAGCGGCAGGAACTTCATAGATTGGGACAGGCGCCTGGAGAAGGATGTGGAGTATGTGAAGCATTTATCTTTTGCCATGGACTGCAAAGTGATTTGGCTGACGATAAAAATCGTCCTTGGCCATAGCGATGAGGTGGCGGAAGATACCAATGCAGTGGAAGGCAATTTTGCGGAAATCCGTAAAAAGAGGCTGGAGGAGACGGGGAAGCTGAAAGTGTGAAAGGGTAAAGGGAAAGAGAGGAACGGGGAGGGGAAGCTGTATTATGGAGGTTGCAAAGCGTTATGAATATATTGATTTTAAGCGCCGGGACGAGGAATAAGGTGGTGCAGTATTTTAAAAAGGAGCTTGGAAACTCGGGGAAAGTAATTGCGACGGATTGCTCCAACCTGGCTCCTGCGCTCTATGATGCGGACAAGCATTATATTGTGCCGCGGATATCGGAACCAGGGTATGTGGATTTGATTCTGGATATTTGCAGGAAGGAAAGCATAGACGGGGTTTTTTCCCTGATTGACCCGGAGCTGAGCCTGTTGGCTAAGGAGAGGGAGCGTTTCCTGGCGGTTGGGGCGACGCCTGTGGTTTCCCCCTATGAGCTGGTGGAGACTTGTCTGGACAAATATAAAATGTATGAACTATTGTGCAGGATGCAAATACCTACCGGGAAATGCTATGGTAAGAAGGAAGACTTTTACCGGGCGCTGCAGAACGGGGAGGCGTCTTATCCGGTTTTTGTAAAGCCGGTAAAGGGAAGCGCCAGTATGGACATCCATAAAGTATGCTGTGAGAAAGAAATAGAACTTTTATTTGAACGGCATGACGGCTTGATGATTCAGGAGTATATGGATGGGACGGAGTATGGGGCCGATGTGTACATTGATATGCTCACCGGCAAGTGCACTTCCATTTTTATAAAAGAAAAGGTGAAAATGCGGGCAGGGGAAACGGACAAGTCCGTTTCCGTAAAAGACGAAAATCTGTTTGCCATAATCGAAAAGTTCGTGGAAAAATGCGGGTTTTACGGTATGATTGATATAGATATTTTTCAGGTAAAAGACACATATTATATTTCGGAGGTAAATCCCCGTTTTGGCGGCGGCTATCCCCACGCCCATGAATGCGGCGTAAATATACCGGGGCAGGTAATCCGTAACCTGAAAGGGGAAAGCAACCGGAGTTCCATCGGCCGTTACCGGGCGGGCATATGCATGATGAAATATAATGAAATTGCGATTCAGGATTTGAGTGATACGGAGATAATCAGATAGGATGGGTACGATACTTATATTAGCCAATTCTTCCGGCGGGTTATATGATTTCCGCAATGAGCTGCTGGTCGGATTGTTGAAAAAACACAAGGTGGCAATCAGCCTGCCGGATGACGTCAAGGTAAAGGAATTGGAGGCGGAAGGCTGCCAGGTTATCCATACGCCGATTAACCGCCGTGGGGTGAATCCGAAAGAAGACGGAAAGTTATTTTTCGCCTACCGAAAGCTTTTAAAAGAGATAAGGCCGGATTTGGTTTTAACCTATACCATCAAGCCCAATATTTATGGAGGATTTGCCTGCCGGATGCTCAAAATTCCGTATATGGTTACGATTACGGGATTGGGTGGGGCTTTTGACCGGAAAGGATTCTTTTTACGAATGATTATTGCCATGTATCGGATAGGGCTGCGCAGAGCGGAATGCGTCTTTTTCCAGAATACGGAAAACAAGGGGATTTTTGAAGGGTATGGAATTCGTGGGAAGAAGGCGCGGCTGGTGAATGGCTCAGGCGTGAATCTGAGCAGACATACTTTCGAGCCATATCCGCAGGGTGGGAAAACCATTTTCCTCTTTGTGGGCCGGGTGATGAAGGAGCGCGGGATTTTGGAATTCCTGGAAGCGGCAGTGCGGCTGCACAGGGAGGATGTGGAATTTGCCATTTTGGGCTATTGCGATGAGGATTACCAGGAATTGCTGAATGAATATGAGGAAAAGGGGATTATCTGCCAGTGGGGATTCCATACGCAGGTGCATCCTTTTTTGACAAAAGCGAGTGCCATTGTTGTGGCTTCCTTCCATGAGGGTATGTCCAATGCGCTGATTGAGGCGGCGGCAACGGGCCGTCCGGTCATTGCTTCCAATATCAGCGGCTGTCTGGAAGCTTTTGAAGAGGGGGTGACCGGATTTGGCTTTACGCCGGGCAATGCGGACGCTTTGATTGAAGCAATGGAGAAGTTCCTGGCGCTGTCCAGGCAGGAGCAGGCCCGGATGGGCAAAGCGGCGCGGGCCAAAATGGAGCGGGAATTTGACCGGAATATGGTCATTGGCGCATATCTGGAGGAGGCGGAAGGGATTTTGGGACAGCAGGCAGGGAAATGGAAGTGAAGATGCGCAACTGGAAGCAAAAAACAGCATGGAAGCGAAAAATGCACGGAAGGAATGCAGGGCTCGCAGCGAGCCGGAAAATGCTTCCATGAGGAAGGGCATTGGGAGCAAAGAGACACAACTGGAATAGGAGGGACAAAAAGATGGAATTGTATGAAAAACTGGTGCGTGGGGAAGAGAAGCTTTCTTTGGTAGGGCTAGGCTATGTAGGGATGCCGATTGCGGTGGCTTTTGCCAGAAAAATCAAAGTGGTGGGTTTTGACTTAAATGAGCAGAAAGTCGCTCTGTATAAAGCAGGGATAGACCCTACCAATGAAGTTGGCTCTGAGGTGATAAAAAATACGGCGGTGGAGTTTACCGCAGATGCTGCAAAATTAAGGGAAGCCAAGTTCCATATTGTGGCGGTGCCTACTCCGGTAAACGATGACCATACGCCGGATTTGACGCCGGTGGAGGGGGCGAGCCGTTTGCTTGGGCAGAACCTGACAAAGGGCTCGGTAGTGGTGTTTGAATCCACTGTTTACCCGGGGGTGACGGAGGAAATTTGTGTGCCGATTCTGGAAAAAGAATCGGGACTAAAATGCGGTGTGGACTTTAAAATCGGGTATTCCCCGGAAAGAATCAACCCTGGCGATAAGGTACACCGTTTGGAAACGATTACAAAGATTGTGTCCGGGATGGATGAGGAAACATTGGATACGGTGGCAAAGGTATATGAGCTGGTGGTGGAAGCAGGGGTATACCGCGCAGAGTCCATTAAGGTGGCGGAAGCGGCCAAGGTGATTGAGAACAGTCAGAGAGATATCAATATTGCGTTTATGAATGAACTCTCTATTATTTTTCATAAAATGGGCATTGATACAAAGGCTGTACTGGAAGCGGCCGGGACAAAATGGAATTTCCTGAAATTTGCGCCGGGCTTGGTAGGGGGGCACTGTATTGGGGTAGACCCTTATTATCTGACCTATAAGGCGGATGCCATGGGGTATCATTCCCGGATTATTCTGGCCGGAAGGCGGATTAATGACGATATGGGACGGTATGTGGCGGAAAGCCTGGTAAAGAATCTGATTAAAACGGATATTCCGGTGAAGGGCGCAAAGGTGGCGATTTTAGGATTTACTTTTAAAGAAAATTGTCCGGATACCAGGAACACGAAGGTTATTGATATTTATAAGGAGCTGGGGGAATATGGCATTACGCCTGTGGTAGTGGATCCGGCGGCGGATGCGGAAGAAGCGAAGCGGTTGTATGGGATTTCTTTTCAGAAAATAGAAGATGTGAAAGACATGGATGCGGTTATCATTGCAGTGGCGCATTCGGAATTCCTAAAATTGTCCAGGGAGGATATTTCCGGTTTTTATCAGGAAAAACATGGGGAAAAGGTATTGATGGACATTAAGGGCTTGTTTGATAAAAAGATGTATGAGGAAGGTTATTTGTATTGGAGGCTGTAATGGCAAAAAAAGCGAAACCGCTGGTTCTGTTTTTCTTGCTTTCGGCGGTCTTCCTTGGGATGTTCTTTGTTTTCGGGCCAGGGGTATATAACGATTCGGATCAGTATATTAAGATGCATATCCATCGGGAACCCCTGTATCCGTTGTTTTTGGCCGGACTCCGGAAGCTGGTTGCGCAGGAAGAGGGGTGGCTGACGGCAATGGGCATCCTGCAGAATTTGCTTGCGGCGTTTAGCATATGCGTATTGGCAGAGTATGTGGGGCGGCGGTTCCGGCTTTGTTTGTGGCAGGAGGGAATCGTTGTTTTATTGGGCGTAATGCCTTACATGATTACCATGTTTTTCTCATCCCTGCATCTGTTTCTTACGAATTCCGTGATGAGCGAGGCGCTTTGTCTGCCGCTTTTTACATTGTTTATAGTGGAATGCTATAAAATGGTTTTGGAGACGGAACGCAGGGAGGCCGGGCGGGCGGCGGTCATCGGCCTGGCGCTGGCTTTTGCGCTGTCTCTTATCAGAAGTCAGATGATGCTGGCAGTATTGATGTGGCTGACCGTTATCGGGGCCAGAATATTGTTGGAGCCTGGGAAAAAAGCGGGCCGCAGGAGGAAACGGCAGGCGGTCAGCCTAAAAAACGCGGGCCGGGCAGAAGAAGCGCCAGACAGGCGGAGGGAGCGTCAGGCAGGCGGGAAAAACATAAGAAAGAGGAAAAAGCGATGGAAGCTTAGGGTTTTATGGCTGCTTTTGGCCGCTGCAGTGACAGTCTGCGCCTTTGCCTTGCGCACCTTGACGGTAAAAAGTTATAATCTTGCCTTTAATGGGCATTTTATAAATAACACCTATGGGACGGTAAACACTCTTACAAACATACTTTATGCGGCGGACAGGGAAGATGGGGAACGGATAAAGGACGGAGAGGCAAGGGAGTTTTTTTACCATATGTATGATTTAACGGAGGAAAGACAGGCAAATTATAAGTATGCGGGAACGTCCTTGCGGGAGAAGACGCAACATATTGAAGCATGGCATGATACGGTGAAATATGAAATGATTGAGGATGTATTTTACCAATATTATGACAAGAATGTGACGACGGACTATATTATACAGAATGTAATGGCAGATAAAGCGGCAGGGGAAATTATAAAGGGGATTTTGCCCGGCTGTTTTTGGCGGTGGTTAGGCAATTATCTGTTGATTGCCCACTATGGGCTGATTCGCAGCATTGCCGTGACGCACCCGGTGATAAACTGGGTGGCGGCTTTTATTTATTTATCGGCGTTTGCTTTGATGTGGATGGCGTTTCGCAAAGAGGAAGAGGAGCCGGCAGTGCGGGTGATGGCCGTTGCATTGTTGGCGATTGCCGCCAATGTGGCGGCGGTTTCCTTAACGATTATGTGTTTGTCCAGATATATGATTTATGGCTTTGTCCCTTTTTATGTAGGGTATTTTCTGCTTGCCCTGAAGACAGTTCCTGACTTTTGGCGAAGGTATGGAACCAATTTTGCCTGGAAGGGGCATTTGGATAGGAAGGAAAGGCTGGTGGTGAAGAATGGTCGATCCGGTAAACAACCGGGGGTATATGGAGTACCGGAGAGTGAATACCAAGGCCGGGACGGGGATGGAAAACGGGGAGAAGTTTTCCCTGGAACAGGGGCTGCGGGAGAAGGACTCAAAGAAAGATAAGGATGGGAAGACGAAGGTAGAGGCGGATGGCGTCATTGCGGAGTTTTCCGGCCAGCCGAAGGGGCAGCAGGGAGGGATTGGAAGCGGGCGGAAGACGGAAGGGGCAAAAGGGGAAAGCATAGATTTTGACCAGGCGGCGGAAAGCGTCAGGGGGTTTCTCGGAGAGCTGGTTAAAGCCGTTGCCGGGTTTTTCAGCGGCATAAAAAATACGTTGCTGGACTTTTGGAATTCTGACAGCGGTGAGGCGTCAGGAAGCGGCGAGACGGCAGAAAGCGGAGAAGCGCAAAAAATTGCACAAGACGGTGAGACGGCAGGAAATGGGGAAGCCGGAGAAAGAATAGATGGCGAGGAGGCCGGAGCGCAGAGCCAGGAAATGGTACAGGAGGGGGATGCGCACGGATACGGGAGTGAACTGCCCATTGACGTTACGGAAAGGTCAAGAGCGTTGGAAGGCGCAGCCTGGCTGGATACCATAGAGGCGGAAGGGGTAAGGGAGCGTGCGGCGGGCGCAAAACTGACAGGGATGGCCGCAAAGAGGGCAGAGGCCGAACGGTACCTGGAAAATGGGGAAGAGATGGGGCGTTATGTGAAAAATTCGGATTTGCTGACTTATTATGATAAAAGCGGACGGATTGTGCAGATGAGCGGTTCGGATAAAAGCCGGATCCTCCATGGGGATACAAGGACGTCGCGGGGGGTTTAGGCAGGGAAGCGGGAAGTTATGGGAAGGCTGGAAGGAGAGAATACGGAAAGCCGGAAACAGAATTACCGTTATTTGGAATGGAATGGCTGGATTTGGAATAGGGAATGGAATAGTTGGATTTGGAGTGGCAGGAATGAAAAGTCCAGGTTTGGAGTGGCGGAAATGAAAAATAGGATTTGGATTGGCAGGAATGAAGCGGCCGGATTTGGATTGGCGGAAATGAAATAAAAAATAAGAAAGGGGCTTGCGGCAGAGGCGGCAGCGGGTGAAGAAAAGAAGATGGGATATCAGGATTTGAAATTTGACGAAAAGAGTGTTTTTCTTGTAACGGGCGGGGCAGGGTTTATTGGCTCTAACCTTTGCGAGGCGCTTTTGGGTATGGGGTATACGGTGAGGTGTCTGGATAACCTTTCCACAGGGAAATATGAGAATGTGGAGCCTTTTACAAAGTCACAACGGTTTACATTTCTCAAAGGGGACATCCGGGAGCTGGATACGTGTCTGGAGGCAACCAAAGGAGTGGACTATGTGTTGAATCAGGCTGCTTGGGGGAGTGTGCCAAGGAGTATTGAGATGCCGCTTTTATATGAGGAGATTAATATTCGCGGAACGCTGCATATGATGGAGGCAAGCAGGCAAAATGGTGTGAAGAAGTTTGTGTATGCTTCCAGTTCATCGGTTTACGGCGACCATCCGCAGCTTCCAAAGAAAGAGGGAGTGGAAGGGAACGTTCTTTCGCCTTATGCGCTGACGAAGCGGGTGGATGAGGAATACGGGAGGCTGTATAAGGAGCTGTACGGGCTGGACACTTATGGGATGCGATACTTTAATGTCTTTGGCAGGCGGCAGGACCCGGATGGGGCGTATGCGGCGGTGATACCTAAATTTATCCGCATGCTGCTGCATGGGGAAACGCCAGTAATCAATGGGGATGGGAAACAGTCCAGGGATTTTACCTATATTGACAATGTGATTGAGGCGAATTTGAAAGCCTGTCTTGCTTCCGGCGAGGCGGCCGGGAAGGCATATAATATTGGCGCAGGGGGCAGGGAGTTTTTAATTGATGTGTATTATGATTTGTGCAAAGCGTTGGGTGTGGAGGTGGAACCTACGTTTGGCCCTCCGCGTCTGGGCGATATTAAGGATTCCAATGCGGATATTTCCAGGGCGCGGGAAATGCTTGGGTATGACCCGGAGTATGATTTTGCAAAAGGCATTCAGTTGGCGATTGACTGGTATAGGGAGAATTTGCAGTAGGGTAGGGGCGCTCTAAGGCAGGCAAAGCGCAGTGCGGAAGGTGGCAGGGATGAAATACAAGGTGACAGTGTTTGGGGTGAAGGACACTTCAGAAAATATTGTGGAGTTTATCCACCAAAAAATTTGCCCGGTGGATATGGTTATTACGATTAGCGGGGAAGCGTTGAAGGGCAACCAGGTGTCAGGGTTTAAAGGGCTCTCTGTGCTGACGGAAAAATATGGGATACCGGTATTCGAAGCGGACAGTTATTTTCTGACGGATGAAAAGACAAAGGCTTTTATGGAAGAAAATGAGTTTGAGATTGCCATATCCATGGGCTGGCAAAGGCTTATACCGGCTTATGTGCTGGCCCGGTTTGCCTATGGGGTCTATGGTTTCCATGGAAACAGCGGATACCTGCCTTTTGGCAGGGGACGGTCGCCGTTAAACTGGTCGATTATTTTGGGAGACACCAGGTTTAACCTGAATTTGTTCCGGTATGATGAAAAAGCGGACAGCCCCAATATCTTCGCTACGGAAATGTTTTCCATAACGCCCCATGATGATATACGGACGGCGCAGTATAAAAATATGATATGCTCCAAAAGGCTGATACGAAAGCTGTTAAAGGCTTATGAGGAAGGCAATATCGTAATTCGGACGCAGTCCAGGGATTTTGATTCCTGGTATAAGAAAAGGACAGCGGCAGATGGGAAGATTGACTTCCATGAGCGGACGCGGAATATTTACAATCTGATACGCGGGGTGGCGGCGCCTTTTCCGGGGGCTTTCGCTTTGTGTGGGGAGGAGCGGGTTACAGTATGGGAAGCCCATCCCTTTGATGAGATGATTGATTTTTCCGAGTATGCGCCAGGGGAAGTGGTGGATGTTTTTGATGGGAAACCGATTGTAAGAACGGTGGATGGGTCACTTTTAATTGACCGTTACGAGTGCGTGCGGGAGTTGGAGCCAGGAGACAGGCTGGAGTAGTTTTCCGTATTTGACCATAGCGGAAAGAGTGAAAAAGTATTGGTAAAACGGAAGGATATCCGTTGCATAAGGGGGAAGAATTAATTATCTTCCCCTACTCAATGAAATAGCGATCCATTGCTTTTACCGTTTCCAAAAGCCCCATCATTAATTCTCTGGCCTGTTCGGCTTTCTGGCTGGTGTCTGCGCCAAGTTCCGTGGCTTGCTGGGCGCTGGCAGACACTTCTTCACTGACGGCGGAAATATGGTGGATGCTGTCCACAATGGCGTTGTTGGATTCTAAAATTTCTTCTATTTTTTTGTAAATCTCCTGTACATTTTTATGGAGCCCGTTCATGTGGCTTCCAATTTCACGAAATTGGCCGCTGGCGTTAAGGATAAGGCTGTGTTCGGTATCTGCGGCCATCATCACTTGGTTTACCGTATTTTGGGCCGCATCGGCATTGGTTTTGAGTTCCCCCACGATTTTGCGGATGCGTTCCGTCAGGCTTCTTGTTTCGTCCGCAAGCACACGGATTTCTTCCGATACTACGGAAAATCCCCTTCCGGCGTCTCCGGCCCTGGCGCTTTCGATGGATGCGTTCAAGGCTAACAGGTTTGTCTGGCTGGATATGGAAAAAATATGCTCGGTAATCTGCTCCACGGTTTCTGCATTGGCAATAAGGCTGGCTACTGCGGAAACAACCCGCTCATTTGCCTCCTTTGTTTTGTCCGCCTGCGCCTGCAAGCTGTCTACGGTCTGCTGGCCGTTGCGGACGGCCGCTTCGGAGCCTTTGGCCACGGTAAGCATTTCGTCGGACATTTGCTTTGTTTCCAGAATCATATTCTGGATATTTCCTGTCATAACAGTCTGCTTTTCGATACTGTCGGCATTGTTGCTGTTCCCTTCCGCGATGCCGTCCAGTTCCGATACGGTGGAATCCACATATTGGCTGAGCTTGCTGATATGGTCCGCGGCTTTGGTGCAGTTTTGCTTTACGGAAGCGGCTACATGCAACACTTCATTTAAAAGTTCCATGCTCTTTTCTTTTTCCGCATTGATGCTTGCGATTTTTTTCGCGTTATTGTCATTGGAAATATACGTTGTGCCGCAAAGGACAAGCATATATACGACAGTGGATGCGCCCTGCAGCAAAAGGGATGTGCTGTTGATGGGGGCGCCGGAATGCGTATGCCCAAGGATTGCCGCGATATAAAAAATGTCGATGATGTTTATTCCGCCAAAAACCATGGCAATGACCAGGATTAACCGGAAATTGTAATACAAGATATAGATGACGGTGAGCGGAAACGCCATTACAAACACAAGGTCATTTTGCGCCCCAAATACGGCCAAGCCATAGACGGCCATATATCCGGCTACGGAAATGTATTTGAATGCCGCGCTGTCTTTTTGGCGGAAATAAGTGATATAGCAGGCTGCCATGGAAACAATGACTGTCAGGATTACGGTAAGCATAAAGCCAAAGCCGATATTCCCCTGATTATAATCCCCGATATAACCAAAAAACAGAAACAGGTCAATAATGGTTATGAGGATAAGCGCAAATTTGTTTACTCTTTTTTCCTTTCCGGTTTCTTTGTTTGAATGATTTGCTGTTGGCATATGTATTCTCCTATCTGTCAATTGACAGCCAGGGGTTTGCCGGCGGTATGGCGGCGCCCCTGCCTGGCGAAAGTTTTTCGCCAATTATTATATCAGATATAAGGCAAAATGAAAATATCATTATTATCCTTTGCATTTTTTCCGGTATCTTTTGCATGGAAAATTTTCTTGTGGACAATTCCTTTATAATATAAAGCCCTGTTTTCTCCATTTGGGTATGTATGAATAAGGGAAGATAGAATATTTTACCATTAGAAATGATTTGAATATGGCGTGAGCGCCATGCAGGTTAAGGTATATAAAAGAAAGGCAGTTATGTGGCAGTTCGCAATATCAAGCGGATTGCCATATTTTATAAAGAAAAAAGTTGCTTTCTTTGCTGAATTTGGTACAATAAATAAATGGCAGTGTTCTTGGCATGGAAGGGCTTTGGAAGCATAGGGCGTGGGGAAGGCCTGGCAGCGTAAAATGGATACAGGATGCGCAGATAGGTTAGAGAAAGGAAGGCGGCGCCTGGATGGGGCTGGGATAGGGATATGAAGATTGCGGTTCGTATGGATGATATAACCCCGGCGATGGATTGGGGAAAGTTTGAACAGTTCCGGGCGCTTTTGGACGAATATGGCATTCAGCCGTTGATTGGGGTAGTGCCGGACAACCTGGACGGGAACTTGAACCGGGGCAGAGAAGAGGCCGGATTTTGGGAATATGTAAAAGGGCTGAAAGAAGCCGGCTGGGTGGTGGCCCTGCATGGTTATCAGCATATATATACGGAAAAAAAAGGCGGGATGTTTCCGCTCAATGATTTTTCGGAGTTTGCAGGCGTGCCTTATGCAAGGCAGCGGGAGATGCTGGGGAAGGGGAAGGCAATTCTGGAAAGCCATGGGATAGTTACGGATTTTTTTATGGCTCCGGCCCATGCCTATGACGGAAATACTTTAAGGGCATTGAAGGATGCAGGGTTTCAAAGGGTGACGGATGGGTTTGGGAAACGTCCCTATCTTTGGAAGGGACTTACGTTTTATCCGATTTCTTTCCGGCTTTCGGAAAGTTTGAAAAAGAGGCATGGGTTTACCACTATGGTGGTGCATACCAATACTATGGGGGAGGGCGATATGGAGCGGTACCGTAAGATATTCCGGGAGCAGGAGATGATATCTTACGGAGAATATGTGGAAGAGCCGCCAGCCCGGCGTACGGTGTTTGGAAGGGCAGGGGAGTATTTACTGGCGGCAGTGAAGCGTTTTTTAGTAAGGGCATTGTAAGGCGCAGGATGGATTCTTTCCCGGCCAGGGGATATGGGAAAGGGAAAAATTGGAAAGCGTCAAGGGTTTTACAGCCTGGCCAAGAACGGGGAGCGGTCAGGGCAGGGCGCTGTGTGGATGGAACAGGGAAATGGATGGACAGGATATTGCGTGCAGAGAATGAGAAAGCAGGGAGCGGGGCGGATATGGGGAAACCGGTGCGGGTGTTGCATGTATTGGGGGGATTGAGCCTTGGTGGGGCGGAAAGCCGCATTATGGATTTGTACCGATGCATGGACAGGGAAAAAGTGCAGTTTGATTTTCTCGTGCATCAAAAGATGGAAAGCGGCAGGGACGCCGTGCGTACGCCGGAGTTTTATGATGAGGAGGTAGCGGCTTTAGGGGGGAAGGTATATTTTCTCCCTAAATTTAAAATATATAATTATCTCGAATATAAAAAAGCAGTGCGGGATTTTTTTAGGGCGCATCCCAGCTATGCGGTAGTTCAGGGGCATATGACAAGCACGGCTTCTATCTATCTGCCCCAGGCGCGCCTGGCAGGAACGCGGGTGGTGTGCGCCCATGCCAGGAGCGCAGGGGTGGATCAGGGGATAAAGGGGCTGGCCACCAGGGCGCTGCGGCTGCCGTTATTGGCGCGGGCGGATTATTGTTTCGCCTGCTCCAGGGAAGCCGGGGCGTCGGTGTTTGGCAAATCCTGGGAAAGCTCGCCCAAAGCCTGCCTGATTCCCAATGCCATTGATGGGGAAAAGTTCCGGTATCAGGAGGCGGTAAGGGAATGTGTGCGCAGGGAGAGGAAGGTGGAGGATTGCTTTGTGGTGGGGCATGTGGGCAGGTTCCATTATGCAAAAAACCATGAATTTTTGTTGGAGGTGTTCGCTTGTCTGCATGGACGGCAAAAAGCGCGGGGGAAACGTTGTGTGCTGATGCTGCTTGGCGAAGGGGAAGGCATGGGGAAAGCCAAAGCGCAGGCGCAGGCGCTTGGGATTTCGAAGGATGTGCTTTTTTTGGGGAATCAGAAAGAGGTGGAGAGGTATTACCAGGCGTTTGACTTCTTTTTATTTCCTTCCCGGTTCGAGGGGCTTCCGGGGACGGTGGTGGAGGCGCAGGCGGCAGGACTGCCTTGTCTGGCGTCTGACCGGATAACGCCGGAGGTTGGGCTTTGCGGGCTGGTGCATTTTGAAAGCTTAGGGAAAACGGCTGGGGCATGGGCGGATGAGATAGAGAAGTATATAGGAATGGAACATGAAAGGAAGGATATGAGCTGGAGGATAAAAGAGGCAGGGTTTGACGTAAGGTCACAGGCGGAAGCGATGGAGCGGTTTTATTTGACAGGAAAGGCCGAGGGACTGAAACGGTATCGGTGACGCTGCCAGGACGCTTGGAAGGGTAAGCCGGGCAGTGGCAATTGCGGATTGTTTTGCATGCAGGCATGGTTCCAGGAGGTTGATGGGGCGCAGGCAAAAGTGACGCAGTGTTGGCAGAAGGGCGGAAAAGCGGTAGAGGAAACCGGAGGGAGGTAGGGATGGAGAAAAAAAAGATTATGTTGATTGTGCCTATGCTGCACCAAGGGGGATTTGAGCGTGTTTGTGTGGCTACGGCGCGGCTTTTGGATTCGTATTATGAAATCTATATCGTCATGTTTGATTCCAGGGATATTGCTTATGATATTAAGGGGCTGAATGTGATAGACCTGCATCTGGGGGTACGGGAAAGCCTGGCAGGGAAAGTGTTGAACGTGTTTAAAAGGAGTTTAGCAGTCCGGAAGCTGAAGCGTAAGCTAGGGGTGGGGATTGCATATAGTTTTGGCTCCAGCGCGAATATGGTAAATGTGCTTTCCGGCGGGCAGGCAAAGGTATGGGTGGGCCTGCGCAGTTATATGGATATGGAAAATGCGGGGAAGATACGCCTTTTTTCCAACCGGGCGGACAGGGTGCTGTGCTGTTCCAAGCGTATCGAAGAGGAAATGGCGGGGAAGTATCATTGCAGGAAAGCGGTAACTTTATATAATCCTTTGGATGTGGAAGAAGTAAGGCGGCAGGCAAAGGAGGAGGAGCCTGCGCTGCCTTGGGACGGGCAGGGCAAGATTATCGTTTCCATGGGCAGGGAGGATGATGTGAAAGGGTTCTGGCATCTTTTGAAGGCGTTTGCCTTAGCGCGGATGGAAATGCCGGATGCAAAGCTAATGATTATTGGGGAAGGGGATTTTGAGGAATACCGCGTATTGGCAAGAGAGCTGCAGGTGGAGGAATGGGTGTATTTTACCGGAGTGAAGAGGAACCCGTTTCCTTATTTGGCGGCTGCGTCGCTGTATGCGCTCACTTCATACCGTGAGGGTTTTCCCAATGCCCTTGTTGAGGCGATGGCGCTGGGGGTTCCGGTAATTGCCACGGACTGTCTGACCGGGCCGCGGGAAATTTTGGAAGGGGAAGGGGAACATTATGGCATGTTGATAGAGAATATGAGCCCGGAGAAGAATATGGACGCCAGTGTGATTACGGAAGAAGAACGGCGGCTGGCTGGCGGCATAACGAAGATGCTTCAGGATGGGGCATACCGGGAAGCGTATTGCAAGGCGGCGCTGAGGCGGGCGGAGGATTTCTCCAAAGAGGTTTATGTGGAGAAACTGCGGGCGTGGATGGAATAAAATAACGGGAGGGCTTTTCATATGAAACGGAAAATAGCTTTCCATTTAAACTGTCTGGAGCAGGGAGGGGCGGAGAGGGTCGTGTCCAATCTGGCGGATCAGTTTGTAAAAGAAGGATATGAGGTTTTCATCGCCACCGAGTGGTATGGGGAAAACGAATTTCAAATAGACGGCAGGATAAAGCGGATTCATGTAGGGCTGCAGGAGGGGGATAAGGAAAAGAGCCGGATGATGCAGTTCCTGTTGCGGGTAAAATATTTAAAACGGTTTTTAGAGCGGGAAAAGCCGGATATTCTCATTGCTTTTGCCCAGCGCGCCAATTACCGCGCCCTGATGGCTGCGCCCGGCACGGGAGTCCCGGTATTGATTTCCATCCGCACCGATCCGGTGGGGCATTACGATGCATGGTCGGACAAGCTGCAAATACCGCTTCTGTTTCCAAGGGCGGCGGGGTGTGTGTTCCAGACCCAGGGGCAGCGGGAATTTTTCGCCCCTTTCCTACAGAAGAATTCCAAGGTGATTTTAAATCCGGTGCATGGGAAATATATTGGGACGCCAACGCCGGAGCGGCGCAAAAAAGAAGTGGTGCAGTCAGGGCGTTTGGTGGACTTTAAAAACCAGCCGATGCTGTTAGAGGCTTTTGTGGAAGTGCATCGGAAACACCCGGATTATATTTTAAAAATATACGGGGGGGATTCTTTGGATGGCACGAAGGAAATATTGGAAGGGATTATTGCAAAACATAAGGCAGAGGATTACATTTTTTTAATGGGGGCCAGTGATTCTTTGGAGAAGGAATTGGCGGATGCGGCAGTTTACGCTTTTTCATCGGATTGGGAGGGGCTTCCCAATGCATTGCTGGAAGCGATGGCGTTAGGGCTGCCCATTGTGGCGACGGATTGTCCTTGCGGCGGGCCGCGGACAGTGATAAAGGACGGTGTGAACGGGCTGTTGGCGCCGATTAAGAATCAGAAGGCGATGGAGGATGGCATCAACCGTTTGATTGAGGAGCCGGAATTTGCGCAGAAGCTGGGGAGAGAGGCGCGAAAGATTGCGGAGGTGGCCAATGCGCAGGCAGTGTTTGAGCAGTGGAAGGAGTTTATTGAGGAGATTGTGGAACGGGGGAGATAGCGGCTTCTTTTGTTGCAGGCAATTATGCGGTTATGAGTGGCAGGCAGTTTAAAGATTTTTGGGAATAGGAGAAAAATAATGTTTTCATATGATGATTACAGGGAGATTATCAGGATTATAAAGTCAACGGGCTTGCAGAGCCACTATGGGGACGCCTTGCATAAGGACAGGTTTATTATTATGCGGCATGATGTGGAGTATAGTGTGGAGCGGGCCTATGCGCTGGCGAAGGTGGAGTCCGGCATGGACTTTACTTCCACTTTCTTTTTTCAGTGGACGAATAATTCCTATAACCTGTTATCCAGAAAGAACCGGGATTTGATTTGCGATATGCATGAGAGGGGGCAGAAGATTGGTCTGCACTTTGCACTAAACGGGATGACGGATATGCAGGAGATACGCAAACAGATTATTAAGGAAATGCATATGCTAAGTGAAATGTTGGGATTCGAGATTTCGGAATTTTCCATCCATAGGCCCTCTCCGGCGGCGCTGGCGGAAAATATAAAGCTTCCGGGGATTATCAATGCGTATCAGGAGGAATTTTTTACTTTTGCGGAGCGTGTGACGGAGGACACAAAGCTGGGAGTGAAGTATATGTCGGATGCAAACCATATATGGAGGTATGGTTATCCGGATGAGAAGAATATTTTGGGACACGACAAAGTCCAGATTTTGACGCATCCCTTTGCCTGGACAAAGAAGGGGTATGACAATTATGGGAATTATAAAGCTTTGGTCAGGGAAAAATACATTGAGATGATTGACAGCATTGACCGGGAATGCAAGGATTTCGCTGCGTACCGGGACAGCTTCTTAGAACAGGTGGATGGGTAGAGGCTTTCCGGCCTAAAGGCGGAAGGGGAAGGAATTAGAAGGAGTATGGTATGTGTGGGATATGCGGGTTTGTTTCCAGGCGGGATATCCGTCTGGAGCAATTAAAAGAGATGAATGACACGATGCGCCATAGAGGGCCGGACGATAGCGGGGCGGAAATTTATGGGACGTCCGGCGGGTATTTTGTCGGATTTGCCCAAAGGAGGCTGTCCATCCTGGATTTGTCAGAATTAGGGCGTCAGCCTATGGATTCGGCGGACGGCAGGGTAAGCGTGGTTTTTAACGGGGAAATCTATAATTTTCAGGAGCTGCGGGAAGAGCTTTCCGGTTATCCATTCCATTCCAATTGTGATACGGAGGTCATCATTGCAGCTTATTTGAAATGGGGAATTGATTGTGTGAAGCGTTTAAACGGGATGTTTGCCATTGCATTGTTTGACAGGGAGAGTGGGAAGGTTTATCTGCTGCGTGACCGGATTGGCAAAAAGCCGTTGTATTATTGGAAAGATGGGGAGAATCTTGTTTTTGCTTCCGAATTGAAGCCGATTATGAAGTGTCCCGGGTTTGAAAAGAGGATTCGCCGGGAGACGCTTTCCCGGTATTTATATCAGCAGTATATCAATGCGCCGGATTCGGTTTATGAGGATGTTTATAAATTGGAGCCGGGCGGGGGTCTGATGTTTTGCCAGGGGAAGGTGGAGAAGTGGAAATATTGGGAGGTAGGGAAAGTATATGCGAAGCAGATAGGGAATCCGGTAAGCAGTTATAAGGAAGCAAAGGAGAATTTAAAGGAGCTATTAAAAAAGGCGACGGCGGCCAGAATGATTGCGGATGTGCCGTTGGGAGCATTTTTGAGCGGCGGTTATGATTCTTCTTTGATTACGGCCATAGCGCAGGAGCATTCCACGGAACCGGTAAAGACGTTTTCCATCGGTTTCCATGAGGAGCGTTACAATGAGGCGAAATACGCCAGACAGGTGGCGGATTATCTTGGAACAAACCATACAGAGATGTATATTGACGAAAGGCAGATGTTTGAGCTGGTGGAAAGCATCCCGCAGTATTATGATGAGCCTTTTGCAGACAGTTCCCAGATTCCGTCTATGCTGGTGTCGGCGCTGGCGCGGGAAAAGGTGACGGTGGCGCTGTCCGGCGACGGTGGGGATGAATTTTACTGCGGCTACAATATTTATGAGAATGTGGCGCAGGCGCAGTGGCTGGATATTCCCGGTGCGGTGGTGCATGGGCTGTGCCGGTTGCCGTTTGTGCGTAAAATGGGATTGGCGGAAAGGCTTCCGTTCCGTGTGCGGGTTATTGCGCAAAACCGTGGAAAGGAAACGAAAACTCAGTTTGGCGCCAGCAATTATATTGTCCGCGCCAAAAGGATGGTGCGCAATGACGGGAGGGAGCTGCCTTGCCATTATGAGACGGAAAGCAGTTATGGGGTGAGGAATTGGCAGATTCGCAGGATGTTATTGGATATGGATACGTATTTGCCAGGGGATATCCTTTGTAAGGTGGATCGTGCCAGCATGAAATATTCATTAGAATCCAGATGCCCGCTCTTAGACCGGGAGGTAATGGAGTATTCTTATCGGATTCCTCATAAGTTCAAATTTTACAAAGGGGATAAGAAGCATATTTTAAAAGACATTGCTTATGATTATATTCCAAGGGAATTGCTGGACAGGCCCAAGGTAGGTTTCGGGGCGCCGTTGGATCAGTGGCTGCGGGGGCCGTTGAAAGAAAAGCTTTTAGATTACAGTGAAAAGGGGTATTTGGAGCGGCAGGGTATCTTTGATGCCGAATATGTGTCAAATATGATTCGGTCATATATTCGTACAGGAGACGGCGGGCCGGCAACCGGGGAGAATTATTCAAAACTGTCCTGGTCTTTTTTCATTTTTGAGCAATGGTTTCAGCATTATCATAGTTAGCATGGGAGGACGGGAGCATGGAGGCGGGTATTTGCAGGAAACATATTGCCATGTTTATCAGTTCCTTGGACAAAGGCGGCTCTGAGCGGGTTTTGGTGAATTTGGCTGAATATTTTTGCGGCAGGGGATATTTGGTTACAATTGTCACCCAGTATAAGGCCCAAAGCGAGTATGGAATCAGCGACGGGATACGCCGGGTGTATTCGGAGATATCGCCGGAGGAGATTGGGAAGGGCCGTGTGTCCAACTTTTGGAAAAGGTTTCGGAAACTGCGTGGGATATGGAAGAGGGAAAAACCGGATTTAATTCTTTCGTTTATCGGCAAAAATAATATGATGGCATTGCTTACCTCCCGCGGCCTGCATATTCCGGTGGTGGTGTCGGTGCGTGGGGAGCCCAAAGAGGAATATTACAGCAGGGCTTTGCGGCTGGCGGTGCGTGCGCTGTTTCCCCTGGCGGATGGAGTGGCGCTGCAAAGCCGGATGAGCCTTGATTTTTTTGACAAGGCGGTTCAAAAGAAAGCGGTTATTTTGCCCAATTCGCTTCATCCTGCATTTATGAGGGAAATTTATAAAGGGGAAAGGGAGAAGAAGATTGTCGCAGTGGGCCGTGTGGACGCAAACAAAAACCATAGGATGATTATCCGGGCTTTTGCCTCACTGGCAAGGCAGTATTCGGAGTATGAGCTGGTGATTTACGGGGAGGGGGAGCTTCGGGAAGGATTGATACGGCAAGTGGAGGAAATGGGGCTTTCGGACAGGATTCATTTGCCTGGGGGGACGGCGGAGGTGGCGGATGCGATTTGGAAAGCGTCGGTTTTTGTTTTGTCTTCCAATTCGGAAGGAATGCCCAATACTTTAATGGAGGCGATGGCCTTGGGCATCCCATGTATTTCCACAGATTGTTCTGGCGGCGGGCCGGCGGAATTGATTAAATCGGGAGAAAATGGGATATTGACTGAAATGGACAATTGGAAGATGCTGAAAGATAACTTGCAAAAAATAATGGATAATGTCGAATTTGCTCGAAAATTGGGTGAGAATGGAGCAAAAATAAAAGAAAAGTTAAATCCTGATTTAATAAATGGGGAATGGGAGAGGTTTTTTCAAAGAATCATGGGTGAGCATTGAGCGGAATGGGAAAAAGGGGAAGATAAGTGGACAGCGGAAAAAGGGGAATGGGAAGATACGGGGACAGTGTGGAAAAAGGGGATAAAAAGATGCAGGGACAGTGTGGGAAAAGTGGGATAAGAAGATGTAGGGAAAGCATGGAAAGGGGAATGGAGGATGCAGGGAATGTGTGGAAAGGGGAATGGAAGATGCAGGGACAGTGTGGAAAAAAGAGAGAAGAAGATGCAGGGAATGTAGGGACAGCGTGGAAAAGAGAAAGGGGAAGATGGGTGGACAGCGTGGAAAAGGAGAATGGGAAAATGACTTGGAAACAGGCTATGAAATCCGTTTTATTTATGGTAATATTTCTATATATTCTTATGACAGTCACTTATATTATACGTACGAACGGAGATGTAAAGGATCGGTTTACAGGCTTTTATGCGGAAAAGAAGGACACGGTGGAGGTAGTGATGATTGGTTCAAGCCCGGTGTATCCTTATTATGCCACGCCGTTAATGTGGGGGGAATATGGGATTGCGGCTTATCCGGTTTCCAGTAACTTGCAAAGGCCGGTTGCGGCTACGTATCTGGTGGAGGAAGTGCAAAAAACCCAGAAGCCCAAACTGTACATTTTTGAAATGCGTATGTATACTGCCCGGGAAACGGATTTGACAAACAATATGGCGTATACGCGGGGAGTTACGGACAATATGAAGTATTCCTGGAACCGGGTGAGAACGATTAACGCCATGGTGGACGACCGCTGGCAGAGACATACTTACTATTTTGATATTTTTAAGTATCATTCGAATTGGAAGACCATGGTTTTGCCGGAACAGTTGGCTTGTTTCCGTTATGAGAAAGCGGATAGCCAGAAGGGATATGTAATGACGGATGAGGTTGGGCCCTGTGAGGCAGTGGACACTTCGCAGATAGCGGAAAAGGAACCGATGCCGGAATACCAGGAGGAGTGTCTTTATAAACTGTTGGATTATTTAAAGAGAGAGGATTTGCAGGCTTTGTTTCTTCTTTCCCCTACCGTGATGGAGGAAGAGAAGCAAAGGATGTATAATTATATGGAAGAAATCATTGGGGAATATGGGTATGAATTTCTGAATCTGAATGACCATTATGAGGAAATCGGGTTGGATTTCGCAACGGATTTCAGTGATTATGGCGGGCATACCAATGCCCTGGGCGCGGAGAAGTGTACCAGGTTTTTGGGAGAATACCTGTCAGGGAAATACGGGATTGCAGACAGGCGCGGACAGGCCGGGTATGAAAGCTGGGACGCGGCGTATGGACAATGGCAGGAAGAGCTGGCGTTGGCTAAGGAGACAATTGCAAGGCGGATTGAAGAAGAGGATTTTGCCGTGCTTGGCGAGGAAGAGTAGGGAATGCCTGGAGTTCTTTCCGGCCGCGCAGGCGGAGGGAAAGGACTCCATGGAAGGGGCATTTGTGGGGCGGATACGGTACTGGAAACAAACAGTATCAGCCCCAAAGAATGCCTGGAGTTCTTTCCGGCCGCGCAGGCGGAGGGAAAGGACTCCATGGAAGGGGCATTTGTGGGGCGGATACGGTACTGGAAACAAACAGTATCAGCCCCAAAGAATGCCTGGAGTTCTTTCCGGCCGCGCAGGCGGAGGGAAAGGACTCCATGGAAG
>CAJTQO010000044.1:13837-26616 GCA_910578405.1 uncultured Lachnospiraceae bacterium | reverse complement strand
TTTATCAACAAGTCCCGGGGCTCCATCCGATTGATATTTTCTTATCCATTGATAAACCTGCTGATAAGATACCTGATATTTTTCGGCTGTCTGGGCATAGTCCATTTCATGCTCAATGCAGTACTTTACAATTTCCACCCGTTCATCGTATGTGGTTTTTCTTCCCTTGGCCATGGTGCTGGTTCCTCCTGTTCCAGAAGACTTTAGATTCTCATGACCATTATACTTCATAATCCAATTCCGTAATTGTTTATCTGAACGGATTCCATATTTTTTCTGGATTTCCCTTAACGTCCCTTTGCCAGAAAGATAATCGCAGACAGCGCTGCGTTTTGTTTCCGCCGAATAGACGCTGAGTTTTTGGGTGGTTTTTAGTCCTTCGGCTCCCAAGGACTGATATATTGTTGCCCATTCGATAATTCTCGTTCCATTCGTTCCCAAGTTTCGGGCGATGCTTTCTGTTGAACAGCTTCCTGAAAGATATTTTGTGACGGCATCCAGTTTCATCTCAAAAGAGTATTTTGAATGTTGTCCCATAAAATATGCTCCTCCTTATAGTGACAGTTTTATTATTTTATCTGTCTACCATAAGGGGAGCATATCACAGGAATCGTGGAGCGGCAGTTTTTCATATACGGACGGATAAGCAGACTGGCGTGAAATTGTTTTTTGCTGATTTAAGATTGGAAGAGGGCTGCAGAAAAAGGCCGCGGAAACGAGCCACGGAAAAGGGCTGTGGAAAAGAGCCGGAGGAAAAGAGGAGAGGGAGCAGAGAGCCAGAGTAGTAAAGAGTTACCACTAAAATACTACTTTGGGAGAATGGTTTTTCCGGCGCAATTGTTGTATTTTGTATAGTGTTCCATCCGTCGGGAGATGAGGGATAGGGCATTGTTCTCCTGTTTTGCACGGTTGCCTTGTTAAAATTCCGGTTTATGCATCTGTCATTAAAACTTTCCCTGCATGGCGCGAATTATGCAAAGCCAAAGGGTAGGCTCCGGCTGGATGGAAGAGACGCACAGGATATGGTTAAAGAATGGAAATTTGGGAAGGGAGGCGGACTATGGGAAGAGAGGGAATGAAAAAGGGACTCTTATTTTTCCGGCTGCTGGCAGTATGCTTGTTGTTGGCATGGGTTTGTGGCTGCGGAAGCAGGGAGGAAGGAAACACACAGAAAGGTTTGGCGGCAGACACTGTGTCTGGCACGGCAGAGAATGGGGAGGGGTTGGCATATGTGGTGAAGCATGTGCCCTTGGACGGTTACTGCGCCTCCATCCGCGCTATTTTGCTGGGCGGTGGGCAAACGGTATATTTCGTAGGGGAGGAAGAGGGCAGGGATATGCTGTATTGCCTGGAAATAGGTGAGGAAGATGCGAAGAAATATCCATTGGAATTGGATGCGGAAGAGGGGATGCAAGTATCCGTGATGGGGGAAGATACGGAAGGAAACCTGCTGTTGGGGATGATTTGTTATAAAGGGGATATGCAGTCGAACGGGATAGTGGACAGGGTGCAAATCAGGAGAACGTCAAAGGAAGGGAAGACGCTGGAAATAATAGATACCGGGAGTATGTTCCGGGGAAGAGAGGCGGGTTCCTTTTACATCGGCAATCTTTTGCAGGATAGGGAGGGGAATTATTATCTGTCGGCGGGGCAGGAGGTTTGCGTGCTGCGCCCGGATGGCAGCGTGTATTTGCAGGCCCCGGTGGACGGTTATATCAAAACTATGTTTGCCCTGGAGGATGGCAGGGTAGTGGCAGGCTATGACGGCAGGAAGGGCTGGCGGCTGGAAGAGGTGGATTTGGGGCATAAGAAATTAAAACCTCTGGAAAGCAGCATTTCTTTTGGGGCCGGGGTATACCGCGGAAAACAAGGCGGCGGGCTGGTTTATGCACAGGATGGGACGCTGTATGCCTGCAGTTTGGCAGAGGAAGAGGCGGCAGAGATTTTGCATTGGATGGATTATGCCGTCAATGGCAATGCTTTGCGGGATTTTATGCTTTTGCCGGATGGCGGAATCGCTGCCGTCACAGTGGACTACAGTGCAGGCGCAGCCAAAGAACTCAGCATTTTGACAAAGAGGGGCGGGGAGGAAATGCCTGAGAAGGAAGTTTTGGTTTATGCAGCGCTGGAGACGGCTTATTTTGCGCAGCGGGATATAGCGGCATTTAATAAACAAAGCGGGGAATACCGCATTGAAGTGAGGGTGTATGGGGACGAAACGATGGAGTATGGGGACAGGGCGGCCTTGCTGTATGCGGATTTGACTGGCAGCCAGCCGCCGGACATGGTGGATTTGGCATCCAGTGGACTGGCGTGGGAGGATTTAGCGTCGGCTGGCGTGGCGCAAGACCTGACCCCGTATTTGGAAAGGGACGATTCGGTAAATAGGGAGGATTTCTTAGAAAATGTGTTTGCGGCATATGAGAGGGACGGGAAACTGTATGGCATAATGCCGTCCTTTGGCATAAGGACGCTGGCAGGGAAAGTGGCGGATGTGGGGGAAAGGAGCGGCTGGACGGCAGAAGGGATGATGGAATTGCTGGATTCCAAAGGCAGGGGCGTGGAGTTGCTGCCGTATGCGGACAAAGGAACCGCGCTTTGGCTGTTGTGCAGGGGGAGCTTGGAGACGCTTTTGGATTGGGAAAAAGGAACCTGTGCATTTACCGGAGGGGAATTTGAGAAGCTTTTGGAGTATGCAAACCGTTTTCCGGATTTGTCCGGGCAGTCAGGGGGCGGCGATGGGCTGGTTTTGCAGATGGAGAAGGTAAGGGATGGCAGGCAGTTGCTGTTGGAGTGTGTGATTGCCTCTGTGGAATTATACCAGATTTATGAACAGGGGATGGGGGGAGCGGTGAATTTCATCGGGTATCCGACGGCGGAAGGCGGTGGGCACTGGATAGCGCCAAAGGGGACTGCCGTAGCGATGCACGCGGCTTCGGAAAAGAAAGAAGGGGTGTGGGAATTTATCCGGTTTTGCCTGTCAGAGGAGAAGCAGAGGAAGCTGGAAGCGATAAATGGGGACGGGTTTCCCGTCCGGAAAGCAGCGTTGGAGGAATTGCTTCAAAAGGAGATGGACGAGGAATATTATGAAGACAGGAACGGAAACCGGAAAAGAAGGCCGAAATCCACATGGGCAGTGGAGGGAATGGAGATGGACGTTTATGCCGCCACCCGGGAACAGGTGGAGAAGCTGCGCGGGCTGATTGGGACGGCGCAGATGGAGCCGGGGATAGACAGCGTTTTGTTGGGGATTATTTATGAGGAAGCGCAGGCTTATTTCCGGGGGAGCAAGAGCCCAGGGGAAGTGGCCATGGTGGTGCAAAACCGGGTGCAGACATACCTGGATGAAAGGTAAGGCGGTTATGGCATGTTGCCGGGCCGGGGCTTGCCTGATATAATAAGCATATATTATAATGTATATTTAGTGCATTGCATGGAAGGGCAAGGCACTGCCTAAGAAGAAGCGTTAAGCGTCACGTTGAGTAGCCAAGGGCGGAATGGAGATTGATATGTATGTATTTTTTGTCATTGGGTTGGCATTGGCAGTTGTACTGGTGGAAGCGGCGGCATGGGGGATTCACAACCCGGTGTGGCTGTTGGACACTCCCAGTTTCCTGTTGCTTATGATAATCGGAATATCTATGCTGTTGGCCACAGGGCTTGGGAAGGATTTTCTGACAGCGTTTGGCCTGGCCTTTGGAAAAGATTGCAAGGCCGGGCTTCGGGAGCGGCAGAGGGCGGCGCAAGCCGTGGAGCTTTTTATGAAAGCGGTGCGGTATGGCGCAGGATTCGGAGTGGCGCTTCAATTAATCAGCCTTACCCGTCTGTTAGAGGATATGGCAGCCTGGGGGGTAAACATTTCCGTAATATTGATTTTATTCGTATATGCCTATGCGATGAATTTGCTGTTGCTGCCCGTGAAAAGCAGGCTGCAGTTGGGGATAATTGAATATATGCAGGAAATAGGGGACGCGCAAGAGGAAGAGGCAGGAGAAAGAACGGAAGCTTTGGAAGAGAAGGAAGCGGGAGGAAAGGCAACTCCTTTGGAAGAAACGCAAGCAAGAGGAAGAGGCAGGACAAAGGAAGAGGGCACGTGGGAAGAAAGAGCGGAGGCTTTGGAAGGAGAGGAAGCGCAAGAAAACAATGGTGCAGGGGAAGAGGGCGTATGGGAAGGAAAAGCCAAAACTTTGGAAATAAAGGAGTCGGGAGGAAAGGCTATGGATGACGGGGGGACACGGCAGGAGAGAGGGAAATGAAAAAAGGCAAAAGGATGATAGCGGTTATCCTGTACCTGTTGTCCCTGGCCTTGCTGCTTGGGCTGCGTCCAAAGGAATTGTTTGATTTCAGGCAATTTTTGCTTGTGCTGGCAGGCGGGGTTATTTTATACCTTCCATCCATGGAAAAGGAGGATTTTAGGCGCTGGAAGAAACCGGACTTTGCCTTGTTTGCGCGAAATACCATATATGCCAGCTATATTGAGACTTTTGTGCTGTTATTTTTGCTGTTGTACCAGGGGCCGGAGTCCGGGCAGACGCAAAGGCTGGAAGGGATGCGGCAGAACGCCGGAGAGGACGGCATGTTTTCCGCTGTTTTGATGCAGAACATTGCGCTTGGTTTCCGGCCGCTGCTTTATGGAATCTGTGTCTGGATTGCCCTTGGGGGTGAGGAAAAGAAAGCGGACAGGGCAGCAGTGGGTGAGGAAAAGAAAGGGGGAAAGATAGCGGGGAATGAGGAAAAGAAAGGGGATAGGATAACGGGGACGCAAGAAAAGAAAAAGGACAGGATGGAGGCAGGGGCAGGGTCTTGCCAGTTTTTCCTGGAGCTTGGGCTGACCAGGAGGGAAGCTGAAGTGGCGCTGCAGATATGCAAAGGAATCAGCAACAAGGAGATTGCGATGGAATTGCATATTTCCGAAACGACGGTGAAAAAGCATGTGTCCAATATTTTTGACAAGCTGGGGGTAAAGAGACGGGAGGAGATTATAGGGCTGCTGTTTTGGGAAAAAGGGAACGGAGATGGGTGAAAAAAACGGTTGCCTGCCTTGTGCTGTATGCTGTTTTCTGATAAAATACAGACAGGGCGCTGCCATTGTCAGTGAGCGGTATTCTTTACAGTTGGCGCCTGGGACAATGGCCCGGGCGCCGTGTTTGCACAGGGGCTGGTTTCGCAGCGTTTTAGCGGATTCCGGCGCAGACGCCAGACAATGGCAGGCGTTAGCCAAGGAAGAGCGCCGGGCGATAACGCAGGCTGGGCAAATATAGTAAACAGGCAGTTACAGAGGCCGGATTATTTTATGAGGATCAGGAGGCCGGAAGAAATGAACAGAGCAGCGGGTATTTTACTCCCCATCGCCAGTTTGCCGTCGAAATACGGGATTGGCTGTTTTTCACAGAGCGCATATGACTTTGTAGACTGGTTGAAAGAGGCAGGGCAGACTTATTGGCAGATATTGCCGTTAGGGCCTACCAGTTATGGCGATTCCCCTTACCAGTCGTTTTCAACATACGCGGGGAATCCATATTTTATCAGCCTGGAGGCGCTGGTGGAAGAAGGAGTCCTGACGGAAGAAGAGTGTGAAGAAGCGGATTTTGGCAGCAAAAAGAACGATATCAATTATGAAAAAATGTATAAAAACCGTTATCCCCTCCTGCGCAAAGCTTATGAGCGCAGTGATATCAGCAAAGACCCGGACTATCGGCATTTTGTGGCGGACAATGAATGGTGGCTGTCGGACTATGCCTTGTTTATGGCGGTAAAGGAGCGGTTTGGCGGGAAACCGTGGACAGAGTGGGCAGAGGATATCCGCCTGCGCTGGGGCAATGCGATGGATTATTACCGCAGGGAGCTGTATTTCGACATTGAGTTCCAGCAGTATATGCAGTTTAAATTTTTCAGCCAGTGGAAGGCGCTGAGGGAGTATGCCAATGGCAAAGGAATCCGCATTGTAGGGGATATTCCGATTTATGTGGCCATGGACAGCGCGGATACCTGGTCGCACCCGGAACTGTTCCAGTTGGACAGGGACAATGTGCCTACGGCGGTTGCCGGATGTCCGCCGGATGGGTTTTCCGCAGACGGGCAGCTATGGGGGAACCCGCTGTACCGTTGGGAATATCACAAACAGACCGGGTATGACTGGTGGATGACGCGCATGTGGTTCTGCTTCCAGTTGTATGACATTGTCCGCATTGACCATTTCCGCGGGTTCGACGAATATTATTCCATCCCTTATGGGGAAGAGACGGCAGTGAAGGGGCATTGGGAAAAAGGGCCGGGCATCGACTTGTTCCGCCGGATGGAGCAGCGCCTTGGCTGGCATGAAGTCATTGCGGAAGACCTTGGGTATGTGACGGATTCCGTTCGCCAGTTGGTGCGGGATTCCGGTTTCCCGGGAATGAAAGTGCTGGAATTTGCGTTTGATTCCAGGGATTCGGGTTCAGCCAGCGATTATTTCCCCCATAATTATACGGAAAACTGCATTGCGTATACGGGGACCCATGACAACGAAACGATTGTGGGATGGTTTAAGAGCATTTCGCCCGAGGAGAGGGAAATGGCGCGCAATTACCTGTGTAACCACGATACGCCGGAAAAAGAGCTTTACAAGTCCTTTATCGCCCTGGTGATGCGCAGCGTGGCTAAGACGTGCATTATCCCAATCCAGGACTACCTTGGATATGACAATAGCTGCCGGACGAACAAACCATCCACCTTGGGCATCAACTGGCGCTGGAGGGTGCGTGAGAAGGAGCTAAGCGATGCGCTGCAGAAAGAAATTCTGGCCGTTACAAAGCGTTACGGGCGCATGAACTGGGATTAAAGAAGGGATTTCCTTACATAGCCGCCGCGCTGTTTGGGGGCGGGGAATGTCCGGGAAACGGCGGATAGGCGGCTGGCTGCGGCCTGCCGGATTTTTGCGCAGGATTTTGCGTGGGAAACTGGCGGGGCGCAGCTTTTTGCATTGCGGGGAAAGTTTTTGCATAAGCTGAAACTTTTTGGGGCAATGGTTCGTATTCCTTATGTAAGGTATTGGCATAGGGCTGCATGACGGCAAGCTTGGGAAAGGGGTTGCGGGAAAGATGGAGGTCAGGCTGGCAAGCGGTAAGCTGATTTTGGTGGAGCAGGACAGGCTGGATGAAATATGGAAACTGCGTGGCTTTTTGACGGAGGAGGAAATGAAGGAGGTGGAAGAGGCGGTCAGGGGATGCAGGCGCAAAACAGACAACGGAATTTAAACCAAAAAAATGAAAAAAACTCTTGCAATTCCTTAAAATATCGTGTATACTAACAACTGCTGTGGCATGATAGCGAAGAAGCGTGAGGTTGCTTTTGGGGAAAAACGATAATTTCCAAAAGGTTTTCCGTGGAGCGAATGTCAAGAGCCGGCAGAGCCGGTTCAGGAAACTGACGACAAGTCACTGTACAGACAACAGGATTACCTATCAACAGCATGGGATATGTTCCGTTAGCCGCACACAGGCAGAGGCCGCGGTTGGAAACATACACATGCCGGTAACGAAGTAACGGTGTGTAAGCAGGATATGAATAAGGATAAACAGTTACTCGAAGTTATTCAATCAGGACACACACGGGAGAGTGTACAGTCACCGCTTGTCGTACTTAAAGGGAAAAAGTGCGAAAAGGAGGCGACTTTTTTTATGGCAAGTCAGGTAATGAGGATTACATTAAAGGCTTATGACCATCATTTGGTGGATGCATCTGCCAGGAAAATCATCGAAACGGTTAAGAAAAATGGTTCACAGGTAAGCGGCCCGGTGCCACTGCCTACGAAGAAAGAAGTGGTTACTATCTTAAGGGCTGTGCATAAGTATAAGGATTCCAGGGAACAGTTCGAGCAAAGGACGCACAAGAGGCTGATTGACATTATTACGCCCACCCCTAAGACAGTGGACGCTTTGCAGAGGCTGGAGATGCCTGCCGGCGTATATATTGATATCAAGATGAAAACCAAATAACAGCATAGTGAAAAAAAGACCCCTACTAGTATGCATGGCCGGAAAAGCAGGCGCCTAGCGGCGTGCGGGAAGGCCAGGCCGCTGTAGAATAAACAGGAGGTAAAAGGAATGAAAAAAGGTATTTTGGCTACCAAAGTCGGAATGACTCAAATCTTCAAAGAAGACGGTTCCCTGGTTCCGGTAACGGTTCTCCAGGCAGGGCCGTGCGTCGTGACACAGGTAAAGACAGTGGAAAACGATGGCTATAAAGCAGTGCAGGTTGGTTATGTGGACAAAAAGGAAAGAATCGTCAACAAAGACAAAGGCGGCAAGAAAGAAGTAATCCACAGACACGGCGTGAACAAAGCGTTAAAGGGCCATTTTGAGAAAGCAGGGGTTTCCTGCAAGCGGTATATCAGAGAGTTCAAGTTTGAGAACGCGGAAGAATATACATTGGGCAAGGAAATCAAAGCGGATGTTTTCGCGGCAGGCGATAAAGTGGATGTGTCTGCGATTTCCAAAGGAAAAGGATTCCAGGGCGCGATTAAGAGGCACGGGCAGCACAGAGGCCCTATGGCGCACGGTTCCAAATTCCATCGTCACCAAGGTTCCAACGGCGCATGTTCTTCCCCCAGCCGTGTGTTTAAGGGCAAAGGGATGCCGGGCCATATGGGCTGCGTAAAGGTAACGGTCCAGAACCTGGAAGTGGTGCAGGTAGACGCAGAGAAGAACCTGCTGTTGGTAAAGGGCGCGGTGCCTGGGCCGAGGAAAGGCTTAGTGACTATAAAAGAAACCGTAAAGCGTTAAGCTTGTACGGGCGAAAGGAGGAGCATTCAGATGGCAAACGTATCTGTTTATAATATGGAAGGCAAAGAAGTCGGCACGATTGATTTAAACGATGCGGTATTCGGCGTTGCAGTCAATGAACACCTGGTACACATGGCAGTCGTACAGTATCTTGCAAACAAACGTCAGGGGACACAGAAGGCAAAGACGCGTTCGGAAGTGTCCGGCGGCGGAAGGAAACCCTGGAAGCAGAAAGGGACGGGCCATGCAAGGCAGGGTTCCATCAGGGCGCCCCAGTGGAAGGGCGGCGGCGTAGTATTTGCGCCCACGCCAAGGGACTATTCCTTTAAGTTAAACAAGAAGGAAAAACAGGCGGCGTTACGGTCTGCGCTGACAAGCAGGGTGCAGGCAAACAAGCTTATCGTGCTGGATGAGCTGAAAATGAATGAAATCAAGACGAAGGAATTCCGTAAAGTGCTGGATAACCTCAAGCTGGAGAAGGCTCTGGTAATCACAGGCGAGATGGATAAGAAAATCCTTTACTCCGCAAGGAATCTTCCGAAGGTAAGGACTTCCTATGTGGCGATTGAAGCGGCAGGGGAAGCGAAGGAAGTGAAAAGCAATATCAATGTGTATGATATTATGAAATATGATACCGTAGTCGTAACAAAAGATGCGGTGGCAAACATTGAGGAGGTGTACGCATAATGGCAGCAATCCAATATTATGATGTGATCCTCAAACCGGTTATTACAGAAAAAAGTATGGCTGGCATGAGCGAAAAAGAATATACGTTTTTGGTTCATACGGAAGCGAATAAAACACAGATTAAAGAGGCTGTGGAGAAAATGTTCGAAGGGGTCAAGGTAAAGAGAGTCAATACCATGAATATACAGGGCAAGACAAAGAGACGTGGGATGACCTACGGCAAGACCGCTAAGACAAAGAAAGCGATTGTAAAGCTTACCGAGGACAGCAAAGAAATCGAAATCTTTGCAGGTCTGTAAGGCGGTTCCGGCCGGACAGCGTTCCGGCGCGGCATGAAGTCCGGCGGCGGCAGGAACCCCGGCCAGGGGAGCCTGTGACGGCGGGGCAGCAACAAAGTATGTATGCGGGGGCGCCCGCGCAAAACCAGAAGTAAAGGAGAAAGAACCATGGGAATTAAGACATATAACCCATATACACCTTCCAGAAGGCATATGACCGGCTCTGATTTCGCGGAAATCACAAAGAAAACGCCGGAAAAGGCGCTTTGCGTCAAATTAAAGAAACATTCAGGCCGTAACAACCAGGGGAAAATTACGGTAAGGCACCGCGGAGGCGGCCACAAAAGGAAATACAGGCTTGTGGATTTTATCAGGAATAAGGACGGCATCCCGGCAAAAGTAATCGGTATCGAATACGACCCGAACAGGACGGCGAATATTGCGCTGATTTGCTATGCGGACGGCCAGAAGTCCTATATCCTCGCGCCGCAGGGGCTGACAGACGGCATGACGGTTATGAATGGGCCGCAGGCGGAAGTTAGGGTTGGCAATTGCCTCCCGTTATCCGAGATTCCGGTCGGCACCCAGATTCACAATATAGAAATGAAACCCGGCAAAGGCGGCCAGCTTGTCCGTTCCGCAGGAAACGGGGCGCAGTTAATGGCAAAAGAGGGTAAATACGCTACGGTAAGGCTTCCTTCCGGAGAAATGAGAATGGTTCCGATTGTCTGCAGGGCGACGGTGGGCGTAGTTGGAAATGCGGATCACAACCTGATTAACATTGGTAAAGCAGGGCGTAAGCGCCATATGGGCATCCGTCCGACTGTGCGTGGTTCCGTTATGAACCCGAACGACCATCCGCACGGCGGCGGCGAAGGCAAGACCGGAATCGGACGTCCTGGCCCGAGTACGCCTTGGGGCAAGCCTGCTCTTGGTCTGAAGACGCGTAAGAAGAAAAAAGCGTCCAATAAGATGATTGTAAGAAGAAGAGACGGAAGGACGATTAAATAAGAGGAGGAAGAAAAATGGCTAGATCATTGAAAAAAGGACCTTTTGCAGATGCAAGCTTACTGAAGAAAGTAGATGCCCTGAATGCGTCAGGACAGAAACAGGTAATCAAGACTTGGTCCCGCCGGTCTACAATCTTCCCGTCATTCGTTGGGCATACGTTTGCTGTCCATGACGGAAGGAAGCATGTGCCTGTATATGTTACGGAAGACATGGTGGGCCATAAGCTCGGCGAGTTTGTTGCGACCAGGACTTACAGGGGCCATGGAAAAGATGAAAAGAAATCGAAAGTAAGATAAAACGGCACGGAATCGGAAGGAGGAGCAAAGACATGGCAAAAGGACATAGAAGCCAGATTAAGAGGGAAAGAAATGCGCAGAAAGATGTCAGACCTTCGGCGAAGTTATCTTACGCCAGGATTTCTGTTACGAAAGCGTGTTTCGTCCTCGACGCCATCAGGGGCAAAGACGTAATGACAGCGATTGGCATTTTGGAATATAATCCGAGATATGCTTCAGGCGTTATTGAGAAATTATTGAAATCAGCAATTGCGAATGCGGAATACAAGTACAGTCAGGATCCGACGAAATACCCGAATCCGGATAAGCTTTATATAGCGGAATGTTTTGCAAATAAAGGGCCGACGATGAAGAGAGTAAGGCCAAGGGCACAGGGCAGGGCTTATAGGATTGAAAAGAGATCGAGCCATATTACAATAGTCCTGGATGCTAAGTAAATCAAAAGCCCCCGCAAAAAGCGGGCAATGCCCTACACCCACAGGCCGTATAAACCCTGGGGCGGACGGCGTCCGGCCGAAAGAGGGACGCCCGGGCCAAAAGGGTGCGGCGCCTGACAGCAGGGCATGGGAAAGCGGAGAGCATTTTCCCAAGTAGAGAAAGGAGAAAATAGGTTAATGGGACAGAAAGTTAATCCTCACGGCTTAAGAGTCGGCATTATTAAAGATTGGGATTCGAAATGGTATGCTGATGCCGAGTTTGCAGATTTTCTGATTGAAGACTACAACATCAGAAAATTCCTGAAAAAGAAATTATACAGCGCCGGAGTTTCCAAAATTGAAATCGAAAGGGCTTCCGACCGGGTAAAGATAATTATTTACACTGCAAAACCAGGCGTTGTAATTGGCAAGGGCGGCGCGGAAATAGAAGTGACCAAGAAAGAGCTTTCCAAAATTACAGACAGGAAAGTGCTAGTGGACATTAAGGAAATCAAAAGGCCCGACAAGGATGCACAGCTTGTGGCGGAGAATATCGCACAGCAGTTGGAAAACCGTGTATCTTTCCGTCGCGCGATGAAATCCTGCATGGGAAGAACCATGAAAGCAGGGGCATTGGGAATCAAGACCTCCTGTTCCGGCCGGCTGGGCGGCGCAGATATGGCCCGTACAGAATTCTACAGTGAGGGAACCATACCGCTTCAGACTTTGCGGGCAGATATAGATTACGGCTTCGCGGAAGCGGACACAACCTATGGAAAAGTAGGCGTAAAAGTATGGATTTACAAGGGTGAGGTACTTCCTACTAAGAATAAAAACGAAGAAAAGGTATCTTCGGAGGAAGGGAGCGATAAATAATGTTAATGCCTAAGAGAGTAAAACGTCGTAAGCAATTCCGTGGATCTATGGCAGGCAAGGCAACCCGCGGCAATAAAATCACCTATGGTGAATATGGTATTGTAGCGATGGAGCCATGCTGGATCCGTTCCAACCAGATAGAGGCAGCCCGTATCGCCATGACGCGTTACATCAAGCGTGGCGGTAAAGTTTGGATTAAGATTTTCCCTGATAAGCCTGTAACAGCTAAGCCGGCAGAAACGCGTATGGGTTCCGGTAAAGGTACGCTGGAGTATTGGGTGGCAGTTGTGAAACCGGGACGCGTTATGTTTGAAATTGCCGGAGTTTCGGAAGAAGTTGCAAAAGAAGCATTGCGCCTTGCAACACATAAGCTTCCATGTAAATGTAAAATTGTTTCGAAAGCAGACTTGGAAGGCGGTGTATCAAATGAAAACTAAGAAGTATGTAGAAGAT
>CAJTQO010000044.1:0-13827 GCA_910578405.1 uncultured Lachnospiraceae bacterium | reverse complement strand
GATTTAAGAGCCAAATCAGCTGCAGAATTAGCACAGGAATTAGTGGCTGCTAAAAAAGAACTTTTCAATTTGAGATTCCAGAACGCAACAAATCAGTTGGACAATACGGCCAGGATCAAAGAAGTAAGGAAGAACATTGCAAGGATCCAGACTGTTATCACACAAAAAGAAAAGGCTGCGCAGTAAAGCGCGGGCTTTTGGGCTTGAGTGTCAGAAAGGAGAATCATCGTGGAAAGAAATTTGAGGAAAACACGTACTGGGAAAGTAACCAGTAATAAAATGGATAAAACGATTGTTGTTTCCATCGAAAACCATGTAAAGCATCCACTTTACAAGAAGATTGTAAAGAGGACATACAAATTGAAGGCGCATGATGAAAATAACGAATGCAATATCGGCGATACAGTAAAAGTAATGGAAACAAGGCCGCTGTCCAAGGACAAGAGGTGGAGGCTTGTGGAAATTATCGAAAGAGCGAAATAATAACAGAAAAGAAGTATTGGAAGGAGAAAAAGCATGGTTCAGCAAGAGAGCAGACTTAAGGTTGCTGATAACACAGGCGCAAAGGAACTCCTCTGCATCAGGGTTATGGGCGGCTCGACAAGAAGATATGCATATATCGGCGATATTATTGTTGCTACGGTTAAAGATGCAACACCCGGCGGAGTTGTAAAAAAGGGCGATGTGGTAAAAGCTGTAGTCGTACGTACGGTAAAGAGTACACGCCGTAAGGACGGTTCCTATATCCGGTTTGACGAGAACGCTGCCGTTATTATCAAAGATGACAAGACTCCAAGAGGAACCCGTATTTTTGGGCCGGTTGCGAGGGAGCTGCGTGAGAAACAGTTTATGAAAATTGTTTCCCTGGCTCCGGAAGTATTATAAGGAGGTGTCAGGATGGCTACATTAAAAATAAAAAAAGGCGACAATGTATTGGTAATCGCCGGCAAAGATAAAGGAAAAGAAGGAAAAGTCGTTTCCATCGACAGGAAAGCCCACAGGATTATCGTGGAAGGCATTAACATGGTGACAAAGCATACCAAACCTTCCATGGCGAACCAGAACGGCGGAATTATTCAGAAGGAAGCGCCTATTGATATATCTAACGTAATGTATGTTCATGAAGGCAAGCCTACAAGGATTGGTTTCAAATATGAAAACGACAAAAAGGTGCGTTTTGCAAAAACGACGGGAAAAGTCATTGAGTAATTCTAAGGAAGGAGGGTGGAACGCATGAGCAGACTGAGAGATGTATATAAAGACGAGATCATGGACGCCATGGTCAAAAAGTTTGGATATAAAAATATTATGGAAGTGCCGAAGCTTGAGAAAATCGTAATCAACATGGGCGTTGGCGAAGCAAAGGAAAATGCGAAGGTTTTGGAATCTGCAGTCAGGGATATGGAAACAATCACCGGCCAGAAAGCAGTCCTTACAAAAGCTAAGAAATCCGTTGCTAACTTCAAAATCAGGGAAGGAATGCCCATTGGGTGCAAAGTGACGCTGCGCGGTGAGAAGATGTATGAATTTTTCGACCGTTTGGTAAACCTGGCATTGCCCCGTGTACGTGACTTCAGAGGGGTGAACCCGAATTCATTCGACGGCAGGGGAAATTATGCGCTTGGCATTAAAGAACAGCTTATTTTCCCGGAAATCGAATACGATAAGATCGATAAAGTAAGGGGTATGGATGTTATCATCGTGACTACGGCAAAGACAGACGAAGAAGCGCGTGAACTGTTGAGATTATTTAACATGCCGTTTCAGAAATAGGAGGAGGGAAATTCATGGCTAAGACAGCAATGAAAATTAAACAGCAGCGTAAGCCCAAGTTCTCTACAAGGGAATACAACCGTTGCAGGATCTGTGGTCGTCCACATGCTTATTTGAGGAAATACGGGGTTTGCAGGATTTGCTTCCGTGAGTTAGCGTATAAAGGACAGATTCCCGGCGTGAAAAAAGCAAGCTGGTAAAGGGCGCTTATGCAACTTTCCGGCGTGATTTAAGTCGATTTATGATAAGGAGGAACAAATTCATGACTATGAGTGATCCCATTGCAGATATGCTTACAAGAATCCGTAATGCCAATACTGCAAAACATGATACAGTAGATGTTCCGTCTTCTAAAATGAAGCTGGCAATCGCACAGATTCTTTTGGACGAAGGATACATCAGAAAGTTCGATGTAGTTGACGATGGAAGCTTTAAAACCATCCGTATTACCTTGAAATATGGCTTTGACAAAAATGAGAAGATGCTGACCGGCCTTAAGAGGATTTCCAAACCGGGGTTGCGCGTATATGCCAATACGGAAGAGCTGCCCAAGGTGCTTGGCGGGCTTGGCATTGCAATTATTTCCACCAACCAGGGCGTGATTACGGATAAGAAGGCAAGGGAACTGAAGGTAGGCGGCGAGGTGTTGGCTTTTGTCTGGTAATGACAGACATTTTATGGCAAAGGGCGGCGCATAAGGCTTGCAGCATTTAGAAATGAAATAATAGGAGGTACGGGCATGTCACGTATAGGAAGGATGCCAATCGCGGTGCCGGCGGGCGTTACGGTCGATATCGCAGAAAATAACAAAGTGACTGTAAAAGGTCCAAAAGGGACATTGGAAAGAGAACTCCCTACAGAAATGGAGATTAAGCTGGAGGGTGCGGAAATCCATGTTTCCAGGCCGAATGACTTAAAGAAAATGAAAGCGCTCCATGGCCTTACAAGGAGCCTTCTCCATAATATGGTAGTGGGCGTAACGGACGGCTACGAGAAGAAGCTGGAAGTGAACGGCGTCGGCTACAGGGCTGCAAAGTCCGGCAAGAAGCTGACTTTGTCCCTTGGATATTCCCACCCGGTGGAAATGGAAGACCCGGAAGGGATTGAGACGGTAGTGGAAGGGCAGAATGTCATTATCGTAAAAGGCATTGACAAGGAAAAAGTTGGCCAGTTTGCAGCGAATATCAGGGATAAGAGAAGGCCGGAGCCTTATAAGGGCAAGGGTATCAAGTATGCGGATGAAACAATCAGACGTAAAGTTGGTAAGACTGGCAAGAAATAGATAAGGAGAGTGTGAAAATGGTTAGAAAACAATCTAGACAAGATGTACGTGTGAAAAAGCACAGGAGAATCCGTAACCGTTTTAGCGGAACGCCGGAAAGGCCGCGTCTGGCTGTATTCAGAAGCAATAATCATATGTATGCTCAAGTTATCGACGATGTAGCCGGGAATACTTTAGTTGCGGCTTCCACGCTGGAAAAGGCAGTGAGCGCGGAACTGGAGAAAACCAATAACGTGGATGCGGCGGCATACCTTGGCACTGTGATTGCGAAAAGGGCATTGGAAAAAGGCATCACTACCGTAGTGTTTGACAGGGGCGGTTATTTATACCATGGAAAAGTGGCAGCGCTGGCTGATGCAGCCAGGGAAGCTGGCCTGGTATTCTAGGAAGGGAGGGAAAATCACATGAAACGTACAATCATTGATGCAAGTCAGTTTGAACTGACGGAAAAAGTGGTTGCCATCAAACGTGTAACCAAGGTTGTAAAGGGTGGTCGTAACTTCCGGTTCACAGCTTTGGTTGTGGTAGGCGATGGCAATGGACACGTAGGCGCAGGGCTTGGCAAGGCGGCAGAAATCCCGGAAGCAATCCGGAAAGGGAAAGAAGACGCTTCTAAGAACTTAATCCAGGTTGCCTTAGATGAAAACAACAGTATTACCCATGATTTTATCGGAAAGTTCGGTTCCGCATCCGTGCTGCTTAAGAGGGCTCCGGAAGGTACCGGCGTGATTGCAGGCGGCCCGGCTCGTAGCGTTTGCGAATTGGCAGGCATCCGTAACATCCGTACCAAGTCTTTGGGTTCAAACAATAAACAGAATGTAGTCCTTGCTACACTCGCAGGTTTAAGCCAGTTAAAGACTCCTGAGGAAGTTGCCAGGAACCGTGGTAAGTCTGTAGACGAAATCATGGCTTGAAAGGAGAATAAAGATGGCAGATAAGAAATTAAGAATAACATTGGTGAAATCCACGATTGGGGCTGTGCCAAAGCATAAGAAGACGGCAATTGCCATGGGCCTGCGTAAGCTCAATAAAACCGTGGAACTGCCGGACAATGCGGCGACCAGGGGCCAGATCCAGCAGATCAGGCATTTAGTCAAGGTAGAGGAAGTTTAAAAAGAGTGCAGATAGGAGGTGTCAGACATGAGTTTGGAATTATCCAATTTACGGCCGGCAGCAGGTTCTAAACATGGCGACAGGTTTAGAAGGGGCCGCGGACACGGTTCAGGGAACGGCAAGACAGCCGGAAAGGGCCACAAAGGCCAGAAAGCCCGTTCAGGGGCTCCAAGGGCAGGGTTCGAAGGCGGCCAGATGCCATTATACAGGCGTATTCCGAAGAGAGGGTTTAAATGCAGGAACTCCAAAGAGATCGTAACAGTCAATTTGGGAGCCCTTGAGGTATTCGAAGACGGTGCAACCGTAGATATAGATACCCTGATTGCAAAGGGTATGGTGAAGAAACCCAAGGACGGCGTTAAGATTCTCGGAAACGGAGACTTTACTAAGAAGCTGAACGTGAAAGTAAATGCTTTTAGCGCGTCGGCAAAGGAAAAAATAGAGGCTCTTGGTGGAACGGCAGAGGTGATGTAATGTTTTCAACCGTAAAGAATGCATTTAAAATCAAAGAAGTTAGAAAAAAGATATTCTTTACTTTCCTGATGTTAGTTGTGATTCGTTTAGGGTCACAGCTACCTGTTCCAGGGATGGACAGACATTATTTTTCTAACTGGTTTGCGGCGCAGACAGGGGATGCATTTAATTTCCTGGATGCCTTTACCGGTGGCTCTTTCCTTAATATGTCTATACTGGCATTGAACATTACGCCGTATATCACTTCCTCCATCATTATGCAGCTCCTTACCATAGCGATTCCAAAGCTGGAAGAGATGCAGCGTGACGGGGAAGACGGGAGGAAGAAAATCGCCTCCATTACGCGTTATGTAACGGTGGGCCTTGCGCTGTTTGAATCCGGCGCGATGGCCATTGGCTTCGGAAGGCAGGGAGCCTTGGAAGAGTTCAATGCATTGAATGTAATCACTGCCATGGCGGCTTTGACTGCAGGCAGCGCCTTCCTTATGTGGCTGGGGGAGAGGATTACAGAGGGTGGTATCGGCAACGGTATATCCATTGTGCTTGTAATCAATATTATATCCCGCCTGCCGCAGGACATTAACCAATTATTTGAGCAGTTTGTATATGGGAAATCCATTGCGCTGGCAGTGGTGGCGGCGGCAGTCATCATTGCTGTAATTGTGGCGATGGTAGTGCTGGTTGTCCTGTTGAATGACGGCGTGCGTAAAATCCCGGTGCAATATGCGAAAAAAATGCAGGGGAGGAAGATGGTTGGAGGCCAGACAACCAATATTCCATTAAAAGTGAATACGTCAGGCGTTATTCCGATTATTTTTGCATCTTCCCTTATGCAGCTTCCGATTATTGTCAGCTCCCTGGCAGGATACAAAGGGACGGGCATATGGTCGGAGATTCTAAAGGGGCTTAATTCTTCCAACTGGTGCAACCCGCGGCAGTTACAGTATTCCATTGGGTTGGTGATTTATGTGGCGTTGGTGATTTTTTTCGCCTACTTCTACACATCAATTACGTTCAATCCTTTGGAGGTGGCAGAGAATATGAAGAAACAGGGCGGTTTTATCCCAGGCATCCGTCCGGGAAAGCCGACCAATGAGTACCTGACAAAGATATTGAATTATCTCATTTTCATCGGTGCGGTGGGCCTGACAATTGTGGCAGTCATCCCGTTTATCTTTAATGGTGTGTTCGGCGCCAGCGTATCCTTTGGCGGAACCAGCCTGATCATTATTGTCAGCGTTATCCTGGAGACAATCAAGCAGATTGAATCGCAGATGTTAGTGCGTAATTACAAAGGATTTTTAAATGACTGAATGTAAGCAGGAGGGCGGGCGGGCGCATCTGTTACCCGCTGCCTTCCCAGGATGGACACACGCAATGCGGTGTCCGTTTTTTACCTTATAGGGAGCGGCGGGCCTGCGCTGTTTAGGCATATGCAAAAGAAGGATTGGAACAGGTTCCGGCACAGGGGGACATGGCATAAGGGACGATACAGAGAATTTGGATTTAGGAGTGGATAACGGAGGATAGGTAATAGGATGAAAATTATTATGTTAGGAGCCCCCGGGGCGGGGAAAGGAACACAGGCGCAGTTGATTGCCGATAAATATGGAATACCCCATGTTTCCACAGGCGATATTTTCCGGGCGAATATTAAAAACGGCACAGAGCTTGGCATGGAGGCTAAGAAATATATGGATCAGGGCCTGCTGGTGCCGGATGAGCTGACCGTCAGGATTCTTTTGGACAGGGTGGCCAAGGAAGACTGCAAGGACGGATATGTGCTGGACGGCTTTCCACGCACCATCCCCCAGGCGGAAGTATTGGATCAGGCGCTGACAGAGCGGGGCGACCGGATTGATTTTGCCATAGATGTGGATGCGCCGGATGAAAATATCGTCAAGAGAATGTCCGGGAGGCGCGCATGTCTTGCTTGCGGCGCCACATTCCATGTGGAGCATATTCCGCCGAAGCAGGAAGGCATTTGCGACAGATGCGGGCAGGAACTGGTGTTGCGGGATGACGACAAAGAGGAAACCGTGCAGAAGCGGCTGGATGTATACCATGAACAGACCCAGCCTTTGCTTGCATATTATGAAAAAAAGGGCGTTTTGAGAACGGTGGACGGGACAAAAACGATGCAGGAAGTTTTTGCGGCGGTTACGGCTCTTTTAGGCTAAAGCCCTCTGCCGTGTGGCCGGGGCAAAAGCGCAGCTTCGGGCCTGTAAATGAGAAATGGTGTGGAGGAAGGGAATATGGCAGTGTCCATCAAATCCGAAAGAGAAATTGCCTTGATGCGGGATGCGGGAAAGATACTTGCAGAGGTTCACGCACGCTTGGGGGAATACATTCAGCCGGGGATATCCACCTTGGATATTGATACGTTCGGGGAGAAGCTTATCCGCGGGTATCACTGCGTCCCCAATTTTTTGCATTATAACGGTTATCCGGCGTCCATCTGCGTGTCTGTCAATGAAGAGGTGGTTCATGGAATCCCTCATAGTGGGCATATCCTGAAAGAAGGGGATATTGTCAGCCTGGATGCAGGACTGATTTATAAAGGATACCATTCCGACGCTGCAAGGACGTATCCGGTTGGAAAGATAAGCAAAGAAGCCCAACGGCTGATTAAAGTTACAAAGCAAAGCTTTTTCCAGGGAATTAAAATGGCGCGGGCAGGCAACCACTTAAACGATATATGCAAAACCATCCATGGCTATGTGAATTACCATGGATACAGCGTGGTGCGCGACTTGGTGGGGCATGGGATTGGGACGAAGCTACATGAAGATCCGGAAATACCCAATTTCACCATGCGCCGCAGAGGGGTAAAGCTGCGGCCCGGCATGACGTTAGCCATAGAGCCTATGGTAAATATGGGCGACTGGAAGGTGGATCGGCTGGAAGACGACTGGACGGTGGTCACAAGGGACGGTTCCCTGTCGGCTCATTATGAAAATACGATTCTTATAACCGGGGACGAACCGGAGATACTGACTTTGCTTAAATAAGGGTGGCGGAAATGGCGGGAAGGCAGAGAAAGGGGCGGGGACAGCGGACTGGCAGGAAGGCGCGCAAAGCGTAAAAGCATAGCGTGCGGGACTGCGCCCCCAATGCAGAGCCGTCAGGAACGCATAAGGAAATTATGGCAGGGGAACGGGCCACAACGCGGATAAAGAGAGGTTAAGGCATGGTAGGATGGCTGGCATCGTCAAAGGCTGGACACGATAAGGGCGAAATCTATATCATTATAAAGGAAGAAACGGAATATGTATATCTGGCGGACGGAAAATATAAGACGCTGGAAAATCTGAAAAAGAAAAACAAAAAGCATATTCAGGTTATCAAGAAAAATGCCGATGATATTTTGAGGGAAAAACTTATCAGTGGAAGCAAAGTATATAATGAAGAGATTAGGAAGATAATAGGAGGTTATGTATGTCAAAGGCAGATGTAATTGAGATTGAAGGAACGGTAGTGGAGAAGCTGCCCAATACAATGTTCCAGGTGGAATTGGAAAACGGACACCGGGTGCTTGCCCATATCAGCGGCAAGCTGAGGCAGAACTTTATCCGTATTTTACCAGGCGACAAGGTGACATTGGAGCTGTCTCCCTATGATCTGTCAAAAGGGCGCATTATCTGGAGGGATAAATAAAGAGGCGGCGGTAGTGGCTCCGCCTGCTATATAAAAGTCGAAATCTATAGGAACGATATGTGTGGAATCATATATTTTGGATATTATATGTGAAATGACGCATCAAAAGTAAAGCACGCGGAATGACGCATCAAAAGTAGAGCATGCGGAATAACGCATCAAAAGTAAAGCACGCGAAATGACGCATCAAAAGTAAAGCATGTGGAATAACGCATCAAAAGTAAAGCATGTGAAATGACGCATACAAAATATGCGCCAAATAGCGTATTCAAATAATGTAGGGAATGCTATATAGAAATATGATATGCAAATGTACAAAAGGTACGAAAAAAGCTTGCAAAAAGTGGAAACCCATGGTATAATTTAAAGCGGTCTTTTTGAAAGGAGGGTTTAACATGAAGGTTAGATCATCAGTAAAACCAATTTGCGAGAAATGCAAAATCATTAAAAGAAAAGGGAGAATCAGGGTAATCTGTGAGAATCCGAAACACAAACAGAGACAAGGATAATCCCTGAAGGCAAGCTGTAATGACAAAGGAACGAAAGTCGTTGCAGAGGGCAGAGGGGCCTTGTTTGGTTATGATACATGGACTTGGAAATTAGGAGGCGGTCATTCCCGGCTTTAGCTAATGGGATGGCGCCGATTCATATAGACAGAATAGAAGTGGCAAAACGTATAAGATGAATCCATAGTTTCCATAGGCGGTAGTGAGATCCGGAATGTAAGGAACGGCTGCTGTGCGGAAAGAATCAGACTGAACAAAGGACCTGCGGAGATTACTTGTTGATACCGGGAGGCGGGTTTTGAAAGGCCGGGAGAATGCAAAGGCAAATGTCCCGGGGTTCAAAGATGTTTTCCGGAAAGGTCGGAATGGTTTTCCGGTTGGGTGCCAGGCGTACCCCAATCAGCTTAGTAACTATTATAGTAAATGGAGGAAATGCAAATGGCTCGTATTGCAGGTGTTGACTTACCCAGGGAGAAACGTGTGGAGATTGGACTCACATATATCTATGGGATAGGCCGGGTAAGTTCAAACAAAATTCTTGAAGCAGCAAAGGTAAATCCGGATACCCGCGTAAGGGAACTGACAGATGATGAAGTAAAGAGGATAAGTGAAATAATTGACGCGGGATATATGGTGGAAGGTGACTTGCGCAGGGAAGTTGCCATGAATATCAAGAGGCTTCAGGAAATCGGATGCTACAGGGGGATTCGCCATAGGAAAGGGCTTCCTGTCCGTGGGCAGAAGACAAAGACAAACGCAAGGACCAGGAAAGGGCCGAAGCGCACTGTTGCCAATAAGAAGAAATAATGGCTGGCCGGCAGAGGTAGATTGGATTTACAAGGTAGCAATTGATTAAGAAACAGAGAAAGTAGGTTAGTTTAAAATGGCAAAGAAAGTTGCAACAAAGAAAGTAGCAAAAAAACGTGTCAAGAAAAACGTTGAACATGGACAGGCGCATATCCAGTCTTCTTTTAACAATACCATTGTTACATTGACAGACAACGAAGGAAACGCCCTCAGTTGGGCAAGCGCTGGCGGTCTTGGCTTTAGAGGTTCAAAGAAATCTACTCCGTATGCAGCGCAGATGGCAGCGGAAACGGCTGCAAAAGCTGCACTTGTGCATGGTTTAAAAACCGTTGACGTTATGGTAAAAGGCCCGGGTTCCGGACGTGAGGCAGCCATTCGGGCGCTGCAGGCATGTGGCATTGATGTAACAAGCATCAGGGACGTAACGCCGGTTCCGCATAACGGATGCCGTCCGCCGAAACGCCGCCGTGTATAATTTTGGCGATGTTGGCGCGAATAACAAGTTGGAAGAAAACGTAAGGATACGTTGTAAACAATAAGGAAAGAAAAGCAGTGACGCAGTGCATAAATCAGACGCAGGACAGGTAAGCCATATTACTGGCTGTACCGTTTGCGCTTTGCATGGAAGCTTTCGACAAATTTTATGGGATATTTTTCTTGTTATGGAAGTTTGGAACAGTGGCGTAACGCGTTTGGCCACGTGCCTGGCTTTCGCAGAAATTTGCACAGGAACTTCAGCCGCAGAGCATAGGATTTGTGAAACGGCACACAGCGTTTGTTAGGAAAGGAGCCCCAAGATGGCAGTAAACAGAGTACCAGTTTTAAAAAGATGCAGGTCGTTGGGCCTTGAGCCGGCGTATTTAGGATATGATAAAAAGTCCAATCGTACTTCTGCAAGAGCAGGCAAGAAAATGAGCGAGTATGGCCTCCAGTTAAGGGAGAAACAGAAAGCGAAATTTATTTACGGCGTTCTTGAGAAACCGTTCAGGAATTACTACAAAAAGGCAGACCGGATGAAAGGCATGACAGGTGAAAACCTTATGGTTATGCTGGAGCGCAGGTTGGACAACGTAGTGTTCCGGATGGGATTTGCAAGGACAAGAAGGGAAGCAAGGCAGGTGGTAGGCCATCAGCACTTCCTTGTAAACGGCAAGCCGGTACAGATACCCTCTTACCTGGTGAAAGCCGGAGATGTAGTGGAAATAAGGGAAAAGGCGAAATCTTTACAGAGATATAAAGATATCCTCGAAGTTACATCAGGCAGACTTGTTCCTGAGTGGATGGACGTAGACCAGGAAGCTATGAAAGGGACAATCAAAGAATTGCCTGCAAGAGAAATGATCGATGTTCCTGTTGATGAAATGCTGATCGTCGAGTTGTATTCTAAATAAAATGAAGTGTTTGGCAGCAAGCGGGCTGTACCCGCTTGTTTGCGTGCTTTTTTCCAGGCGCATGCATTCACGGTCTGCATATTTTTGAAGTGTTGTGAATTTGCAGGAGTGCTTTGCACTCCTTTTTATTACAATAAGCTGACATGCGGAGCATGGAAGCGTTTGTTGCAATAAGCTGACATGCGGAGCATGGAAGCGTTTGTTGCAATAAGCTGACTCGCAGAGCGTGGAAGCGTTTGTTGCAATAAGCTGACTCGCGGAGCGTGGAAGCGTTTGTTGCAATAAGCTGACATGTGGAGCATGGAAGCGTTTGTTGCAATAAGCTGACATGCGGAGCGTGGAAGCGTTTGTTGCGATAAGTTGACATGCAGAGCGTGGCAGCGTTTGTTTAGGAGCAATGGTTCGTTAAGGAGGGTATTTGCAATGTTTGAATTTGAAAGACCCAATATTGAGGTTGTGGAAATCTCTGAAGATAAGAAGTATGGCAAATTCGTAGTAGAACCGTTGGAAAGAGGCTACGGTATCACGCTGGGCAATTCCTTACGGAGGATTATGCTTTCCTCTCTGCCGGGCGCTGCAGTGAGCCAGATTAAAATTGAAGGCGTATTGCATGAGTTCAGCTCCATTCCGGGCGTCAAGGAAGATGTCAGTGAGATTATCATGAACATCAAGAGCCTTGCCATCAGAAACAACAGTGACACAAATGAACCGAAGACGGCATTTATTGAGTATGACGGGGAGGGCGTTGTAAGGGCGTCGGATATCCAGGTAGACCAGGACATTGAGATTTTAAACCCTGATTTGGTTATTGCCACCTTAAGCGGCAAAGACACCAAGCTGTATGTGGAACTCACGATTACGAAAGGCAGAGGCTATGTTGGCTCTGACAAGAATAAAACAGAGGATTTGCCGATAGGGGTTATTGCAGTGGATTCCATTTATACGCCTGTTGAGAGAGTAAATATGACAGTGGAAAATACTCGTGTCGGCCAGATTACCGATTATGATAAACTGACACTGGACGTATATACGAACGGGACGCTTGTTCCAGACGAAGCAGTCAGCCTTGCCGCAAAGGTGCTGAGTGAACATCTGAACCTTTTCATTGATTTGTCTGAAAATGCCAAGACAGCGGAAGTTATGGTAGAGAAGGAAGACGATGAAAAGGAAAAAGTTTTGGAAATGAGCATTGATGAACTGGAGTTGTCTGTCCGTTCTTATAACTGCCTAAAGAGGGCGGGAATTAATACAGTAGAGGAACTGACAAACAGGACTTCGGAAGATATGATGAAAGTCCGTAACCTTGGACGCAAATCGCTGGAAGAAGTGCTGGCGAAATTAAAAGAACTTGGCCTGCAGTTAAATCCCAGCGACGAAGTGTAAGGCTTTTGGCAGAAGTTTATTTTGTATCTGACAAGAGGATGAAATCGCATGTAGAGTAAGTCCAAAGGGCGTCTATATGCGGGCTCATATAGATGGCGGAGCATCCGGTAAGTAAGTCCAAAGCGCATGGCCGGATGTGCCATGGAAACAAAGACAGATTTCCGTATGGAAAGAAAGGAGCCGTAAAAATGGCAAAGTACAGAAAATTAGGAAGGACATCTTCCCAAAGGAAAGCATTGCTTAGAAATCAGGTAACAAATTTGCTTTATCATGGAAAGATTATTACCACCCAGGCGAAAGCAAAGGAAGTGCAGAAAATCGTAGAGGGTTTGATTGCGACAGCGGCTAAAGAAAAAGATAATTATGAAATGGTGAAGGTTACGATGAAAGTGCCGCGTAAGGACGCTAACGGCAATAGGGTAAAACAAATCGTGGACAGAGACACCAAAGCAGTCCTTTCTGAGACGCACCGCGATAAAGATGGGAAAGTCCTGCGGATTGAAAATGGCATGACAGTTCCCGTTTATGATGAAGTGGAAAAAGAAATCAAAAAAGACCTTCCTTCCAGGATGCATGCAAGAAGAAAGATTATGAAGGTATTATATCCGGTTACGGAAGTGCCGGAGAAGAACGCAGGAAGGAAGCGCGGCACAAAGAAAGTAGATCTGGTTGGGAAAATGTTTGATGAATATGGCCCCAAATATGCAGACCGCAAAGGCGGTTATACCAGGATTATCAAGATTGGGCAGCGAAAAGGCGATGCTGCGTTAGAAGTGGTGCTTGAATTGGTATAAGAGGCGCTTAAGCAGACAGATATAGGTAAAAAAGACCGGCGATAAGGCATGGGAGATATAGCGCATGCTTTATGGCCGGTTTTGTGTTGGCTGGTTGGGGGCGGTGGCTGGAGGAAAGGGAACTGGCTGGACGCGGTTGTGGGAAGAATGGCTGGCGCATTTGCCGTGTTTTGTTTTATCGGTTGGAAAGGGGTTTGGCTGGGAAGACAGGCCGCAAATATAGTTCATATCTACGTTATAATACCGGGCAAGGCTGATTAGATGGCGGATTGGCATTTCGTTGGCTCCGCGTTCATATCTGGCATACATAGTCTGAGACGTGCCGAGATATTCTGCAATTTCCTGCTGAGTCCTGTCATGGTCTTCCCTAAGGTTCCGGATTCTTATTCTGTATTCCATAACTTGTACCTCGGATGGAAGCTTCCGCAAAGAAGCAAGGTATTTTCTAAACTGCTATCAGTTTATCATAGTAAAAATCTTTACTATTGACATTAGTAAAGATTTTTACTAAAATACTACCTATAGTATGACGCAAAGGATGCAGATTTATGAAAAATATGAGAAGTGTGGTACGTCTGGCGGCAGGTTTGCTGCCTGTGTGGATGGTTTTGTCCATGCGTATTTGGGGAATGGAGGGGGATAATGGG
>CAJTQO010000043.1 GCA_910578405.1 uncultured Lachnospiraceae bacterium | reverse complement strand
CTATGGACCGGTAGGGATAGGGAAGACCCATATGGCGATAGCGGCGGGGGTGAAAGCATGTCAGCTGGGCTATAAAACGAAGTTCTATACTGTGACAGAACTGGTGCTGAAGCTGGCGGAAGCCCGTAAGAACGGCACTCTGGAGCGGCTGCTCAAGGAACTGCGTACCCTTGACCTTTTGATCCTCGACGAATGGGGCTATGTACCGATAGATAAAGACGGCTCCCAACTGCTGTTCCGTGTGATATCAGACAGCTATGAGAGCAAGAGTCTGATACTAACGACCAATCAGGAATTCTCCAAATGGGGTGGGATCTTCACGGATGACCAGATGGCGGCCGCCATGATAGATCGCCTGGTGCATCACGGTCATCTGCTCATTTTTGAAGGTCGCAGCTACCGGATGGAACACGCGCTAATGCGTCAGGATGCTTGAGAAAAATGTCTCGCCGAAAGCAGGGGAATTCCCTGTACGAAAAAAGGGAATTTTGACGCTTTTTTCAGGGAAAAGTGCTTGACAAAAAACAGCCGGAAAGAAATCTGATAGAATTGCCGGATAAGGTATCTTATGAGGAGGCGGCCATGCTGGAGCCGATGGCGGTTGCCGTCCATGCCATGCGAAGGGCTGCGCCGCAAACGGATCATGCAGTTGCCGTATATGGGATGGGGACAATTGGGACGTTGCTGCTAATGTTCCTGCTGGAAGCCGGAATAAAGAATATTTATGCAATTGGAAATAAAGAGTTTCAAAGGCAGACGGCGCTACGGATGGGCATACCGAAATCCCATTATTGTGACAGCAGGGAAGGACAGGTGGGAAAATGGCTGATGGAGCATACGGGCCATTCCGGCGCGGAAGTGTTTTTTGAATGCATAGGACGCAATGCTACGGTTGCACAGACAGTGGAACTGACGGCTCCCGGAGGGAAAGTCTGTCTGGTGGGTAACCCGGATACGGATATGTTGTTGGAAAAAAAGGTATATTGGAAAATCCTGCGTAACCAGCTATCCATAACAGGCACATGGAATTCCTCTTTTCTGCCCATTGGGGAAAGGGGGGCTTGCGCGAAAGAAGATGACTGGCATTATGCGCTAAAGAGGCTGGAGCATAAAAGGGTTGCTCCGGAATGCTTCATTTCCCATAGGCTTGTAATGGGAGAGCTTGCAGAGGGACTGCGCATTATGCGGGATAAGACAGAAGACTATATGAAAATTATGATGGGAAATTAATCCATCCGCTTTATATGTTCCATGGTTGTGAAAAGGGAACAGATGCGTAAATATGGTTTTGTTTTTTATTGAAAGGGAAAGAATGCCTGCTGGAATAGATGCTAAAAAGCGGAATCGGGAATGAATAGCGAATACAAAATGATAGGCCGGGAATCTAAAAACAGATTCCCGGCCTTCTTTATGCTGACATCTGTAGGTCTCGCTTTGCGTGATATTTGTGTCAAATTCAGATTATATGCCCTTCTTTTGGCGCAAATCTTCCACAAATTGTGACGTACATTTGCCAGAAAGCAATTTTCAAATACGCTATGGACGTTTATGCCGTGAAGTCAAACGTAGATGTTTTTCCGTCATAGAATACAATGGTCAGGGTATGGTTGCCCTCAGGTATGGAAATGGACGGATCCATTACAGTAAGGGTCAGCACATTGTCTTCCAGTTCTCCTTCAGAGCTGTATTCCGTGATAAAGGACAGCCGTTTGTCAATTCCGCTGATTTGGGTCATGCTATTGTCGTAAAGCCCATTTACGGTTTGGTTAAACACTACTTTAAGCTTTGCGCCGTTTGAAGTGGAAAGAACCGTTACGTCTGTAATTTCCGGCTTGGATGTATCATCGGGAGCCGGTTCGGTGTATTCGGGAATCTGCTTATAGCTGTAGAAATCTTCCCGGTTGCCTCTTTCGTCCTCTGTCGCAAAGCAGAACCATTGCCCTGCCCTTGCGCCGCTGACCGTTATGTAATTCAAACCGTATCCCATGGAAACCGTCGAACCGCTGGCATAAATCTGTGCAGGATCCTTGGGCGCAATCGTACCCTCGCCTTCCACTTCATCCTGAATTGCATAGTAAAGCGTGCCTGCTTCGTCTGAGTTGACAGTAACTTCTATCGTGTCCGTATCTTTCCATTCAATGCTTCTTGCGCTCACTCTGGGCGCCTGCAAATCAAGGTAGCATGAGCCGTTTAACTGCGTGCCGTCGTTTAAAGTGATTAAGATTGTATAAGTATTATTGCCCTGAGGGATGCTGCCTCTTTGCATATACACACGGTAAACCCTATTATCGGAAGTCCTTACCTCTCCAAGCGTTGTCTCGCTAAGCGGACAGCTTATTTCAAACTGCTCCAGAGTCAGGCTTTCCGGAGTGGCGTTTTCCAGCTCTATCTCAAAACCATATAAGTATTCACCGTTTTCCAGTTTCTCGTCAAATGCTTCGGCTCTTTTGATTGCGGTTGCATTCTCAGCATGGACTTCCCCGGCGATGGAAAGGCTTTTTACTAAGGTTGACTTTTCTTCCGTGTTGACAGCCACATAATACATGGTGTAGGGCATACCCTCGGCCAGGCCGGTAATGGTCAAAGCATTCTCATGCTGTTTCATTTCCGTCTTAACGCCATTGCTTATAATTTCCGATTCCGTTACTTCAGCGGCTAAAGCCACAGCCTGTCCGTTTTCCCTTAAAATATAATAGAAATAGCCAGGTTGGTCTGAAATATAGGTGATTCTTGCTTCATTGGCGCTTGTGCGGACAGCGTTAATGCTTGTAAGCTGCGCGCAGTCCGTCCGATACGAAAAGACCTTTGAGATAGCTGTGCCGTCGGCAAGGGTAATCTGTATATCGTATTCCTGATCTCTGTAGTAGGTGGTTGACAGGTCATAAACCATGTTATCGTTTGTGGATACAGACAGAATCGTCATATCGGAACCGCCGCTATTACATATGATGCTGAATGCTTCCAAGGTAAGAGCCTGTTCCGTTCTCTGATTCAAGGTGACTCTGATGCGCCCATCGCCAATAACCTCCACGCTTTGAATCTCAAAAACGCCTACTTCCGGTTCTGTAGGTTGTGAGGGGTTTTCCGTTGGCTCTGAAGGCGTCTGCGCAGGTTCTGAGGAATCGGAGGATTCTTCCGCAGTCGGTGCAGGACTGGCATATGTCGCCGCTTTTTGCTCAGCCTTTACCGTAACTTCACTTCTGCCTTCCCTGCCTTCCTGTTTTCCAAATTCCTTGTAATGTTCGTATGCCGCCAGCAAATCATTGCCAAAGGCCGCCTGCAATTCGCTGTACCGGTTAAGATAATCCACAGGATCAAAGTCGGTGCCGCTGTCTCTTTGCTCGAAAGCGCCATAGCGGAGATAATGCTCAATATAAGCATCCCAGTCATCGCCAAAAGCGGCCTGCAGATCCTTATAAATCTCTTTGTATTTGACTATGTCTATCATTTCATTCATAACCCTGCCTTCGGCCAGGCCGAATTTCATAAAATGCTTTAACAGGGCGGTTCTGTCATAGCCATATGCAGCCTTAAGATCCGGGTACTCATCCGCATAATAACGTTCGTCGAAAACATCTTCCACGCTTGCCGCCTGCGCATAACCAATACTGCCAAACGCCACAGCCCCTGCGGTGGCTGCGATAAGGACTCTCCTGCTTTTTTTGGCAGCCTCTGCCAATTTTTTCTTGAATACTTTGCTCATTGCTTTGTTTTTCCCTTCTCCTCTTCTTTTTTATTTACTTTTTATGCCATTCATTATAAGGCTTTTTTTGCCAAGCGTCAAGTAATGGAAGGCATCCTTGGCCCGCGCAGCGGCCGGGTGATTTTGCGATACTTTAAGAAAGCATTTCAATCAGTTCTTCCTGTCCTGCGCATTTCATGTTATAATCTGTTATAGGTTTTTCCCATATTTTACCCTTGCAATGTTTTTTGATTTACATATTGATGGAATTTTGGTTTGTAAAACTGTCAAGGCAGGTATGGATTGAGCGATTGTATGTAAAAATATATGTTATGTTTTATCAGGGGAATGCTTTTCCGAAAAGGGAAAAAGCGTGCAAAGCCGAAAAGAGAGAAAGCGTGCAAAGCCGAAAAGAGAGAAAGAGCGCAAAGCCGAAAAGGGAAAAAGAATGCAAAGGAAAAACAAAAAGAATAACAAAAAGAAAGGCGGTATACCATATGGAAGACGATAAGAAGCTGTATTTGTTTGAGCAGGCGCCTGTGCCAAAGGCGGTAATGTCCATGGCTGTTCCTACGGTAATCAGTTCCTTGGTTATGGTAATTTATAATCTGGCCGATACGTATTTTGTAGGGATGTTGAATAATCCGGTGCAGAACGCGGCCGTTACGCTGGCGGCTCCCGTTCTGTTGGCGTTTAATGCGATTAATAACCTGTTCGGCGTGGGAAGTTCCAGTATGATGAGCCGGGCGCTTGGGGCAAAGGATTATGATTTGGTGCGCCGGGTTTCGGTATTTGGTTTTTACTGTACGGTATTTGGGAGTTTCCTGTTTTCTTTGCTGTGTACGCTGGCAAAGCATCCGCTGCTAACGCTGCTTGGGACGGATGCGGAAACCTATGCTGCCACAGCGGAATATTTGAAGTGGACAGTGCTGCTTGGAGCCATGCCTGCGATTTTAAATGTGGTAATGGCTTATATGGTGCGTGCGGAGGGGAGTACGCTTCATGCCAGCATCGGGACAATGAGCGGCTGTATCCTGAATATGGCGTTAGACCCTATCTTTATCCTGCCCCAAGGGTTAGATATGGGAGCGGCAGGGGCAGGGCTTGCCACTTTTCTTTCCAATTGCGTGGCTTGTGCTTATTTTTTTGTCCTTTTGTTTCTTAAGCGAAAAACCACCTATGTATGCATCCGCCCGAAGCTGTTCCAGTTCCGAAAGGAAGTGGTATTGGGGATTTGCGGGGTGGGGATTCCGGCTTCCATACAGAACTTGCTGAATGTGACCGGCATGACGGTATTAAACAACTTTACCTCGTCTTATGGCGCGGATGCCGTGGCAGCCATGGGCATCGCCCAGAAGCTGAATATGGTGCCAATGAACATTGCTATGGGATTTACGCAGGGGGTAATGCCATTGGTCAGCTACAATTATGCGTCAGGGAACGGGAAGCGGATGAAGAAGACGATTGTTTTCTCCGGGAGGGGTACGATTTCCTTTATAGCAGGGATATCGCTGTTTTATTTTCTGGCAGCGGGCTTTTGGATTCGTCTGTTTATACAAAACGAAAGCATTGTGGCGTATGGAACCAGTTTTTTGCGGGGGATGTGTATCGGCCTGCCGTTCCTTTGCATGGACTTTTTGGCAGTGGGCGTATTCCAGGCGGTAGGGATGGGGAAAAAGGCGTTTTTCTTTGCCATTTTGCGTAAAATCATCCTGGAAATCCCGGCGTTAATTATCCTGAATTATGCGTATCCGCTCTATGGCCTGGCTTATGCGCAGGCAGTGACGGAAATAATTTTGGCAGTGGCGGCGGTATTGACGCTGCGGGGTATTTTTAAAGGAATGCGGCAGACGGCGGCAGAGCGTAATGCGGCGAATGACGGCAGAGAGTGATGTGGAGGATGGGTGGCAAGGCATGATGCGGTGGATGATGGTAAAGCGTGATGCGGAAGATGATGCAAAGCGTGATGTGGCAGACGGTGGCAGAGCGTGAGCGATAAAGTAAAAAAAAGAGGCTCTATGGAGCCTCTTTTTTTACTTTTTTTATTGTGTTATCAGTAATAATATAAAACCCCAGTGTTTATTATGTTTTTAACAGATGCTCCTAAACACAGGGGTTTTTCTGTAATGGAGATAACGGGACTCGAACCCGCGGCCTATGCGTTGCGAACGCATCGCTATCCCAACTTAGCTATATCCCCGTATAATTTTATTTTAGCATATTTTAAGGAAAATGCAAGGGGAATTTCAATTTGAGTTTCACCGTTTTTATTACAATAAGCAAGGAAGCGTTTGTTGCAATAAGCAGACATGCAAGGCAAGGAAGCGTTTGTTGCAATAAGCAGACATGCAGGGCAAGGAAGCGTTTGTTGCAATAAGCAGACATGCAGAGCAAGGAAGCGTTTGTTGCAATAAGCGGACATGCAAAGCATGGCAGCCTATGTTCCTTTATGGGGCGAAATTTAAAGTAAATTTCCATATTGCATTTCCCATATTTTTGTGTTAGGATGAAAAAGAAGTATATGGAAATAAGTTGATACCGCTGGAACCAGTGCATCCGGCCGGCAGGAGGAGAACAATCATGGGAATCATTATAAGATTAGCCGACAGGCTATGGAAAGACAATTTAAGAAGCCAGCCAGAAGACTGGGAGGAAGTGAAGGGACTTCTGAAAAGCGGGAAAACAGAGAATACATGGAATATGGAATAACACAGAAAGGATATAAACCCGCGTTCAGTAAGGGATAGTAAACTACCCCTTATAGAAGTGTGCCAATTAGAAAAGCAGAAAGCCACCCTATTACCTGTCAGGTCTGTAAGGGTGTTTTTTTATGCTTTTTTTCAGGCTGACAATGTGCTTTATCTGCAAGGCGCAAGAGGCAGGCGGTGCGGTGACATGGCCTGGGGAAGGCGCTTTGCGCCAGTGGCGCGCGTTTAGCATGAACGAAAGCGGAACGCAGGCCAACGCAGCGCCGGCGCAAAAGGCAGGCGCGCTTGGGAAATTTTTGTAAGTCACTTAGCAGAAGACAATAATCCTGTCCGGCGTAGTCTGTGCAGGAATGCTTCTGGTAGTTGCGCCATAATAAACGATAAGGAAATTTCCGCCAAGGTCGCAGGTAAAACGCTGCCCATTGGCGGTGGTGACGCGGGTGCGGGAGCCGATATTCAGTTTGAGTTGGTTTTCTTCCGAAAGAAGGCCACGGTCAAAATAGGCAATCACAATATTTTCGGACGGTTCGGTGCGCCCGATAAAAGCGGCCTGGTATTGGGGCGGGTAGATTAGGGGAACAGGCTGGTTGCTGTCATAAAAAGCAGTAATGCGCATCCCGGTGCGCAGTGGAGTATTGTCCACCACATAAGTGCCTGGAGAAAGGACAAAATTTACCATGCCGTTCATGGTGCGCAGTGACAGGATTTGGTTGCAGCAGTCATTGCGCATAGGGGACATGCGTTCAATAATCCCTACAATGCCAATATAATGAGTAGAAGGTCGCATAGGTTCCCTCTTTTCTTTTTAGTTTAGAATATGAGCCAGGGATGGAAAAGTGCATGAATTCCCATTGATTTCGTAAAAATAATAAGAGACGGACTGTGGCGGTGCGCAGTTAAGGCAGAGCCCGCTCATGGAATGTCCGAAGCATTTTAGGATACCGATAAGCGTTTAGCGCCAGCAATGCGATTTTTTAAAAGAAAGGCATTTTTAATAAGGAAGGCATTTTTTTAAGAGGCATTCCTGGGCGATTGCGGGATTGGAATAGGAGGCAGATATGAGAATAGGGACAGGTTATGATGTACACAGGCTGACGGAAGGCAGGGAACTGATTATGGGAGGGGTGAAAATCCCTTATGAGAAAGGGCTGCTTGGCCATTCGGACGCGGATGTGCTGTTACATGCGATTATGGACGCGCTGTTGGGGGCAGCCGCATTGGGCGATATTGGGAAACATTTTCCAGATACGGATATGGCATATCAGGGCATTTCTTCCATAAAATTGTTGGGACAAGTGGGAAAGCTGTTGGAAGAACATTGTTTCCTGATAGAAAACATTGATGCGGTAATTATTGCCCAGGCGCCGAAAATGCGCCCCTATATAGATGAGATGCGGGAAAATATTGCCCAGGCGCTGAGGATTGACATTTCCCAAGTGAGCGTAAAAGCGACCACAGAGGAAGGGCTGGGGTTTACCGGGGCTGGGGAAGGCATTTCCTCTCAAGCGGTCTGTCTGTTGACCAGCCCGGTTCATTACTATACGGAAGATGTAACGGCGCAGGGACGCTGTGGGGGCTGTAAGGGCTGTCCGAAAACAGAAGCGCAGGAAGGGTGAAGGGCATGGAACCGGGATTTAGGCTGGTAAAGCTGAAAGGGGAAAAATGCAAGGAACTGCGGCCCCTTTGGGAAGAAGTGTTTTCAGAAGATTCGGAAGTTTTTACGGAATATTATTTTAAGGAAAAGGCGGCAGGAAATTATGGTTACGCGCTGGAAAGGGAAGAAGGCGCAGCAGCTATGCTGTATTTATCCCCATATCCGGTTATGCTGCGCAGGGGAGGCGCCTTTGCCTGCAGAGAAATAAATTATATCGTTGGGGTGGCCACCCAAAAGGAGTGCAGGCACAGAGGCTGTATGGACAGGCTGCTTAAGGAGGCCCTGCGGGATATGCATGGGAAAGCGCAGCCATTTACGTTTTTAATGCCTGCGGATCCTGCTATTTACCGGCCTTATCAGTTTACCTATATTTATGACAGGATGGAATATGAAGTGAGGGACAGTTTTGCGGGCTTTACGGAAAAGGCTGTGAAGGGCAAACAGGCAGGGACGCTGGCGGGAGCGTCCGGGGCAGAAGGAGGACAGAGATGTACATTTGTTGGGAAAATAGGGGACAGGCCGGATAAAGCCTGGAAAGCTGCTTTTTTTAAAAGGCTGGCAATAGCGGCGGAAAGCCATCTGGAACAACGCTACGATGTGTTTATACGCCGGGATACGGATTATTTTCAGATAATGGAGAAAGAACTGCAGGCTCAGCAGGGAGGAATCTGGGCGTTTGAAGAAGGAGGAACGATTAGGGGTTATGTTTTTTATGCACAGGAAATGGAAAAGCCGGAAATACAAGAATCGCTTTGGGTTAAGGGAGAGAACAGCGATGCCTGCCCGGTAAAGGCCACAGGCGTAAAAACGCCAGTGATTATGGCCCGTATTGTGGATGTGCGTGCCATGCTGTCATTGCTTTGGGTAGAACGAGGAGAAGTTTCCATGGACATTTGTGTTTCAGACCCTATTTTAGAAGGCAACAATGGGATATGGGAATGCGACTTTGCCGAAGAAAGGACAAGCGTACGAAAAAAACGGCCGTTGGAAAGGAAAAGCGCAGAACTTACCGCGGCATCCATAGAGAGAGGCGGAAGGAATGTGGGAACAGCCCAAATGGAAGGAAACATGCGTCTGCAGGCTCAACGTGAAGTTAGGAATGCTGCAGCGAACCAACCGGGGCGGACAGCGGCGGCATCGGAAGAAGCGGTTATGACAGTGGATATTTCCGTGGATGCGCTGACTTCCTGGGCATTTGGATACCAGGAGGCCGGACAATGTTTTGCTTTGCCGGAATGGCTCAGTGAGGAAGAAAAAACAGAAATATGGCGCCAACTCGGCAGAATTAAGCGGCTGGAGCGGGTGTGGATTAATGAAATTGTGTAGCATGAAACCAGCATCCAAAGAAATCCAGGCCCATGTAGAGACAGCGCAGCGTTAGAGCGTAGGGGACTGGAGGGAATGCATAGGATGTGCGTTTGGAATAGGAGTAAATATGGAAGAAAGAGAAAAAGCGCTACTGGTAGGCTTAGATACCGGGAAAGAAGAGGACTTTGACCATTCCATGAAGGAATTGGGGGAATTGGCCAAGGCATGTGAAATGGAGGTGGCAGGGGTGGTCACGCAGAAAATGGACACGCCCAACAAAGCCTGCTACATTGGAACCGGGAAGGTGGAGGAAGTAAAAGAATACGCCCATACATTGGAAGCGGATTTGGTTATTTTTGATAACTCCCTGACGCCTTCCCAGTTGCGGAATTTACAAAAGGAAATAGGGAAACCAGTGATGGATCGGACGGCGTTGATTTTGGATATCTTTTCCCTGCGGGCAAGGACGAGGGAAGCGAAGCTGCAGGTGGAAGCCGCCAGGCTGCAGTACCTGCTTTCCCGCCTGGTGGGGATGCACGATGCCCTGACCAGGCAGGGTGGCGCCAGCGGCAGCATGAGCAGCAAGGGCGCCGGGGAGAAGAAACTGGAACTGGACAGGCGGAAAATAGAAAAACGCCTGACCGAGCTGCGGCGGGAATTGGAAGAAGTGGCAAAGGAGCGGGAAACGCAGGGGAAACTGCGGCAGGAGTCGCGCATACCTAAAGTGGCGCTGGTAGGATACACCAATGCGGGGAAATCCACGGTGATGAACTGGATGGTGAAAAGGTACCTTGGCAGCGAGGAAAAGAAGGTGTTAGAAAAGGATATGCTGTTTGCCACGTTGGATACCACTGTGCGCAGGATAGAGATGGAAGACAACAAAGAAATCCTGCTTTCCGATACCGTAGGTTTTATCCATAAGCTGCCCCATGGCTTGGTGAAGGCTTTCCGCTCCACGTTGGAAGAGGCGAAAAACGCGGATTTGCTGCTTTGCGTGGTTGACTCCTCCGACGAGCGCCATAAAGAGCAGATGAAAGTGACGCAGGAAACGCTGGTGGAAATCGGCGCGGCGGACATTCCCATGATTTATGTTTATAACAAGGCCGACTTAAGCAGTGTAGGGCAGGAAGGTCTGCCGCAGTATGCAGGGACGGACAAAATATACCTGTCCGCCAAAACGGGGCAGGGTATGGAGGAACTGGCGCAGATGATTCGGGAAAGGGTGTTTGCAGATTATGTGCATGCCACATTTTTGTTCCCTTATGATAAGGGGCAGGCCGTTTCTTGGCTGATGGAACATGCTTCCATACAAAAGCAGGAATATCTGGAAAATGGGATTTCCATTACCGCAGACTGCCATAAGGCGGATGCAGGGAAATATGCAGAGTATGTGGTGGAAGCCACAGACAGGTGAAAACTATGAAATTAAAAAACATTTTGGTGGTTGTAAAAGACATTGAAAAGGCGAAACGGTTTTATCATGACCTGTTTGGCCTGAATATGGCGCTGGACAATGATGGCAATATGATTTTAACGGAAGGTCTTGTGCTTCAGGATGAGCAAATTTGGAAGGGGTTTTTGGGAAAAGACGTTATTCCTGAAAGCAACTCCTGTGAATTGTATTTTGAGGAACCGGATATAGAAGCGTTTGTTGAAAAGCTGGAGGAGTTGTATCCCACAATCCGATATGTGAACCGGCTTATGACGCATAGCTGGGGACAAAAAGCAATCCGATTTTATGATTTGGACGGAAATCTGATTGAAGTGGGAACGCCGATGCAAACATGAAATCCGTCCGTTATTTGCCAGACGCCTCTGCCGGTTTTCGCAGGATTTGGGTGAAAAGGGATTGACAAATCCGGTAAGATTGCATATTCTGTGATAAGAAGAAAATAACTGGATAGAAGAAAAGCTGTGAACAGAGAGAGTAAGTTATCTGAAGGTTACAGAGAGGGAGCGCCATTGGCTGGAAGCAGTCCCAACGGAAGGATAGCCCAAGTGCATCTGTGAGCTGGCCCGGGGAAATGTCTGGAGCAATTTAACGCATGTTGCGCCAGTGCAGTATCCGGACCCGTGGAAGCGCGTTACGCGATACAAGAGGAAGGCGGGAACATATGCCTTCAATGAGAGTGGAACCGCGGAGTGACTCCGTCTCTTTTTAACGCAGGTTAAAATGGGGCGGGGTTTTTCTTTTACCTTTCTTTTAGTTAGTCGGCTTAGAAAGTCCGTCGGCGGATGGAGATGGAACCAGAAGGTCATTCCAACAGCAGGAGGCGTAGATATGGGTTTGGTGAAAAGGATACAGGAAGAGGTTGCCGTGATTCGGGAAAGGGATCCAGCCATCCATTCTTCCATGGAAGTTTTTTTATATCCAAGCTTTAAAGTGATGCTGCATTACCGGGTGGCGCACAAATTGTATTTGAAGAAACATTATTTTCTGGCTAGATGGGTATCCCAGCGGGGAGTGCGCAAAACGGGGATTGAGATACATCCGGGGGCGGAAATTGGGAAAGGTTTTTTTATAGACCATGGCAATGGGGTAATTATTGGGGAAACTACGGTAATTGGAGACAATGTAACGTTGTATCAGGGCGTTACGCTGGGCGGCACAGGGAAAGAGCATGGCAAACGTCACCCGACCGTGGGCAACAATGTAATGATAAGCGCAGGCGCAAAGGTGTTAGGTTCTTTTAAAATCGGGGACAATTCCAAGATTGGCGCCGGGAGCGTGGTATTGGCGGAGGTGCCTTGTGGCTCTACGGTGGTGGGGGTGCCGGGGCGTGTGGTGAAGCGCAGCAAGCAATGTTTCCCTCAGGAAGAGATGGACCAGACGAACCTGCCGGATCCGGTAAAGGAGGATATTTCCAATTTACAGCGCGCCAACAGTGAGCTGACGAACCGCCTGCTAGAACTGGAAGGGACAGTGAGGGAACTGCAAAGGCAGTTGAAGAAGGAGAGACAGCAGAAAGAACCGGTCAATGGCACAGATTAAGAGGTATCGTTTGCTCAGGCAAGCCAGGCGGCCAGGCCATAGATTGGAATAAAAAGGCGCGTAACAGGGGAAAACTGGAAATGGGGAAACATGGGAAACGTGGAAAAAGAGGAGAAGCGGGAAAATGAAGATTTATAATACGTTATCGAAAAAAAAGGAAGAATTTATACCAATCGAAGAGGGAAAGGTGAGGATGTATGTATGCGGGCCTACGGTTTACAACCTGATTCATATCGGGAATGCCAGACCGATGATTGTATTTGACACCGTGCGGCGGTATATGGAGCATAAAGGATATGCGGTGAATTACGTATCCAATTTTACCGATGTGGACGATAAGATTATTAAGAAGGCAGTGGAAGAAGGGGTGGAAGCAAGCGTTATTTCCACGCGCTATATTGCAGAGTGTAAAAAAGACATGGAGGCTTTGAATGTAAAGCCCGCTACCATGCATCCGCTGGCGACCAATGAAATCGGCGGGATGCTGGACATGATTCGGACATTGATGGAGAAAGGGTATGCTTATCAGGCGGAGGACGGTACGGTGTATTTTCGGACCCGCAATTTCAGGGAATATGGGAAATTGTCCCACAAAAACCTGGATGATTTGCAAGGAGGGAACCGTTCCCTGTTAGTTTCCGGGGAAAATCAGAAAGAAGACGCTTTGGACTTTGTCCTATGGAAGCCGAAAAAAGAAGGAGAGCCTTATTGGGAATCGCCCTGGTGCGAAGGCCGTCCGGGCTGGCATATCGAATGCTCGGTGATGAGTAAACGGTATTTGGGCGATGAAATAGACATTCATGCGGGCGGGGAGGATTTGGTGTTTCCCCATCATGAAAATGAGATTGCGCAATCCGAGGCGGCTAACGGGAAGACCTTTGCCAAGTATTGGATGCACAATGCTTTCTTAAACATTGACCATAAGAAAATGTCCAAGTCCGCGGGAAATTTCTTTACGGTAAGGGATATCGCCGGAAAATATGATTTGCAGATTTTAAGGTTTTTTATGCTTTCGGCGCATTACAGAAGCCCGCTGAACTTCAGCAGTGAACTGATGGAAGCGGCAGGGAACGGGTATGGGAGGATTTTAAACAGTGTGGATAATCTGAATTTCCTGCTGCAAAACGCTTCCGGCAGGGAAATGACAGAGGAAGAGAAAAATCTGGCGAAGGAACTGGATGGGTTTACGGCGAAATTTGACGAAGCCATGGATGATGATTTTAATACGGCAGATGCGATTGCCGCTATCTTTGAGCTGGTGAAATTTGCCAATACCCATGCAAAGGAAAGCAGCAGCGCGCCGTTTTTGGGAGCTTTGAAAGGACGGATTGTGGAACTGTCCGATATTTGCGGCCTGAAGGTGGAGAAGAAAGAGGAATTGCTGGATGGGGACATTGAGGAATTGATTGCGCAAAGGCAGGCGGCAAGGAAAGCGAAGGATTTTGCCCGTGCGGATGAAATAAGGGAAGAGCTGTTAAACAAAGGGATTCTGTTGGAGGATACCCGTGAGGGTGTGAAATGGAAGAGGGTTTGAGCCTGTTAGGGCAACTGAAAAAGGAATTTGCGTGCAAAGAGGTGGATATCAGGGAGTATTCGCCTCTTACGCTTGCGTATATTGGAGACAGTATTTATGATGTGATAATCCGCACTGTGGTAGTGGAGAGGGGGAACCGTGCGACTAATGAACTGCATAAAATAGCGTCCCAATATGTACGGGCCGGAACGCAGGCGGCAATGGCGGACATCCTGCAGGAAAACCTGACTGGAGAGGAAGAGGCTGTGTATAAAAGGGGAAGGAACGCAAAATCTTATACCACGGCAAAAAACGCATCGGTGTTGGAATACCGGAAAGCCACCGGGTTAGAAGCGCTGGTGGGGTATCTGTATTTGAAGGATGAGATGGACAGGGCCATTGGGTTAGTGAAGCTTGGGTTTGAAAAACTTGGGCTGGAAATATAGCGGGGGAATTGGGATGGGATGGCTGCTTTTTTAAAACAGGGGAGGGAGCGGCGGAAAGGGAAAAGAAATTAATATTTGTTTAAGAATCGCTTAATATTCGTAAAAAGGGTGGATATGACGGAGCGTTTCTGTTATATAATAAGGATAGGAAGTGGAAAAACGGCAATGTCATTTACATAAGGAAAGGATGGCATTGGGAGAAACGGAGGCTTTCATGAGATACGAGGAATTTACGATAGAGGGAAGGAATGCGGTGATTGAGGCATTCCGTTCCGGGAAGACAATAGATAAGGTATTTATCCAGGATGGCTGCCAGGATGGCCCCATTGCAACGGTGAAGCGGGAAGCAAAGAAGCAGGATACGGTGGTAAGGTTTGTATCCAGGGAGCGTCTGGACCAGATGTCGGAAACAGGCAAACACCAAGGAGTGATTGCTTATGCGGCGGCTTATGGGTACGCGGAAGTGGAAGACATGCTAAAGCTGGCGGAGGAAAAGGGGGAACCGCCGTTTTTGCTTTTGTTGGATAATGTGGAAGATCCCCATAACCTGGGAGCGGTAATCCGTACCGCAAACGTGGCGGGCGCCCATGGGGTGATTATTCCGAAAAACCGTGCGGCAGGGCTGACGGCAGCAGTAGCCAGGGCTTCGGCAGGCGCTTTGAATTACACTTTGGTGGCAAAAGTAACGAACCTGGCAAAAACAATAGAGGATTTGAAGAAGCGCGGACTTTGGTTTGTCTGTGCGGATATGGATGGCGCGCAGATGTACCAGTTGGATTTGAAAGGCCCGATAGGGCTGGTAATTGGCAGCGAAGGAAACGGGGTAGGCAGACTGGTAAAGGAGAAATGTGATTTTGTGGCGTCGATACCAATGAAAGGGGATATTGATTCCCTGAATGCATCGGTGGCGGCAGGGGTGTTTGCGTATGAGATTGTCAGACAGCGTTTGGGCGGCATAAAATAATGGTTTGGCGCGTATATAGTTCCGGGTGCGTTTGAAAATGCTTTCCGAAAGACCTGTATCTGGATTTGTGCGGCTGTATGGCAATAAGAGGAGGTAGTTATGAAAAAGGGTACGGATCAAATGCAGAAAAATTTATTGACGGTAATCGGCGTGCTGGCAATTATGCTGGCAGCGGCGCTGGTTTTCAAAGGGTATGGTTATTACCAGGATAAGAAACAGGAGAAGGAATGGGCGGCAAGGCATGACGAAGTGCAGCAGGAAATTGACAGCGTGCGGGTGCAGATTGAAGAACTGGCTGGGGATGCAGAAGCTTTGCAAGTATTTTTGGATGAGCAGGTGAATTCAGTCTTGGTGTTGGATGAATGGCAGGAGTGGGAAGAAGGAGACGGGAACGGGCAGTTTACGGAAAACAGTGAAGATGGGGAAGGGGCCGGAGGCGAGGAAAACGGACAGGAGCCGGAAGGACAGGAAAGCGGCCAGGGACAGGAAGCGTCAGGCGAAGGAATGGATGAAGCAGTGGAAGCTTCTTCCGGTGCAATTGTAATAGATGAAATACCGCAGGAAACGCCTGGAGATGAAGGACAGGCGCCGGCGGAAGGGCAGGGAATGCCTGGAGAACAGGATGGAACTGGAAATAACCAGGAAGTTCCAGACAGTCAGACGGCGCAAGAAAATGGGCAGGACATAACAGACAGCCAGACGGCAGGGGAAGGGCAGGGAATGCCCGGAAACGAGACAACGGCAGGGGAAGGGCAAGGAATGCCCGGAAACGAGACAACGGCAGGGGAAGGGCAGCAATCATCCGGGCCGCAGCCTGAGAATCAGGCTTTAGTAGTGGGAACCGGACAAGAAACAACAGATAATCAAACAACGCCGGGAGAAGGGGAAAGCCAACCGGGCGGACAGGCTGAAAACGAAGGCGCTGCGTCTGTGCCGGATATAAACCAACAGGACTTGGAGGAAGCGGCAGAGGGAGCTATTGTTATAGACGCTCCTCCGGCGCCTAAGCCACCAGCGCCCAAGCCACCGGAGAAAGAGCCGGAAGAAGTGGAAAATACCGTATCAGGCAATGCAGGCAAAACGCCAGAGGGAGAGGAAGAAAAGGATACGGTGTCAGGAAATGGGACAGCCGTACCGGAAGAGACTAAGGAGGATACGGTGTCAGGAAATGGAGCAATCATTGTGCCGGAAGAGACGAAAGAGGATACCGTGTCAGGAAATGGAGCGGCAGCTTTGGAAGGAGCCCAGGGGGAGGAGACAGTATCCGGGAATGTAACGGAAGCTGTATCAGAAGATACCATATCAGGGAACGCTGTAGTGGATGGAAGGGTAATACCCTATGTAAGGGATATCCCGGAAATGAGTTTGGAAGAAAGGAGAAAAATACGTTCTTCTTATTCAGAAACTATGGAGACAAACGGCGCGGATAGGGAGTATATCGAGAACAGCAGCTATGATTTTTCGGATATTAAGATTGCCTGCCTGGGGGACAGCATCACGGCTGGCAGCAATTTGGATAAAATGGAAAATTACCAACAGTATTCCTATCCTTCTAAAATGAAAGACATTTTGCAGGCGGAAGAGGTTTATAACCTGGGAATTGGCGGTTCTTCCTATGGAAGGTATTGGGACAACGCGTTTGTGGATCGCTATAAAGAAATCCCCAAAGACTCTGACATTATATTGGTATTTGGAGGCGCTAATGACGGGTTCGCCGCATCGGCAAAGGAACTGGGGAGTTTGGAAGAAAAAAAGGCCAGGACATTTTATGGCGATGTGGATGAACTGATGCGGGGGCTGAAAAAAGATTACCCGGATGCAAAGATTATATTTGCCACACCGCTTCCAAACGTGCTTCATGATTATCTGCGGGCGCAAAGAGACTATCTGCTTCCACAAAACGTGTATGCCAAAGCTGTGAAAGAATTGGCGGCGCAGTATGACATTGATGTGATTGACTTATATAATTCCAATATTCTGGACACTCATGACGCACAGGTTATTTCAACCTATATGCCGGACGGCGTGCATGGAAATCCGGATGGGTATCAGATATTGGCAGAGCATATGGCAAGAGGGGTTATAGAAATCGTGCAGAACGAAGGATTGGAAAGCGGAGATTCCAAAGGGCAGGACACAGTCAGCGGGAACGGCGCGGGCGTCCAGATGGATGACACAGTTAGCGGGAATGGCGCGGACATCCTGGCGGATGGCACAGTCAGCAGCAATTCGGCACAGCCAGCGGCAGAAGACACCATCAGCGGCAATGGACTCAATGCGGAAACTTCTCCGGCCCCGCAACGTAAGCTAACGCCGGAAGAGGCAAAGCGGATTGAGGAAGAACGTCTGCGTGCCGAGCAGGAAAGGCTGGAACGGGAGAGAGAGGAGGCAGCGAAAGCGGAAGAGAACAATAAAAAAGTGGCAGAAGACGCCGTAGTGATAGATCCGGTACAGACGCCTCCGGCAGGAACGGGAGCGTCTGGAACCGGCACAGGGACGGCAGAAGCCGGAACGCCTGGAACCGGTACAGGGGCGGCGGAAGCGGGAGCGTCTGGAACCGGCACAGGGACGACGGAAGCGGGAACTCCTGGAGCGTCTGGAACCGGTACAGGGACAGCAGAAGCCGGAACGCCTGGAACCGATGCGGGGGGAGCGGAGGATGGAACGCGCAAGGAATCTGGAGCCGATATGGAAACAGGGACATCCGGGACGCCCGGAACTGGCGCTGGGCAGGGAGGACAGCATAACAGCGTGCCGGATGGGCCAGTGTCCGATGCGAATGGAGCGGATGGCACAAAAGATTATGAATATGGCGGTGAGGCCATTGTTATTCAGTAATGGGGGGGAATATGCAAGATTTGTATGGACAGTACAGCGATGAGGAACTGATTGTACGTCTGCGGGACGGGGAAGAACAGATTACCGATTACATTATGGATAAATATAAACATCTGGTAAAAAGCAAAGCGAAATCTATGTACATTCTTGGCGCGGATAATGACGACCTGATTCAGGAAGGGATGATAGGACTGTTTAAAGCTGTCCGGGACTATGATATTGGGCGGGACGCCAGCTTCTTTACTTTTGCTGACCTGTGCATTTCCAGGCAGATGTATACAGCGGTGCAGGCGTCGGGACGGCAGAAACACGCGCCGTTGAATACTTATATTTCGCTATACAGCCATGTTAGCCCGGGGGACGGCGGGGAGCAGGATGGTGAAGAGGCGCAGTTGCAGAACATATTGACGGCTAACTCGGGGCAAAGCCCGGAAGAACTGTTGATTGACCGGGAAAATGTGGAAAGGCTGGAAAAAATTATTGAACGTGAGTTAAGCGCTTTTGAAAAACAGGTGTTGGATTTATATATTACAGGCATGGGTTATATGCAGATTGCCAGGGTATTGGGCCGGGATGGGAAATCAACAGACAATGCATTGCAGCGGATTAAAGGAAAGCTGCGGAAAGTGATTGGATGTTAAGGGGGATATATTAAAACATGTTTGGGAATTCGTTCTCCCAATGTATGCGTTCCATCTTGCATGATGTTCCCATCCAATTTAGTCAACGCATCCCGTTACGCTTATATTTGTTAATAACCATTTAAAAAATTATCTTCAGAAAATTAAATAACATTTGGAGTGTGGAGTATTATGCGAAAAAATAGAGGCTAAAAAGAAGCAGATTTAAAAATAACTAGTGTTCCATCCAGACAGAAATTAGATTTGTGGGCTGCATGGTTCGTGCCAGCGCCAGGCAAAATTTCGACGGCGATGCGGTGGCGTCGTCTGGAAATTTTAACGACGCAATGGTGCGAAACAGGCGGTTCACGATTCGAATTTCTGACCGGATGGAACACTGGTATAGCGTTCGCTAATTAACTGAATTATATTTTGCCTAATATGCTGATAAATACGGCATTCTTTAAGTATAGTTAATTAAAAAACGCTGTACTATAGCGTGTTTGAACATTTGTTCCTGACATCTGTACGCCCCACTTTGCGTGATATTTGCGCCAATTTAGGTTATCCCCCTTCCTTTGGCGCAAATCTCCCACAAATTGTGACGTACATCTGCCAGAAAGCAATTTTTAACACGCTCTAGATATAAGAAGAATAGGATATAAGAATAATAGGATATAGGAATAAACAGAAAAGAAAAGTATGGTATTGCGCAAGGTGTTTTGCAGAAGGTTTTTTGGGCTCTTTATGAAAGATTACGTAGATTTTAGATGGCAGGAATGTTTTTGAATACACTTTGGGATACTGGAGTTTGGAGAGTTGGAAAAGATGGAAAGAGAAGGAAAGAAGGGAAGTTTGGAAAGAGCAGGTAAAGCGGGAAGGCCGGGAAAGCAGTCAAAGGCAAACGGGCGGAAAAGGCAGGGAGCATGGGAAAAGGAAGGCCGCCAGAACGATACCGGAAGCCGTGAAAAGGAAATTAGTGGGAAACCGTCAGGAAGCGGCGGAAAGAAAGGCGGTCAGAACCGTTTAGGAAACCGTGAAAAGGAAGGCGCTTGGAATTACTCAGGAAGCTATAAAAAGGAAATTGGTGGAAAGCCTTTTGGAAGTGATGAAAAGGAAAGAAGACGTAGAAATGCGGGAAGCGGCGAAAGGAAAGGTAGCCAGAATTATATAGGAAGTTATGGAAAGAAAGGCCGTCAGGACAATATAGGAAGTTATGGAAAGGAAGACCGTCAGGACAATATAGGGAGTCATGGAAAGGAAGGCCGTCAGAACAATATAGGGAGTTATGGAAAGGAAGAACGTCAGGATAATATAGGGAATTATGGAAAGGAAGGCCGTCAGGACAATATAGGAAGTTATGGAAAGGAAGAACGTCAGGACAATATAGGGAGTTATGGAAAGGAAGGCCGTCAGAATTATACAAGGAGCCGTAGAAAGGAAGACCGCCAGAACGATACAAGAGGCCGTGACAAGAAAGGCCACCGAAACGATGTAGGAAGCTATGAAAAGAAAGGTCGTCAGAATTATATAGGAAATTATGAAAAGGAAGGCAACCATAGCTATACGGGAAGAAGTGAAAAAGAAGGCAGTGGGAACCATCCAGGAAGCTATAAAAGGGAAAAAAGATATGAGAAATTGAATGGCTGGGAAAAAGAAAACAGAAGCGGAAAACAAGAAAGGCTGTCTTATGGCTCAGAAAAGAATATGGCGGAAAATCGTCGTCAAGGTGGCAGAAAACAGCAAAAGGAAGCTGGTGAAAAGATATGCCGTGCATTTGGCGAATGCGGCGGTTGCCAGCTATTAGGCGTTCCTTATGAAGCGCAGCTTGCAGAGAAGGAAAAAGATTTAGCGAGACTGCTAAAACCTTATGTAAAACTGGAAGGGATGATTGGGATGGAAGAGCCGGAACATTACCGGAATAAGGTGAATGCGGCATTTACGCATGACAGAAGTGGGAAAGCTTTGTCAGGAGTCTATAAAGAAGGCACTCATTACATTATCCCTATAAAAGAATGTGTGTTAGAGAACCGGAAAGCAGATGAAATTATTGGTTCGATTCGTAAGCTGCTTCCTTCTTTCAAAATTAAAACGTATGATGAGGATATGGACTATGGTCTGTTGCGCCATGTTATGGTCAGGACAGGCCATGCCACAGGGCAGATTATGGTAACGCTGGTGCTGGCGGATCCTGTTTTGCCATCCAAAAAGAATTTTGTCCGGGAACTCTTAAAGCTTCATCCGGATATTACGACTATTATAGTTAATGTTAATAATCGGAAAACAAGCATGGTCTTAGGGGAGAAAGAACAGGTGATTTATGGAAAAGGCTATATTGAAGATGTGCTTTGCGGCATTACGTTTAAAATTTCCCCTAAGTCGTTTTATCAGGTAAATTCTATCCAGGCGGAGAGGTTGTACGAGAAAGCAATAGAGTATGCCGGACTGACTGGAGAGGAGACGGTGTTGGACGCTTATTGCGGAATCGGAACGATTGGTATGGTGGCAGCGTCGAAAGCGCGAAGGGTTATTGGCGTGGAGCTGAATGGAGACGCTGTAAAGGACGCCGTGGCGAATGCAAGAAAAAATAGAATTAAAAATATTGAATTTTATCAAAAAGACGCCGGGGAATTTATGTTGCAACTGGCTAACCAGGGAGAGAAGATAGACACTGTGTTTATGGACCCCCCGCGTACGGGCAGTGATGAAGTGTTTCTGGATTCCCTGGCAGCTCTTAATCCGCAGCGTGTGGTATATATTTCCTGTAATCCAGAGACTTTGGTGAGGGATTTGGAGATTTTGCTCAAAAAAGGATATCGGGTGGTGAGAGGGATGGGGTGTGATATGTTTCCTTTTTGCAGCCATATTGAATGTGTGGTGGGAATGCAGAGGAAACATATTTAGAAATCCTTTATTTTAGGCAGTTTTACAGGCATTTTGTGTTTGTAGAAGATGAGGATGGGAATAAAACCAAGAGGATGGAGAAGTATTTTGAGGTTTCAGCGGTGGTTGATGTGGGGTGTGGGGATACAAAGAAATAATATAAAATCTTTATAAGATTAATTCCCCACAATGTGTAACATCAAATTAAGTAAAAAAGAAATGGATGTTTTGTTGCCCGTAGTGGGGAATTTATTTAAGTACTAAAGGGGGATTTTATGATACCAGAAACGTCTGTAGATTGGAAAGCTTTTGAATATAAATACTCGAATAATCCACAAAGGGCATTTGAGAATCTTGCCTACTACTTGTTTTGTTATGAGTTTAACCAGAAAAATGGCATTTTTCGTTATTTTAATCAGCCTCACATAGAAACAAATCCAATTCAAGTGGGCGATAAACTTATTGGTTTTCAAGCAAAATATTATGCAGATAGTGTTCCCATGTCTGGTAAAGAAAAAGATTTGATAGAAGCTGTAGAGGGGGCTGCAAGATCTTATCCTGGAATTACGACATTATATTTTTATATAAGCAGAGAGTTTTCTCCAAGTTCAAAAAAAGATATGATAGAACCATCATATAAAATTAATGTAGAAAACATAGCTAAAAATCTTATTATAAAAATTGAGTGGCGTGGACTTAGTAATATTGAAGCGCAGCTTATGCAGGATAGTCGGCTTACTATTTGCAGGAATGTATTTTTTCAAACAGATTCTGCTGTGCAAGCATGTTGTGAAAGTCTTGATAAGCATAAGATAGATTTATTTGAGAATATTAACACAAGTATAGTTTACAAAGAAAATGAGATTGTTTTAGACCATAATATGTTAAATATTGATAGTTTTCTTGTTTCGAACAATCAGATTTTGCTTGTAGATGGGGAAGCAGGTTATGGAAAATCTGCATTGGTTAAGAGGATAATAGAGAACTTTAGTGATGGTACTGCATTTCTTGCATTTAAAAGTATAGATATGGATGTAGATGATAAACTGAGGTTTTTAAGTTTACATGGTGTATTGAAAGTTGATGAATTGCTTGGTGTATATAAAGATGCGGATATCCGTATTGTATATATTGATGCAGCAGAGAAGTATTTTTCAATGGAAAATCAGCATACATTTGAAGAACTGTTGCAGATTTTTATAAAAGCAGGATGGAAATTGATTTTTACAATTAGAACAACATATAAGGAATCATTTCATAATATTTTGTTAAGCAAGGTTAAGGTTCAGCAGTATCATGTAGAACCAATCCATTGCAACAAACTTTTAGAACTATCTAATACATATGGCTTTATACTTCCAGAAGATAAAAAGCTTTTGGAATTGCTTGGCGCACCGTTTTATCTGAAGTTGTATCTTTCATTGGATGATTTAGAAAATGAAAAAAATATTACTCTTAACAGAGAAATTTTTGAGAAGAAAATATGGGAGGATATTATACGAAATAATAGAAAACGTAAAAATAATATGCCAACCAGAAGAGAAGACGCTCTTTTATCTATTACAATGGATATGTTAGAAAATGAAAATTATCAGTATGGGATACAGCCCAAAGATGATTATGATGCATTTGAAGATTTGGAGCGGGCAGGAATATTGAATCAGACAAATGATGCCAGAAAATATTATTATAGCCATGATGTATATGAGGAATTAGCTGCAAACCATATTTTCACACAGCAGTATAATATGAATATTGGACCAGACAAGTTCTTTACAAAATTTAGGACATCTCTTCGGGTTAGAAAATTGTTCCATGGTTGGATGACATATTTTGCAGCGACAGAAGAACATCAAGATATTATTTTCAAGATGCTTGGATGCGAAGATGTTGATAGGGTATGGAAAGATGAGGTTCTTCTGACGGTTATCAGTAAAGACCATTTGAAAGACGTATATTACAAAATCACATCTGACATGGATAAAGATAATTATGCAATGTTAAAAAAAATGGCATTTCTGATTAATACATGTTGCCGTGTAGCAGAACATAAAGAACTATATTTAAAAAGGGGAAATCTTATTCCGTTTCGATTGTCAAAGCCTTCTGGATATGCATGGAAAGCGTTATTTGTTTATATATTTGATCATAAAGAATCGATCAATTGGGACAAAGAAATGGTTATTATTATAATTGAGGTTCTGGATTCGTGGACAAAGCATGTTGAAAATAAAAAAGAAGAGAATACGGCACTTGCCGGGAAAATAGGATTATTTTTATTAGCACAATTATCAAATGACAAAGATTTACGATATGCTGTAAGGGGTGAACAGATTGAAAAATTGCAGGATGTGGTGGTTAATTCTGCATGGATGATTAAAGATGAACTAAACAATATTTTTCAAATTGTTTTAGATGTTCCAAAAGGCGATGAGGAATATATTTTTTTTGCTAAGATAAATTTAGATACCTATAGAATGTATAATGATTTGTCAAAACGTGTAATAGCAGATATTTATCATTATGGACAAATACCGTTTGCAATTCCTGAAATGACAATCAGGTTGATGGAAACTATGTGGGTGAATCAGGGGCAATCACCTGTTTATCGCAGTGTAGATATAGATGGTTATTTTGGGCTTGATTCACATCTGTCAAATAAATATTATCCAGCAAGTGCATATAAGACACCGATTATAAATTTGCTGCAAAATAATCAGAAGGCGGCAAAAGATTTTCTGATTCGATTTTGTAATAAGACAGGAAAAGTTTATTTAGAGTCAGATTTGAATAAAGATTACAAAGAATGCAGGAAAATCATGATATATGTGAAAGGGCAGGGAATAGAACAGATAGCCTCTGAACGTCTTTGGAAAATGTATAGGGGAACGCATGTGGGTTCAGATCTTCTTGTCAGTTTGTTGATGGGATTTGAAACATGGCTTCTTAATGTGGTAAAATATTCTGATGACAATTTGGTTATAGATTTTTGCAGAGATGTATTAATAAAATCTAAAAATGTTATGCTGACAGCAGTTATTGTAAGTATAGCCGAAGCATATCCAGAAAAAACGGTGGATATTGTCTGTGATTTTCTTAAGACAAAAGAGATATTTCACTTTGATTCGGATAGATTCGTATCCGAAGGACAGGCATCATTTTTGCTGCATGGAGATAATATTTTTGAAGAGGAGCGCAGAGAAAGTAATAAACTTCCACATAGACGTAAAAGGTTAGAGGACATTATTCTTCAATACCAGACAAATAGAAACGGAATATCTGAGGAAGAGTATGGTGTGAGGTTAGAAAAAATATATAGAGCTATTGATGATGCAACAAAGGATATAGCTGCATGGCAGACATCGGACAAGTATGCATATTATAGAATGGATTTACGACATTACAAAAGAGTGGTTAATGTTGAGCCGGACGACAAAGGGAATAATATGTGCATGGTGATGCCTGATTTTAGCGAAGATATGGAGGAACTCAGTAAAGAAAGCAGGGAGACAAGCAACTATCATTTTCAATATATGGATTTACAGTTGTGGAGTGATTATAAATTTAATGGAAATGAGAAGTTTAAAGAATATGATAAATATTCCAATATATTAATTGTATTGAAAGAATTGGAAGAACTGTGGGGATTCTTATGTAATTATAACGATAGAGATAATTCGGAATCTGAGGATCAGTCATTTCTGTTTCATCGGTATCTTTCGATCGTTCCATATACATGTGCAGTATTGCTTAGGGATTTTGGAAAAGATTTGAGAGATAGAGACAGGGGCTTATGTAGGCATATTATTTTTGATCTTGGGTATTTATTTTCAGAAATATCAGGTTTTGAATTTGCACAAGTTGGGAATGGGGCAGAAGCCATTACACTTGGACTTATATTATTAATAGATGGGGAAAATACAAAAATAGCAGGTAATGAAAATCCACTATATTTACTCTTAAAACTGGTTCTTAGAGACTGGGGTCATGATAGTCGTATTATAAAACAGGTTGCGAATACTATATGGCAACAGAGTTCGGGTGATGGATGGAAGCTTGTGTATATGTTTTCATTGCTTGCAGATCAATATGAAGTACAAATGATGAAACAGAGGAATCTTTCTCTTGATGTCTTTTTGGAAAGCTATCAACAAAATATAGAACAGGCTTTAATGAAAGATTCTTTTGGTGTAACGAATATTGATTTTACAAAGCTTAGTGGAGCTGTGACATTTGCTGTTATATCATTTATTTCGGTAGATATGAAAGAGGCATTTACAATTGCTGAAATGACGAAAGATAAAACAATAAGAATAACATTTGGCAATAACTATGATATGAAAGAAGAACGAAGAAATCTCATAGGGTATACATTGAATTTCATTGTTTGGTTTGCTGATGTACTGTTATATTGTGATAGTTATGAAAGAAAAGTTCTTATTATGTCCTTTACGGAAAGGGCAGATATTATTAGAAATGAACATGTACAGGAACTATTAAAATGGCTAATTATAGATCAGGAGGTATATAGAAAGACAGACGAATTTTGGAGTATATGGGAACTTCTGAAGTCAAAGATGATTGAGCTAGGCAATAAGGAAGAGTACAATTATTACGCTAGTCATAATGTGCCTTTTGGAGGGGATAGAGTTATTACAACATATTTGTTTGCAAATACTGCTTGGCAGAAAAATATTCATAGATGTGAATTGCTTTCAGAGGAAAGAGCCGTATTTTTAACGAATTTTGTTGAGAAATCAAGAAGTGTTAAAGCGATGTTTTACGCTTTGGCTAAGTTGTTGAATACAGTTGGCATGGAACCTTATAAGGAGATTGGAATTGAGTGGATACATAAGCTGACTATGAAAGACCCGGAATGCAGAGTAACATTATATGACAATACACTATTTTATCTAGAGGAATATATTGGAAGTTTTGTCGCTCGCCATAGAATGGAGTTTAGGGAGAACACAAAGCTTTTACAGAAAGTACAGACCGTATTGGAGTATATGATGAGTCAAGGTTCCCAGATAGCTTTTTTTCTGAGAGAAGAAATATGATTGAGAAGGAGTGGAAATGTGACAGATAAAGAAAAGAACATTAAAACTAATATACAAAGTGAAATTATCATATATCAGACAGAAGGTGGAAATACAAAAATAGACGTTAAATTTTAGGATGAAACGGTTTGGCTTACGCAGGCTCAATTATGTGAATTATATCAAACCAGTAAATCCAATATCAGCGAGCATGTTAAACATATATTTGAAGAGGGAGAATTGGAGGAGGCTTCAGTTGTTCGGAAATTCCGAACAACTGGCACTGATGGCAAGAATTATAATATTACCCATTATAATCTTGATATGATAATTTCTCTTGGATATCGTGTAAAATCTTTGATTGCTACGCAATTTCGGCGTTGGGCGACAGAACGCCTGAAAGAATATATGATAAAAGGTTTTACAATGGATGATGACCGATTGAAAAACCTAGGTGGAGGGAATTACTGGAAAGAGTTATTAGACCGTATACGGG